>CAYLUN010000042.1:0-46193 GCA_964386865.1 uncultured Lentisphaeraceae bacterium | reverse complement strand
TCAAGCCCAAGGTCTTGGATGTCAACGACGCCGTGGCTGGCATGCTCAAACTGTTGCGGAGGCTGATCGGCGAGGACGTCAATCTGGGGTGGCAACCCGGCGCAAACCTCCACCCGGTCAGGATCGACCCGTCTCAGGTTGACCAGATACTCGCCAATTTGTGCCTCAACGCGCGGGACGCCATCGGAGGTGCAGGCAGAATCACCATGCAAACCCAAAACATCAACATAACGGCGGAGTACTGCATGAAGCACATAGACGCTCTTCCCGGTGCGTATGTGTGTCTGACGGTCAGCGACGATGGCTGCGGCATGAATCCGGAGACGATGGCGCAAATATTCGAGCCGTTCTTCACCACCAAGGGAATGGGGATGGGCAAGGGCACGGGTCTGGGGCTAGCCACCGTGTACGGCATCGTCAAACAGAACAACGGCTTCATCTGCGTCGACAGCGAGTCAGGCAAAGGGGCAACTTTCAGAATCCATTTGCCGCAAGTTTCCGCCGAGGTCGCCGCGAAAACTGTCTTGCGTAAGGAGGATCTTCCCCAAAGCCGAGGGGAAACCGTTCTGCTGGTAGAGGATGAGCACTCGCTTCGCAGGGTCTGCAGTCTGTTCCTGAGAACCTATGGGTATAATGTTCTGGAAGCGGAGACTCCTGGAGAGGCCCTCGCGCTGATTAGCCGAACCCCTAGCGAAATCCATCTGTTATTGACGGACGTAGTTTTGCCCGGAATGGACGGCCAACAACTGGCGCAGCGAATTAACGCCGTCAAGCCAGGCATCAAGGTGTTGTTCATGTCAGGCTACACGGCGGACGTGATCGCCGAGCGCGGCGTGCTGGAACAGAACATTGCTTTCATCGCGAAGCCCTTCACGCGCGACGACCTTGCGCGTAAGGTAAGGGATGTGCTGGGTTCAGCGGGGTCAATTCATCTCTAAGAAAAAGAGCACGCTGCCCGCCCGTCACAAGCAGTCGGCTAACCGCCTACGGTTCGGTACCGATGCCGCGCCCGTTCACCGCGAATTGATTTCGATCGTGTGGGTCACCGGCTTGACCGCGGCACGCGCCTGCGCCGCATCCTGCGCGCAGCGCTCCATCATCTTGCTCCTCAGCGTGCCCAGCGCGCGGGCGAACTCAGCATCGCCCGGAAAGTCAGCCTCCAGGCCGCGGAAATTCGTGATCAGGCCTTTGATCGCCCGCGTTTCGCGGCTTTGCTTGTCCGCCACAACGCGCTCCAGCGCGGCGAACGGCGCCGAAAACGGATTGTCCAGGAACGCGTCGGCCAGGTTCACGCCCGCCTCCAGCTCGGCCTTGGAGAACGCCTTGGACGAACTCCCCCACTTGACATCCGCTCCCGCGCCCGGCAGGTTCTTCACCACGAGCGTCAAGCGCGCGGACAATCCGACTAAGGCAGGGCGACTACGCGTACCCGATTAAGTGTGGGACGACCCCATCCTATTCCATCCTGTCATCCTGTCCAAAAATCATCAGGAGAATCCCATGACCCACTACGACATAACCGGACGCAGGCTGCCGCTGCCACGCGTCCGCTTCGAGCCGTCGGAGACGTGGAGGGAGGCGGATCGGAAGCGATTGCAGACAAAGCCGCTGCGGATCAAGCGGCTGCTACGGACAAGGTCACGGCCGACAAGGCGGCGGCGGATCAGGTGCGGCTCAGCGCAGCTTCGCCCCCCAGCGCAAACATCACACCCGTTTTGAACCGTATTTTTTATCAACCGTAAGATGGTTGGACCAGTGGGATTCGAACCCACGACCCCAACATTAAAAGTGTCGTGCTCTACCGACTGAGCTATGGTCCAATAGTCGTCAAATGAGGGTGAAGTTAATCAAAAAACGGGGCTTGTGTCAATTGACCTTGGTGGCGAATCGACGTATACTCTCACCAATCGCTGCTTGAAAGGAGGCGCTTCGTTGACGATCATCGAAAAAATCTTCTCTGAACCGACCGAATACACGCTCAACGTGGAGCGTCTCGGCGAGTGCAAGATTGAATCACCCATACGCAACCGCGACTTCATCGAGGACGACGAGCGCATCCTGATCACCGAGAACGTCACGCAGCTGCGGCTCGCGACCGAGCGCCTCGGCCACACGCCGTCGTTCGAGCGCGCCGGGCCCCACCACAAGATCTTCCACGACCCCTCCTGGAGCCGCGTCGGGATCGTCACCGCAGGGGGGCTGTGCCCCGGCCTCAACCATGTCATCAAGGGGCTGGTTGAGATTTTGACCTGCGACTACGGCATCCGCACGATCTACGGCATCCGCTACGGCTACGCGGGCCTGATTCCCCGCTTCGGCTACGAGCCGCTCTTGCTCGACACCGACACGGTCGACACCATTCATGAGAACGGCGGCACCATACTGGGCTCTTCTCGCGGGCAGCAGGACACAGGCGAGATCGTCGACACGCTAGCCCGCATGAACATCAACCTGCTGTTCTGCATTGGCGGGGACGGCTCGCTGCGCGGCGCGCGCGACATCTCAGAGGAGTGCAAGCGGCGGCGCCTCGCCATCAGCGTGATCGGCATCCCTAAGACCATCGACAACGACCTGCATTTCGTGGGTCGCAGCTTCGGCTTTGAGACCGCGGTCTGCGAGTCCACGCCGATCATTCAGGCGGCCCACACCGAGGCCAAAGGGACCTTCAACGGCATCGGGCTCGTCAAGCTCATGGGCCGCGACTCGGGCTTCATTGCCGCCTACGCCACGCTGGCCAACCCCGTGGTGAACTTCTGCCTGATCCCCGAGCTTGATTTCGAACTGGACGGCGCCCACGGGCTGCTGGCCTCCCTCGAGCGGCGCTTCGACTCCGGCAAGGACCACGCGGTGGTCGTCGTCGCCGAGGGGGCTGGACAGCGGCACATCGCCGATGAGCCCGAGCGCAGAGACGCCTCCGGAAACGTGCTCAAGAAGGACATCGGCGAGTATCTGCGGCAGCGCATCACCGGGCACTTTAAGGCGGCGAAGCGCGAGGCGTCCGTCAAGTATTTCGACCCCAGCTACACCATTCGCAGCGTCCCGGCGAAGGGCACAGACGCGATCCGCTGCTACATGCTCGCGCGCAACGCCGTCCACGCGGCGATGGCCGGGCGCACGAATTGCGTCGTCGGCAACCAGGGCGATTGGTACACGCTGGTTCCGATCCGCCTGGCCACCATCGAGCGGCAGAAGGTCAACCTCAACAGCGACCTCTGGCGAGCAGTCCTCGACCTGACCGGGCAAACCGCCTACTTCGCCGCCGGCCCGCACGCCAACGGCCACAACAACGGAGCCGCACCATGAGCGAACCTATTCCCGCACCCGGCGGACGACGCTGCGCCGTAGTCGGCATCGTCGGCCGCACCAACTCTGGCAAGTCCACGCTGCTCAACCGCATGGTGGGCGAGAAGATCAGCATCGTCAGCCCCGTGGTGCAGACCACGCGCAACACGATTCGCGGAATCCTCACCGAGGATCGGGGGCAGCTGGTCTTTCTCGACACGCCCGGGCTGCACAAGTCTGAAAGCACGCTCGGAACGCTGATGAACCGGATGGCCCGGCAGGCTTCCGCGGGCGTGGATGTCCTGCTCATCGTGTTCGACGGGAACAGCCGCCCGCACCTCGAGGATGACGGTTGGATGCGGCGGGCCCTTTTCGCCGAGCAGCCGGTCGTTTTCGCGCTCAACAAGTCCGACGCCTCGCCCTTTTACGAAGCCGCCTTTCTCGACCTGTGGCAGAGCATCCAGAAGGAGAAGCAGATCCAGCGCGAGGCCACATGGGTCAAGACATCCGCCATCCACCCGGCGGGCGCCGTGGAGCTCATCGACCGCCTGTTCGCGCTGGCTCAGCCCTCGGACAGCTACCTCTTCCCCGAAGACATCGTGACCGACTACCCGCGCAAATTGGCGATCGCCGATGTGATCCGCGAGAAGTTTCTCGCACGCCTGCACGACGAGCTGCCCCACGAGCTGGGTATCCGGATTGACGCGATCGACGAGACGCCCAAAGCCTGGTCGGTTTCAGCCACGATCTTCGTCCTCCGCGCCTCCCAGAAGGGCATCGTGATCGGCCCCAAAGGCCGCACGTTGAAGTACGTGCGCGAATGCGCGGAGCCCGAGCTGTCCGATATTTACGGGGTCAAGGTTCAGCTCGAGCTTTGGGTCAAGGTTGAGAAGGACTGGATGAAGAACTTCTGGCTCCTCCAGCAAATGGGCTATGCGGGTGATCGTTGATAAGAAATGATAGCTCGTCGTTGACATAAGCCCTAAGCCTTATTAAACTTATAGCATTGATCGTGAATAGAGGTGTTGAATTATGGCATGTTTGACTGTAATGGACGGGCCGCTGAAGGGTCAGCGCATATCGCTTGAACTGCCTCTCACGCGGATCGGGCGCAGAGAGGGGAACGACTGGATCCTTCAGGATGGTTCAGTGTCGGGAACCCACTGCGAAATCGAGAAGAGTGACAAGGGGCTGCTGCTCCGCGACCTGGGCTCGACCAACGGCACGAAAGTCAACGCCGAGCTCGTGAAAGAGAAGCCCCTCTTTCGCAACGACATCGTTCAGGTCGGCGAGATCCCCATCATGATCGAAGGCGAGGACGTCCCGCAGACTGCACTTCTCGAGCCCAACTCTATCCCGCGCACGACGATCATCATCCCTCAGAAGCGGAACCTCGAGACGCCGAAAGTGTTTGTCAAGAAATCGAACTCGAACCGCATCTGGATCGCTGTGATCGTCCTGCTGCTGTTGGTGATCGCCGGCCTTCTTTACGTGTTCTTGAAAGGCTGACATCGCTCGCCGAGCGAGCGGCGGGCGACCAAGCAGGCTCAGAGCATCCAGCTCTGGAACTGCTCTTTGGGCAGGGGGGCAACTGGCCGCTCCTCGGCGACCGGGCCGCGGACGATGCGGACCACCACTTCGCCCCGGGCTCCGTGGTCCCCGTACGCCGCGCAAATGCCCGCCGCCAGCGCGACATCGGCCTCGCTCCCGCCGCCGGGGATTAGCGTTGTCGGCCCGGGGACGTTGACGGTGTGAAGCAGCACGTCGCCGTCGCGCGCCATCTTCTTTAGCGCCGCGTTATCGCGAGCGTCCCTGCCGGCCGCGCACTTCGCGCCGCTTGGCAGGCGGAAATGCCGGCCGTACAGCAAGAGCCAGGACAGACGCTCATCGTCCAAGCCCTCGTGGCTCTTCAGATCCGCCAGCTTGCGGCAGAACCCTTTCTCCGTCAGCAGGCACCCGCCCGCCGGAGAGGGGTACTCCTCGACCCCGTAGCTCTTGGCCAGCTCCATCTGCGGCTTGCGCGAGCGTCCGTTCAGGCCGAGCAGGCGCGCGCGGTCGACCAGGCCCTCCAGCTCGACCCGCGTAGGCTCCAGCAGCTGCGCGCACAGCGGCCGAAGCAGGCGCCCGTCTAGCCCCGCGTCTTTCGCGACTGTCTCGAGCGAGCGCCTCGTCTGCGACATCGGCCGCTGGTTGAGGACCTCGCCCGTGGACACGAAGTCAAAGCCCTTCTCCCCCATCAGCTCGCCCGCGCGGCGGATCATGCGCGCGTGGCAGTCGATGCACGGGTTCAGCGCGCCGCCAAACCCGTGGCGGGGATGCTTCACCAATTCCAGAATGTCCGTCGTGAACGACACCACGTGCAGCGGAACCTTCAGGTTCTCGGCGGCCCGTTTCGCCGCATCGATTTTGAAGAACGGGCTCGCGAATACGACGGCCTCGACGTGCAGCCCCTGCTCCCGCAACACGCAGATCGCGAGCTGGCTGTCGAGCCCCCCTGACAACAGGCTCAAGCCACGGCCGCGCGGCGCCTGCGAAGCGCCCTCAGTGATCGACGAAGACATACCCACAAGACATTCGCTTTCTTTTTGCCCTTCGAAAGGCTATCCTACTCGCAAAACGAGGGAAGGAGAATAGACGATGCCATGCGTTCTGTCCATGCCGAACGCTTTTTGGGTCGCGTGTCTTGGAGCCGCCCTGGCGGTACACGCCCAGCTCGGCGTAACCCCGATACGCCAACCCGGCGCGGCCCTGGACGTCTCGACGCGCCAGGAGCTGAACCACGCCGTCGACCTCGCGACGGCGTGGCTTGCCGAGCGTCAGAACCCTGATGGCTCGTGGGGTTCAGAGACCAGCCGCACCTGGCGGACCTCCGTCGCCCTGCTCGCGCTGACCGCCCGCGCAAGCCAGCATTCGGACGCAATCGCCCGCGCCGCCGTCTGGCTCGACGGCCACCCGCCGGTGGAGGCGATCCCCGACAATGACCGCGCCTGGCGGATAATCGCCCTGCTCAGCGTGGTCTCAGACTGGCCGACGCGCACGAATCTCGCGAGCCGGCTCTTCCGCGAGTCCCAGGCCTACGTGCAGCCGACCAACGCGCCGTTTTGCAGGCGCGACGTGTGGGATGACGCTCGCCGGCTGGCGGGAATCGCTACGAGACCGCCGTCCTCCGATCAACTGACCGATCACACGCTCCGGGCGTTGGCGGCTAACCCGCAAGCGCTCTCCCGTCGACCCCCCTACTGCAACTGGTTCGACATCCGCCTGATCAACCGCGTCGGCAACGGCGCCCTGCTGCGCGACGGCGTCGCGCTCGACTGGCGGCGCGACGTGGCCCAAAGCCTGATCAACGCCCAGCGGCGCGACCCCAACGGCGGCTACTGGCAGGGGCACGGTGACGATGAGCTCATCCTGGCGACCGCGTTCGGTATCCTGAACCTGCAGGAGCTGTGACAAATTAAGCCTAGTCGCGCTTTTTGTGTTGCTTCTGCTTCAGGCTCTGCTTTAAACTATAACATAATCAGAACGCGACTGGGTTGTTTCTGGAAAGTTTCGGGTGATTGCATGAGTAAGAAAACACGTGTCGGCATGGTCGGCGGCGGGGCCGAATCGTTCATGGGCAGCATCCACCGTGCGGCGATCGAGCAGAGTGGCAGCGTAGAACTCGTTTGCGGAGCATTCGGGTCAACCCGGCACAGCTCGTTCGAGACCGGAAAAATGCTGAACCTTCCGCCCAAGCGCTCCTATGGGACGTACCGCGACATGTTCCGCCGCGAAGCCACTCTGCCGGCGAGCGAGCGGATGGATTTTGTGACCGTTCTGGCCCCGAACACGATGCACTATCCGGTGGCCATGTCGTCCATCGACGCGAACTTCCCGGTGTTCAGCGAGAAGCCGTTCACCTGTAACATGGACGAGGCGCTCAACCTCACCCGCAAGCAGCAGAGCTGCGGGCTGGCGTACGGCATTGCCTTTGTCTATGCGGGTTACCCCATGCTCCAGCGCGCGAAAGCGCTGATCCAGGCTGACAAAGCCGTCGGCAACGTCCGCAAGGTCGTCGCGTCGTTCGAACTCGGCTGGATGGCCCAGCGCCTCGAGACGGCGGGCAACAAGCAGGCCGGCTGGCGTGCGGACCCGCGCCGGTGCGGCCCTGCCGGCAGCCTCATCGATCTGGGCGTGCACTGCCTCTACCTGACGGAGTGGGTCACCGGGCTCTGCGTCAGCGAGCTGTGCGCCGACACGCGCGCCACAGTCGCCGGCCGCGTGCTCGACGACGACAGCAGCGTCCTCGTTCGCTTCACCGGCGGCGCGCGCGGCGCCTTCCTGTGCAGCCAAATCGCGACAGGTGCCCGGCAGGGGCTCGCGCTCGAGGTCTACGGGGACAAGGGCGCCGTATTGTGGTCACAGGCCCAGCCCGACGCGCTGACGCTGCGCGCTCCGGACGGCTCCCAGCAGACCTTTACGGGCGGCACGCCCGCCGGCGACCCGCCGCCGCCCGTGTCGCCCAGCCCTTACGGCAACAACGCGGCCTACATCGCAGCTCTCGCCGAATCGTACCGGTCGTTCGCCGCCTTCCTAGATGCCCCGAAGAAGGCCGCCCAGCGCGACGGAGGGCTTTGTTTCGCCCGGATTGATGAGGGCCTTCGCGCAGTCGCCTTCGTGGATACGGCCCTCCGAAACACGGCCGCTCCCGAGGACGGGCTGCCGCCCCCCGCCAAGTGGATGCCGCTGGTCGTGCCGCCCGTGCCCGAGTTGTAGGTCGACGCACCGGCATTTCCCCACCCACCGGATGCGCACACTTCTGCCTTGCCCAGCGGGGCGATTCCCGGCATTATACGGCTATGAGACATGTCAAACTTGCCCTTGGCTGCTGCGCGACGATCCTGCTCGCTGGCTGCCAGAACCCCATGACGAACCCGAAGTTCGAGGTCAAGGAGTCGGGCCTGAACTGGGTCGAGATCAGGCAGTACACGATCGGGCCTCACACGCAACGCGTCCGCGTGCGGATCGACGGAAGCGGAATCATCACGGTGCGCGAGGGTTCCAGTCCGCTCGTCGGCAACCCCTACGCCCATGACGTCAACAACGCTCAGTGGGCCGACATCCGCGAGTCGCGCGTCACAATCCCCCGGGAAGAGGCCAACTTGCTGTTCCAAACGCTCGTCGACCGCGGCCTCTTTGTCAAGCAAGAGGCGGTGAAAGACAAGAACGTGGAAGAGGGCGAGTTCTTCTATGTGTCCGCCAATATTCAAAACAAGACGGCGGGCTCGAGAGATCCAGTCAGCGACCTCGACCTCATCGATCACCTGAAGATGATCGTGATGATGTTCTATCACCCAACGCCGGTCCGGAAGCAGTAAGCGAGGAGAACCACGTGACCCGCATCAGCCGTCTTCTGCGCGTTCAGGCGGTCGCGCTTGCTCTGGCCTCGCCCGCGGCTCACGCCGAGCGGCTGTTCGTCGGCGTCCTCGAAGCCGACAGCTATCAGTCCGTCCTCTATGGCGTCTCCGCGTTCAGCCGGGTCGCCGACCTCCCCGCCGCCTCGGACATGGTCGGCGCGCTCTTGTCCGAAGCGCTCGCGCTGCCCTCCCTTGCAGTCGTGTCCCCTAACGACCTGCTGCGCGTCGTCCAGACGATCGACCCCGCGTTGCCGCGCAGCGACACCAACCCCGCGAATGTGGCGTTCGTGCCCCTCGCTGCCAGCGAGACCGCCGTGTATGACCTGCTTGGAGCCGCCTATGCGTCAAGACGCGAAAGCGGGCCGTTCACCAGCTACGAGAAGCCCTCGAGCACAAACCTCCCCCCGCGCGTCGTCCTGGCCGTGTCCGGCCGCTACGCGCTCACCTCCACATCGGCGGAGGCGCTTCGCTGGGCATGGGAGAACCGCGCCCGCCTCATGGACGCGCCCGCCCAGAACGTCCCCGGCACGCTGCGCATTCTGGTCAACCCTCAGCGCCTCGCCGACGTGCTCGGCTCCCGCACGGAGCAGGCCGCCTCGCTGTTCAACCTGGACCACTTCGTGCGCGACTTCGAGACGCTGACGTTTTCCCTTACGCTCGACGGCCAAGCCATCGCGGTCATGCTGCGGGGCAAGCCGCTGGCGAACTCGGCCCTCGCGGCGCTCGCGCGGGCTTTGCGCGCCCCGTCCGACCGTCTCTGGAACGGCGCGCCCGACGGCGCGTTCTTCACGTCGGTGTCGGCCTGCGGCCGGCCCGAGCTGTGGGATGACTACCTTGGCAAGGCCCGCTTCAAGCTGCTGCGCCCCGCCGCCGACCACGTTCCGCCCGGCGTTTTCAGCGGCGAGCGCCTGCTCTACCTCGCGCCCACCCTCGACGCGCGCGGCATCTGCCTCGTGCATGTCGAGCCCGTCACCAACGCGGCGTCGGTCTCCGCGGCGCTCCGCACGCTGGACGGCGCGAAAATGGACGAGGGCATCGAGCTGAAGCGCGGGCAGCCCCGACGAGCCGCCGGCGCCGAAATCGAGAGCTACGGATTCGTCTTCCATCCGCCGGCCGCCCTAGGCGCGTCCAGCGGCAAGAAAGCGGAGCCCTCCCTCGCGTTTACGCTGATGTCCCTTTTCCTCAAGGATGCGGTGCTCGAGGCCACGGTCAAGGACGGCTGCCTGGTCACGCTCCTCGGCCCTACGAACGCGCTCGACGGCGCGCTTGCGAACCTGACCTTTGCGGAGAAGCCGATCACCCTGCGCCGCCGCCTCGGCGTGCAGGATCCGGCCCTCACCCAAAACCTCTACCAGGGCTCCCTCTTGAACAGCACCGCCCTGCTGAAGCACCTGGTCACCATCATGCCAGGCGTGAGGCCCGAGCACCTGAGGGTGTTCCCGGCCGCCGGCGACGGAGCGTCGTTCGGCATCTGTCCGGGCGACGACGGGCAGCTGACGGCGTCGCTGCGCATCCAGACGAACGAAATCGCCGCGCTGCAGCGCATCAACCGCGACGGCCGCGAAGTCCTCCAGGAGCTCTTCTTCCAGATGTTCGCGAGCCAGCTGCTGAACCTGCAGCGAAACTCGCACGAGGCGGACGCGAAGACGCCTTAGGCCCCGGCCACACGCTCCAGTTCGTCGGCCACCCGGCTCGCCGCGTCCGGCACGGCGAGCGCCGAGAGCGCCTGCCGCATCCGCGCGAGAGCCAGCGGGCTCTCCTTTTTGTTCAGCACGTAGCGCATCAGCGATCGGGCCGTCAGCTCGCTCTGAATGCCCTCGTCCGCGCCGCCGCTGCGCACCAGCGCCGCCGCATTCAGGTGCTGGTGGTTGCGCACGGCCGAGGGCAGCGGGATCAGCAGCGCGGGACGCCCCACCAGGCACAGCTCGAAGCAGGTTGACGCCCCAGCCCGGCAGACCACCAAATCCGCGGTCGCATAGGCTCGCCCCATCTCGGCCATGAAGGCGCAGACCTTCGCGCTTACCCCCCCCGCCACGTACGCCTCGCGCACGCGCGCCTCGTCCGCCACGCCCGTCTGGTGGATCACAAAGAAGTCGTGCACGCCGGCCTGCCTGAGCAGGCACAGGGCCTGAGAGGCCAGCTGGTTCACGCGGCGCGCGCCCTGGCTGCCGCCGGTGACGAACACGGTGAAAACGCCCGCCGGGACGTCGTCGAACCGCGGCTGTCCGGCCAGCTCGCTCCGCACGGGCAGCCCGGTCAGGCATACCTTCCGGCCAGGCAGCCACTTCGCGGTCTCTTCGAAGCTCGTGGCGGTGAGCGCGGCATAGCGCGACAGCACGTCGACGGCCTTGCCCGGCACGGCGTTGGCCTCGTGCAGCACGATCGGCACGCGGTGCAGCTTGGCGGCCGCCGCCGGCGGCAGGCTCGCGTAGCTGCCCATAGCCAGCACCACCGCCGGCCGCCGGCGCGTCAATTCCGCCGAGCACCGAAAGAGCGACCGGACGGCCCGCGGCAGGGTTCGCACGGAAAGCGGGCGCGCGCCCGTCGAAAAGACCCGCCCGTCCCAGTCGCCGAGCGCGGACGCTTCGATGTCGCGCCCCGAAAACCAGACGTCGACCTCGCGGCCGCGCCGCTTCAGCTCGCGCGCCACGGCGAGACCCGGGAACACGTGCCCACCTGTGCCGCCGCATGCCACTACGAACAACATACGCTACCCCCCGCCCTTGCTTCCGCCGCGCCTCCTGCGCAGGCGCACGTCATCGAGCACCTCGCTCAGCGCGTTCCGACACGTCACCCGCAACAACACGCCATAAACCGCCGCGCCCGCCGCCATGGCGCCCGACACCGCCGCCAGCTCGCGCGCCTTGTAGGGCCATTCCGCCGCCTCAAGCAGGCGGGTGATCCGGCCTTCGGCCAGATACGCAACCGCCCCCATGACCAGGGCAATCGCGGTGAGCCGCAGCACGGTCGGCATCACCGCGCTGAACCGGGGCGCACCGAAGCGTGTGTGCAAGGCGCGCGCCAGCATCGCGCAGTTCACGAAGCTGCTCAACACCGTCGCCACCGCCAGCCCCACGTGCTTCCAGCCGTCCGGCCAGGTGAACACGAAGATCAGGTTCAGCACGAGGTTGAGCACCACGCACACCACGCTGCACCGCAGCGGCGTGCGCATATCCTTCAGCGCGTAGAAGGCGGGCGTCAGCGCCTTGTAAAAACTGAATACCAGAAGGCCCGGCGCGTAGCCCATCAGCGCGCGCGACGAGTACAGCGCGGACTGCGCGTCAAACCGGCCAGACTTCCACGTGTAGATCAGGTTGATGATCGGCAGGGCCAGCGCGAACAGACCCACCGACATCGGCAGCATGATCACCGCGAGCGTTCGCAGGGCGCGCTCCAGCGTGGCGCGCAAGGTGCCGTAGTCGCCATCGGCCGCATGCTTGGCGAAGGTCGGCAGCAGAACCGTCGCGAAAGCTGTGCCCACAAGCCCCATCGGCAGATACGTGATGCGCTCCGCATACTCCATCGCGGAGGGCCCCCACGTGCCAGCATAAAGCGCAAGCAGACCGTCAACGAACAGATTGATCTGCACCGCGCCCATGCCGACCGCCATGGGCAGCGAGAGGCGCAGCACCTTGCTCACGAGCGCGTCGTTGCGCCAGTCCAGGCGCACGCGCAGCGGTACGCCGGCCTTGCGCAGCGCAGGCAACAATACGCCCACCTGCACGAAGCCGGCCGCCAGCGTCGACCACGCGACAATCCGGATGCGCACATCCAGATCGTCGGCTACGAACGGGCATATACCCACGAGCGCGAGAATCCAGACCAGGTTCAAGAAGATCGGAACCAGCGCGGGCAGGGCGAATTGCCGCAAGGTGTTCAGGATGCCGATCGCTAGCGCGGCGAGGCAGATCAGCGGCGCGTAAGGCAGCGTGATGCACAGCAACGGATAGACGGCCTCCGCTCGCGCGTTATGCGCCAGCACATGCTGCAGGCCCAGCGTCAGCAGGATGCCGACCGCCGTGACGCTTCCCAGTACGGCAACGAGAAAGCCTGCGATGCGGCTGGCCAGCCCATTCGCCGCCTCGGGGCCCTCGTTCTTCAGCGTCTCGGTGTAGACCGGGATAAACGCGGCCGAAAGCGCGCCCTCGCCGAAGAGCCGGCGGAACAGGTTCGGAATGCGGAACGCCACGTCAAAGGCGGACTTCTGCAGGGAGGTTCCAAAAAAGTACGCCATGAGCCACTCGCGGACCAGCCCCAGAATGCGGCTCAGGCCGGTCATGAGGCCCACCACCGCCACCGACTTCAGAATCGGCTCATGCTTCGACTGCCTAAGCCCTTTTTGCACGCGTCTCCTTCTTGGCTTGCCGCCGCAGGCAGATGTGCTCGACCGCCTCGTGAAAATTCTCCGCGCCGCTCAGCAGCTCGATGTCGACGCGCAGATAGTAGGCCGGCACGGGCGTGGACTCGAGGCGCGGGAAGCGGACGGCGTCCTTCTCGGTCGTCAGCAGCGCGTCCGCATGCAAGTCGGCGGCCTTGTTCAGGGCGTCGATGATCTCCTGCGGGTTGTACCGGTGGTGGTCCGCATACCGCTCACAGTAGATCACCTTGGCCCCCATCGCGCGAAGCGAGTTCTCAAAGCTCTGGGGCACGGCGATTCCGGACAGGGACGTCACCGTGCGCCCCTTGAGCCACTCGAGCGGAACGTGCTCCGCCGTGAAGACGTTCTGCAAGTAGCGCGGCCGGTGGCGGCACTCGATGATCTCGGCCGTCGCGTTCAGCTCCCGGATGCGGGCGCGCAGCGCCTCGGTGTTGCCGTCGGACTTAGTGATGAAGATGAAGTCGGCCCGCCGGATGTTGCGGACGGGCTCGCGCAGGACGCCGCGCGGCAGCATGTGCTCGTTGCCGAACGGGTTGGTCTTGTCGACCAGCACGATCTCCAGGCGGTGCCGCAGCTTCAGGTACTGGAACCCATCGTCGAGAATCAGGGTGTCGCAGCCGAATCGCTTGACCGCAAAGCGGCCGCTCTTGACGCGGTTCTTATCGACCAGCACCACCACGCCAGGCAGGTTGCTGGCCAGCATGTAGGGCTCGTCGCCGCCCATTTCGCTGTCGAGAAGCAGCCGCTTGCCGTCACTCACCACCCGCGGCGGCTCGATGTTCTCGCGGAACAGCCTCAGGTACCACGGCAGCTCGCGCTTGCGGTAGCCCCGGCTGAGGATGGCCACCTTGCGCCCCGACTTCTGAAGCTCGCGCGCGAAAATCTCCACCACCGGCGTCTTGCCTGTGCCGCCCGCCGTGATGTTCCCCACGCTGATCACTTGACACCCGAGCGGATAGCGGCGGAAAATGCCGAACTCGTAGAGGAACAGTCGCGCGGACACGACCGCCGTGAAAGCCATCGAAAAGCCCTTGAGGGTTGCGAGCAGCAAGCGGGTCGGCCACGGGTGACCTTGGTCAGCGCCCGGCTGCTGGATGAGCCGGACAAGAAAATGCTCGATCCGCTCGATTCGTTTGATTTTGGTTTTTCGCATGTGCTTCGTCGGCTGTTTGACGGGCATGTATCTTACGTTATCGCACCCCCGAAGACAATCATACAGCGCAAAAAAGCGATGCGCGCGCCCCCGCCGCGTGCTAAACTTCTTCACATTCAACTTGGAGGCTGCATGATTACGAGAAACGACGACATGGCGCCTGATATCCGAGCCAACATGCGCGGCGGCGCGGGCAGCGTGAAACTCGAGCACTGGTTCAAGCCTGAGGCTTTCGGCGCCAAGGTGCGCCTGTGCACGCGGATGACGCTCGAGCCCGGCGCGTCGATCGGCTCGCACACGCACGAGGCCGAGGATGAGATCTACCTTGTGCTGTCTGGCCAGGGACGCATTCTGGAGAGCGGCGAATGGGCTCCCATCCGGGCGGGCGACGCCATCCTGACCGGCAAAGGCGGAACCCACGGCGTAGAGAACACCGGCGCCGAGCCGCTGGTCATCGCCGCCGTCATCATTCAGTACTAAGACCGCCGCCCGCAGAGCGGGAACAAACGACTGGGTAGCGCGAACGCCGAGCGTCGAACATCGAACGCTGAGCATCGAAGTTATCGACAAAGTGGCTCGCGCGAAAGCATCTCATGACACTCCTCCCCGAAACCCTCCTTCTGCCGCAGCAGACGCTTTCCAAGGCCGGCTGCGCGCGCTCGCTCGCGCAAGCCGCTGCGCCGTTCGGCCCTTCGGGCCTTCTGGTTTACGGCTCGTCGCTCTCGCGCTCCGGCCAGCTCGCCGCGATCCTCGACCGCTGTCCCGCTGACATGGCCGTGCGCACGTGGCAGCACGCCGGCGGCGAGCCCACAGTCGGCGCCGTCGAAGACCTGCGCGCCGAGCTTCGCGCAACCCGCCCGAACTGGGTCGCAGCCGTGGGCGGCGGCAGCGTCATCGACCTCGCCAAAGCCGCTGCGGGCCTCGTCGACGCGCCCGAATCCGCCGCCTACTACCAGACGCACAACGCCGAGATCCCGCCCGCCTCGATGCCGCTTCTCGCCGCTCCCACGACGGCTGGAACCGGCTCGGAAGCCACCGTCGTGTCCGTGCTCACCGACCCCTCCCGCCAGCTGAAGCAGTCCATTCGCCACCCCAGCTTCATGCCCAAGCGCGTGCTGCTCGACCCCGACCTGCTGGCGGGGTCGCCGCCCGCCACGGTCGCAACGGCGGGCCTCGACGCCTTCATACAGGCGTTCGAGTCGTACACAAGCCGCTTCGCGACGCCGCTGACGCGGGCGCTGTCGGAGCTGGCGCTCGTTCGAGTCGCACGCTCCCTCCTGCCGCTTTACCGGGGCGACGCCTCGGCTGCGGCCGACATGCTGGAGGCCAGCTATCTGGCGGGGCTCGCGCTTTCGCACGCGCGGCTGGGGGTCATCCACGGGCTGGCGCACCCCCTCGGCGGCCGCTTCGGCGTGGCGCACGGCCTCGCCTGCGCCCTCTGCCTTCCGGCCGCGCTCGCCTTCAACCGCGGCGTCATCCAGCGGGACCTCGCCGACCTGAAAGCCCGCCACGGCCTCGACGTCGAGGCCCAGGTCGCCTCCTGGCTGGAGGAGATGGGCTTGCAGAACCCGCTGGCGGGCCTGGCTGTCGCCGACCGCGACGCCTTCGTTCACGAGACGCTCGTCTCCGGCTCCACGGCCGGCAACCCGCGCCCCGTTACGGCCGCCGATGTCTCCCTGCTCCTCGACGCCGTTCTGCGCGGCTGAGCGCGACCTCCTGCGCCTGCCGCATGACGCTTTCATTTTTTTCATCATTCTTTCACGACCTCTCGCTTGCTGTTTGAAAGATGACTTTGGTAGTCTATTAGCACCACAATAAACGCGCGAAAACGTGGTCTGGTTTGCGCAATAGGAGGGTCGGTTAGCATGAAACGAATCGCGGTCTGTCAGCGCTCCGTGGTGGCCTTCGTGGCGGCAGCTCTGCTTGGCGCTTACTCGGCCTCCGCAGCCAGCGGAACCTGGACGGGGTCAGCTGATAACCTGTGGACGAACAGCGCCAACTGGAGCGCGTCCCCCTTCCCGGGCTCTGACGTCAATGAAAAGGCGACCTTTGACTCGGACGGAAACGGTAACACCACGCTCGACCTGGCTGGCCTCCCCAATATCGGGAGCACCACGTTCGACACCGCGAATGTCGCCGCCTACACGCTCGGAGCGGGGGGCGCTAACGGCCAGACGCTCATCATCGGCCGCAGCGGCACCCACTACCTGACCGCGACCGCCGGCAACAGCCAGCTCGTTAACGCGGCCCTCCAGCTTGGCGGCGACCGGACCGCCGGCAACTATTTCTTCCGCAACGAGAGCCCGACCAAAACGCTGACGTTCGCCGGCAACGTGTTCGGCGCCACGACCGCCGGAACCGCAGGCGGCAAGGTGCTAACCACCCAGGGCGTGGGCGACATCGTCTTCAGCGGCAATCTGTCCGCAGGCACGGCCGCCTCGCTGGTGATCACCAACGGCGGCCTCGGCACCCTCACGCTCTCGGGCTCAAACATCGTCAAGACGCTCGTCATTACAGGCAACTCCGGCACCGTCACCGACATCGGCAGCGGCTACCTCTCGCTCGAGAACGCGGGAGCCAACACGCTTTACTCCGCGCAGGGCGGCGCCATCAACGGAACCGGCAAAATCCGCCTCAGCACCTCAAGCAACAACAACTACGCCGACAACTACGTCGCGCCTGGCAAAACCCTCGTGATCAACCCGTCCATCATCGGCAACGCGGGGTTCGAGCTCTGGTCCGGCACGGGCACGTTCGTCTTCAACGGCATCAATCTGTTTACCGAGAACATCGTCCTTGGCGCAGCCGGCACCCTCAGCGTGACCCTCCTCGGCAACAAGCGCTCGACCACCAGCAACCTCGGGCAGGGCACGAACATCACCTTCGGCGCCAGCGGCGCCCGCCTGCTCTACACGGGCGCGGGCGAGTCCAGCGACCGCATCCTGAATTTCAAGAACAACGCCGTCGTCGAGCACGCCGGCACCGGACACCTGAACTTCACAACCAACTGCACCGCCTCCTCCGGCAGCAAGACGGTCACCCTGAACTGCTCGGCCGCCGGCACCGCCGAATTCAGCGGCACCCTGCGGAATGACCTCGGCACGCTCGGCGTCATCAAGGCCGGCGCCGGCACGTGGATCTTCTCCGCCGCCAACACCTACACCGGCGCGACAGCCGTCAGCCAAGGCACCCTGCGCCTGACGGGCAACGGCACCATCGCGCAGTCGCTCAGCGTGTCAATCGCCTCCAACGCCACGCTGCGCCTCGAAAACTCGGCGGCCGCCAACAGCGCCAACCGCCTGCCCGACGACAAGCCCGTCAGCATGACCGGCGCCACCCTCACGTTCGCGAGCGACGCCAGCGCCGCAAATTTCAGCGAGACCGCCGGCCCCCTCACCATCAGCGGCCTGGGCAACATCGTCAGCGCCTCTCAGGCCGCCAGCGGCCGGACCAGCGCGCTCACCTTCGCCTCGCTGGCCCGCGTGGGCAGCGCCACCGTCGACTTCGCTGGCACCGGCCTCGGCGAAAGCGACCGCAACCGCATCTTCATCACCGCGCAAGCAGACGGGCCCATCGGCGACTGGGCCACCGTCAACGGCTCTCCGGCCTCGTACAGCGCCACGCTGGGCGTGTATGTCTCCGGCTTAGTGGGCATCGCCGCCAAGGGCGACGTGATCGTCAGCAACGACACCAGCAACGTGAGTATCACCACGGAGGGCACGACCGGCCCGATCTCGCTGAGCCATGACGTCACGGTGGTCCGCTCGCTTGCGCAGACGACCCCCTTCGAAGCGACCGTCAACACGGCGGGCAAAGCGCTCCTCCTCGACCGCGCCGCCATCTCCGCCGGCGCCACCAACTTGACGCTGGGCGCCGCGCAGAGCGACGGCACGCTTTCCGCCGCGGCCGCGGGCGGCGAGCTCGCCCTCGCCAACATCGGCGCAGGCACGCTGACCGTCAACGCCGTCATCGCCGACAACGCCTCGCCGTCTCCTTTGGCCAAGTCCGGCACCGGCCCCGTCGTCCTCGGCGGCGCGAACACCTTTACCGGTCCGGTCACCGTCAGTCAAGGGTCGCTCGTCCTCGCCAATAGTCTGGCGCTCCAGAACGTGCTATTCGCCAACCCCACAGGCATCGTCTTCGACAGCTCCGTCTCCACGCATGCCTTCACGCTCGGCAACCTCACCAACTCCTTCAACCTCGCGCTCGCGGACAACGCCGGCAACCCGCTGGCTCTCTCGGTCGGTAATAATAACGCCGACAGCGCCTACGGTGGCGTGCTCAGCGGCGCAGGCAGCTTCAGCAAGATCGGCGCGGGTGCCCTCACCCTAACCGCCGCGAACACACTCAGCGGGGGCGTGGCCGTCGAAGAGGGCACGCTTACCGTCACCCAGACCAGCGGCCTCGGCACAGGCGGCGTCACCAATAACGGCACGCTCAACCTGAACGCCGGCAACGTCACCTACTCGGGCCTCTCCGCCAGCCTCGCGGGCAACGGCACCGTCAACGTGCTCCTCGGCGCGACCACCTCCACGACCACGCTCAACGGCGACTACTCCGCCTTTACAGGCACCTGGAACCTCGGCTACACCGGCGTCGGCGGCAAGGCGATCATGAACGGCCTCGACAACCCCGCCGCCACCGTCAACGTGCTCACCAACGCCACGCTCTACTCGAGCGCGGCCGTGACTCACCAGGCCTCCGCCGTCCTCAGCGGCGGCGACACGGGCGAGTCCGTCGGCCAGCTCCGCCTCGAGAGCAACGCGGTCTGGGCCGGCGACGTCACGCTCGCCCGCGATGTCACAGGGGCGGGCGACGGCTTCTTCGGCGGCAACACCACCACCGGCACGGTCAGCGGCGTCATCTCAGACGCGAACGGCGCCCACGCCGTCGCAAAAATCGGCACCGGCGTCATCCGGTTTACGGGCACGAACAACACCTACGGCGGCGAAACCTCGATCCGCGCCGGCACGCTCGCCGCCTCCTCGCTCCGGAACGTGGGCCAGCCCAGCAGCCTCGGCCAGCCTGCCGACGCCGCCGCAGGCACGATCCACCTTGGCACCGGCACCACCGCTGCACGCCTCTCCTATATCGGCACCGGCGACACGACCGACCGCACCATCGACCTCTCCATCGGCGCGGGCGACGCCTACCTGGAGCAGAGCGGCAACGGCCTGCTCACCTTCACAAGCCCGCTAACCTACTCCGGAACAGGCACCAAGAACCTCTACCTACACGGCTCGACGGCGGGCGTCGGCGAGCTGGCCGGCGCCTATGCGAACGGTGTCGCCGCCACCAACAAGCTCATCAAGAACGGCTCCGGCCGCTGGATCTTGTCGGCCGCCAACACCTACTCTGGCGAAACCGAGCTCCAGAACGGCACCCTCGCCCTCGCCCACCCGAACGCCCTCTCAGGCTCCAGCCTTGTGCGCTTTACCGCACGCCTGCAGAATAACGCCACGCTCGAGTTCGCCAACGACGGCGTCGGCGAAACCGTGCGCGACATCACGGTCGGCGTCGGCTACGTCGGCACCCTCGCGTCCGGCGTCGGCACCGGTTCCGCCGGCATCAACCACCTGGTCGGCGAGCTCTCGCTGAGCCACTCGACCCTCACGGTCGCCCGGGCGTCCAGCGTCCTAAGCGGCACGCCTTCCATCACCGCCCGCTCTGTGAACCTCAGCGGCGGCAACACCTACACGACCACCCTTAAGCCCGTCGACGCCGACCTGATCGTCGGCACGGCCGCCATCCTCGCGAACAACTACTCCAAAACCCTGCGGCTGGACGGCAGCAGCGCGGGCAACGCGATCACCGGTGCCGTGTACAACGGGCTGAACACCCTCACGCTGATCAAGGACGGCGCCAGCACCTGGACCCTCGGCGGCTCGAACACGTACAGCGGCGCCACAACCGTGAACAACGGCACGCTGGTGCTCTCCGGCCCCGTCGGCTCCATCGCCTCCTCGAGCGGCCTCACCCTCAACTCGGGCGGCACGCTCCGCCTGAGCAGCACGGCCGCCGATAACCACCCCAACCGCCTGCGCGACGCCGCCACGGTCACCCTCAACGGCGGCACGCTCGAGTTCGACCACCCGGGCGGCGCGGCGGACTACAGCGAGACGCTGGGCGCGGTCACCCTCGGCGTCGGCAGCAGCACGCTGTCCGTCTCACAGGCCGACGGCGGACGGACGTCGGCGCTCACGCTCGCCTCGCTCGCGCGGGGTGCCAACGCCGAACTCAACTTCAGCGGCGCAGGCCTGGGCGCCGACGACCGCAGCCGGATCTTCATCGGCGGGCAGCCCGACGGCCTGATCGGCTTCTGGGCCTTCTACAACGGCTCGGGCCTGGCCGCCTACAGCAGCGCGCTCGGCGTCTACTCCGGCTCCTCCACCACGACGAACATCGCCGCCCGCGGCCCGGACTCCATCATCCCGGACGACGCGGCGGCCAGCGCGCGGATCACCGAGCCCGGCGAAACCGGGCCGATCACCCTCGCCGGCGCCACGGAGAGCCGCGTGGCCGCATTGCAGCAGTGTACGACCACGGCCGCTACCGTTGACCTGGCGGGCAAGACCTTCCGCACGCAGGGCATCGCGATCAACGCCGGCCAGGAGGCCCTGACGATCGGCGCCAGCGAAGGCGACGGTACGCTGACGCCCCTCTCCTCAGGGGGCAAGCTCGACCTCGCCAACGAGTCGTCTAACACCCTGACCGTCAACGCGGCCATCGCGAACAACGACGTGGACTCCGCCCTCGCCAAGAGCGGAACCGGAAGCGTGCTCCTCAACGGCGCCTGCTCGCACTCCGGCCCCACCACCATCTACGAAGGCTCGCTGACCTTCGCCAGCAGCGCCACCCAGTGCCTGGCCGGAGCCATCGGCGGCGCGGGCGCGCTCGTCAAGGAGGGCACCAACGTCCTGACGCTCGCGGGCCGCAACACCTACACCGGCATCACGTATATCAACGCCGGCATCGTGCTGGCCCAGACGAACCAAGCCTTCGGCGCTACCACCGCCGGCACCGTCATCGCACCCGGCGCGACTCTCGACGTTGGCGCGGCCCGCGCGGCCAACACCCTCAACCTCGGCGGCGAGCCCTTCACCGTCAGCGGCTCGGGCGTCGGAGGCAAGGGCGCAATCGTCAACAACTCGGCCATTTCGCAGTACAATTCCGTCAACAAGGTCACGCTGGCCGGCGACACGACGTTCGGCGGCACCGACCGCTTCGATATCCGCAACAACACCCCCACGCTGAACCTGGGCGGCTTCACCCTCACGAAAGTGGGCGCGAACATGTTCGGCATTACCAGCGCCACCGTCACGCCGGGCGCGGGCCACATGGATGTTCAGCAGGGCACGCTGCGCCTCGAGTCTTCAACCGTCCTGAACGGCGGCGAGACAAACACGCTGACGATCCGCAGCGGCGCGAGGTTTGAGCTGTATCAAGTCCAGAATCCGCAATTCTGGCGCCTGAACCTTGATGACGGCTCGACCTTTGACGCCGCTACCCAAAGCAGCGCCGCCACCCATAACCGCTGGGCCGGCCCCGTCTCCCTCAACGGCGCGGTCACGCTCACGACCGGGAACAATGCCGGCTACGTCGGCAACCTCCTCGGCGACATCACCGGCACCGGCCCGCTCACGAAGACCGGCATCGGCACCGTCTCGCTCTCCAGCACCAGCAACACCTACTCGGGCGCGACGCTCATCAACGCGGGCACCCTGGCTGTCTCCAACCTCTGTGGCGTCGGCGTCGCCTGTTCGTTGGGCCAGCCCGCCACCGCCGCCGACGGCACGATCCGGCTCGGCTCTGGCACCACGTCTGCCGGCCTGACCTACTTCGGCGCGGGCGATACCACGGACCGCCTCCTCGACCTCGCCGGCACCACGGGCGGCGCGACGCTGAACGCCTCGGGCACCGGCCCGCTCCGCTTCGAAAACGGCTTCACGTTCTCGGGAGCTGGCGCCAAGCTGCTCACCCTGCGCGGCACCTCCTACGCGGGTGGCGAAATCCCCTTCTCGCTCACCAACGGCAGCGGCAGCGCGCTCAGCGTCACCAAATCCGACAGCGGCCGCTGGATCCTCTCGGGCACAAACACCTTCACCGGAAACTTCACCATCCAGAACGGCACGGTGGAACTAACCGGCAGCAACTCGCTCGGCACAGCCAACGTTTACGTGGCGGACTCCGCCGGCGACGCGATCCTCCGCATGCCCGCTGGCTCCAGCCTGCACGGCGGCGTGGCCAACCTGTGCGTCGGCAACACCAGCGGCGGCAACGGCGCCTTCTATCTGGACGGCGGCGAGATCGTCCGCTCCCCCACCACCGGCAACGACCAAGCCTTCGGTATCGGTCGCCTGAGCGGCGCCTACGGCTACTTCAACATGAGCAGCGGCTCCCTGACGGTCACCCGCATCCAGCTCGGGCCCAGCAGCTCGGCGGGCCGCGGCATCGTGCGCGTCACTGGCGGCTACATCCGCTTCCCCGAGTGGATGCTGCTCGCCCGCTACACCGGCAGCGAGTGCGTCTTCACCCTTGACGGCGGCATCGTCAACCACGCCAACTCCAGCCAGAACATCGGCATCGGGTATGAAGGCGGACGGGGCGAGCTGAACATTCGCGGCGGCGCGCTCGAAAGCTACGGCGCCAGCAAGTACCTCACGATCCGCCAGAGCGCCGGCAGCCCCACCGGCATCGTCAACCTCTGCGGCGGAAAGCTGAGCCTCAACGCGATCCAGAACAACGCCAGCGGTACCGCCTACCTCAACTTCAGCGGCGGCATGCTCCAGGCCGGCGCCAATTCGACCGTCTTCGTCCCCACTAACATGACGGGCGTCTACGTCAACGGCCCGTTCAACGGCTACGCGGGCGGCGCAGTGATCGACACCGCCGGCTACGCCGTCACCATCCCCGCCCCCCTGCGCGCCCCCACCGGCGACGGCGTCTTCGGCATCACGCTGGCGAACCCCGGCTCCGGCTACATCGGCGAGCCCTACGTCGCCATCACCGGCGGCGGCGTCGGCGCCACCGCCATCGCGAACATGGAGGACGACGGCACGGGCAAAGGCACCTACCGCGTCGCCAGCATCTCCGTCACGGCGCCGGGCGTCGACTACGCAACCCCGCCCACCGTCCTGCTCAAGGGCGGCGGCTCCTTGATCGTCACGGCCCTCGTCGACACCGTCACGCTCGCCCCCAACACCAGCGGCGGCCTCACCAAATCCGGCGCCGGCGTGCTGACCCTCGCGGGCACGAACACCTACGCCGGAACAACCACCATCAGCAACGGCACGCTCAAAATCGGCATCCCCGCCGCCCTGCCCACAGGCACGCCCGTCGTCCTCGCGGGCGGCACACTCGACCTCGGCGGCCTCACCCTCACCAACCTGATCGGCGGCGCCGGCGCGCTCACAAACGGCATTGTGGAGACCGTGCTCTCGCCCGCTGGCGAAGGCGCGCTCGGCGCCGACGCGCTGGCGCTGCGTGCCGGCGCGTCGCTGAGCGGCACCTATGTGGCCGACGTGACGGCCTCGGGCGCGAGCGATCTGCTGGCGATCGAAGGCGGCGTGGACCTCTCCGGCCTCGCGCTGCAAATCGTGGATCCGGGCGCGCTTGACACCCACCGGATCTACACGCTCCTGACCTGCACGGGCGCGCGGACGGGCACCTTCAGCGCGAACAACCTGCCTTCTAGCCGCTGGCACCTGCTCTACCTGTCCAACGGCACCGTGCAGCTCATCTACGCGAGCGGCACATTGATCCGCGTGCGCTAGGGGCGCACGCACGGTTTGTTTGTGAACACGAATGACCGCGCGGGCGAGCAGACGCTCGCCCCCTCCCGTCCCGCGAACACGGCCGCTCAGGGGAGGGACGAGCGTCTGCTCGTCCATTGTGCAAACAAACCGAGCGTGCGCCCGGCGCGCTCGGGGTAGGGCGCGCTAGCGCTGCATTTTCTGTGCTTGGACTTTCCTCCGCTTTGATGCAGAATAGCAGGCATCAAGGTGAAGGGGGTCCGACACGGGGGAGGCGGGGCTTTGATCAGTCTACGACGATACACGCTCGCATGTGCGGCGCTGAGCGCTCTTCTGAGTGCGCTCACGCGGCCGGTCTGCGCCGCTTGGCCAGAAGCATGCGGAGACTTCCGCAAAGAGCTGAAAGTCGATGGCGCGGGCGGCGCCCCCGTCACCGCCACCACGACCGTGTTTCTCGATGCCCGTTTCAACGGCTTTGCCTTGACAGACGCGCAGGGCGCGCCGCGCCCGTGCGGCCTGCTTGAGCGGGTCGGAAGCCGTGTCAGCTTTCACTTCGACGCCCAGGCCGGCGAGACCCTCTACCTCTACCCCTCCGAAACCGCCGCCCTGCCTCTGCCGGGGCTCGAGCACCGCTCCGGCCTCCGCCATCTGACGCGGTCCTACGACGGGCGCGAGGTCACGTCGGCAGCCCAGTTCGACGACCTCTGGAAAGCGGCCGCCGTTCAGAGCGGCGGTTTTTCGGAGCGCGTATACGACGCGTTCAACCCCTTTGGCCCAAACACCAACACCCTGCACCGCTACGACGGCTTCCTTCGCGTCGACAGGGCCGGCGCCACGGCGCTCTGCACCGCCTCCACCGACGCGTCGTTTCTCTTCATCGACGGCCGCGAGGTCGCCGCCTGGCCCGGCAAGCACCCGGTCAAAGCCGGGCTCGACGGCAGCAAGCGCGGCACCGTGAACCTCCAGCCCGGCGTGCACCGCTTCACCTACCTCCACGCGAACAGCGGCGCAGACTCCTTCGCCATAGCCGCCTGCGTGCCGCCGGGAGAGGCGCGCCACTCCGTCATCGGCCCGGAGGCCTTCACGCCGGCGGCGTACGCCTTCGTGGGGCCGCTCCAGAGCCGCGGCGGGGCGCCGCAGGCCGAGTTCCTCTGGGAGTGCCGCCACATGGTCAACATCCGCGAGCACGCGCTCTTTGACCTCGCCTTCGAGGCCGCGCTGCCAAAGGGTGAGCAGGCCGCCGCGTGCGAGTGGGAGTTCGGCGACGGAACGCGCGGGAGCGGCGCGAAGGCGGAGCACCTCTACTTTGCGACGGGCGACCGCACCGTCACGCTCACGCTCACCTTCAGCGGCGGCCGCAAGGCTGTCTCGCGCCAGACGGTTCGAATCGCCCCCCGCTACGGCCAGAGCGAGAACGACGACGCCCGCGCGCTGGCGCTGCTCGACCGCGCCGTGCGGCAGGAGCGGGACTGCGGTGTTGAGCCGCCCGGCTACGCGCTCATCTCCCACGGCTATTACTTCTTCCTCAAAGAGGCGCCGGCCGCCGCTTTCGCAAGCCGCGCCCTTGCGGCGGCCCACCGCATCCCCGAGGCCGACCTGGTCCCGCTCTTCAACGAGCTTGCGCTGGGCGTGCAGCAGGTGGACGAGCAGTACGAGCTGGCCGAGCGCTGCTTCCGCGCGATCCTCGATAAGTCCCAAGACCCCAAGGCGCGCGCCTCGGCCGCGCTCCATTACGGCGGGATGCTGAACCTCTGCCTCAACCGCCCGCAGGAGGCGCGCGACGTTCTGCGCGCCATCAGGCGCCCAGACCTGATCGACTGGGAGCAGCGCCTGCTCGACATTTACCTCGCCGACACCGCCCTTGTCTTGGACGATTGTGCCACCGCCCGCAACCTGTATCTGGCCGTTCCTAAGCCCACCGCCGTGGTCTCTGGCTCCAAGTTGGACAGGGCGGCCCTGTTCGACTATAATAGCAGACATTTCCGGTTGCAGAACCTGCTCAGCCAGCAACTGTACCGCGAGGCCCTGACGGAACTCGACCTGCTCGAGTGGGAGATTCCCGAGGAGCGCGCGTCGCCGCGCACGAATCTGCTGAAAGTGCAGGCGCTGGCCGGAAATGGCCAGCCGCGAAAGGCCGTTGTGTGCCTGCAGCGCGCGCTGCTGGCAGACGTGGACGAGACCTACACGCCCGCGTTGCGGCTTGAGCTGGCGAAGCTTTACGTGGGAATGAGCCAGCTCGCGCAAGCCAAGCACCAGATCGCGCTCATCCGCAAGGAGAGCCCGTGGACGCAGGAGGAGATCGACGCGCGTAAGTTGTCGGAGGAGATCGAGCGCAAGCTCGGGGAGGAGAGGTGACGCATGAAAAACTATCACGTTGGGCTGTTGCTGATGGCCGCCAGCCTCGCTAGTTCGGCCTTCGCCGCCGGGGAGGACGACTACCTGCGCCCCGTCGGCCTGCCCCCCAAGGCGAAGCCGCAAATGCGGCAGGGCGGCGAGGCCCTGCCTCCGCTGCCCTTGCCCGCCACGCCCTTGCGTCGGTCGGAAAAGAAGCGCCCGCCGAGCCCCTCCACCATGATCGGCAAGGTCATCTGGGGCTCCTATTTGGACCACACCTGGGACGACGGCCAGGTCACGCGCGTCTACGACTGGAACATGGTTCCCGCGGACTGCCAGTCGCTCCTGCGCGCCACGTACAAGCACCTCAACATGGACTACAAGGTGGAGTCGACCAGCCTCGACGGCTTCAGCGCCACGCCCGCCGAGATCCCCGTGCTGTATTTCTCGGGCGGCCGCTCGCTCAAC
Source organism: uncultured Lentisphaeraceae bacterium (assembly GCA_964386865.1). Classification (GTDB taxonomy): domain Bacteria; phylum Verrucomicrobiota; class Kiritimatiellia; order RFP12; family UBA1067; genus CAYLUN01. The sequence goes on along the minus strand of CAYLUN010000042.1, from coordinate 19,430 downwards.
TTGACCGACGCGCAGCGCGAGACGCTCCGCAAGTACATCCTTTCCGGGGGGATGGTCTGGTTCGACTCCGTCGTGGGATCCCCGTATTTCTACAAGTCGGCGCTGACGGAGCTTCAGAAGACGCTGCCCGAAGCCCAGCTCCGCCGCCTGCCCGAAGATCACCCGATCTTCCACATGGTCGACGACAGCGTGAAGGTCAACACCAAGACCAAGCGCGACGTGATGCCCGTTCTCGATGGCGTCTACGTGGGCTCGCGCGTGGCCGCCGTCGTGTCGCCGTACGGCTTGGGCGCGGGCTGGGACAACGCCGCGCCCGACCTGATCAAGATGGCCGACTACTACGAACACCCGCACGCCACGCGCCTCGGCCTCAACCTCGTCGCGTACGCGATGGGCTACTTCCGCGTCGGACAGGCCCACGCGAAAGCGCAAGTCTACAGCGAGGAGGACGCGCAGGCCAACAGCGACCCCGTCGTCTTCGCGCAGATCCGCACCAGCGGCGTCTGGAACACCGAGCCCGGCGGCGCGAACAACCTGCTCCGCTTCATGAAGAAGAACCTGAGCGTCAAGGCCAACTACCTGGTGCGCACGGTCCGGCTCGATGCGGACCCGCTTGCGAACTACAGCTTCCTATACCTTTCGGGCATCAGCGAGTTCAGCTTCAGCGACGCCGAGCTGACCGCCTTGCGCGCCTATCTGGAAAACGGCGGCTATCTGCTGGTCGACAACTCGCTCGGCCTCGACGAGTTCCGCTCCGCCGCGCACCGCGAGCTGAAGCGTCTCTACCCCGAGCGCTCGCTGGAGAAGATCCCGAAAGAGCACCCCCTCTACCTGCAGGGGCCGTTCAAGCTCGAAACCGTCCGCTACACCCCCGCGGTCCGCGCCAAATACCCGGCCCTCACCCTGCCCGTCCTCGAAGGCCTGAAAGCCGGCGACGACTACAACGTCATCTGCAGCCCCTTCGACCTCGCGGCCGGCTGGCAGGGCGACGACCATCCGCTCGCCTACGGCTACGAGCCCGGCGACGCCCTGCAGCTCGGCGCCAACCTTGTCACCTACTGCCTCACCCACTAGAAAGACACCCATGACCGCACAGCTTTCCGAAGATCTGAAACGCATCGCCGACATGCACGCCGCCATCAAGGCCGAGATCGGCAAGGTCATCGTCGGCCAGGAGTCCGTCATCGACCAGGTGCTCATCTCCCTGCTCGCCCGCGGCCACTGCCTGCTGCTCGGCGTGCCGGGCCTCGCCAAAACGCTGCTCGTGCGCAGCCTCGGCGACGTGCTGGACCTGAGCTTCAACCGCGTCCAGTTCACGCCGGACCTGATGCCGTCCGACATCACCGGAACCGAGATCCTCGACGAGGAGGCCGGCAGCTCGCGCCGCACCCTGCGTTTCGTGCAGGGCCCGGTCTTCACCAACCTGCTGCTGGCCGACGAGATCAACCGCACGCCGCCCAAGACTCAGGCCGCGCTGCTGGAAGCCATGCAGGAGAACGTCGTCACCACCGGCGGCCGCTCCTTCCCGCTGCCGCAGCCCTTTTTCGTGCTGGCCACGCAGAACCCGATCGAGCAGGAGGGCACCTACCCGCTGCCCGAAGCGCAGCTGGACCGCTTCATGTTCCTCGTCCGCATGGACTACCCCGCCCGCGACGAGGAGATCCAAATTCTGCGCCAGACCACAGCCAACCGCGACGTCAAGCTCTCCCGCCTCATCGACGGGCCTGCGCTCCTGGCCCTCCAGCGCCTCGTGCGCGACATCCCCGTGAGCGACCACGTGCTCGGCTACTGCATCGACCTGGTGCGCATGACGCGCCCCGGCGAGCCCGCCGCGCCAGACTTCGTCAAGGCCAACCTCACCTACGGCGCCGGCCCGCGCGCCGGCCAGTACCTCGTGCTGGCCGCCAAGGCCTGGGCCGCGCTCGAGGGCCGAGTCAACGTCAGCTGCGCCGACGTGCGGCGCAACGCGCACGCCGTCCTCTCGCACCGCATCGCCTGTAACTTTCACGCGGCCGGCGAAGGCGTCGACGCCTCGCAGGTCATCGACCGGCTCCTGAAGCACGTTCCCGAGCCCAACAGCAGCGGCGTCTGACCTCGTTCGCGCCCCACCCCTTCCACCTCCACAAAGGACAACCATGCAACCGAGAACAATTGAGATCAACGCGTGGCTCGCCGAGAAAAGGTGTCGCGCCGCCGTCGCGGCTCTCGCCGCGAAGCACTTCACCGCCGTCTACTGCGCGAGCGCCCAAGAGGCTGCAGACTATATCCTCAAGCAGGCCGAGGCCGCCCACTCCGTCGGCTTCGGCGGCTCGCTCTCCGTGGCCGACCTCAAGCTCGCCGCAACGCTCGCCGAGCAGGGCAAGGAGATTCTCAACCACGGCATGCCCGATCTGACGCTCGATCAGAAGCAAGTCATCATGAGGCGCCAGCAGACCTGCGACCTGTTCCTGACCGGAACCAACGCCGTCACGCTCGACGGCTGCCTCGTCAACATGGACGGCATCGGCAACCGCACCTCGGCCATGATCTACGGTCCGGCCAAGGTCATCGTCGTCGCAGGGCGCAACAAGATCGTCGCGGGCGGCGCCTGCGACGCGATCAGGCGCATCAAGGAGATGGCGGCGCCGCCCAACGCCATGCGCCTGAACAAGCAGACCCCCTGCGCGGTCACCGGCGTCTGCGCCGACTGCGACTCGCCCCAGCGCATCTGCCACGTCACGACGATCATCGACAGCAAGCCCTCGCTCACAGACCTGCACGTCCTCGTCGTCAACGAGGACATGGGGCTGTAGGCGCCGTTTCTGGTTAACTGATTCAAACTAAACAAGGAGATCATGCGTATGTTCCGTCCCCTCGCTCTCGCCACCGTCGCCTGCGCGTTCGCCGTCGCCGCCGACGAGGCGAACGTCAAGAAGGCCGTGCCGGTCCGCCCCACCCAGCCGATGAGCCTGTTCAACGGCAAGGATTTTTCCGGCTGGGCGAAGTACATCACCGCCGAGCCCGGCAGCAGCCCGGACGTCACGTGGACCGTCGCCGACGGCGTGATCCGCTGCACCGGCAAGCCCTTCGGCTATCTGATGACCCAGCAGACGTTCGCGGACTTTAAGCTGCACGTCGAGTACCGCTGGTACGGGAAGACCGAGCAGATGAACAGCGGCATCTTTGTGCTGAAAACCGGCCCGGACACCTTCTTCCTGCCGAAGGCGATCGAAGCCCAGCTCAAGAAGGGCAGCGCGGGAGACTTCGTGCTTCTGTCCCAAGCGACGCTCAACGGGCTCGAGAACCCCAAGAACCGCTCCGTCAAAAAGCTGGCCGACTCCTCGGAGAAGCCGGACGGCGAGTGGAACAGCGTGGACGTCGCAGTCAAGGGCAAGACCGTGGAGGTCACGGTCAACGGCGTGCTCCAGAACAAAGGCGCGGACGCGTATACGGACGCGGGCCAGATCTGCCTCCAAAGCGAGGGCGGTCCCATCGAGTTCCGCAACGTCACCGTCGCCCCGCTGCCCTGACCGCCGGCAAACGGTTGGTGCCGGAGGGCGCGAGGATTATCGCGTTTCGGATGGCCGTTCGGCTTAGGGAGGGGCAAGCGTCTGCTTGCCCGGACGAGCAGACGCTTGCATGTCCCGTGCCTTCGCGCCCAACGCGCACCAGATTCGCGATCCCCCGTCACCAGCCTATTACGACCGCCGATTGCCAGCAATTGTCGTTTTGTGGTATCTTGGCAGTGACGTGCGCCGGGGTGGCTCGGCCTGACAGCACAACGACGACGAAGGAGGTTCTATCGTGACTAAGATCGCACTCGCCTGCCTCTGCGCGGCTCTGCTAATGTCTGGCTCCGGCTGCAAAAAGGCGCAGCCGAAAGCGGAGGACGGCAAGGCCGTCAACAAAGCCAACGCCTCCGAGGATCAGGCTGGGAAAGAGCTGCAGCGCCGGCTCGACGAGGCGCTGAAGAAGTGACCGCGGGGGCCTCACCGGCACCGCTGCGGATCGGCGTTCTGGGCTCAGGCTCCGGCTCCAACATGCAGTCCGTGCTGGATGCCATCCGCGACGGAGCGCTCAATGCCGAGCTCGCGCTCGTGCTCTCCGACGTGCCCGACGCAAAGATCCTCGAGCGCGCGCGGAGGCACCTTGTGCCGTGCGCGTGGCTCGACTGTGCGCCGTTCAAGACCAAGCTCGACGGCGAGGCCGAGCAGCGCTGCATCGCGTTGCTCAACGAGCGCGGCGTGGACACCGTCGTGCTCGCGGGCTTCATGCGCATCGTCAAGCCGGGCCTGCTCAAGGCCTTCCCGCTGCGCGTCATCAACATCCACCCCGCGCTGCTGCCGGCTTTCCCTGGCCTGCACGCCTGGAAGCAGGCGCTCGACTACGGCGCCAAAGTGGCGGGCTGCACCGTGCATTTCGTGGACGAGGGCACGGACACGGGCCCGATCATCGTGCAGCGCAGCGTGCCCGTGCTCGACGGCGACACGCCCGAGACGCTCCACGCCCGCATCCAGGTTCAGGAGCACCTAGCCTATCCGGAGGCCCTGCGCCTGCTCTCGGAAGGCCGCCTCCGCGTCGAAGGCCGGCGCGTGACGGTCCTCTGAAAAAGAAGGCCCGCAACGTCTCCGTTGCGGGCCTTCGCTTGACTTTAGTTAGGCGCCCTCGTCACTCGGCCGCGGCCGCAGGGGCCTCAGCCTCAACGGCGGGCTCAGCGGGCGCGCATTCGGCTTGCGCCGTCTCAGGCTGGGCCGCCTCAGCACCGGCGCATTCCGGCGCGGCGGCCTCGGGATCCGGCTGCTGCGCCGCCGCCTGAGCCGCGGCAGCCGGCTGAGGCGCAGGTGAGCCTGCAAACTCGCCGCGGCGTCCGGCTGGGCCCTGCTGCGGCGCCCCCGCCTGCTTCTCGCCCGGCAGGAAGCGGAAGGCCGGAAACTCCAGCGGCGCGCTGAGCACGTCGTTGTAGTACTCGATGACATGACCCTTCTCGACCAGCCAGGCGAGCTGCACGAGCGTCTCTTTCATCTTCGCCTCGTCGGCGCCTGCCAGGCCGGCCACAAGCTCAGCCTTGGTGCAGGCCGTGTGCTCGTTCACGAACGTCAACACGTCGCGCAGCGTCTGCACGGCATGAGCCGGGTCGAGCAGCGCCGGCGCCTTGAGCATGACGAAATCCTGCCCCTTCGCATCGTTCACGCGGAACAGGTGCAGGCTGCGGTGGCGGAACGCGCCGCGCAGAGCGAAAAAGAGCGACGCGGGGAAGCGGCGCTCGCGGTTCAGGGTGTCCCGCAGCGCGAAGTACAGCGGGCGGCTGGCGGTCTGCACCGCCACGGCCGCCGTGCAGATCAGGTGCCGCACGCTCGCGACCTGCTCCGGCAGGATCTCGCGCATGAAGACCAGCTCGGCGACCTCGCGCTCCATGGGGGGCGCCTTGGGCGCCGGCTCGGACTCGGCCGCCGCCCCGTCGGAGCCCTCGGCCTCCACCGGCTCGGCCGCGGTCGGCGTCGCGCCCTTGCGGCGGTAAATCTTCTTCTTGGTGCATTGCTGCCGCCAGCGCTCGATCACCTCTGTCTCCCGGACTGTCTCAATTCGGGACCGGTAGGCCTCCTCGGACATGTTCGGGAAGCGCGTGCGCAGCATCTCCTGCACTTTCGAGTTGAAGCTGTGGTGGTTCGGCGGCCCCAGCAGCTCGCCGCTCAGCGAGCAGCGGGCCACGCAGACGAACACGCCTGAGGGCGGGTCGCACGAAACATCCTCCACGTCGAAAAAGTCGTCCATGTGGCGGTTCACCAAGTGGGCGCGGACTTCCTCTTCGGACAGCGCGGGCAAGCCGCACACCTTGCACTGGAAGAGCGGCAGCTGCTGATCCTTCAGCGGCTCGATGCGGATCAGGCAAGACGCGGGGTTGTCGAGGAAGAGCCAGGCGATGTCGCGGAGCGGGAACGCGCGGTGCGACGTCTGGATGCGCCGGATCACGGCTCCCAGGGCTTTCTGCTCGGGCAAAACGCGGATTTCGAGCGGCAGCGGCGGATACTCGGGCCGCGGCGCACGAAAATCGCGCCTCTCGGGGCGATCGCCGCCGCGCTCGGGGCGAGGCCCTCCGTCCGGCCGAGGCGTGCGCAGGTCTGCCACGGCGCCGCGCGATTCGGGGCGCGGCATGTCCGTGCCCGTGCGGGGCGCGACGCGCTCGAGGTCGCGGCGGGGCGCGCGGCGGTCGGGCTTGTTGCGACGGTCACGGTCGTCGGAGTCGCGGCGCGGGCGGCGGTCGCGACCACCGTCGCGCCCCCCCGAACGGTCGCCGTCCTCGCCTCCGCCGTCGAACCGCTCGTCGCGATAGCGCTGGAGATGTGCATCCGGGGACGTGCGCGCCCAACTCGGAGCAAAGCTCAAATCCAGTACACTCCCGCCCTTGTCCTGCTCAGCAGGCTTCGCCTCTTCGTTCTCGCTCATGGTTTACTTATGTTACCGTTTGTCTGACCGTGCGGTCAACGTGATTTATCACACCACTCCCTGAGCAACAGCCGCCAACAGGCCACCGTTCAGCAAGATCGTCTTCTGTCGTGCGGTCAGAGCCGTCGCCACCGCGAACGACGTACCTGCCGTCACATTGCGAACCAGGGCGCTGCCGTCGCCGGCAACCGCCTCTCGCAGGCCCTCGACCACCAGCCTGTCGCCCTTGGCAACCCCGTCGTAGTCGGCCGGGTTCACAAAGACGAACGGGACGATGCCGAAGTTGATCAAGTTCGCGAGGTGGATGCGCTCGACGCTCTTGGCGACCAGCGCCTTCACGCCCAAGTACATCGGGCACATGGCGGCGTGCTCGCGGCTGGAGCCTTGCCCATAGCTGTCGCCTGCCAAAATCACGTTGTGCAGCCCCGCGTCGCGGTTTGCCGACGCGGCCGCGTAGAACCCCGGGTCAACGTGCTCGAACACGTACTTGGCGTACTGCGGCACGTTCGAGCGGTACTTGAGACGCGCGCCGGCCGGCATGATGTGGTCGGTAGTGACCTTGTCGCCAACCTTAATGGCCGCCACGCCGTCGAGCTTCTCCGGCAGCGGCCTGCCTGCCGGAACCTGCCCGATGTTCGGCCCGCGCACGATCGCCGTGCCCGGCACGCCCTTGCCAGCCGTCTCGCGAAAAAGGAACATGCTGTCGTCCAGGCTGAACGACGCGGGCTCCGAAACCTCCTGCGGCAGGGCCACCGCCCTCGCGTCCGTGAACACGCCGCTCAGCGCCGCAGCAGCCGCGGTCTCCGGGCTCACCAGATAGACCTGCGCGCTCTGCGTGCCCGAGCGGCCTTCAAAGTTGCGGTTGCTCGTGCGCAGGCTCACCGCGCCCGTGCCCGGCGACATGTGGTTGCCGATGCAGAACCCGCAGGCGTTCTCCAGGATGCGCACGCCCGCCGCCACAAGGTCGGTCAGCAAGCCCTCCTTGGCCAGCATCTCCACCACCTGGCGCGACCCCGGCGCCACGCCCACCTCGACTTCGGGGTTCACCTTCTTGCCGCGCAACATCAGCGCCACGGTCTTGAGGTCGCGGTAAGACGAGTTCGTGCACGAGCCAATCAGCACCTGGTTCACGCTGACGCCCGCGAGCGAGGCCACCGTGGCGATGTTCCCGGGCGAGTGCGGACACGCCGCCATCGGCTCCAGCGAGCCGAGGTCAAGCTCCAGCACGCGGTCATACGCGGCGCCCTCGTCGGCCAGCAGCTCGACCCAGTCGCCCGCTCGGCCCTGCGCGCGCAGAAACGCCCGCGTCGTCGCGTCGCTCGGGAAGACCGACGTGGTCACCCCGAGCTCGGCGCCCATATTCGTGATGGTCGCGCGGGCCGGCACGCCAAGCCCGGCCACGCCGGGCCCGCCGTACTCCAGCACGCGCCCGACGTTGCCGTGCGTCCCGTACGCCGACAGCACCTTCAGGATCACATCCTTCGCCGAGACGCCGGGGCGCAGCGCGCCCGTCAGGCGCACCAGCGTCACCTTCGGGCTTGTCAGGTAGAACGGGCCTCCGCCCATCGCCACGGCCACGTCGATGCCGCCCGCGCCGATCGCGATCATGCCGATCCCGCCGCCCGTGGGCGTGTGCGAGTCGCTCCCCAGCAACGTCGCGCCCGGCTTGCCAAACCGCTCGAGGTGCAGCTGATGGCAGATGCCGTTCCCGGGCCGCGAGAAGACGATCCCGTAGCGCTGAGCGACGCTCTTCAGGTAGGCGTGGTCGTCGGCGTTCTCAAAGCCGACCTGGATCGTGTTGTGGTCGACGTAGCTCACCGCGAGATCGGCCCGCACGCGCTCGAGGCCCATGCTCTCAAACTGCAGGTAAGCCATGGTTCCCGTCGCGTCTTGGGTCAGCGTCTGGTCAATGCGGATCGCCACCTCGTGCCCGGGCGCCAGATCGCCCGAAACCCGGTGGGCGGAAAGGATTTTCTCTACGACGTTCTTTGCCATGCTTCTCGACTCCTCAGAAAGCGCAGTATGGTGCATGAAAACGCGTGCCGCAACAAGCCCAAACTTGCGCTTTCGGACGTTATCACACGTCCTCTTCAAGGCAGGCGGTCGCTTCGAGCTGCTCAATGGTGGTCAGCCCGCGCAAGACCTTCTTGAGTCCGTCGTAGCGCATCGACCGGAAGCCGGCCCGCACCGCCGCCGCATGGATTTCACCGCTGGTGGCTCCCCGCGCGATGAGGTCGCGAACCTCCTGGTTGATCACGAACAGCTCGTGGATCGCGACGCGCCCGAAGAACCCGGTGTTGCCGCACCGCTCGCAGCCGACGCCTTTCCAGAGGAGAACGGCCTCGCCTTCGGTGTTCACGAAGTGCTGGTCGAGAACCTCCTGCGGCGCGGGATAGGACATCCTGCACGACGGGCAGATCTGCTTCACCAAGCGCTGCGCCATGACCGCGATGATCGACGGCGCGACCAGAAACGGCTCGACGCCGATATCGACCAGCCGCGTCACCGACTGCAGCGCGCTGTTCGTGTGCATGGTCGACAGCACCAGGTGGCCCGTCAGCGCCGCCTGGGCCGCGATCCTGCCCGACTCCGCGTCGCGGATCTCGCCGACCAGGATGACGTCTGGATCTTGGCGCAGGAACGCGCGCAGGGCCGTGCTGAAGTCGAGGCCGACAGTCGTGTTGACCTGCACCTGAGTGGCCCCCTCCAGCCGGTACTCGACCGGGTCTTCGACGGTCAGGATGTTGACGTCCGACGTGTTGGTCTGCTTCAGCAGCGCATACAGCGTCGTGGTCTTGCCCGAGCCGGTCGGCCCGGTCACCAGAAAGATCCCGTTCGGCATGCGGCTCACGTGCTGCAGGTCTCGAAAGACCGACGCCGAGAAGTGGAGCTGCTCGAGGTCGGGAATGTTGCGCCGCTTGTTCCGGCCGAGCAGGCGCAGCACGATCTTCTCGCCGCTGACGGACGGAATGGAAGAGAAGCGCAGGTCGAGCGTGTTCTCGCGCAAGGCCAGCCCGATGCGGCCGTCCTGCGGGATGCGATGCTCGGTGATGTCCAGATCCGCCATGATCTTCAGGCGGCTGATGATCGGGTCCAGCACGGATCCGTCGAGCAGGAAGCGGTCCTGCAGAGAGCCGTCGATGCGAAACCGGATGCGCACGCCCTTCTCGTTCGGCTCGATGTGGATATCGCTCGTCCGCTCCGACAGCGCGAGCAGAATCAGGCCCCGCACGAACTTGATAATGTACTCGTTGCCCGCCAGCTGGCGCATCACCTCCGGCGCGAGCCGCCCCCCCTTTCCGGTCAGCTCGCGGATGCCGGACTGCTCGATGAGCGCGGTCAGGCTGTTCTGCGTCTGGTAGGCCATTTCGATGGCGTCGACGATCTGCGACGGAAACGAGAAGACGATGCTGACGTCCTGGTCAAGGACGGACCGGAAGCGCTCCTCAATGTAGCTGCGCTCAGGATGCGAGCAGGCCAGCGTCACGACGCCGTCAAACTCGTACATGGCGACGACCTCCTCCCGCATCGACAGGTCGAAGTCGAGGCGAGAGGCAACGCCGGATTCAATCCGCGTGTTCTCGATGTCCACGTAAGCCAGGTTCAGCGAGTCTGCCCAGATCCGGCCAATGGACGCCTTGTGCGAAGGAAACCGGATCTGCAGCTCGTCCAGCAGGCTGACAAAGTCATCCTTGCGCTGCAGGCAGAGGTGCCGGAGCTCTTTCTCGGGCAGGAGGTTCATGGCCACCAGCAGGCGGATAATGGGTTCGTGAGCCATCATTTCACGGCCCTCCGTTCCTTCTTGCTTCCCCGTTTCACAATCAGCTCCTGAATCTCGCGCTGCGTCAGCAGAACGGGCTTCATGCGGTAGATCTTCTCGTCGTCGGCAGCCTCGCGGCGCATCTCGCGATAGTCGTACTTCTCTTTCATGATTCCGCCTCCTCTGCCGCTCCGTCAAGCAAGGCCTCGCGCAGCATTCTGCGTATCACCTCAACCGGGTTGCACTTGAGGATGTAGTTCGTCGCGCCCATGCTCAGGCACCGCTGAACCGTCTCCACGTCTGCCACCATGGTGAGCATCACGACGCGCGCCCGGGGATCCTCTCGCATGATCTCCGCCAAAACCTCGTCGCCGGTCTTCAGGGGCAGGTTGATGTCCATCAGCGTCAGGTCCGGACGGTGCTCGCGATAGAGGGCCAGTGCGTCCTCTCCGTTGTTGGCCTCGGCCACCACGGTGTACCCTTCCGCGCGGATAATGTCGCGAATCACGTAGCGGATATGCACTTCGTCATCCGCCAGCAGAACACGAACGTCTCTTTCACCCATAGAATGCCTCCGTCTGTTTGTCACGAAATCGCGCGTGGCTGCGGCCACACCAGCGGAACCGTTAGGCCGAAAACGGCCCCCGCCTCCGCCCGTGGCTCGTACCACACTTTGCCGCCCAAATACCGCTCGACGACCAGCTTTGTGCCGTAGGTGCCGACGCCTCGCCCCGCGCCCTTGGTCGAAAAAGACCGGTGAAACAGCTGCGCGCGGACGTCGTCGGAAAGCGGCTGCGCGCTGCTCACCCGAAACTCGGCCGACTCGCCGTTCGCCGCGCCGGACACGCAAACCTTGTCGCCGCGCTTACACGCCTCGATCGCGTTGAGCACCAGGCTGCCAACCGCCAGGCGCAACAACTCGCGGTCGGTCTCCACCACCCAGCCGCCCTCGCACGCCAGCACGACCTGCACGTGCCGCGCGGCGGCGTCCTCCTGAAAGCGGCACGCCACCTCGTCCAGCAGCTCGCCGGCGGCTATCGGAGTGACGCACGGCGACAGGCTGCCCTGCTCGGCTCCGCGCAGCGTGCGCAGCCACAAGATCTCGTCCACCATGCGCGCCGCGCAGCCCTGGATCAAGCTCATGTACTCAGCCATCTGCGCAGGATCGGTGACGTCCGCGAGGTCGGACAAGCCTTTGATGCCGACGGCCTGGTTCATCACGTCGTGGAAGAACGCGCGCTCGAGAACCCTCAGCCGCTTGGCTTCATAGCAGTCCTTGGCCCGGCAAAACCACTGGTCGCCGTCGCGCGCCGAGCGCAGCTGCAGGTCGTAGGCCTGCCCTGACCGCGTCACGACGCGGCACTCGTGCTCCGACGGCTGGCCGCGCCCCGCGCCGGCGGCGACGCGCAGCCAGCCGCAAAACGCGCACGCCGGCGCCGTGCCGCACGCCCCCCCGTCGTCCACGTGCAAGCACTCGATCAGTCGGCAGAACGTCGTCCCGGCCGCGGCCGCCCCTGCCGGCTGGCAGAAGGTCTCGCGAAACGCCCGGTTGCAGGACAGAACGCGCAGCTGGGGGTCGAACGAGAAAATGGCGTCCGCCGCGAGGCCGGCCAGCGCGTCGGCCGACGCGCCAGCCAGGCTGTCGCCGAACGCCGCCGCGCGCGCGCCACTCTCGCTGGCCTGGACTTGCAAATCCATAGTGTTCTCCAGTTACTCGGCCGTCTCCGGGGAGGGGTCGCCCTCGCCCCGCGCGCCGCCGCTGCGCCGCACCGCCGGCTGCGCCGCCATGAGCACCTCGATGAGGCGCTCCGTGCGAATCGGCTTCGGGATGTAGTCGTTCATTCCGAGCGACAGGTACCGCTCGCGGTCGCCCTTGAGCGCGTTGGCCGTCATGGCGACGATCCACGGCTGCCGCTCCGCAGGCGTTTCTTTGCGGATCCGAATGGTCGTCTGCTCGCCGTCCAGCTCCGGCATCTGCACGTCCATCAGCACGACGTCGTATGCGAACTTGCTCAGCGCCTCCAGCACCTCGACGCCGTCGACCACAACATCCACCTCATAGCCCAGCTTGCGCAAGAGGGAGACGGCGACCTTCTGGTTGACCACGTTGTCCTCGGCCAGCAGAATCCGCAGCGGATAGAGGCGCGCGACCTCGTCGGACAAGCGCGCGCCCTCCGGCGCGGCCCGCGGCGCGGGCGACGCCAGGGAGACTGCCGAGCGCGGGGTGAGCGCGTCAATGAGCGCCTCGCGCAGCTGGGTGGCCGTGGCCGGCTTTGTCACGCTTGCCACAAAGTGCTTCTCGACGCCTTCGAACGTCCGGTCGCCCAGCTGCACGAGCCGCACGATCTTGAGGTCGGCCCGGCTGGGCAGCGCGTGAATCGCCTTGGCCAGCTGGATGCCGCCCAGGTCCGCCAGTTCGAAGTCGATCACGGCCACGTCCACGGCGTCCTGGCTGCGCAGCGCGGCGAGCGCGGCCGTTCCAGACCCCGCCACGACGGGCACCATGCCCCAGCCCATCACGTGCTCTGACAGCATCTCGCGCGTCGCGGCGTGGCCCTCGACGAGCAGCACGCGCTTGCAGGCAAGAGCGGCGCAGGCCCCCGAGTCGGACGGCGCCTGAATGCCGCCGTCGCGGCGCACCACAATGGTGAAGCGAAAGTCGCTGCCCTGCCCCGGCACCCCTTTGCTCTCGACCCAGAGCGTTCCGCCCATGAGCTCGCAGAGCCGCTTGCTGATTGCCAGCCCCAGCCCCGCGCCCCCGAACCGCCGCGTCGCGGAGGTGTCCACCTGCGTGAACGACTGGAACAGCCGCTCCTGCTGCTCAGGCAGAATGCCCACGCCCGTGTCGCGGACGCCGAACTCCAGCTGGTGGCGCTCGTCGTCGAGCTGCTTGCCTGCGACCGAAATGACAACCCCGCCGCGCTCGGTGAACTTGATGCCGTTGCCCACCAGGTTAATCAGCACCTGCCGGATGCGCCCCGTGTCGCCAGTCCAGGCCATGCGGGCCGACTTGTCGACGTTGTAGGCCAGCTCAAGCCGCTTCTTCGAGGCCGACGGGGCCATCACGCGAACGACGTCCTCCAGGCACTGCTTCAAGTCAAAGGCCGCATTCTCCAAAACCAGCTTGTTGGCCTCAATCTTCGAGAAGTCCAGAATATCGTTGACGATCTGGAGCAGCGCCTCGCTGCTCGAGTAGATCGTTCCCGCGTACTCCCGCTGCTCGGCAGACATCGCCGTGTCGATGAGCAGGCTGGTCATGCCGATGATGCCGTTGAGCGGCGTGCGGATCTCGTGGCTCATGTTGGCGAGGAACAGCCCCTTCGCTTGGTTCGCCTTCTGGATTTCGTCGTTCATCCGCTCCAGCTCGCTCGAGGCCTGCTGCATCTTGTCTACGAGCTGCTTGTGCACCGTGATGTCGTCGACCGCGACGATCACGTGCCTGACCCCCGACAGCTCGAACGGCTCCGCGCCCAGCCGCAGCCACACCGTCCTGAGCCCGCCGTCGCGAACCACGACCATCGGCAGCTCAACGTCGCGCATGGCCCTTCCCTCGGCGAGCACGGCGCTGATGACTTTCCGCAGCGCGCAGAACTGGCACAGCGCGCTGTACCCGCACCCCTGCGCGTGCTCGGTGCTGTGCGCGCAGTTCAGCGCCACCCCGTGGCGCTGGCTAACCACCTGCGCCGTCGTGCCCGCCGTCAGCCTCGCCGCAGAGCAGAACTGGCACTGCGTGCTGTGCGCGCAGTTCAGCGCCACCCCGTGGCGCTGGCTAACCACCTGCGCCGTCGTGCCCGCCGTCAGCCTCGCCGCAGACGCGTTGAGCCGCACGATGGTCCGGCGCTGGTCAAACACGACCAGGCCCGTCGGCGAGCTTTCAAAAAAGGCGTCCAGCCGGTCCCGCTCCTCCTGGACCAGCCTCTCGCTCCGCCTGCGGGTGAGCCGCGACTGCAGGACGGCAAGCGTCGAGACCGCGAGCATGCACGCTACAACCACGAACGACAGCCCCGTGCACACGGAGGCGCTGTCGCTAAAGAACTGAGACATGCTGATCATCGACGTTTACGCTCCCTCGCACAGGCCTGCCAACCCGCTTCGTATGCTCGCCTTGTTCATTGTCACAGTTTACATGCCGCGCGCTGGGGCGTCAAACTCAATCACCCCGCCTCGTCAGCTGGGCAGCGCCTCCAGCCCCGTGCGCTGGGAAAGAGGCTGGATCGACTGGAGAACCTCGATCAGCCGCTCGACGCGTATCGGCTTGGGAATGTAGTCGTTCATCCCCGCAGCCTGATACCGCTCGCGGTCGCCATTCATGGCGTGCGCGGTCATCGCGACAATCCACGGCTGCCTCCCGGCAGGAATCTCCTGCCGGATGCGAATGGAGGCCTGCTCGCCGTCCATCTCCGGCATCTGCACGTCCATGAGCACGACGTCGTACGGCGTCCGGTGCAGCGCCTCAAGCGCCTCCAGCCCGTTCGACACCACGTCCGCCCGGTAGCCGATCTTGCTGAGGATGCGCGTGGCCACCTTCTGGTTCACTACGTTGTCCTCGGCCAGCAGGATCCGCAGCGCGTGCCGCTTGCCAATCGCGCTGTCATAAGGGTTGTAGGGCGCCGGCGTGACCCGGCGCGTCGCCTGATGCGACGCGAGCACCTTCATGAGCGCTTCGTAAAGCAGCGAGAGCTTGACCGGCTTCGTCACGTGCGCCACGTTGTTCAGCGCCGGGGTCGACTCCACGTGCGCGCCCAGCGGCGAGAGCAGGATCAGAGGCAGCTTCTCGCGCTGCGGCAGCTCCCGCATCGCCAGGCCGAGAGGGCGGCTGTCCGTGTCCGTAAACTGCATGTCGATGATGGCGACGTCAAACGTCTCGGGCATGTCGAAGAGGTCGACCGCGCGCAGTCTCTGGAGCGCCAGCGGAACGGAGTCCACGACCACGCAGGCAACGCCCAGCGACTTCAACTGCTGGCTGAGCGTTTCGCGACTGGTCGCGTTGCGCTCAACAACCAGCGCCTTCTTCCCCATCACCGTCGACGTGGCCACGGCGTGCTCGATCAGGCTCCTCAGCGAGTAGTCTGGCACCAGCGGTATCGAGAACCTGAACGTCGAGCCCTGGCCCGGAACCCCCGAGCTTTCGACGCTCATCGCCCCCCCCATGAGCTCGCACAGGCGCTTGCTGATGGCCAGCCCCAAGCCCGTGCCCCCGAAGCGCCTTGAGACCGAAACGTCGACCTGGCTGAAGGAGTGGAAAAGCCGGTCGAGCCTCTCGGGCGGAACGCCCACCCCCGTGTCGCGGACGCTGAAGGTGATCGAGTAGCAGCCGTCGTCGTTCGGGCGGCCCGATACGGTGAGGTCCACTTCCCCCTGGTCGGTGAACTTGACGGCGTTGCCCAGCAAGTTCACCAGAATCTGCCTGATCCGCGTCGCGTCGCCGACCCACCAGTTGTGGAGCGTTTCCTCGATCAGGTAGGTGACTTCCAAGCCCTTTTTGGCGGCGGACGAGGCCACCAGGTCTACGGCGTCTTCGACGCAGTGGCGCAAATCGAACGGCTGCTTTTCAAGCTCCATCTTCTTCGCCTCGATCTTCGAGAAATCGAGGATCTCGTTCACGATGTCCAGCAGGCTCTCCCCGCTCAGGCGGATCGTCTCGGCGAACTCAACCTGCTCGTCGTCCAGCCGCGTGCTCAGAAGCAGGCCCGTCATGCCGATGATGCAGTTCAGCGGTGTGCGGATCTCATGGCTCATGTGCGCCAAGAACTGGTTCTTGACCTGCCCCGCCTCCTGCAGCTCGCGGTTGATGCGCTCCACCTTGCGGTAGGCCTCAATCAGCTTCTTGTCGGCGTCGCGCTGCCCGGAGATGTCCCGGAAGCTGACGACTGCGCCCGACAGCACGTCCTGCTGGTAAATCGGCTTCGAGACGAAGGCCACGTGGAAGGAGGCCCCATCCTTGCGCCAGAACAAGGCGTCGGGCTTGCGGCACTGGGTCCCGTACTTGTACGTCGTATAGATGGGGCACTCTTCGAGCGCGCCAGGCGCGCTTTCGGAGGAGTCGTGCTGCCAAATGCGGTGGCTCGGCTGGCCGATCATCTCGGATAGGTCGTAGCCCAGCATCTCGGCGGCAGACAAGTTGACGACCACGCAGTTGCCTTCGCGGTCGAGACCCAGGATGCCGTCTGCCGCGGCATCCAGGATGGTGGTGAGCTGGTAGCCGACGCGCTCGAGCTCGAGCGTCCGCACGCTGATCTGATCTTCAAGGGTGATTCTGCGGTTGGTCAGGTAGCCGACAAAGAATGTCAGGAGCGCGGTCAGCAGCGCCCCCGCAAACGCCGTTATCTGATAGAGCCACAGCGTGTGCGTCGCGAAGTAGGCTGGCCCGGCCCGCACGATCAGCGAGAAAGACTTGCCGAGCTCAAAGACGGGGACGACCGTGCTGAGGCTGTACGCGCCCCTTTCGGAGGGCTGCAGCAGCTTGAGCGAGCGGGGCTGCTGCTCGCTGGACGTCGACGCCAGAAAGACCGCCTGGCGGTCAACGTAAAGCTGATAGAGCTCGGCCTTAAGCTCCGGCATCTCGACTTCCGAATGAACGGCAAACGCTTGCGTGAGGATCGCCCGCGGGCTGACTAGTGCGGCCAAATACCCGCGCAGCGCGCCGCCTTCTGCGCGCGGGCTACAAACGGGCTGAAGGAGCACGAGCACGCGCCCCCCCCCGGCCGCAGAGGGCAGCGAGATGACTTCAGAGGCGGCCAGCATGCCGCTGGATGCCGCCGCCTCGAGCGCTGGGCGCAGGCCCGGCTCGCTGCAGAGGTCGTAGCCCAGCAGAGCGACGCTGGAACGGGCAGGCTCCCCATACAGAACCGGGCAGTAGAGGGCGCGACCGCGCGCCTGGGCTCGCCCAGCTTCTCCCTCCGCCTGCCAAAACAGGAAGGGCTCGCCCATTTCCGACCGCGCCGACGCTAAAGCCGGCTCAAGCTCGGCCTGCCGGATCGCGGGCACCCACAGCCAGCTGTCTGCGCTGCTGCCGGCCATGTTCGTCTCGATCAGGTGGACGAATGACTGCTGCGTGATGCGCGTCTCGCTTGCCAGGAGCCTGGCTATGCTCTCCAGGCGCCGGCTGAGCGCGCGCACGGTGTTGATCAGGTCATACGAGTGCCTTCGCACGTAGGCCTGGTACGACAGCCGGCGCACCTGCCTTTCGGCGTCCCTCACGATCCACGTGACGATGAGCGTGAAGATCAGCCCGACCGTCGCCACCAGCAGCATCTCGCAATGCCCGATCAGGCCATGCCTTAGCCGCGGACACCGCGTATACCACCTGAGCACCCCCATGCCGACCGCCACGACCAGAAACAGGGCCCCCGCAAAGAGAATCGGGCCCACCCAAAACTCGGCCAAGCCCATGTACCACGTACTGCCATCGACTTGCGCAACGAGAGCAAAGAGGACTCGGTTATCCCGCATGCCCAGCACAGGCATGATCGCGTACGCGAAGGTGCCGCCTGGCTCGGCGAGCGGCCCCGTGACCTGCGCCAGCTTGGTCTCGAACGCGCGCGCCAGCTCTGCCGGCGGATGCGCAACGGGTGTCCCCACGGCCATCGCCCCGTCACCCGCGTGCCAGGCATAGCTCGACGGCCCGAACACAAAAGCCCCGTCGCGCTGGCCAACACAGTAGGCGTCGCGGAAGCGCGACGTCGAAATGAACGCGCGGAGCTGGTCGCAGAGCACATGGTACTCGGCCAGCTGCGCGTCGCTCGCGGTGTACGTCAGCGTTTGAATCCGCTCGCGGTTGATGGCGCGCGCGAAAACCGCAACATCGGACAGCAGTTCGTCGCGGTACCGGGCTTGCTTCTTCTCAGCGAGCCAGCGCATCACGGGAATACCGATTGCTAGCGTGATCGCGAACAAAAGCAGAAACCGAATCCCTGCGGATCGGTAGACCCATTTGAAAACCGCCTGCCTCATACGTCCTCCTGTATCGACACATCACTAGTCGTACAGCCGCCATAATATATATGGACCATCACATTTGTTTTTATGTTAGGGGCAAAAGTCCAATTTGTCAACACCAATTCGCCACGAATTTCCGGCTTTGCGCCGCGCCCGCACGCGGAGATCGCGGGCTGAATCCCAATGGTCTCGCCGCACTTTAGAGCTTCTACGAGAAGGCTAGTCAAGGGCATCCGCATGGCGGAATTCCCTTTTTTCTGGAACGCAGTTGACGTCTCGCTTCTATCCGCACTCGTAATGGACAATGTTTTGTCCGGTGCATGGCGAGGTCTGTCTTCGGGCTGCCACCTTATCCGCGCACTTGATGTGCCAGTTCTAAATCGCAGCCAACCGGCAAACACCGTCCAAGAAATGCGCCTTCTGCGCCGGGAGCGACGGCCAGCCGAAAGATGCCTACGGTTCCGAGCAGGACGCCAAGCGCCGCGCAACCATCATCCGCAAAGAGAGCGGCGTTTCGCTCCGGACCTACGCCTGCCAATACGGCAGCGGCCGGCATTTAACCAAATCCTAACACCGTCGAAACATCACAACCAACGCCACAACTCCAATACGGGGCGATGGCCCTCCTGGGGGGCCTCCCGGGTGGCGAATTCGGCGGTGCAGGCCTGGAAATCGTCGTCCGGATATTTCTTCTCCTTGATCAGGATGAAGGTCACTGCCGCGCCAGGATGCTCGGAGACATAGGATGTGACG
This sequence comes from uncultured Lentisphaeraceae bacterium, assembly GCA_964386865.1. Classification (GTDB taxonomy): domain Bacteria; phylum Verrucomicrobiota; class Kiritimatiellia; order RFP12; family UBA1067; genus CAYLUN01. The sequence continues at coordinate 556 of CAYLUN010000042.1, read as the reverse complement.
TCGATCCATGCGTCGCGCTTCGTCGCTCCCGGCACGAAGGAGAGGTGTCCCACGGGCCGCGTGGTGAGATCGACCTTGGCCATGGCCGATACGGTGCGACAGACGGCAGGGGCTTGGCGCGCGCTCAACGTCCGCTCGTCCCAGTCGGCTGCAGGTGAGCCGTAGACGAGGAGGTCGAAGGCCTCGCCCGCTGGCCCCAGCGCCTGCCCATGCACGCGCAGCAGCACCCGTTGCGCCGTGGCGCTGTCCGCCGGCAGGCGGAAGCGGATGAAGGCGATGCGGTTGTTCCCGTCGGAACCCTGGCGCACGCCCATGGCCGGGGCCTTACCGAAACGGCCATCCGCCTCCGCGCCTTGTCGCACCTCGCCATCGGCCTCGGGAGCAATGCTTTCAAGGCGGCAGGAGCGGGGTTCGATGCCGACGAGCCAGACGCTGTCCCGGGGCTGGACAAGTGCGAACGGCTTGTCCGTCACCGGCGTGCGCAGCACCGTCTCGCCGAAACGCGCCGCGCTGACCTCCTTGATCTGCAGGAGGGCGCCCGGCGGGATGGCGAGGC
>CAYLUN010000041.1:0-47710 GCA_964386865.1 uncultured Lentisphaeraceae bacterium | reverse complement strand
AAGACCCCATCGTATCTTTGCCTATAACTCCAATCTTCCCATTTGTCAGGCACGGGTTCACCAGGAAATTGTTCTGGCTTATTATGCCATGCCGCACTGTTCTTAGGCGCAATATACACTGTGACGCTCATGTCGACAGAACCAACTACCCTATAAAATTGGGCTCCTTTCACATTTTTGCATTCACAACTTGTTTCAACTCCGAAGGAAGGGATTATGCCTCCGGGCACCATCACCCCATTGACCCTAATATTTCCATAATACGGGCCGAAGTAAGCCCATTCTTGCCCCAAATAGTCAACATCTGTTAGTAGCGAGTTATAGACCATTTCATACAAATTAACCCCACCCCTCTCCCCAATCGGATCCCGGTTCACCCACCGCCCGAGGTCGGGATGGTAGAACCGGTAGCCGTAGTAGTAGAGGCCGGTCTCGGTGTCGAGGTACTTGGTGCTGAACCAGTAGGAGAACTCGCCGGCCAGCGGGCCGGACAGGGAGACCGTGTTGCCGAAGGCGTCGAACTCGCGCCGGGCGGCCACGCCGCCGGTGGCGTCGAGATAAGCGGTGATGTTGCCGTTCGCGTCATAGGTCGGGTAATAGGTGGCGATGGTCGCGGCGTTGCCGGGTTCGGCGCTCACGCTTGTTACGGCCAGCAGCCCGCCGACCCCGCCCGCGCCTTGCAAGGTGCCGCTGAGGTCGAGGCCCCACGTGTAGTAGTTGGTGCTGACCTCTGAACTCTGACTTCTGACCTCTCTGATGACGTTCCAGCCGTCGTAGAGGAAAGAGGCTGTAGACTGTAGGCTGTAGGCTGTAGAGGGAGACGCGCGGGTGTAGACCTCTTTCCGGATGCGCCGCGACTGGTGGTCGTAGGTGTTGGACACGAGCAGTAAGTTGTTCGAGACTGCGGCGGTCATGCGGTTCTCCGCGTCCCAGGTGTACGCCCACGGGCCGTTCGTGATCATGTTGCCGTCGGGATCGTAGGAAGGCTGTAGGCTATAGGCTGTAGACTGTAGGCTGGAATACTGGTTCAGGGCGTTGGCGGAGTAGGACGTCTCGTCGGGCTGGCCGCCGCCGACCGTCACCGCCGACTCGGTCCGGTTCCCGATCGGGTCGTAGGCGTAGGAGAAGTTCGAGAGTTCTAACGTTTCGGAGTTCTGAAGTGTCACAGCCGTCACCTCCGATCGCGTATTATAGCCGAAACCGTTTTGGATTTCCACGGGCGGTTCGCCCGCAACGAAGTCGGCCCGGGCCGTGCGGCGGCCGAGGGCGTCGTTGGCGTAGGCGTGCGAGGAGACGGGCGTGCCGTTCCAGACGTTGGATACGGCTGCGAGATCCTCGTACCTGACCAACCCTATTTGTCCGTTTGTCGCGATACGTCCCCTCTATCAATCTCGTCCCCTCTATCAATCTTCCTCGCTTTAATGCGCTCGACAGCCTCATGCACAAATAGGTTTGACTGATTATCTGCGACGAATTTATTAAACCCTGTTACATCAACAGCCTGTAACTCTTTCAGAGCTATAACCAACATTTCAAAATCCGCAATTGAATGCCGGTTCACTCCCGCTTCAGCCAAAGGTATGGCACCCGCAAAAGACCTTAAATGCCTGTAGTAATAACTTGGCACAGCTCCATTTACTTTTCTTGCTTCTTCGTAGACCAAGTTCTTCTCTCTCCTATATATATCAAGCACGAGAGCTTCGAAATCGGCTGCTTCGTACTTGTACCCATATTTGTCACCACGAAAATACAGCTCTTGCATTAACCAGTACATCACTTTTTTGCCATCTTCTATTCTCTGTTTTTTTTCCACCGTAGAGAAGTCCTTGAGCCCATGTAGGAGCGAATCATTAATAGAAGTTACGACACCAAGAAAAGTAACATCAGTTTCTCGATGATAGTTACTACAAATCCATGCCGTTACAAGAACACACATACAGGTGTAGGCTACTAACAATACCATTTTGGCAGTTGTTCTCATTCCATGTTCTCCATAAAGTCGTACGACACTCCGTCATCACAACACTCTTTTTCACACGCGGTCGCACAATCAAGCGCCGCCTTATATTTGATAATACCTTTTAGCGGGCCAACCGGCATTGCGTCGGCATATTTAACGATCTTATCGCAAACTGTATAACACTGATCCTTGGCTCTGCCTCCATTCTTGAACGCCTGCAGTGCAGCGACCAATTCCTCAAAAGCAACGGGTTCAATCCCTAATGAAAGCAATGCGTCTGCCACTTCCAATCCGGCTCTTGAAAACTCTGCCGCCGGAAACACAGCAGAATCCCCGAGTTTAATCAGCGACGCATAGCGAGCAACTGAACCTTGTGGTAATTGTCCCAGTCCTGTTGTAAATCCAGTCTGAAAGAACTTACAGTTAATTGCGGCAAATAACCTTTTGAGCGCGTTTTCGCCCGCTAATCTATGGGCTTTTCGACCCTCGTGTACTTTAACTACTGCGACTATGAGGTTGTTTCTCGCATCTGAACCAACAACCTCGATTGCTGTATTCAACGGATCCGCCAAAAGCAGTCCTAAGAAATCAACACGGTTTAGCCCATCGTTCTCACAATAACCATACAGGTGTCTACCCCCGCCCTCCTCTAATGGATCCCTCGTCGCCCACCGCGCCAGTGATGGGATATAGGGGCGGAATGGGTACATGTACAACCCCGTCTCTTCATCGAGGTACTTGGTCGAGAACCAGTAGGTGAACCCACCGGCCAGCGGGCCGGACAGGGCGATTGTGTTGCCGAAGGCGTCGAACTCGCGGCGGGCTGCGACGCCTCCGGTCGCGTCGAGGTAGGCGGTGACGTTGCCGTTAGCGTCATAAGTCGGGTAGTAGGTGTTACAGGTTACAGGTTGGTTGTTACAGGCTGAGAGCGTCGTCACGGCCAGCAACCCGCCGACGCCGCCCGCACCTTGCAGCGTGCCGCTGAGATCCAAGCCCCAGGTGTAGTAGTTCGTCACCGCCGACTGCGTACTGCCACTGCCGACTGCCACCGCCTCCCGGATCACGTTCCAGCCGTCGTAGAGGAACATGTTACAGGTTACACGTTCATAGTTACAGGTTGAGTCGGCGCGGACGTAGACCTCTTTCCTGATCCTGCGTGACTGGTGGTCGTAGGTGTTGTCCACGCGGAGCACGTTGTTCGAGATCGCGGCGGTCATCCTGTTCTCCGCGTCCCACGTGTAGGCCCACGGGCCGTTCGTGATCATGTTGCCGTCGGCATCGTAGGAAGGCTGTAGGCTATAGGCTGTAGACTGTAGGTTGGAGTACTGGTTTAAGGCGTTGGCGGCGTATAGGTTCGTGACCGTATCGGCGGCCGTCATTGCCGACAGCACCCTGTTGCCTATAGGATCGTAGGCGTAATCGTATGCGTTCGTACCCATGAGCGCGCTCTGCACCTCCGAGCGGAGATTATAGCCGAAGGCGTTGTCCGTGACAACCGAACCGTCGGAGTCGGTCCGCACCGTGCGGCGGCCGAGGGCGTCGTTGGCGTAGGCGTGCGAATCGGCCAAGGACTCGTCCCACTCACATGTGTTCCAATTATAACTCGACCATGCGTTGGTAATTGATTTGACCGAGTCCCGCTGGCCTTCGTAGGTCAAACGTCTGACAAAATACGTGCCGAAATCGTAACTGTTCCCGATCGTAGTTGACACAATCCGTTCCAATCCGGGCAGCCACGAGTACGCGGAACCATAGCAGATATCCGGACGGCCCGTCTCTAGCTCCTGTACCAACCCCTCTGGCGAGTACCTGTATTGGCGTGTGAAGTCGCAGTCCGTATCTGCTGGAGAACTGCGTATGGTCCCCTTGGGGTTCAAATACTTGCCCTGCACACGCCCCAAGCTGTCGTATGTGACTTCGATTTTGCTGCCGCTGATAAATTCTCCGGTCTGATCCAGTCCGGCGTAAGTGAAGACGTTCGAAGAACACGAGGTGACGGCGGTGAGCCGGCGGCCGATGCGGTCGTAGGCGTACGCGACGTCCGGCGTGCCGTCGGAGTAGGCGGTGTTGGTGAGCTGGCCGAGGAAGTCGTAGGCGTACGTTGTGGTGACGCCGCGGGCCCACGCGCGGGTGGCGAGGCGGCCGGAGGCGTCGTACGCGTACAGGGTGCCCGTGCCGTCGGCGTAGACCTTGTTGGTGAGCAGGCCGGTGGCGTGGTCGAAATTCCAGCGGGTGACGTCGAGGGAGGAGTTAGGAGTTAGGAGGGAGGAGTTGGCCACCGTCGAGAAGTCGAACGACGCGTCGCGGGTTGTGGCCATGGCCGTCTTGCGGCCGGCGGTGTCGTAGGCGTAGGCGGCGGGGTAGGCCGCGCCCCAGACGGCGGTCACGCGGCCCAGGGGGTCGTAGGCGGTGTGGGTGGCGTTCGTGAGCGCATCCGTGACCAGCGTCCGCCGTCCCTGCGCGTCGTAGCCGTAGGCGGTGCGGTTGCTGGCGGCGTCCTCCGTGTAATCGGCAAGGCCCAGCGCGTCGTAGTGGGTGACGGAGGTGTTGCCGCGGCCGTCGGTGAAGGAGGTCTGGCGGGCGAAGCCGTCGTATCCGTACGACGACCCGACGCCCGTGGCCGTGACCGCCGAGACCGTCCGTCCGGCGACGGTCCGCACGACGGCGTCGCTCGCCGACGCCGGGGTGTCCGTGACCTGCCACGAGGCCGCCGACGACGGGTCGGCGTAGGCGCGGGCGTGCGTCGTCTGGCCGCGCCCGTCGACGGACAGGCTCTGGGCCGTCAGCACGGCCGCGCCCGATATTCCGGCGGGCGCGGGCCCGCCGAGCCCGGTCAGCCGGACCGCGGACACCGAGGAGAGCGAGGGGGCGTCGCCGCCGTCCGTGCGCCACACCTCGTTGGAGGTGACGCGCCACCAGTCCGCGCCGGCCTTCATGTAGCGCGTCCGCGTGCGGGCGACGCGGTCGGGGCCGGCGCAGCCGATCTGCCCGTCGCCGTCGGCGTCGGACGCGGTGACCTCGGCCTCGCCCAGCTCGTCATACGCGTAGAGCGTGTCGGGCGCGCCGGTGCGGCTCGTGCGCGCGAGGCGGCCGGGCCAGGCGAAGCTGTTCTCGTATTCGTTCAGGGTCGCGCCCTGCGGCGTGGCGGCGCTGGCCACGCGGCCGTAGAAGTCGTAGACCGTCTCGGACGCGGTATAGGCGGGCGCGTCGGAGGAGGCGACGGTGACGGTCTCGGCGCGGCGGCCGTCGGAGGGCCGCCAGGAGGTCCGGCGGCGCTCGCACGTCCATTTCGGCTGGCCGGTGGCGGGGTCGGCCCAGGACGTCAGGGTCACGGTGTCGCCGCCCTGGACGCGGGTGACGCGGGTGGTGACGCCCGGCGTGGCGGTCTCGTCGACCTCGGCCCCGCCCTCGTAGGTGCGGCGCGTGACGGTCGCGGCGCCGAGGTGGTTCGTGGTGACGCGGCAGCCGTCGGTGCCGCAGGGGTATCCGGTGAAGGCGGTCAGGGACGCGTAGGCCGGGTCTTCGTTGCCGTCCACCATGACTTTGCGGACGCTGCGGACCTCGCGGCCGAGGGCGTCGGCGTAGATCGCGGTCGCCGGGTAGCGGCCGGCCGCGCCCGGCAGGGCGGCGGCGGAGACCTCCTCCGTCAGCGTCATCGCCGCGGACGGGGTCTCGGAGACCTCGCGCCGGACGCCGTCGCGGCCGGCGGACGCCTGCAGCTGGCAGCAGCCCCATTCGTTCGTGGAGCGGGTGCCGTCGGAATACGCGGTGCCGAGCAGGCGGCCCCGGCCGTCGTAAACGCTCTCCTCCCACGCGAGGACGGGGTCGTCGGCGCCGCCCGTGTGCAGGCGGGTCTCGCGGCGGAGCGCGCGGCCGAAGAGGCCGTCGAGGGTCTCGACCTCGTACGTGCTCCGCATGGGGACGCCGTTGGTCAGGCCCTCGACGCCGCGCCGGACGACGGCCTGAAGCTCGGGATAGCCGTCGGCGTTGGCGTCCGGGACGTTCGAATAGGACCAGGCGGCGACATGGACGGTCCCGTTCTCGCGGCGGGCCTCGCTCAGCGGGCGGCCGCGAAGCAGCAGCGGCTTGAGCAGTTGAAGGCCGCCGACCTCGTCCGCGTAGGAGACGGTCTCCGTCCAGTCGTTCATGAAGTCGGAACGGGCCGAGCCCCTGCCGGCGGCGCGGGTCTCGCGGTGCCTGAGCACGGCGTAATCGTCGCCGGGCGCGGTTTCGCGCCGGTACTCGTGCCACGAGCAGGAGACCCGCAGCGGGTTTACGCCGCCGTCCGCCACGACGAAAGTCTCCGCCTGGCGGGGCTTGCCGTAATCCAGCGGCGAGCCGGCCCGCGCGCCGTCGTAACCCGTGACCGTGACGGTCGCCGAAAGCCCTTCCCGTCCGAGGAAGGAGGCGAACGTGGCGGGCACGGCGTTGGACACGAAGTCCGGCGCGGCGGAGCCGTCGAGGGGCGTGGCCCGGAGCGTCTCCCGCCCGTCGGCGTCGTAGGTGCGGTACTCCCAGAAGCCGTTGTGCGGGGCGACCCTGAGCTTGGGCTGTCCGTGGAGGCTCTCGCTGGCCGCGCTGGACCAGTAGGCCATGCGGGTCGTGCGCCAGCCACCCTGGCCGCCGTCCGCCAGCCCGTCCCAGACGCCGCTCTCGGTCTCGCGGTAGACCGTGTTCGATCCGGCCGAGAGCCGCTCGGTCCGGCTGCGGGAGCCGGAGAGGATCAGGCCGCCGGGGCCGGCGCGAACGACGCGGGTGTCGGCCTTCCAGCCGAGCGTCTCGAGGCCGCCCTCGTGCAGCACGTATTCGCTGCCGCCGCCGAGCCGGTCGGTCTTCGTCCAGAGCCCGCCGTCGCAGGCGTACAGGTCGTCGGAAAGGGCCTGCGAATCCGCCTGGGTCGAGCGCGTGATCCGGACGCGGTCCGGGGCGCCGCCCTCGTTGGTGATCTTCCACACGTGGTCCGGGTCGACGCCGGCGGACGCGGCCGCCGAGTCCCAGACCGAGACGCGCACGCCGTCCTGTATTTCGTCCACCGACACCCGCCGCCCGCCCCGGGCCTGGCAGGCCACGGTGTGGGGGCCGCCGCCCGGATGGAAGGTCGCGCTGACGGCCGAATTGGTCACGAGCGAGAAGAGCGACGGGGTGATGACGACGCTGTTGCTCGGCACGCTGAACCACAGCATGCCGCACAGCGTCTTGTACGAGGTGAAGCCCAGAGGCAGCCGGAAACGAACCGAGCCCGTGCTCCCGCCCTGGTTCTTCAGACAGTTCCCGTCCGCGCACGACCCGCACTCCGAGCAGCCTTGGCCGTCCCACAGACCGCCGGAATGGCAGCCCGCGCCGCTGCAGCCGTAGCAGTCCGACTCGCCACTCTCGGCGGGAGGGTCGTCCTCCCCCCTGTAGACGGTCGCCGAGGCCAGGAACGTCCCGTCCTCCAGCCGGATGCCGACATTGAAGGACGCCTCGCCGTCCCCCCACGTGTGCGAGGTCTCGGACAGCGTCAGGCCGAGTCCGCCTCCGGGCAGGGAGACCTCCGCGCCGATCTCGACCTTCCGCCTCAGGCTCTCTTCGTTGCCCTCGGCGCCCGCGTCGCCCGCGTAGAGGAGCCCGTTGTTCATCCCCTCGTAATAACAGTCCGCGTCGAACGGGAACGCGCCGCGGTCCCCGTCGCCGGACTTCGCGCACGTGAATCCGGACATCGCCGTCGGGTACTCCTTGTACTCGTAGACCGGCTCCGACTGGACATGCCGCCCGGCGATCACGAACGCGCCCGCGGAATACGCGCCGGCGCCGCAGGGGGGCAGCACGCCCCCGGTGAGCGGGCCTGTTCCGTCTTGCCGGCTGTAGGCCGGCGCCGTTGAGCTGTAAGGCAGGGAGACGCCGAAAGGCGAGGCGTACGCGTCGATTTCGGCCTGCGACAGGTTATCGGCGCCTCCGGGGCGTCCGCCGTAGTCGACGCGGAACTTCAGGCCGGCCGTTCCGTCCGGGCTCAGAGCGACCCGCCGCCCGTCCTCGAGATCGATCATCGTCACGTCGTTCGAGAACGAGATGCCGGGAGCCCAGCCGAGCAGGTACAGGGGCTCGTAAAGCCGGCCGGAACCGCAATCGCCAAGCGGATTGGCGCCGGCGCCCCACGTCACCCGCACGGTCACCGACGTGGCTCCGGCGCCCACGTCGACCCGCTGCCATTCCAACGCCTCCGTCAGTTCGTTGGTGTTGCCGCAGTCGTCGGCGACCTGGACAAGGAACCCGTCCGCCCCGAACCAGGCGCCGCCCGTGCCGTCGCAACTGCTGGAAAGGAAGAACTGCCTGGGCCACGAGCTGTCCTGGCCGACCCTGATCGTACGCTCGATGACGGGTTCGCCGTCCGGCGGACAGACCGACGGCGGGAATATCTCGAACGGGTCGGCGATCTTCCAGACCGTCAGGTTGGGCTGGGAGGGCTGGCGGAACGTCGCGCCGGCGGTGCGCGCCGCCCCCACCGAGGGATCGTAGGCCGACAGCTCGACCGAGCATTCGTCCGGGCACAGGTTCCCCGTGAAGGAAACCGAGGTCGCGTTCGTGGCGACTGCGGCCGCGGGCGTCCCGCCGCGCCGCACCAGCGCGCTATAGACGTTGGTCGCCGGCCCTACGGCGTTCCAGGCCAGGCGGTGCCGGCCGCGCGAGGACGACTCGGACAGTACGGCGAAAGCCGGGTCGGAGCCCATGGAGAACTCGGCCCAGTTGCTGAACCCGTCGCCGTCGGCGTCGGCGGAGGCGTTGTCCGTCTTATTCGTGGCGCCGAACCACGCGGCCTCCCACGCGTCGGGAAGCCCGTCGCCGTCGCCGTCCGGTTCGGGAACTGACGGATTGCGGGCGTTGCGCGTTTCCCAGTAATCGGACAGGCCGTCGCCGTCCGTGTCCCAGAGCCACGGGTCGGTCAGGTTCGCGCACTCCTCCGCGTTGGGCAACCGGTCCCCGTCGAAATCGTCCCATGCGTCGTCGCCGCACTTCGTGTTGAAACCGGTGTGGCCCAGTTCCCACAGGTCTCCCATTCCGTCGTTGTCGTCGTCCGCGTCCTCGGCCAGCCCGGTGGTCGATGTGCCGTGCAGCTCGTCCGGCAGGCCGTCGCCATCCGTGTCCAGCCACGCGGCGGGGTCGAGCGGGAACGCGTCCGGGTTCCCGGCCTCGCAAGAGCCCGAATACGGCCCGTCAGGATCAAGCGGGCCGTCGCTAAAGTAGTCGTCGTCGGTGTCGCCGTCGAAGGGGCCGGTTCCCCGCGCGAACTCGGCCGCGTTCGACAGCCCGTCGCCGTCCGGGTCGTCGTCCGGGCCGTGCGCGCAGTCCGACTCAAGCGCGTCCGGGTCGAACCCGTGCCGGACCTCCCAGCCGTCGGGCAGGCCGTCACCGTCGCGGTCGGGATCCTGGGGCGCGGCGTCGGGGCCTGCCAAGATCGGCCCTGCGCCGTCCGGGTCGAGCGGGCCGTCGCTCAGGCCGTCGTGGTCAGTGTCCGGATCGGTGGGGTCGGTGACGCCCTGCGGCATCGCGGCGGAACACCGCTCGGTCGCCGCCAGGAGCAATGAGACAGTGTTCGTGCCGAACTCGTCGGCCTGCCCGTCGTCGTTCAGGCCCCAGCCGACCACGCGGCCGTCGGCCGTGGCCGCGATCGCGTGGAAGCGGCCGCAGGCGATGGCGACGGCGTTGGTCAGATCTTCCGGCGCGTCGAGCTGGCCGCACCCGTTCTCGCCCCAGCACGAGACCGTCCCGTCATCCATGAGAACGACCGTGAAGTCCCAGCCGGACGCGACGGCCAGCGCAGGCCCCGTGGTCAGCTCCACGGGGACGTCGGCGGCGCCCCAGCGGATCACCGCGCCCGACTCCATAAGGGCTGACACATGGCCGCAGCCCGCCGCGATCGCCACGACACCCGTGATCCCTTCCGCGCCGGAGCACTGGCCCGCCGCGTCGCTGCCCCAGCAGACGACGGCCCGGTTCGTCAGCAGCGCGGCCGAGAACTCATAGCCGCCCGAAACGGCCTCGACGCCCTCCAGATCGTACGGGACGCCGCACTGGCCGCAGTTGTCCAGGCCCCACGCCGCGACGGTCCCGTCCGGACGCACCGCCAGCGTGTGGGCGATGCCGGCCGCGACGGCCGTGAACGTCGTCTCCCCGTAAGGCACGTCGCACTGGCCGCAGGAGTCGTCGCCCCAGCAGACCGCCGCGCCGTCCCGTGTCAGCGCCGCCATGTAGTTGCAGCCGCCGCTGAGCGCGGCCAGCGCCGTCAGGCCGAAGTCCGGCGCCGCGACGTAAGGCCCCGGCCCGGATTCCGGCTCGCCCCACAAGGCCAGGCGGCCGACCGCCTCCTCGGCGTCGGTCAGCCCGTCGCAGTCCGTGTCCTGAGACGTGGGGTCGGTGCCGAGCGCGGACTCGTCGCCGTTGAGCAGGCCGTCGCCGTCGGGGTCTTCGGCCTCCGTGGCGGTCTGACCGAGCCCGTAGGCGCTCTCCCACCCGTCGTCCATGCCGTCGGCGTCGGTGTCCGTATTGCTGTACCCGCCGAACTGGCCGGGCAGCCACAGGGCCAGAAACAGGACCACGCAGAGCGCGACCGCGATGCGGACCGCGAGGAAACCGTTCGCCTTGAGCATGGAGCGCCTTCCGGCGGGGGCGCTCGAACCGCCTCTCGGGGGCGGAAACGGGACGCCTCACCCTGCCACGCAGCGGGCCGGGGGCCGGGGCGGACGTCACACAATAAGCCGCTTTTCCGGCACTCCACAACCCAATGTTGGCACCCATTATGCGGGGGGGGGTAGAAATGTCAAGTGCGGATTTCCTTTCTGTCGGATTCCCCCCCTTCGTCCTCCGGCTCGGTCTGGCCATCCGCGCCGGGTTTTGCTACTGTTCGGACATGAGCAACGAGGTTGCCTTTGCGCGCTGTGACGATTACGGGGAAGGCCTGCCCGCGGCCCTTGACCGGCTGTGGTCTATGACCGGCTGGCTGAAGGGAACGGAGCTGCGGGGACGGAATGTCCTGCTCAAGCCCAACCTGCTGACCGACCGGCTCCCGGAGCAGGCGGTCACGACCCACCCCGAAGTCGTGCGCCACGTGATCCGCCGGCTCAAAGCCGCCGGCGCGCGCGTCAGCGTCGGCGACAGCCCGGCCAGCGCAGCGAACCTGCGCCAGGTGTGGCAGGCGTCCGGCCTGGAGGCGGTGTGCGCCGCGGAAGGCGTCCCGCTGCTCTCCCTCGAACAAGCCGGCGCCCGTCCGTTCGAGGTCGGCGGCTTCTCCTTTTCCGTGGCCCTGCCCGTGCTGGAGGCGGACCTCGTGGTCAACCTGCCCAAGGTCAAAAGCCACTCGCTCACCCTGCTCACCGCCGCCGTCAAGAACGTCTACGGGGCCATCCCCGGCTACTCCAAGACCACGCTGCACCGGCTCCACCCCAAGCCGGCCGTTTTCGGGCGCCTCATCAAGACCATCTGGGAGGTCCTCCCGCCGACCTGGACGATCGCCGACGCCGTCGTGGGCATGGAGGGCCAGGGCCCGGCCAACGGACGGCCCGTCAACCTCGGCTTCCTGGCGGCCTCCGCCGACCCCTTCGCGCTCGACCGCGCCCTGTGCGACGTGCTGCACATCGACGCGCGCCGCGTCCCCTATCTGGCCGCCCAGTCCGAAGCCGGCGCCGTCGAGCCCTACGCGCGCGTCGGCGACGCGGTGTCGGTCGGCTCTTTCGAGGTGCCCGCCGGCGGGCACCTGCTGGGCCTGCTGCCCGCCTGGCTGGTGCGCGGCGCCAGCCGCCTCGTCTGGGTGCGGCCCGCCTTCTCGGCCGAAGCCTGCGTCAGGTGCGGCCTGTGCGTGAAGGCCTGCCCGGCGCTGGCCCTCACGCTCCCGGACGGCGCTCGCCGCCCGGCGCTGGACGCCGGCCGCTGCATTAGCTGCTGCTGCTGCCACGAGGTCTGTCCCCGCGACGCGATCCGCATGACGCAGTCGCGGCTCTTGAGGGCGCTAAAGGTCTTTAAAGGCATCGAGTGAGCCAGCCTGAAGGCCGGCCTGCAAACGCTCCGCGTAATCGGTTGGGGTGCTAGGTGAGAGCGTTTCGTGTGCGGAGCGCCTGGTAGGGCGGGCGCCCTCGCCCGCCTGGCGAAAGTCCGCGCAAGGCTGGCGCGCAACCAAACGTGGATCAACCGCTTGCGGACTGTCGCGTCACCCACGTTGTTGCGGGCGGGGGCGCCCGCACTCCCAGTCTTGCGACACGCTTTCATCTGAAACGCGCCCTTCTCGCATGCCCATGGTCACCAACCGATTACACGCTCCGCCCTTGCCGCAGGCCGCTGGACGCGCTACACTACGGGCATGTTCAAAACGTGTATCCTGTCGCCGCGTGCCCGCGCCTGCTTGCGCACCCTGCTCGCCGGCGTCGCCCTCGCCGCCGCGGCCGGCTGCGCCACGCTGACCTTCAAAGCGAAGCGCGAGACGCGCTTCGTGAACATGGACGGCGAGTTCCTGAACGTATCCTATGGCGAGGAGAAGCGCACGGAGACGCTCGCCAACGGGCTCGTCTGCACCTACGACAGCAAGGTGCTGCTGCGCTTACCCGACGGCAAGAAGCTGGTGCTCTACCAGGCGATTTCAGGCACGGGCATGCGCTACCTCTCGGCGGACAAGCACGTCGAGTTCCGCGAGAAAGGCCCCTACTGCCTCGTGGCGCGCAACGGCCGGACGATCTTCGAGGGCGTTCACTGCCGCAAGTGACCCGGCTTGCTGGCGCTGACGAGCCAGTGCGGCATCGGCGGCGGTACCGCCCGAGTCTCGGCGCCAGCAAAGCCCGCCTCCGCCAGCCACCCCTTCAGCTCGTCGTCGGAGAAGACCCAGCCGCTCTCGGTCGTCAGGGCCATGTTCACGGCGAACAGCGCCGAGAAGGCCGGCCGCGTGTGGGTGCCGTCGGTCATCATGTCGAGCACGAAGATGCGCCCGCCCGGGCGGAGCGCGGCGAACGCCCGCTTCAGGATCGAGACGATCTGTTCCGGCGACTCCTGGTGCAGCGCGCCGAAGACGGTCACCGCGTCGAACGCGCCCTCCTCATACGTGTCCGCGTGGTAGTCGCCCGGCCGGCAGACAACGCGCTCCGAGAGCCCGGCCTCGCGCACCAGCTCCGCCGCGACCGCCGAGACGGCCGGCAGGTCGACGGTGACGCACGACAGCCCGGGGTTCGCCTGCGCCAGCAGGGCCGCGTAGGTGCCGGGCCCGCCCGCCAAGTCGAGCAGCCGCTTGCAGCCGCCCAAGTCGAGCAGGGGCACCACGGAGCGGCCGATGCCCAGCGCGCGCCCGTGCATCGCCAAAACGAACCGGCGCGTCCGCACCGCATCCTCGCCCAAATGGATCTCGGGCGCCTCCACCGGGCGCCCCGTCCGGACCAGCTCCGCGAGGCGCCCCCACGCCGGATAGACGTCGCGGTTGTAACGCACGGCCCGGGTCAGGTCGTGCGGCGCGCCCGCAACCAAGGCGAGGTCACCCGCCGGCGTATTATCGTAGCGGTCGCCCGCCTTCGCCAGCAGCCCCACGGCCGCACACGCGTCCAGCAGCAACCGCAGCCCGCGCTCGTCGGCGCCCAGCCGCTCCGCCAGCGCCGCCGCCGTGACGCCGCCCGCCGCCTCGCGGATCGCCGTGAACACGTCGATCTCGAGCGCGGCGAACAGGGTCGCGGAACCATAGAACATGCTAGCCAAATCGACGATGCCCTGCACCGAAAGCGCCTGCTCCCTCATTTGCGTCTCTCCCTTGCGACCGGTTTTTTGGTATAGTACCGAAAAGTCTTATGCGAGCCAAACCCCAATCCGCAGCCGGCCAGCGGCAGCCAGCAGTCCGGCGAGCCCCCTGCCGCGCCCTCGCGCTTCTCGCCTGCGTGGCGGTCGCCATCATCGTCCCGTTCTGCCTCTTCGGCCCGGCCATCGACGCGTGGACCGACCGCCTGCTCCTGCAGGCCGACGCACACCGCTGGGCGACAGGTGCGGCCCTGACCCTCCTGCTGGCGACGGACATCGTGCTGCCCGTGCCATCCAGCCTCGCCAGCACCGCCTGCGGCCTGACGCTCGGCTTTGCTGGCGGCGCGCTCGCCTCGTTCCTCGGCATGAGCCTCAGCGCCGCCGCGGGCTACGCCCTCGGGCGCAGCGTGTCGGGGGCGGCCCGGCGCCTGATCGGCCAGCGGGAATCCGAGCTGCTCGCGGCGTTCCACAGGCGGCACGGCGCGTGGATGCTGCTCGCCCTGCGGCCCGTGCCCGTCCTGGCGGAGGCCTCCGTGCTGTTCAGCGGGCTCGTGCGGCAGCCCCTGCCGGGCGTGGTCGCCGCGACGGCCCTGGGCAACGCGGGCGTGTCGCTGGCTTACGCGGCCGTCGGCGCGTGGGGGCGGATCTCCGACTCGTTCCTGCCGGCTTTCGGCGCGTCGCTGCTGCTGTCGGGCGTGGCGCTGGCCGTGATGCGGCGCCCAAGCAAAGCCGCCGCGACGAGCGCATCGGGCGCCGAGATGCGCGCGCGGCGGCGCTAGCCCTTGTCGCCGTCTTGGCGGGCGATGAACGCGCTCATGTGCTCGCGCGCGCTTTCGAGCATGGCCAGACGTTCGCGCCGCACCATCTTGAAGGGCAGCAGCTCGCTCAGCGGGCGCAGCAGATTGGCCATGCGGTCGGAGCCGATCTCGATCACCTGCGGGCAGCCGCCGAGCTGCTCGAAGATCTCCAGCAGCCGCTCGGGTATCAGCGACCACATCTTGGCGATCCCCTCGGTCGCCTGCAGCAGATCCCCCGCCACGATGAAGCCGCTCGTGGCGTCGACCGCCATCAACACATAGGCCGTCTGCGGGCGCGAGCCGTCCGGGAGTATTCGCATGGGCGTGAACACGAGATCCAGCTGCAGCGTCACGGGCTGCAGCGGCAGGATGCGGATCATGTCCAACCGCTTGGACTCGATGCGGACCTCCACCTCCTCGTCGCCGATCTCCTTGACCTTGGCCCAGACGTCGCGCCACGCGCCCTTTCCGTCCGGCTTGCGCATCAGGATCTCGCGCGGAAAGCGCGACTTGAGCAGCGCGCCGTCCGCCTCCACGCGCATGGCCATGCCGAACGCCTGATACAGCGCCGACTCCAGCAGCAGCCGCTCGCGCGCGTCGGGCAGCCACGGGTGGTAGCCCGGCACCAGCGACCGGAAGACCGGCGACGAGCAGGCCTCCCCGACGGGGCGCCTCAGCCGCTTGAGAAACGCCTGCTCGTGCTCGAAGAGCAGGGCTTCGTTCACGAACAGCAGCTCGATCATGCGGATCTCCAGCAGCCACGCGTCGACCTGCTTGGCCGGATCCGCCAGCCGCGAGACCAGATCGTACAGCGACTTCCAGCCGATCAGAAAACGGACGTTGCGGAACGACTTGGAGTGCCCGCCGAACGCCACGAAGCACGGCTCGTCCCAGCCCGGAACCTCGATGCCGAAACAGTCGGCGGCTCCCATCCAGGGCCATGGGTCGAGCCGGTCCAGCCGCTCCGCCAAAGCGAACAGCCGCCGCCACTGATCCCGCTCATCGAATGTCATTCTCCCTGTCGCCATGGCGCATTCCCCGTCGCCGGGGCGCACCCGCTGAGGTGCCGCTTCCCGTGGCTGGTACAATAGCGCATCGACCGGCCAGCCTCAAGCGCAAAGGCCGCTCGCCTCGGGCGCATCGAGATTCGGCGTCACAGTGTAACACGGCAACGACGGGTGCTCTGGGCCGTCTAAAGCCGGCGCAACATGCGGGCTCTCATGCCGGTTGTCCCGGCTTTAGCCAGCTCCGGTCATGGAGCGATCAGCTGCAGCGCCGGCGGCGCCGGCCGAATCGCAGCTGCGCCCCGTTGCCTCAGGGCTGGCTGAGCGTGGCGGCGTAGCCGCCCGCAGGGGCAAGATCCAGCTCGAGGGTGTCGGCTGAGCTGACGCGTTGCGTCTTCTCGGCCACATGCGTCGGCGCCGTCGCCGCGTCCGGCGCGTCGGCGAAGCCGCGCAGCGCCCACGCGCCCGCCCCGAGAAAGCCCAGCGGCACGCGCACCTTGAGCGCCTCGCCGCCGTTTATCGCCGCCAGCCACCACGTTCCGCCCGAGCGCCGCGCCACCACGATGTGCCTCGCGATCTCCGCCGACGGCACGACCGTCTCGTCCCACACCGTGGGCAGCCCGCGGTAGTACTCGACGCCGGCTGCACCCCGGTAGATCTCGGGGCTGTCGCAGAAGACCGTCAGCGGGCTCTCGTAGACGACGGGCATCGCCAGCTGCCGCGCGCGCGTGCCCATGACTTGGGCGGGCTGCGTGATCGCGAATTGCGCAGGGGGCACGTTGATGAACCCGCCGGGCGTAAAGTCCATCGGCCCGAGCAGCCCCCGCGTGAAGGGCAGCGTCACCGTGTGCAGCGGCGTACACTTATTGCCTTCCAGCTTGTTGTACTCGTTGCCCAGCACGCCCTCCTGCGTGATGTAGTTCGGCCACGTCCGCGCCAGGCCGGTGGCCTTGTACGCGCCGTGGAAGTCGACCAGCAGCTTGTGCTGCGCCGCCGTCGAGATCACCTTCTCGCACCACGCCACCGTCTCCTGGCTGTCGCTGTTCATGAAGTCGATCTTCAGCCCAGCCGCGCCCCACTTGGCGAACAGCGCGCAGGCCCGCTCGACGCCGTACCGCTCCAGATCATACGAGTGGAGCCAGACCAGCAGCCGCACGCCGCGCAGCTTCGCGTAGTCCAGCAGCATGGACATGTCGACGTGAGGCGCGCATTTGGCAAAGTCAGCCAGAGGCTGTTCGGGGTTCTTGCCGCCGAGGTTCAGCGCGACCTCGTGGGTCGACATGTTCTCATACCAGAACCAGTCGACCAGCTGATAGGGCCACCCCATATCAACCGCGAAATCGATGTAGGACATGTGCGCCTGGGTGTCGCCCCGCGACCAGACGCCGGCGTGCTGGGGCAGACTCGGGTTCACGCCCGTCCACCAGGGATCCCACGCGCACGCGCCGGGCTCGACCCACGCCGCGTCGGCGATTTGGCTCGGCGTCGCCAGCGTCGCGACTAAGTCGGAGTTCACGAGGCCCGCCGCGCTGCGGGCGATCATGAGCACGCGCCACGGGCTCGTGCGCGGCGCCTCTGACGCGACGCATCCGCGCCGGTCGCCGCGCGGCGCCAGAGCCACCCGCACGGTCGTCGTGCCGGTGCCCGTCACAAACATCCCGGCCCAGTCGCGCAGGTCGGACTCCGCCACCGCCACGCACGCCTGCGGCGCCTGCACCACCAGCGGCAGCGTGCTCAAGTAGGCGCCGCCCTGGCCCGCTTTCGGAATCGCGCTCAGCGTGCGCTCGAGATACTGGCTTTCGGCACACGCCGAGGGCTCGCCCGCCCAGCAGCGCCAGTCGCCCGCAAACGCGAACTCGGTCTGCTCATGATAGAGCGTGAAGGCTCCGAGGCCCGACGCCTCGCCCAACTCGTAGCGAAGCGCGACACCATCGTCGAACACGCGCACGCTCACGCCGAAGCGCCGCTCCGGAACACCGGCCACGCGCAGCGTCAAGCGGAGCTGGTTCCACTTCTCTCGAACCTCGCGGCGTTTCCCGAAGCGGTTCTCCCATGCTCCGCTGTGGCCCGACGGCTCGGCCTGCTCGATGACCGACGACGGCCCCAGCCGAACGCCGCCCGCGAACTCCAGCCCCAGGCGCGAGGGCTTCAGCAACGGCTGGCCGTCCAGATCCACGCGGTAGCGCAGCCCGCCGTCGTCAGAGAGCGTCACGGCGATCGAGCCGTCTGGGGAGGCAACCCGCTGCTCGGCTCCGTACCCGCACGCGCACAGACCCGCTGCAGCCAGCGCAAGCAGAATCGGGCGTCCGCGCCCGACCATCGCCTCGCTCATACCCGGGCTCCTAAGTGCTCCTAAATCCAAACTCCTACTCCCCGCCTGTCAGCGCACGCGCATACAGAGCCACGCTGCGGATCTGGCCGTTGAGCTGATAAGCCGCCTCCTGCTGCGCCGAGTACTGGCCGACGAGGCACGCTTGGCCATAAGCCGCCGGCGCGGCAGGCACCTCCGCTTCGGCGACCCTCTGCCCGTTCTGATACATGCGCGCCATCTTGCCGTCATACACGCCGACCACGCGCACCCACTCGCCCAGCGGCACGCGGCCGCCGTCGCAGGAGACGCCCCCGAGGTGGAAGCGCCAGCGCCCGCCGAACTTCTGCAAGAACCACCCCGGCCCGTTGAAGACCCCGAAGCCGAGCACCACAGGCATCTGGCCGGCTTCGTCGAAACGCACGTCCAGCGCGAAGCTGAACGGCCCGTCCGACGCGAAGCCCGACGGCGTGGCGAACGCCGCACAGCCGCCTTTCGCGAGATCCAGCACATCCCCCTCCAGCCGCGCGCCGCCGCGCAGGCTCACCCCCGCCGCGCCGGCCTCCAGTCGGAAAACCGGCTGCCGGCGCGCCGGCAGCGCCCGCGCCGACACCCACGCGTCCGCCGCAGGCAGCGCCGCCTCGGACCGGCGCGGCGCTCGCGCCACCACCGCGTAACGCGACGCGCGCCCCGCATGGAACAGCGCGTCCGTAAAGGCGGTACCGCGCAGCGGCAGCACGTTGAGCCGCTGCGGGGCCTCACCCGCGCCCTCGGCCAGCCCGTACACGTCGTACGTGGTCACGCCAGGCGCCCCGGCGGGCGACCAGCGCAGCGCCACGCGCCCCTCCAGCGGCTCGGCCTCCAGCCCTTCCACCCGCAGCGCGGGCAGCGCCGCAGGCACCTCGACCGCAGCCCGCGACGGCGCGCTGCGCTGCGGCACGAAACTCGAGAGCGGGCAGCGCTCGCCCCTCAGCGCCTGCACCCCCGCCTTGCCCTCTTCGTGCTGGTAATCGAGCACCGCGCCGCTCTTGCACGTGCCGCACGTCTCGGCCGGATCGGAGACAAACACCACCGCGTAGTACGCCGTGCCCGGCGGCGGATTGGTGTCGCAGAACCCCGATCGCTCGGTCCGCCCGACCCGCGTCGCCTCGCCCGGCGAGAAGGCGGCGTCCGCGCCGCGGTGGATCTCCGCGACCAACCCGATCATCCGCGCCGACGCTTCCCAGCTCAGGCGCACGCAGCCATTCTCATCCACGGAAGCGCGCACGGCGGGCAGCGGCTCCGGCAGCGGCTGCGGCAGGATCTGCCGCGAGCGCCCCTCATGGACGCCGTCTCCCACGAAATCCGCGCCCGGCATGTCCACCCGCGGCTCGGCCAGCTGCGCGGCGCGGGCGTCGCGGATCAGGCCCAGCAGCTTGCGGTAGTTCGGGTCGGACGCAGACGCAAACGTCGTCACCGGCTTGCCCTCCGGCGGCCACGCCTGGGGCCACGCCTGCGTCGGGAACGTGTCGAGCGCCTTGACCCCGTGCGCGTAGCCGAAGCCGTAGATCAGCCCCTTGCGGCTGAACGTCTGGTCGGCGGGCCGCTCGCGGCAGAGCGCCAGGCCGTAGCCGCCCTCGGCCGTCTCGGACACCGGCAGAGGCGCCCGCAGCACGCGGCTCAGCTCCGGCGCGTCGAGGTTGATCCACTGGTCAAACCGCTTGATCTCACCCTTCGCGTCCGCGTGGCAGCGCGCGCAGCCCGCCTCCTTCATCACCTCTTTGGCGCGCGCCACCGCATCCAAGAACGGCTTCGAGCGCGGCCCGGCCGCCGTGTAGTCCCACGTGCCGAAGTAGACGCCGTTGGAGTCCATCCACGCGAAGAGCTGCTCGCGCTCCGCCTGGGTCAGCTTTCCTTTGTGCGGCTCTCGCAGCAGAATGTCTGCCAGCGGCGCCTTGCCGCTGCCGTGTGAATACGCGTCGAACACCTTGCAGGACCAGTACGCCGTGCCGTTCATCGCGCAGATGCCGCCGATCAGATCCGCCGTGTACATCCTCTCACGGCGCGCGGTGAGGTGCTCGTACGAGATGTTGAAGAACTCCGTCCAGCCGCGCGACAGGTCGAGCCCCGCCGCCACCCCCTTCGCGCCGCCGTGGCAGCTCACGCACTTGGCGTCAAAGATCGGCTGCACGCGCGCCGTGTAGTCGAGATACCCGCTGCCCCACGACTCGCCTCGCAACACGTGCGGCGTGCGGTTCGCGAGCCGCGGGCTGCCGACGGACTTGGGGTTGTACTCGTGGCAGCCCGCGCAGCTCCGCGTGACGCCCGGCACCGCCTGGATAAAGGTCCGCATGCCGCGCACGAGCCGGTAGTCCTGATCCAGCAGCTGGAAGTAGAGCGCACGGCCCGACGGCGCCTCGAAGTAGACCGACCCGTCCGGCTCCACCGGCACGATGCCGTGGAAGATCTTCGCGCTCCACGCCAGCGCGGCCGAGATCGAGAAGGTCTGGTTCATCCACGTGCCCCCCGGGCTCTCGCTCACGCGCGACGTCTCCTCCAGCACGCGCAGCCACTTCACCGTGCCGCGCTTGACCTCCGGCATGGAGACGTAGACGTCGTTGACGAAGAAGCGCCCCGTGCGCTGCGTGCGGTCGGTCATGTCGATGTTCGCGCGCGGCGTCGGGCGCGGCACAAGCGGGATCGGGTTGTGCAGGTCGATCGCAGGATCGCTGTGCACGACCACGCGTCCGCCCGCGCGGTCGATCAGCATCAGCGCGTTGAGCTTCGCGTTGCTGCGCTTGCGGAAGCCCGCCGTCTCCAGCGCGATGGCGGGCGCGTCCTTCTCCTGCGGCACGCCGCTGTAAAGCACCACGTTCTCGCTCAGCGCCCACGGGTCGCACGACTCGCCTCGATCGTGCGTCGGCTGGCCGGGCGACTCGAAGTTGAAGATCGCCGCCGGGTCGTTCTTGCCCACGCGCGTGTCGATCATGGCGATCGTGCCGCGCGGCGGCGCGTTGTGCGGGGTGAAGGCCGCGACCACCAGCGCGTCGTTGCCGGGCACCGGCTTGGCCTGCAGCGCCGCCTCGGGAAAGACCATGTTGTTCGCGTAAAGCGCGGTCTCGTTGCGGCCGTCCGGCAGGATCGTCCAGAGGCTCTGGATCACCAGCGCGTTGCGGTCCACGTACTCCCAGCGGCCGAAGAGGATGCGGCCGTCCGGCAGCACGCACGGGTCGAACTCGGTCACGTTGTTGACGGAGATGGTGTGGATGTCGCGGCCGTCCGCGTTCATCACGTGCAGGATCGCCACGCCGTTGTTCGCGCACGGCACGAGGCCGCTGTAGCGCGTGGAGGTGAAGACGATCCGCCCGTCGGGCAGGTAGCACGGCTTGACGTCGTGGTGCCCGCCGCCCTTGCCCTTGTACGGGTTGCCGTTCGCATCGAGGTTGGTGATCTGCCGCAGCCCCTTTCCATCCACGCCGATTTCGCAGATCACCGAGTTGCCCTGCTCCGCGCCTTTGAAGCAGAAGAGCAGTTTCTTCGCGTCATACGACAGCGACGGATCGAAGTAGATGCCCTCGCCCAGCGTCTCGGGCGTCTTGGGGTCGATCACCGCCCGCACGCGGTGCTGGCCGGTAGGATCGCCCGGATTCTCTAGCACATAGATGCCGCCGCCCGGCCGCCACTGATAGAACGTGTCGTAGATGTGCAGGCCCTGATAGTTGAAGCGCTTGGCGAACAGGATCGGCGCGGCTAGCAGCGCGCGGTCTGCCTGCACCGGTTCGGCCGCGTGGCACATCAGCGCGAACAGCACACACCAGCCACCGCCCACTAGATTCAGCCACCTCATCGCTGTGCCCCCCCTTCTTATGCGATCAACCTTCGCTTTTTTGGCCGCATGCTCCCGCCATGGCCGCAGGACGCGACTCCCCTTCCCGCCGCAATCGACAAATCCGGAAGCCACTGAATTCCGTATTCGCTCTCTGCGCTTTCCCGGCATGTCGATAAAGTACTGCATCGTACTGCCATGGTCAACCTCTTGCCTCACAGGCTGATCGATTAAATACTCCAGCACGTAAGAATGAAGACCCGAAAGGCACTGGACACCAAGACATCGATGGCCGTTCAATCTCCTTTGCACGCCTGCCCGATCACGTTCCGGTAGTCCACATCGATGCGCTGCGAGAGAGCCTCCTGCACGCCGCCGAAGCAGGACAGGATCTTCTGGTAGTCAGGATCGTCCACCGACGCGAACGCGCCCGTGGCCAGCGGCACCGCCAGGAAGGGATTCTTCTCGGGATGGTCGAGCCGCACGAAGAACGTCGTCGGCAGGCCGATCTTGCGGCGTGCGGCGACCTCCTTCAGCGTCTCGTCCAACCCTTTCGGCAGGATGCGGCGGCAGCCGCGCAGCTCGGGCTGGCGTGACTGTGACGTTCCGTAAAACGGCACGTTGAGGTCGATCCACAGCAGAAGCTTCAGCCGCTCGCCCGCGCTGAGCGCGACGCGCTTCTCGCCTTTCGCGTCGGGGTGCCCGGCGACCACGACCTCCGCCAGCTTGCTGACCGGCGAGCCCCACGACTTGGGCTGGATTTGCAGGATGTTCGACTCGCAGCCGTTGAAGCTTGGAATCCACGAGGTGTAGGGGTTCTTGCCGAACGCGGCCATGCCGCCGCGCGCGTCGCCGCCGTGCTCCGCCTGCGTGCCGCGCCGCGCTAGGTTCTCGTAGGCCACGCTGAAGTAGTCCGTGCGGTCGCCGCTCAGGTCAAGCGCCGCCTTCGCGTCGTGGCAGCGCACGCAGTGCGCGTCCAGCACGGGCTGCACGACGCGGGCGAAGCTGAAGCCGTCGCGCCGGCCCCACTCGGGCTCGGCGAGGTCTTGCGCCGGACGAGCAGCAGCGAGCGAACGCCCGCCGCGCGTGAGGACGGCGGGCGACACATAGTTCCGATCCGCGTGACAGCCGATGCAGCTCTGCCGCTCGCCGGGCATGAAGTGCGTGAAGGTGCGCATGCGCTGCACGGCGCGGCCCTGAGCGTCGAGCGGCAGGAAGTAGAGCGGCACACCCGCGGGCACCTTGAAGTGCGCCGAGCCGTCGGCCTCGACGTCGGCGAAGCCCCACACCCGCTTGGGCGCGTAGGTCGCGCCGCACGAGACCACCGGGAACTGGAAGCCGAACTGGCGCTTGTCGGTCTCCGAGCGGATGTCCTTCTCCATCTCCTGCACCACGGCGATGCGCGTGACCTCGCCCGGCTTGACCGCGTCGCCCAGCCCGATCGCCACGTCGTGCAGCACCACCTCGGCCCACGGCTCGGCCTTCGGGTCGACGCGCGGCGGGCGGGGCGAGCGCGGCAGCGGGCGGGCGCGCAGCGGCTGCGCCGCGTAGAAGCCGAGGCCGCCCGACGGCCCGCACAGCTCCGCGTCGACCGCGCCGGCGTAGTCGCGCAGCAGGACGCGGCCTTCGCGCGATACCAGAAAGTAGCGGGCGTCGAGCGGCACTGGGCTTTCGTACGGCCCGCGCAGGCCGTTGCCCGCGCCCGCGTCATCGACCGGGCCAACGCGCACCTCGGGCGTGAGGTTGCGGATCGCCTCCTGGGCGTTGCCGCCCCGCGTCAGGTCGAGCAGGCCGATCGCGCCGCGGCACGGGCCGTTATGGCTGGTCAGCACGCACAGGATCTTGCCCGGCAGGCCCGGGATGTCCCGCGCCTCCATGAAGGTCGCGGGGCAGAGCACGCGGTTGCCGAACACGCCGGCGAGCGAGGTGCCGTCGGGGTTGATCGCCCACAGCGACTGGATCGGTATCGCCGGGCGGTCCACATACTCCCAGCGGCTGAAGAGGATTCGACCGTCCTCCATGATCGACGGCGTGAAGTCGGTCAGGTAGTTGGCCGAGAGCTTCACGGGGTTGCCGCCGTCGCCGTCGGCGCGGTAGAGCACCGGCGAGGTGCTGGTCCAGCAGTAGGCGAAGGCGGGCTTGCGGTCGGACATGAACGCGATGCCGCCGTCCGGCAGCCAGCAGGCGTTCATGTTGTTCGAGTCGTGGCCGACCACGCGCGTCAGCCCTCCGCCGTCCGCGCCGACACGCCAGATCTGAAACGGCTCTTGCATGGAGCGCTTCCAGCTGAAGAGGATCTGCTTGCCGTCATACGAGACCTGGCAGTCGAGGATCACGCCCTCCGACGCGTCCACGAGCCGCGTCAGCTTGCCGTCCTTGAGGCTGAGCGCGCAGAGCCCGCCGCCCTTGGCGAGGCCCTCGACGTGGTAGGTGTAGACGTGTGACGGATTGAGCGGCCGGCGCTGCACGAGCGCCAGCGAGTCGAAGCCGAGCGCGCCAGACCTCGCCTCCGCCAGCGCCCGCCTCGTCTCGTCGCTGGCCGAGGCTTCGCTCTCATAAAATCCCGGCCGAAAGCGCGCCAGCGCCTCCTCGGCGACGGGCTCGGCGAAGACCATGATCTCCGACGCCCCGGGGTTGCTGCCGCCGTACGAGGCCGTGAACCGCAGCCGCAGCGTGCTGAGCGTCCGCACGGCTGGCAGCGTCAGGCGCTGAGGCCCGTGCCGCTGTTCGAGGGCGACCGTGGCGGCGGGCCGCACATCGCCGTCGCACCACACTTCGCAGGTCTTCCAGCACTCCTCAAGCTGCCAGGCGGTCCGGCCGAAATAGAGGATCTCGCGAACCGCCACAGGGGCTTTCCAGCGCAGGGCCAGCTCCGCGCCCGCCCGATGGGTGGCGCCGTTCACAGCCCACGCCTGCCTCAGGTCGTGCGAGCTAAGCTCGAGCGGCACGCGCCCATCCGCCGCGAAGCGCGCCAGGTAATCCGCGCTGAACTCGGAGGTCGCGGCGACTTCTGCGGCCGGCGCGAGGTTTGCCGGCAGCGGCGTGGCCGCCGCGCGAGCCTGCCGGGCGAACAGGAGCGCCGCCGCACAAGCGGCCAGCCGCGTCATCTCACTCGAACGACTCATGCCTCTCCTCCTTGACTGCAAGCCGCGCCCGCGCGGCGCAAGCCCTTACGCTGCGCCTGCCGGCGCCTCTCGATCCCGTGAGTATCATACGCGTTTCGCCGCGGCCGCGCCATCCAGCGCCTGGCAAAAAAACGCCCTTTGTTTTTTGGCAACGGCCGTCTATACTGTCCTTCGCGCTTATGACAAAGCAGCAACTTCTTCAGGCGGCGCATGCTCCTATGCAGCACCTGCGCGAGCGGTTCGGCGAGACCGTCGGTCTGGCCGTGCTCGACGCCCGCAAGCGCCAGGGCCTCATCGTCGGCGCGCTGCAAGGCAACCGGCACCGCTTCAGCTTCACCCTGACGCCCGGCACCTGGTTTCCGCCGCACACCGGCGCGCCCGCCAAAGCCATGCTCGCCGCCCTTCCGGCCGAGCGCCAGCGCGACTGGCTCGGCGCCATCGCGCTGCCGCGCTACACCCGGCAGACCATCACCACAAAGGCGGCCTTCAGGCGGGAGCTGGCCGCCATCGCAGCCCGCGGCTACGCGCTGGACCGCTCCGAGGAGGTCGAGGGCTGCCACTGCGTCGCGGCGCCCGTCGTTGACGCGAGCGGGCGCCCTGTCGCCGCCGTGTGGATCACCGGCCCCTCGAGCCGGCTCTCCCTCAAGCAGCTGCGCGCCCATGCGCCAGCGGTGCGTGAGGCCGCCGCACAGATCGCGCACGCGCTGTTCGCCAGCCCGGCGGCCGGCAGCCCCCCTCCCGCAGGCGCCGCGCTGGTCCAGCGCGCAGTCCACCACCTGCAGGCCCACCTGTCGGAGCCCGCCGACTGGCGCGCGCTTGCCTCCGCGTTCGGCGTCAGCTACTCGACGCTGCGGCACGTCTTCGCCAAGCAGACCGGCGTCCCTCCGGCCCGCTACCACCTCAGCCTGCGGCTGGACGAGGCCAAGCGCCTGCTGCGTGAGACCGCGCTGCCGGTGCTGGCCGTCGCAGAGCAGGCCGGCTTCAGCGACCCCAATCACTTCTCCGCGCTCTTCGCCCGGAAGGCGGGCTGCTCGCCGACCCGCTTCCGCGCGGCCCAGCTCCCTCCGGACGGCCGCCCTCAGCCCAGCAGCCCGGGGTTGAGCCGCCACAGCGCCAGCGCCAGCGCCGCGGCGAAAGTGACCCAGAGCAGATAGGGCAGCAGCAGCGCGCCTGCAAGCGGGCGGACGCGGCGAAACGCGAGGCCCGTCGCCAGGATCAGCGCCCACAGCAAGAGGATCTCGGCGAACGCGAGCGCGCCCTGCCGCCACGCGAAGAACAGCCACGTCCACAGGGCGTTCGCGGCCAGCTGCGCGAGATTCAGCGCGAGCGCCGCACGCGCGCCGCGCCAGCCCCGCGCGCGCCACACGAGCCACGCGGCGACGCCCATGAGCGTGTAGAGCACGCTCCACACCGGCCCGAAAAGCCAGCCCGGCGGCGCCCACGCCGGCTGCTCAAGCTGCCCGTAGAACGCGCCCGCCTGCGCCGACGCGAGCCCGCCCACCGCCGCCGCCGCGTAGCTCAACGCGAGAAACACGAAGAGAGCCACGTAATTTTTCATCAGACAGAACCTCACATTCTTCGGCCGATCATCCAGCTGCATGCCATCCAGCGACTCCTCGACAGTCCCTACATCGGATGATAATATCACAATTGTCAGATGGAGCGAAGTCGCCCTCTTGCTCTGAAGCCAAAAGGGCGCCCTCGGTCTCGGCATAATGAACGCATGTTCGACTCGGCTGCCGATCGGATGATGCACGTGCTTGAAAGGTGCCGCGCCATGTCTTCTCTCTGGGGTGTTCGGCCTGTGTGCCTGTTCGTCATTCTTGTTTCCTCGGCCCGCTGCGGCTTAGGCGTCAGCGAGCATCCAGCCGGCACTGCAGATGGAGCTGAGGGGGCGGCACCCGCGAAGGTATGGGTCATCAGGAACGAGAACGGGCAGCGCGCGACATTCACGGCCGTCAGCTCCGCTCAGCGAACCGAAGCCGCGCCCAGTCGCGTCGGAGAATCCGCGCCGCCGAGCCCCGAGCCGGCAGCCCGGCGCGCGAACAAGAAGCGGCCGCGCCAGGCTGCGGCTGCTCAGCACGGGGACTTCAAATGCCAGGTCGAAGACGGCCACGTCACGGTGTCCACGTTCACGGGCTCTGACCGCGAGGTCGTCGTCCCTGACGCGATCGACGGAATGCCGGTCACGAGCATCGGCAGAAGCGCCTTTTCGAACAGCAAAACCTTGGCCAGCGTGACCATTCCCGACAGCGTCACCACCATCGGCGACGACGCGTTCCGCATGTGCGACGAACTCGCGAGCGTAACCATCGGCGAGAGCGTCACCACCATCGGCGACAGCGCGTTTCACAGCTGCAGAAAGCTGACAGCCGTCGTCATCCCCGACCGCGTCACCAGCCTCGGCGACCTTGCTTTTTACGACTGCCGGAGCCTCGTCAGCCTGACGCTCGGGAAGAGCCTCGTCAGCGTCGGGAGAGAGGCGTTCCAATACTGTAGAGGACTGTCCAGCCTGAGCCTTCCCGACAGCATGACGACCATCGGAGACCATGCGTGGGCCAATTGCGCGCGGCTCGAGCGCGTGAGCATCCCTGCCAGCGTTACAAACATCGGCGCCCATGCGTTCAGCACCTGCGAGGAGCTCCGGGACCTGACGCTGGGCAGCGGCGTCCTCGCCATCGGCGACAACGCGTTCAGCGATTGCCCGAGACTGCAGCGCGTACAGTTCGCCGGCAACGCTCCGGCAATGAACCCGAACGCCTTCTCGGAATCCGGCCCAGATCTTACGGTCTACTTCGCCGCTGGCGCCACCGGGTTTGACGCGCCCTCCTGGAAGGGACGCCCCGCCGTATGCGGAGCGCCTCAGGACGCAGCGCCCAGCCCCCTCCCGCCCGCCCACGCCACGGATCTTTCCCATTTCCGCACCGGCAACGCTATTTACGATGGCGAAACCCACTACGACCAGATCTCCATCAACAAGTATACCGGGCCCGGAGGCGAGGTCACCATCCCCAGTACCATCAAGGGGCGGCCGGTCGTCGACATCGGCCCGCAGGCCTTCGAAGGCTGCACAAGCCTGACCGGCATCACGATCCCGAACAGCGTGGCCAGGATCGACGGCTATGCGTTCACGCACTGCTCTGGGCTGAGCAGCCTGATCATACCGGACAGCGTCATCTGCATCGGGCATACCGCGTTCGCCGACTGCCGGGGATTGGTGCGCGTGGCACTTCCAAGCAGGCTCACCTGCATCGCGGACTCAACGTTTGCGGGCTGCAAAGCGCTCGCCGACGTGACCATACCGCGCAGCGTCGTCAGGATAGGCGAGAACGCATTCGACCGGTGCGACAGCCTCACCCACGTGACGATCCCGAACGGCGTGACAAGCCTCGGGGACTCGGCCTTCTACTTCTGCAACGGGCTGACGGGGGTGACTCTGCCCGACACCCTCACCAACATCGGCTTTCAGGCCTTCTCCTTCTGTAAGCATCTGACTCGCGTAGCCGTCCCCGACAGCGTCACCAGCCTCGGCAGCTGCGCGTTTGCCAACTGCAGGGACCTGACCCGCGCAACCATCGGCAGGGGCGTGACCGTGATCAGGAGCTGCACGTTCGAGAACTGCGAACGGCTAACGGAGGTGATCCTCGGCGACAGGGTCACCGCCATAGAAGAGGGCGCCTTTAGCGGCTGCGAGCAGCTCGCCACCGTCACGCTCCCTGAATCTGTGGTCGACATCCACCCCAAGGCGTTCGACGCCAACACCCGCCTCATCCGCAAGGGGCGGGCCAACTGACGACCGCGCGCCCGGCTCAGAGGGCAGCGTGCAACAGCCGGCCAAGAGAGGGGCCCTGTTCCCCCGTCCTTTTAGCCGCATCCGCCGCCTCTCTTTGCCGTCCCGGCCTCCCTGCGCCGGCGCGGCGCACAGGGGCCGTCACCGGACTTGGCGGATGTCAAAATTTCCATCCGCGACCTTGACGATTTGAATCTCAACGCCATTGTTGTTCAAGGAAAAAGAATCACCCTGGAACAACGCGTTCGTCCGGTCTGAGTAGACAAAGTAAATGTCGTAGCGGCCGTTTGGAACGCCGACCTCGCGGACGTCGTTCGTGGGCACGTCGAAGTCTCGTCCCCGCCCCTCTGAGCGCAGGCCGACCTCCACGGAGAACTCATTCGGGTTCCGGACCCGCACCGTGTGGCGCCCGGCGAGCTCGCCCCCCGCGTAGGCGGGCAGCTGCTTACGCAAGCTCGAGCCTTGAGGCAGGCCGCCCTGGGCCTCGACGCTCGGAGCGTCGGCGGTCGCAGGCTCAGGAACACCCACACTCGCCGCGTCTCGGCTCCCTACCTGCAGCGCTTGCGCTGGGCCGCCTCCGATATACAGGAGCGCGCCAGCCGCATCTCGGCTGCCCGCCGCGGCCGCGCGAGCAAACCAGTCACGGGCGGCCCGCAAGTCCTTGGCGACACCCTGGCCGTTGGCGTAGCAGACGCCCAGGTTGTACTGGGCGGGCGCGCAGCCTTGGTCGGCCGCTTTTCGGTACCACTTTGCGGCCTCGCCGCCGTCCTGTCCAACGCCCTGCCCGCTGTCATAGCGGACGCCCAATTTGTACTGCGCGGCGGCGTCCCCCTGCTCCGCCAAGGCTCTAAGGCCAGAGAGCCCGCCGTTAGCCGCCTCACGCGCCGCAGCCAGGCGCGCCGCCTCACGCGCCGCCGCCTCAGCCTGCCTGCGGCTCTCCTCAGCCGCAGCCCGCGCCTGCTCCTCTTGCATCCGCGCCTCTTCGGCTTGCTGCGCCCGCTGGCGCTCAGCGCGCCTGTCCAATTCGCGCTGCCGGTCGGCCACCGCGACCCACTGCCCCTCGAACTCGACCAGCCCTCGTGCGGCCCGCTCCTGCCGAAGGGCGAGCGCCGCCGTCTGCTGGATCAGCCGCACGTACGCGCCCCTCATCAAATCCTTCGAAAAGACGCGCCGCTGGCCGAGGCACTGCGTGCAGTTCGCCGACGCCCGGCGCGTGCCCTTGCAGTACGAGCATTGGCCGGAGCCGCTGCAGACCACGCAGCGGTCAGCCTTATTGTTGAGCCGGGTGATCGTGCCGCGTCCGCGGCACCCTTTACAGGCGCCGGAGCCGTCACAGCGCGCGCAGGACTGCTCCACCGTCCCCGCCCCGAGGCAGCGCGCGCAGTCGGCCTGGTACTGAGAGCCCTGAAACAGCGAGAGATGCGGCGTCTGAGGGAACGCCTTCTGGAGGTAGAGCACGGCCTTCTTGGCCGCCTGCTGCTGGTCGCCTGTGAACTGGCCCATCGCATAGGTGGCGACGACGCACGCTTTCAGCTCCTCGTCCGAAAGGCCGCTGACGCAGGCCCAGAGGCTCTGCACCACCGCCGTGTCCGCCGGCCGGATCATCAGCTGCGCGCAGGCATCTTGAACCCTCCGGCACGCCTCGGCCTCGGTGTCCTGCGCCCAGGCTGCGGCCGCCAGAACCAGGACTGCAGCCGCGACGGCCCTTCTCCTCCTATTCGCCCTGCACATAAAGCACCCGCCCTACATCTCTCAGCCCTGGGGCCTCGCCACAGGCGGCGGCGAGCACCCGCCGCTCCGCCCTCACTCGCCCGCGCTCGAACACACGCTCAGCTCCTGCGACTCCGCCACGCCACCGCCCGACGCCGGCGGATCCGCGTCGAAAGGCGGCGCGCCGGCGCCGCCCGCCACGAACGTCGGACGCGTGTCCGCCTGTGCGCGACACGTAGCAGAGCTCAGATCCCACGACAGCAACCGCTCGCCGTTTGCGCTCACGATCAGCGTGCAGTTCTCGCTGTCTTTGGGCTCGACAACCTCCTTGACCACCTCGCCTCGGATTCTCCTGGCGACGATGTACCCGCCCTCCACGATCTCGGCGAAGCAAAACCGGAAGCTCTGTCCCCGCGACTTCTTCTCAAGCCCAGCCGCGGCCAGCCTCGAATAGATCAGGCCCTGGCACACCGCCTCACCGACCGGCACGCTGACAAGATAGTCCGTCCCCTCGACGGTTACGAGAACGCCGTCTTGCCGGAGCGCGCCGTCGATCCTGCACCAGTAGCGGCCGCGCAGGGTTCCTTTGCGTACGCTGATCAGCGGCGACCCCGGAAACGACCGGAAGAACTCGGCATACGCGGCCGGAGCGTCGGCCTGCGAGGCGTCCTGCCAAGCGTCTGACTCGGCCTGGGACAGCGCCGGGCTCTCTTGCGCAGCCGCGGGCTGACCCCGGAGGCCGAGCCTCTCGTAGGCGCCGCGCAGGCGGCCCTTGACGAGGAACAGCCCGCCCGCGGCAGCCGCAGCCACAACCAGGAAAAGTGCGGCCGCCACCACCCGCGACCGGGGCCGGCCGCCGCCCGCCCCCGCGGGCCCCGTCTGCCGCTGACTCCGCGAGGGGCTCACGCCCAAATCCTCGGACGGGAGCCTCGTCCCGCACGTTGCACAAAAACGAGCCGTCCCCCCGTTTTCAGTCCCGCAGTTCGCGCACCGTTTCATGCGTCCTCCACACCGGCCCGCCACTCACCGAGAAGGGCGTCGCCGCAGTTGTAACCGAACGTGGCTAAAAGAGGACGGCCCGCCGCCCGCCCCATCACCTCACGACCCCCGCAGCCGTCCACTCGGCGCGCAGCGCAAGCAGTTCCTCCTCTTGCCCAGCGTTGAAGTGTCCTTCATACTGGCCATAGATGTCCAGCCATAACACCAGCCGGCCGAACGCGTCAGCCGTGATCTCGCCTTTTTGCTTCAGCGTGCGCAGGTGCGGAAGCAAGGCGCTCTGCCGCGCGATGCCCGTGCCGGGCACCGACTCGCCGCTCGCGTACTGCCGCTTCACGAGCCCGCGGATCGGGCTCTTGCCCGCGTCGGCGAGCGTCTTCCACGCGGCCTTCGGCTCCTTCGGGAAAGCGAAGGGCTTGCCAGCCTCCCCCGTGTGACAGCGGGCGCACGAGGCCGCCAGCACCGGCTGCACCAGGCGGTCGAAGCGGAACGGCCAGCTGCCCTCCGCCTCGGGCGCGAGCGGCGACGGCGGGCGGCGGGCGGCCAGCGGCTGCGGGGCCGAGGCCGCGCCAGCGTTCTGATCCTTCGCCTCGTGGCAGCCCGCGCAAGACCAGACCTGCCCGGCCTGCAGCGACACCGCGCTGCGCATGGTCTGCACCACCACGCCCTCCTCGTCGAGCGCCTGAAAGAAGAGCGTCACATTGGACGGCGCCTCGAAGTTCGCCGAGCCGTCCGCCTCCACGGGCACCGTGCCGAGCACGCACTTGCCCGGATCGTCGCGCGTGAGGCCGATCTCCGGCACGTTCATGTTCGGCTGCGTCTTGGGCGGCACCGCCACCACGCGCAGCCGCGCGACCTTCGCGCCCGCCGGCATGGGCCGCCGGCTGTTGTAGACGTTGGCCAGCATGAAGCACCCCTTCTTCGGCGCGCCGGGCTCCAGCACGCTTGCGACCACGGGCGGACGCTCCTGCGGCCGGAGCGGGATCGGATGCAGCACTTGGAACTTCTCGTCCGCGCAGAGCAGGTCGAGGTTGCCGAAGGCATCGTAGAGGTACACGCCCATCCCGTTACCCTCGTCGTTCTTGTGGAAGTGCGTCAGCAGGCCGCGGTGGCTCCATGCCGCGAGATAGTAAGTTTCAGAGAGCGGCCACGGTGACGCGTAGTAGTGGCGCAGCCAGTTCCCGCCCTCGCCCGTGGTCTCGAATTCCGGAAACGGCACCTCGGGCGTGAGACGAGTCATCGGCTCCTGTCCGTCTTCGCCGCGCGTCACATCCAGCAGCACCAGCGAGCCGCCCGTGTTGGCATGATGCGCGCCCGCCGTGAAGATGAGCTTGCGCGAGCCGGGTATCGGCCGCGCCTCGAACATGGTGTTCGGGTTTTGCGTGTAGTTGCCGAACAGGTGCAGGGGCTGCGTGCCATCCGGGTTCACGCGCCACAGCCCCATATACGGCTGGTTGTCGCGGTCGATGTAGTCCCAGCGCGCGTAGATGAGCGAGCCGTCATTCGCCACGGCCGGCGTCCACTCGAACATCTCGAACGGCGAGATCGTGCGCATGTCAGAACCGTCGGGCTTGACCGTATGCAGCGTGTAGACCGCCACCGGGCGATACGCGTCCCCGCCGCAGCGCACATAGGACTCCGGCAGCTCGGCATTCGCCACCGTCTGACGCACGTCGTCGTCCGTGTAGCGCGTCTGCCAGCCGCGCCGTGTGGAGAGGAAGACGATCCGGCCGTCCGGCAGGTAGCGCGCGTCGAAGTCGTTGTACTTGCCAAAGGTGAGCTGCCGCAGGCCCGTGCCGTCCGCATTCATCTCGTAGAGGTGATAGAACGACTCCTCGGGCAGCGCGCGCTTGGTCACCTTGTCGCGATTCTCAGCCAGTCCCGGAACAAAGCGGCAGTAGGCGAAGACGATCCGCTTGGCGTCCCACGAGAGCATCGGGCGCTGGAAGCAGCCTTCGGGAAAACCGCCCGTCAAGCACGTCTCTTTGGGCTGGCCGGATTTGAAATCCTCCAGCGCGTAGATGCCGCCGCCGGGCCGTGACCACCAGCCCAGATACTGGTCGGACATGTGGTAGATCCAGCCGGGGTCAAGCTGCTTGGTCACGAGCAGCCGGCCGAAGTCCAGCAGCGGGTTCCGCAGCGCCAGCGCCCGCACGCTCTGCCGAACCGCAACGTAGAGCTCCCGCTGCGCCTCGTCCGCCCCCCCGCCCGCCGCGGCGCCGCCGGGAGCTTCTCCCGCGGCCGCAAGCTTACGCCGCAGCTCCTTCGCCTCAGCCTCAAACGGCTGCACGTCCACGCCCGCCGCACGCAGCGCGGCGGCCAGCTTCTCGCCGCGCGACAGGCTTTCGCCCGCGACCGCGGCCCACGCCACGCCTTTCGCCACGCGCAGGTGATCCGCCGACCACTGCGACACGCTCGACTGCAGGGCCGGCCTGCGCAGCGCCACGTTGTCCGCGCCGCCCGCCGCGTAGACCTGCACCTCGTTGAGATGCAGGTAGCTCTGACCCGGCACCTGAACGCGCACAAACCGCGCCTCGCGGCCGCCGCACGGCGCCGTCAGCGCCGCGCCGCCGCACCCAAAAGCCCGGCCGTCATGACCGTAGGCCTCCTGCCAAGACTGCCCGTCTTGGGACACCAGCACCTTGAGCGCCGCGGCCCGCTCCTGAAATCCCTGCCCCCGGTTGTGGATCACCACGCGATCAAGCTTCACCAGCGCCTGTAGGTCGACCTGCCACCACGGGCTCTCGCCAACGTCCGTATGGAAGCCCCACGGCTCATTGACGACGCCGTCCACCGCACCCGCCGCGTCGGCTTCGCGCGAGGCGGACGCAGCCGGCGCCTTGGCGCGCAGGTTCGGCTCGTCCACGAAACGCCGCTCGGCCTGCCGCAGCCAGTCGCGGCGCAGAATCTCATCCGCCGTCTCCGCCCAGGCGACTGACACAACGGCACACAGGCCGGCCAACAGCGCCCCTCTTGTCATGTTTAACAGAACGTATTTCATTTGATGCTCCCCTTGCTTCCTTCCCGTATTATCACGCAGGCTCTTTCCGGTTATCAATCAGAAACTTGGCCTTTGCCGCCTTGGGGCGTCTTGCCAAATACGACTTTAGTCTTATTCGCAAAAACCGATTTTCCCCTTGAGTCCGCCGCGAGGTAATTTGTAAGATATGAGTGTTGGATTCATTTTAGGTTTGGTAAATCGGGATTGGGAAAGGGTGATTATGAATAGAATAGGTATGGTGGCGATAGCGGTGATCGGGTTGCTGGGCGCAGCGCAGGCCGCGCCGATCTCGTACGGCGGGCACTACTATGAAATCGTCAATTTCGTGGGTTCAACAACGTGGGATCAGGCGAAAGCACAGGCGGAGGCATTGTCCTACTCCGGCTTGGGCGGCCACCTCGCCACGATCACCTCGCAGGCCGAGTACAACGCCGTCACGGGCCTGATGGATTACGATACGTGGAGCATCGCCTTTATCGGCGCGAACGACTCCGGATCAGGCTTCACCTGGGTCAATAGCGAGGGCGCCGTGAACTTGGGCGCGTGGGGAGCGTGGTCTCCTGGCGAACCCACCGCGGGCGACTACGGGATGGGGCTCATGGGTAGCGGCTACAGTTATGCGTTCTGGGCGGACACCGTGGGCAGCACGTCAATCGGCCAAATGATGGTCGAGTATGACGTCGTGCCTGAGCCGACGGGGCTGGCGTTGCTGGCGATCGGTTGCGCGGCTCTCGTGACGCGCCGCCGCACCCGCAAGCAGGCGTAAGCGCGGCCGAATCGTTTTGTGTCAAGCCGGCCGGACGGACCCGAAGGGGTGCGTCCGGCCTTTTTTGTCTCCCCCTTGGAGGCCGCCCCGATGCTGTTCGCACCTCCCGCTATCATCCCGTTTGCCCGACGGCTTCGCACGCTCCTGCCCATACCCGGCCTTGTCGCGGGCGCCCTGTACGCCTTCACCCTCTCGCATGGCTTCACGCCCGGCCTATCCGCGACGCTGACCGCGGCGGCGGCCGGCTTGACCCCGCCTTCGGGCGCGTCCCATCCGCTCTTCGCCTGGGCTGCGAGGCTGGCCGCTTCGACGGGGCTGTTCTCGTTACCCGTCCGCCTGAATCTCTTCTCGGCCCTCTGCGGCGCGCTGTGCGCGATGCTCGCCTACCACCTGGTCTCGCGACTCGTTTTGTTCTCGGCCAGCAAGTTCGCCGACGCGGAGCTGAGAACCTGCAACGGGCGCCGCCGTTCGTCCGCCGCGACGGACGATTCACCGCCCGCGCCGGCCGTCCGCTTCCGCGACTCCCGCCTTCTCCGTTTCGCCGCTTGGAGCGGACTCCTGGCGGCCTTCTTCCTGGCGCTCTCGGCGCCCATGTGGTCTGCCTCAACCCGCCTCGACCGCGGCCCCTTCGACCTGTTGCTGGCGCTCCTCTCCCTCAGCCTGTTTCCAACCGCCCGCACCGCCTGGCGCACCCCCCGGCTGATGGCCTCCGTCGCACTTTTCACCTGCGGCCTCCTCGAAACGCCCGTGTTCCTGTTCCTCCTGCCGTGCTACGCGTTCGTTCTGTTTCAGGTCTGCCTCGCCTCGCACCGGCGGTTCGCGGCGCTGGGCCAGCTCGCCCTGGCCGGGCTCTGCGGGTTAGCTGTCATGCTCATCGCCTTCAGGCTGAACTCGCAAGGGGGTTCGGCGCTTTCCGGGGCTGAGCTGTTAGGCGCTTTCGCGAGCGCCGCCCCCTACTGCCTGTACCGGGAGGCCAGAGCCTTCTTCCCCCCGTCGGGTTGGGCGCTCCCGCTGCTCCAGATCGGCCTCGCTTCCGTGATCGTGCTGTTCGGGCGAAAAGCCCTGTTCCACCAGCGGGGGCGCCAGACGATGATCGCGCTGTCGCTGCTGGCCGTTGCCGTGATTCCGGGGCTGCTGTTGCTGCCGGTCGCGCCCCACTTTGTCTTCTTGCCTTACGACCACCTGCCGGTCTTCGCCAGCGCGGTTTTCGCCCTTGGCGCAGCCATCGCCTTCGCCGCTTGCCTCATCATTTTGGTGCCCGGCAGCCGGCCGCAGCCAGAGCAGGAGGCGCAGCCAGGTAAAGGAAAGGCCTCCAAACGCCCCCAGCCGTTCGGGCGGATCAGCGCGTTCGCCAAAATTCTCATCGCCGCCCTCCTGCTCGCCGCCCTCGTATTCCCCTTGCGCTCAATCCCCGAAGTGCGAGCCAGCCCGGGCGCGTTCGCAGACGCCGTCGCGCGCGAGCTGCTGGCGACGCTCAAAGGGCGTCCGTGCCTGGTCACGAGCGGCCTGCTCGACAACCACCTTCGCCTTCAGGCCCTCGCCAGCGAGAGGCCGCCTCTGATCATCAGCCTGCGCGCGAGGGAGATGCGGAGAGAGCAAGCGCGGCTGTGCGACGCGCTGGACACCGACCCGCTGTTCAAGGGGCAGAACCGCATGCGCCTGCAGAACGCGCTCGACATCAACCCGCTGCGCTTCGTCACCGAATGGCTGAGCATGGACACGAACGCTTACGCCTCAGTCCTCGTGGAGGCCACGCCCGACCTGTGGACCGCCTGCGGGTACAGCGCCATCCCCGAAGGCTTGGCTTTCAGCGGGCTTAGTCTTGGGCAGAAACCGGACACGGCGAGACTCGTCCAGGAGAACCGGGAGTTCGCGGACCGGATCGCGCCCCTGCTGTCATCCGGAGAGCACGACCGGCCCGGCCCCCACGACGCGCTGCGCCTGTCGCTGCGCCTGCGAATGGGGGTCGCCGCGAACGAGCTGGGCGTGCTGCTGGAGGAGCTGAACGAACCTGAAGCCGCTTACCAAGCCTATTCGGACGCGCTCAGAATCGACCCCCAGAATGTCAGCGCGGCGATCAATGCCTGCGCGCTGGCGACCGCGAAGCTGTTGCACCCCGAGTCTCACGACCCGCTCAAGAAGCGCATCAAGTCCATGCTCTCGGATCGCCGCAGCGCTTCCCGCGGGCTCGCGGGCATCGTCCAGCGCTACGGCACCGTCCGGCATCCGGCCTTCTACCAGCAGCAGGCCCAGCTTTGGACGGCCGCCGGAACGCCCGTCGTGGCCGCCGCCAAAGTCAGAAAGGCGCTGGACCTCGCCGAGCAGGCGGGCACCTCCTCGCTCCTCCAGAAGGCCTACCTCCACGAGCAGCTGGGCGACATGGCCAAGGCCGAAGCCGGCTACCTGGCCTCTTTGGAGAACGAGCAGACCAAGGGGGACGCGCTGCTGGGCCTCTGCCGCCTGGCACTGGCCTCACGCGACGCCGAGCGGGCGGACACGTGGCTGCGCCAGGCCGTCGCGGCGGGCGCAGACCCCGCCGCCTTGCTCACCCCAACCATCGATCTGGCCCTCTTGCAGAAGGATCTCCCCCATGCCCGCACGCTGCTCACGGCGGCCACGAAGCAGCAGCCTGAGAACCCTCGTTACTGGGGCCAGCTCGCGGAGGTGATGGTCAAGCAGGGCGACGCCCTGCTCGTCAAGCAGGCGCTCCTGCCGGAGATGCAGAAGGCGCTGAAGGCGCGAGACCAGTACCTGATTCTCTCCATCCGCGGCATCTTGCTCATCAAAATGGGCCCGGCCACCGTCAAGGAGGGCCGGCTGGAGCTGCTCAAGTCCCTGTCGCTGAACGCCGCGCAGCCGAACGTCTGGAACGCCGTGCTGGCGGCCGACATGATCATCAACAACCCCGCCTTCATGGAAACCGACGCGCGAAGCCTGCTCGCGCTGGAGCCGGACCACGCCCTCGCCAACTGTCTGCTGGGCTCCGTCCTCCTGGCGAAAGACAGGCTCCCCGAGGCCGAAGACGCTTTCCGAAGAAGCCTCGCGAGGGAGCCGTCCACGAGCGCATGCAACGATCTCGCCGAAACGCTCCGCCTTCTGAAGCGGCCGCAAGAGGCGCTGCCTTATGCGCGGCAAGCCCTCGCGCTCGACGCCAACTTGTCAGCAGCCCGCGACACGCTGGCCAACATCCTCTGCGACTTGGGCAACGTCGGCGAGGCCGCCCGCGAGGCGAAGCAAGCCGTCGAGGCTGACCCCCGTCGCCCCGACTACCAGCACACCCTTCTGCGCATCCTGATCAAGCAAGGCGACACCGACGCCGCTCGTCGCCAGATCCAAGCGCTCGATAAAGCCAAGACCGCGATACCGGACCAGCTCCGAGACGAGTTCCGCAAGCTGAAGTGAGCAGCGCCGGCTACGAGGGCTTTGTCGCGACCAGGCGCTCAGCGCGAGGCCACGAACGCGTAGGCGTTGCGGAACAGGCGCAGCCACGGGCCGGCCTCGCCCGTGAACTGATCCGCCGGCCGGTACGAGAGCTGGGCCGACCGGAAGCCGCGCTCCGGATGCGGCATCAGGATCGTCGCCCGCCCGTCCTCCGTCGTGAAGCCGGTGAGGCCGCCCTTGGAGCCGTTGGGGTTCCACGGGTAGCGCTCGGTCGCGCGGCCGCGGCCGTCCACGAACCGCAGCGCCGCCAACGCCTTGGCTTCGTCCTCCGGCCGCTCGAAGACCGCCAGCCCCTCGCCGTGCGCCACCGCGATCGGCAGGCGCGAGCCCGCCATGCCCTTGAGCAGAACCGAGGGCGACTCCAGCACCTCCAGCGTCGCATAGCGCGCCTCGAACTGCTCTGAGACGTTGCGCCTGAACTGCGGCCAGTGGCCCGCGCCTGGGATGATCCCCTTGAGCTGCGACACCATCTGGCAGCCGTTGCAGACGCCGAGCGTCACCGTGTCCGGCCGCTCGAAAAAGCGCTTGAACATCTCCGCCAGCCGCGCGTTGTACAGGATGCTCCGCGCCCAGCCGGAGCCCGCGCCCAGCACGTCGCCGTATGAGAAGCCGCCGCACGCGACCAGGCCGCTGAACGTCGCGAGATCCACGCGCCCGCCCAGCAGGTCGGTCATGTGCACGTCCACCGACTCGAACCCCGCCAGCGCGAAAGCCGCCGCCATTTCGACGTGCCCGTTCACGCCCTGCTCGCGCAGGATCGCCATCCGAGGCTTCTGGCGGGACTCCACACGGCGGCCGCCCTTCACGCGGGGAGCCTCGTCCGGATCGAACGTCAGCGCGAACGTCATGCCCGGGTCTTCCTCATCCAGCCCGTTGTCGTACTCCTGCCAGGCGCAGTCGGGGTTGTCGCGCAGCGCCTGCATGCGGCAGGTGAGCGCGGACCACGTGCGGCGCAGCCACGTCAGCGTCGTGTCTATCACGCGCTCGCCCGCCACGTCGACCGCGAACGTGCGGTCGTCGCTCGGCCGTCCGATGCGCGCGCACGCGTCGGAAGCCGCGAGCCCGTGCCGCGCCAGCACCTTCAGCACCTTGTCCACGTTTCCGTCGGCCACCTGCAGCACGGCGCCCAGCTCTTCGCTGAACAGCGCGGCCAGCGCGTCCTTGCCGGGCAGCGTGACCGCCAGCCCGCGGCCGCCCGCGACCGCCATCTCCGCCAGCGCCACCACCGCGCCGCCGTCCGAGCGGTCGTGGTAGGCCAGCAGCAGCTGCTTCGCCACAAGCTCCTGCATCGCCTCGAAGAAGGCTTTCAGCACCAGCGGGTCGTCGGCGTCGGCCGGCGTTTCGCCGGCCTGGTTGTAGACCTGTGCGAGGGCGCTCGCGCCCAGGCGGTTGCGGCCCTTGCCGAGATCGACCAGCAGCAGCTCGCTCGCGCCGCCCGGCTTGAGGTCGGGCGTGAGCGTCTTGCGCACGTCGCGCACGGGCGCGAACGCGCTGACGATCAGGCTCAGCGGCGCCACCTGCCGGTGCGACGCGCCCTTGGCGTCCTGCCACACCGTGCGCATCGAGAGCGAGTCCTTGCCCACCGGGATCGACACGCCGACCTTCGGGCAGAAGTCGATGCCCACCGCGCGCACCGTGTCGAACAGCTTGGCGTCTTCGCCGGGCTCGCCGCACGCGCACATCCAGTTGGCGGAAAGCTTGACGTTGCCGATCGCGCCGACGTCCGCCGCCGCCATGTTCGTGAGCGCCTCGGCAACGGCCAGGCGGCCCGCGGCGGGCGCGTCGAGCAGCGCGACGGGCGTGCGCTCGCCCGTGGCCATCGACTCGCCGGTCACGCTCTGATAGCCGGTGGCCGTCACCGCGCAGTCCGCGGCCGGCAGCTGGTAGCGCCCCACCATCTGGTCGCGGTGCACGAGCCCCGTCACCGTGCGGTCGGTGATCGTGATCAGGAAGGTCTTGTCCGCCACGGCGGGCAGCTGCAGCACGCGCTCCAGCGCGTCGGCTGGCTTGACGCCCTTGAGCTTCAGCGGGGCGGCCTTGGCCGGCTCGCGCGCGACGTCGCGCACCATGCGGGGCGGCTTGCCCAGCAGCACGCGGATGTCCATGTCGATCGGGTCGTCGCTGAAGTGCGCGTCGTGCAGCACGAGCCGCTGGTCATCGCGGGCCACGCCGATGAACGCCACGGGGCAGCGCTCGCGCGTGCAGAGGGCCTCGAAGCGCTCGCGGTCCCGGGGCAGGATGGCCAGCACGTAGCGCTCTTGCGCCTCGCAGCACCAGATCTCCATCGGGCTCATCGAGCGCTCCTCGTTGTGGACCGCGCGCAGCTCGAAGGTCGCGCCGGTCTTCTCCACCAGCTCGGGGCAGCCGTTCGAGAGCCCGCCCGCGCCGATGTCGTGGATGCTCAAAATCGGATTCTTCTCGCCGAGCGCGACGCAGGCGTCGATGACCTCCTGGCAGCGGCGCTCCACCTCCGCGTTGCCGCGCTGCACAGAGTCGAAGTCAAGCGCCTCGTCGTTGCTGCCCGTGGCCATGGACGAGGCCGCGCCGCCGCCGAGCCCGATGCGCATCGCCGGGCCGCCGAGCTGCACGATCAGCGCGCCGGGCGGCACCGGCTTCTTGTGCACCTGGCCGCGGCGGATGTTGCCCATGCCGCCCGCGAGCATGATCGGCTTGTGGTAGCCGCGGTAGCGCCCCGCCACCTGCTCCTCGTACGTGCGGAAAAAGCCGCACAGCTGCGGACGGCCGAACTCGTTGCCAAAGGCGGCCCCGCCGATCGGGCCGTCCACCATGATCGAAAGCGGCGTGGCCAGTCGCTTCGGGAACTCGGCGTAGGCCTTCTCCCACGGCATGCGGAACCCCGGCACGTTCAGGTTCGAGACCATGAAGCCCGCGAGCCCCGCCTTGGTTTTCGAGCCGATGCCGGTCGCGGCCTCGTCGCGGATCTCGCCGCCCACGCCGGTCGCCGCTCCGGGGAAGGGCGAGATCGCGGTCGGGTGGTTGTGCGTCTCCACCTTCATCAGCATGTCGATCTGGTCGTCCTCAAACCGGTAGGCGTGCGTCGCGGGATCCACCGCGAGGGCCGCGGCCTTCACGCCCTCCACCACGCCGGAGTTGTCGCTGTAGGCCACCAGCGTGCCCTCGGGGTGGCAGTCGTGCGTGTGCTTGATCATCTGGAAGAGCGACGTGTCCTGCTTCGCGCCGTCGATCACCCACTCGGCGTTGAAGATCTTGTGGCGGCAGTGCTCGGAGTTCACCTGCCCGAACATCACCAGCTCGGTGTCCGTCGGGTTGCGGCCGGCCTTGACGTAGCTGTCGCAGAGGTAGCGGATCTCCTCGTCGCTGAGCGCGAGGCCCATCGAGCGGTTCGCCTCCTCCAGCGCGGCGAGGCCGCGGCCGAGCACGTCGAACGAGGCTCCG
Source organism: uncultured Lentisphaeraceae bacterium (assembly GCA_964386865.1). GTDB lineage: Bacteria > Verrucomicrobiota > Kiritimatiellia > RFP12 > UBA1067 > CAYLUN01. Next base: position 5,854 of record CAYLUN010000041.1, on the reverse strand, counting down.
CGGGCGGGCGGGCGATGGCCGAAGAAGTCGTCCAGGCTCAGGTAGATGCCTTCCGTCATGCGGTCGTGCAGGGCGCTCAGCGCCGGGCGGAGCGCCTCAACCGACAGCTCCTTGTCTGCCGCCAAGACGCTGACGTGCACCCCGCGCTCCACGCGCGTGACGGCGGCCAGGCCGCAGTTCTGGAAGATGTCGGTCGCCTTCGACGACCACGGCGAGATCGTCCCCTTGCGCGGCGTGACGAAGAAGCCGCCGTCCTTTTGCGGCGCGCCCGTCGCGCCGAGCAGCGCGCGCGCGCGCTCCAGCGTCTCGCCGTCCAGCTCGCCTTCGGCTTCCAGCAGGTACACGAAGCGCGCGTCGATCGTCAGCTTGCCCGCGCCCTTCACCGCGTGGCCGAGCCTCTCCGCAAGCGCATCGAGGCGGAACTGGGAAAACGCGCAGCAGCCCTGTAGCATCAGTGGTTTCATCGGATCGCCCCTTCGTCGGAATGGCCAAGGATCGCCGCCAGCACCTGCGCGCGCGACGTCGCCGCCAGCAGCGCGTGGCGCACCGACTGCTCCAGCAGGCGGCGGCTGAGGTTCGCCAGAAAATGGATGTGGTTGCACCCGACGGTCGCGGGCACCAGCAGCTGGACGAAGATGTGCGTCGGCAGCCCGTCGGGCGCGCCGAACTCGACGCCAGCCGGATGGATGCCGATCATGCAGGCCAGCTCCTTCACGCAGTCCGTCCGGCCGTGCGGCAGGGCGATCCCGTCCGGTAGCGCGGTGGACGCGCTCTGCTCGCGCTTCAGCACGGCCTTGATCGCCTCGTCCATGTGCTCCGGCGGCAGCAGTCCGTCGCGCACCGCGCGCTCGATCAGCGTGGTCACGACCTGATAGCCCTCCGGCTCGGACAGGTTCAGGCAGACCAGACTCCTTCGGATAATGTCGTCAAAAACAGCCATACTACTCCAAGCTCAATAGCGCGTCCGCAGCGCTTCGTTTTCCGCGATGTCGCGCTCCAGAAGCCGGTTCAGCGCCCGCGCGACAGGCCCCGGCTTGCCGTCGCCGACCGGCTGCCCCTCGTACGTGCGAGCGGACACCACGTTGACGGGCGTCCCGACGATCAGCAGCTCGGCCGCCCCTCTCACGTCCGCCTCGGCGATGTCGCGGAACGCCACCTTCGCGAGCGCGCCGGACGCCACGAGCGACTCGGCGAACTGCATGACGCGCAGCATCGTGGTTCCCGTGAGAACCGCGTCCAAGCGCGGAAAAAGGAGCTCCCCCGCCCGCGTGACGATGCCGGCGTTTTCGGTCGCGCCCTCGGCCATAAACCCGCTGTCGCTGAAGCCGACCGTGAAGTCCACGCCCCAGTCCACGGCCTCGCGCTTCATCAGCACGTTCGGCAGGTAGTTGCAGTGCTTGACCGTCGCGTAGGCCTTGACCGGCACGGTGCTGCGCCGCACGCTGGCGCCCTCGGGGTGCGTACGCATGAACGGCTCCGCCGCCGCGTAGACGACGATGTAGAGCGCGGGCTCCGGCGACTCGTACGGGCTGACGCCGAAGCCGCCCGGCCCGCGAGCCAGCACCATCCGGCCGAAGCACGCCTCACGGCCCGCCGCCGCCAGCGTCTGCACGGTCAGCGCCCGGATCTCGTCGAGGCCGCCGGGCCACGTCAGGCCGATGGAGCCGGCCGAGCGCACGAGCCGCCCCAGATGGGCCTCCAGGTTATAGGCCGCGCGGCCCACGCACTTGAACGTGTCGAACACGCCGTCGCCGCGGTGGACCAGGTGGTCGTCGATCGGCACCTGCATCAGGAGCGGATCCACCACGACCCCGCCCAGCACGCTGGAGTACAGGGCGTAATAGCTCTGCTGCCACGGCTTGCGAAGCGCGGACAGCACCTCAAGATAGTTCGACAGGTCGATTGTTTTCATCGATGGCGCGCTCCGCTCCCGCGCTGAGGGCAGGGACTGCGAAACATGCCGCGATAGAGTACCATGTTCGGCCTCGCCTGCCAATCTTTCTGATGGGCTGATCACGCTTGCAGCCAGACACCTCCTGACGCTAAACTGTACACACGATGACCACAGACGATTTCATTGCGAAAGGAATCCGAAATATGGATCGAACCCTATCCCTCCTACTGATCGCCCTCCCCTGCTCACTCGTCACGCCAGCCGCGTTCGGGGCGGAGCAGGACGACATCGCGCCGTGTACCGCCGTCACCAACCAGACTGTCGCGGCCGGCGGCAAGCACATTTGGGCGAGCAGCCGGCTCTACACCGACGCCCCCCCGCTGGAGGTGCAGAAGTGGCTCACGGACAAGCCCGAGCTGGAGGGCAAGTTCCTCGTGGTCGAGTTCTGGCGCACCTGGTGCGGCGCGTGCAAGCGCCTGACGCCCCTGATGAACACGCTGCAGAAGAAGTACGGCAGCGAACTGGCCGTGATCGGCATCACCGGCGAAGCCGAAGAGACGGTGAGGGCCTACGCCGGCCCCAAGAAGGAGTATTTCCTCGCCTTGGACAAAGCCCGCATCCCCGAGCAACTGGCGGCCGCCGCGCAGGCCGAGGCCCCGGCCGACGCGGCCCCGGCGGAGGACGCCCCCTGCCAAGCCGCAGGACGCCGCGCCGCTGAGCAAGGCCAGTACGAGGCCGGCTTCGACGTCTGGGGCTGGCCGCACGTCATCGTCCTCGAACCGCAGTACCGCACGGTCGTCTGGGAGGGCTTCACGGGGCTCAAAGGCTATGAGCTGACCGAAGCCAAAATCGAGAAGATGCTCGCCATCGGCCGCCAGATGAAGGCGGAGGAAGCGGCGAAGAAGAAGTAGGCGCGCTCAACGCTGAACGCTCAACGTCCGACGCTCCAGCGGGTTTCCTTCAGCGCAGCAGCGCCGTCGCGCACCAGACCAAGGGCGCCTGGCCGTGCAGGTCGCCGGTCACGCGCTTGCGGTCCAGGTAGTACTGGTGGTCGGCCTTCTTGTTCGTCCCCTCGCACACCTCGCGCACGTCGCCGTTCGCGTCGAGGTAGGTGACCAGCGCCAGCCACGCCTTGTGGGCGGCTGGGCCGTAGGCGGCGGCGTCGAGCCAGCCGTTCTTCACGCCCGTGATCAGCGCGAAGGCGAACATGCCGGTGCCGGACGACTCGGGCCACGAGGCCGGGTCGTCGATCAGCTGCCGCCACATCCCGTCCGCCGACTGGTGCTTCAGAAGGGCCGCCATCATCTTGCGGTAGCCGTCCAGGATGCGCGGCCGGTCCGGGTTGTCCGCCGGCAGCGAGCGCAGCAGCTCGGCTGTGCCGGCCGCCATCCAGCCGTTGCCGCGGCCCCAGAAGAAGGGTACGTCCGGCGCGTGAAAGAAGAGCCCGTTGGGGCGCTGGAGCGTGTCGAGGTAGACCACCATCTCCTTGGCCGCGCGGTCGATGTACGCGCGGTCGCCGGTCGCCCGGAAGGCCTGCGCCTGCACCATGGTGATCATGAACATGTCGTCGATCCACAGGCGCGTCTGCCACGTCAGCCCCTTGCCCAGCCACTCGCGCGCCTCGGGGGTGTCGTCCTTGGCCTCCACGGGCGGGGACCACTGCTTGTCGGCGAACGCCTGGCCCAGCGCCAGGTAGCGCGGCGCCTTGGTTTGCAGATAAAGCTCCAGCGGCACCGCGCCGAACACCGAGTTGTCCACGTGGTTGGCGGGCGGAACCAGCCGCGCGTCCGCGCCGAACAGCGGCTCGAAGCGCTGCGCGAGCCGCTCCGCCAGCCCCTTGTTCGCGGTCTCTTTCGCGAAGGCCAGCGAGCCGTACCAGGTGCAGACGTCGGGGTAGGTGATCTGCTTGGGGGTTTTCCCCACCCGCCCGTACTGGCTGTGCGGCTGCGCCAGGAAGCGCTCCGCGATCCGCAGCCCCACCTCCTCGGGCGACGAGCCCTTGGGCCACGCGCCGAAATACCCGGCGCCGTTCTCGCGCACCGCGCTCACGCACCCTGACAACGCCAGCAAGCCGACCAGCCACGCGCACCTCATACGAGCACCTTCCTTCCGGTTGATTCAAGACGGGCTCACTTGTAGCACGAAGGCGCAGGGCAGGCAAGACGGATTTGCGTCCGCCTTTCGCCGCGGTTTCCGCTTGAAAGAAACCGAAAAGCAACTAAACTCACCCGTTACCAAACCGCAGCAGCGCGCCCTCCTAGGCGTCGCGCGGTTTGCGAGGAGAACGCATGAACACAACACGCACGCTTGCCTTCCTGACCGCCTCCCTGCTGACGGCCGCCTCCTCCGCGCAGGAGGCCCGCAAGGTCTCCGACGCCTGGACGCTAGACGCCATCTCGGCCAATGCCCGGCTCGCCGCCGACTGGATGACCGCCAACCCGAAGCGGCACAAGCAGCTCGACTGGACCTACGGCGCGTTCTACGCTGGCATCACCGCGCTCGGCCTCTCCGACCCGACGCTCCCCTACCTCGACCAGGTCAGAACCCACGGCCAGACGAACGGCTGGGGACACCTGGCCCGGCTCTACCACGCCGACGACCACTGCATCGGCCAGAGCTGGCTCGAACTCGCCGCGTTCGACAACAACCCGGCCTGCGCCGCGCCCCTCCGCAAGGTGTACGACCACATCCTCGCCAACCCGCACACCGGCGCGCTCGACTTCACCGTCAAAGATAACCAGAAGCGCTGGAGCTGGTGCGACGCGCTCTTCATGTCCCCCACCGTGCTCGTCAAGATGTACGGCTTCACCGGCGACACCAAGTACCTGACCTTCATGGATCAGGAGTACAAGGCCACGGCCGACTACCTCTACAGCAAGGAGGACCACCTCTTCTTCCGCGACTCGCGCTACTTCGAAAAGCAGACCAAGAACGGCAAGCACGTCTACTGGTGCCGCGGCAACGGCTGGGTGTTCGGCTCCTTGCCCATCATCCTGCGCGACTTGCCCGCCGACTGGCCCACGCGCGGCTTCTACCTGAACATCTACAAGGAGATGGCCGCCGCCCTCAAGCAAGCCCAGCACGCGGACGGCGCGTGGCGCCCGAGCCTGCGCGACCTCGAAGACCCGAACATGCAGGAGATGAGCGGCACCTCCTTCTTCACTTTCGGGCTCCTGTGGGGCATCAACAACGGCGTGCTCGACCGCGCGGAGTACCTGCCCTGCGTCCAGAAGTCGTGGAAGGCCATCTGCGCGAACATCAACGACGCCGGCCGCCTCGGCTGGGTGCAGCCCATCGGCGACCGGCCGGTCGCCTCCTACACCGCGGAAGACTGCGAGGTCTACGCGGTCGGCGCGTTCCTGTGCGCCGCCGTTGAGCTGAAGAAACTCGTGGTCGCGGACGCTAACCCGGCCCGCAAGACCGTCGACGTCACAAACCCGGCCAGCGTCTACCGCAGCGCGGAGACGGTCTCCCTCGGCTGGGCCAAGCTCGGGCTCAGCGCCGAGAACCTGCGCGTCTTCGACGTGCGCAACGGCGCGGTGCTACCGCACCAGCTCTACGACGCCGACGGCGACGGCGCGCCCGACGAGCTGCTCTTCAAGGCCTACGCCCTCGCCCGGCAGAGCCGCTCCTACTGGATCCTCAACAGCGCGTCCGTCCCCGCCGCCCCCGCCGCCACGACGTGCTTCAGCCGCTACGCGCCCGAGCGCATGGACGACTACCTGTGGGAGAACGACCGCACGGCCGCCCGCATCTACGGCCCCGTGATCATGAAGCCCGCGCCCGCCGGCCAGGCGCTCGTCTCCAGCGGCGTCGACATCTGGAACAAGAGCGTCCCCTACCCGATCATCAACGCCTGGCTCAAGCGCAAGAACTATCACCACGACGAAGGCGAGGGCATGGACAACTACAAGGTCGGCCCCAGCCGCGGCTGCGGCGGCTTCGGCGTCGTCAGCGGCG
>CAYLUN010000040.1:0-48821 GCA_964386865.1 uncultured Lentisphaeraceae bacterium | reverse complement strand
ACGTCCGGCAGCGTCGAAACGCTGCGGGCCGCGCTGCGCTCGGGCGACGCGGCGTTGCGCCCGGACGCCGCGGCGGGGTGCCTGCTGGCCGCCGAGCGGCAGCTGGAACTCGGACACGCTGACATCGCGAAGGCGCTGTACGACCACGTGCGCGCAGCGGATGTGCCTGTGACGTATCGCATGGGCGCGACGCGGGGCGCGATTCTGGTTCGCAAAAGCGAGGGCCCCGCTTTTCTGATCGAGCAGCTTGCGGCCGCGGATCCGAATGTCCGTAAGGCTGCGCGGCTGGCCGCGCAGGAGTTTTCGGCGCGCGAGGTGGCGGCGGCGCTGAGCGCGGCGCTGGACGCGGCGGCGCCGGAGCAGCAGCCGCGCTTGCAGGAGGCGCTGCTCTTTCTGTGCTTCAAGCCGTTCTTCAACGGCAAGACGTTCGACGGGTGGGAGGGCGACACGACCAACAGCTTCCGCATCACGGACGGCGCGGTCGTGGGCGGCAGCCTCAAGGCGCCGGTTCCTCGCAACGAGTTCCTGGCCACAACACGGTTCTACACCAACTTCATTCTGCGAGCCGAGTGCAAGCTGCTGGGCCCCTGCAACGGGGGCATTCAGATCCGCTCCCAGCGGATACCCAACCATCACGAGGTGTCTGGCTATCAGGCGGACCTGTCGGCGGGCAAGGACGGCGGATATTGGGGCAAGCTGTACGACGAGTCGCGGCGCCGGCGCATGCTGGGCGAGAGCGAGAACCGCCCGCAGATGCTCGCGTGCCTGAAGGCGGACGACTGGAATCAGTACGAAATCCGCTGCGAAGGCGGCCGCATCCAGCTTTACGTTAACGGGGTTCGCGCGACCGATTACACCGAGAAGGACGCGGCGATCCCGCTGTTCGGAATCATCGCCCTGCAGATCCATGGCGGCCCGCCCAGCGAGGCCTGGTACCGCAACGTGCTGATCGCCGAACTGCCATGAAACAGAGAACCGAATTCAGCCGCTTGCGAAAGGCGCGTTCACGCATGAGTAACAGCACAAAAGCCTATCCGCTTGTCAGGGTTGCGCTGGTTGCGCTGCTGGCCTCTTCCGGCGCTGCGGGCGAGGCCAGCGTTCTTTGGGCCTCGGATCCGGTGCGGCCGGGCGAGACCGTGCTGCTGACAGGCGAGGGGTTCACCAGCAACAGCGTGGTGGAGCTGAGCGATACGAGTGCCGCCGAGTCGTGGACCGCGCTGAATGTGTTACAGACGGGCGCGCAGTCGCTGAAAGCCGTCGTGCCGGACAACCGTCCGCTGAACGTGTGGGCGTGCCGCGTTCGAGAGGGGGAGCGCATTTCGAAAACAGAATGGCTCAACGAGCCGGTGGTCTGGTGGTGGAACGGAGACGGCGGTGAGACCGCAACGCCTGGCGGGTGGCTGCGCGTGTTCGGCAAGTCGCTCTATTTCGGCGGCCAGAGCCGCGCGCGGCTTCGCGCCGCCGACGGAACGTGCATCGAGCTTCTGCCGCGTGAAAGCAGCGGTTACGAGCTGGCGTTCGCGCTGCCCGCCGGGATCGCGCCGGGCGAGTATGACCTGTCCGTGCATAACGGACTGCGCGGCGAGGCGGCGTGGCAAAACGGGGGAGCCGTGACAGTCCGGCCTCGGGCGGTGTGGAAAAGCGACCTCTTCAACGTGAGGGACTTCGGGCCGAAGCCGGCGGAGGCGCTGGCGGCCGCGCTGAAAGCGGCGGAGACCAACGGCGGCGGAATCGTCTACCTGCCGCGCGGGCGGTATGCGGTTAAGGACGCGCTCAAGATTCCGACGAACACCGTGCTGCGGGGCGAGTCCATGGCGCTGACGAGCCTGTACTGGCCAGATTTGGAAACGCCGCCCGCCGAGCTGATCACGGGCGCTGATTTCGGCGTCGAGTCGCTCAGCCTCTACTGCCAGCAGCACCGCAACGTAATCGCCGATACCGCAACGTCCAAGCGGATGTTCCTCCGGCAGGTCCGCATCCGGGCGAACGCCTTTTTCATGATCGAAGATTTCGGCAAGGAGTTTCGCGGACGCAAAGGACCGGCCAGTCACAAAGAGTGCGGCGCAGCCGTGCTGTTGCGCGGTTCCAATTTTGAGATCACCGACTGCGACATCTACGCGAGCTACTACGGCGTACGCGTCATGAAGGCCAAGACCGGCCTCATCGCCCGCAACCAGATCCGCTACGGCGGCCGCGGCTACAGCATCGAGAACACCGAACGGCTGATCTTTGAAGAGAATCTTGTGGAGGGAAACAACCTGCTGGCCATCGGCAACGACATCACGACGTTCTGGAGCAACAGCTGCCGATACATCTACTTTGCCAACAACCGCGTCCGTCAGATGTTCGGAGCGGACCGCGAGATGATGACGCTCGATGCGGCGGGCGGGGCCTATTTCGGGACGGTCGCCGCTGTCGACGGAACGAAGGTGACGTTGTCGTCTGATCCGGTTTTCAAAGACTACGCGCCGAAACCGCATACCAACTGGGTTGGTGCCGCCGTGCAGATTCTGGACGGCACGGGCGCGGGGCAATACCGTTTCGTAGTTGCCCATAGCGGGCGCGAGTGGCAGGTGGATCAGCCGTGGGGCGTTTCTCCGGACGCGACCTCCCGCATCTCGATCGCCCCGTTCCGCGGGCAGAATCTCTTCATCGGAAACACCTTCGAGGACGGCGGGGCGTTCCAGCTCTATGCGGCGGCGCACGACACCATCGTCGCGGAGAACAAGGGCTCGCGCATGGACGGCTTTGTGGTGTGGGGCTTGAACCCGCACGGCTGGGGCTATCAGCCTTCGTGGTACTGCCAGTTCCTCGACAACGAGATCCTCGAAGGTAACGGGTACGGGCATCGCAGTGCGAGTCTCGGTACCGTGGGCAACGACGAGGCCAAGGCCTTTGACGGCACCCTGGTCCGCGGCACGATATTCCGGCGCAACGTTCTGCACAACAATGCCAGCATCATCATCAGCGGCCCTGCCGAAGACACGCTGGTCGAGAACTGCGCCGTGCGAAACGCGGAGACCGGCATCACGGTCAAGGCGACCGCACGTGGCACGCTGCTGCGAGGCAACACCTTCGAGTCCGTCGCCCTGCCCGTGAAAGAAGAGCAGCCCGCAAGCGCGGGTGCGCCGGCGCAAAAGAAGGCCCAATGAAGTACCCCGATCGCATTCTTGCCGCTCTGTTATCTGTCCCGTGCGCCGCCCTGGCAGGGCTTGGCGAAATCCCGCAGATTGCGTGGGCCTCCGATCCGGTGCGGCCGGACGAGACGGTGCTCCTGCGCGGCGTTGGATTCGGTGCGCAGCCCGCGGTCGAGTTTGCGCGTCTGGACGACGGCGATCCGGCGGGAGACAAGCAGACCCCACTGAGATGGATCACGCCGACAGCGCTTCAACCGGTTGATGACGCGCTCAAGTTCGTCATCCCCGTTGATTCGAGGCCAGGGGTATTCGCCTGCCGGGTCGTGGCGGACGGGGTGCGCTCGACCCCCGTGCTGCTGAACCGCCCCGACGTCTGGTGGTTGCAGGGCGATGCCGGGTCTTGCGTAACTCCCGGAGGCTGGGTGCGGGTCTTTGGCAAGTGTCTGGGCAACGACCCGGCGAGCGTGCGTGTCCGACTGGTGCCGGCGAGCGGCGCGTCTGTCGCGCTGCGCGCCGAAGCCGCCGACGGTTGGGCGTTGCGCTGCTCGGCGCCTGCCGGTCTGGCGGCGGGCAACTACGCGGTTCGCGTGCACAGCGGCCAAGGCGGCGTCTCTGCCTGGTGCGAGGCGGGCACAGTGACCATCACCGCGCCTGAGTTGTGGCCGACCAACGTCTACAGCGTGCTTGAGACGAGCGGACTCGGGGCGGTTCGTGAGATGCGCCATACGCTGCTCAAGTATGGCCAGCCTGTTGACCGCAGCGAGGGCGTGTCTGCCGCCTTGGCCAAGTCCAAAAGCAACGGCGGCGGAGTCGTCTACTTTCCAGCCGGGCGTTATCATCTGAGCGGCCCCCTGGAGCTTCCGCCGAGAACGGTACTGAAAGGCGAAGGCATGGGGCTGGTCACGCTCTGGTGGGGCAGCGGCACATTTAACCTCGACGGCGGAGGAGATCGGGGGCTTGCCAAGGAAGCCGAAGCCAAGCCGCCGGCAAATCTGATCAGCGGCCCGTCGTTCGGCATCGAGGACCTGAGCCTCTACCTGCCCTTGGAGCATCGCACCGGAATCGACGGCTATGGCGACGTGCGGCTGCGCCGGGTTCGCGTGCGCGTCGACCACCTGTGGGCGCTGGACGGCAACAAGCGGCCGGAAGGCTTAGTGGCGCGGCTGGGGCGAAACTTCGAGGTCACCGACTGCGACCTCATCGCTAAGGGCGAGGGTTTGAAGCTGGGCGAGTTCGGCGTGGTCGCGCGAAACCGCATCCTCGCCGGAAAATCGCCCTGCTCGCTCGGCGGCGCGCGCGCGGTTATCGTCGAGGACAACACATTCGTCAGCACCTATCCCACGGCCTACCAGAACATCGCAGGCGTGGGGCAGGACATCTATTACGCCCGCAACCGGCACGAGTCACAGAATGCGCACCAGGCCGACTTCTCGTTCACCTTTGACCGGGGCGGTACGGCCTACCGCGGCGAGCTGGCGGCGGTTCGTGGAGCGAAGCTGACGCTCGCCGCGGATCCGGCCTTCGAGAAGTGGGCCGACGCGCGCAGCGGCCTGTGGCGCAAGGCGGTCGCCTGCGTGGTCAGCGGCAAGGGCGCGGGCCAGTGGCGCAGCGTCGCCGCGTTCGCGGGCCGCGACTGGACGCTGTCGGATCCGTTCGCCGTGGCGCCGGACGCGCACAGCGTCATCACCATCGTTCCGATGTGCGGCCGCGCGCTGATCGTAGGCAACCGCTTCGAGGACGCCAACTGGGTGAACGCCGGCTTCGGCACCGCGCTGGACGTCATCTACGCCGACAACCGCTTAGTGCGCTGCGCGTCGCTGCTCCACTACGGCATGGCGAGCGAGACGTACCTCTGCCCCAACTTCAACGTGCAGTTTTTCGACAACGAGCTGAGCGAGGGCTTGAACTCGATCACGGTCGGCGGCAGCGTGCGGCCGGCCGGCGCGTTCGACGGGGCGGTCACGCAGAACGTGGTGCACCGCCGCGCGCGGCTGACAACCGACAACAGCGGCAGCGTCGTGATTCAGGGCGCGCTGCGCGACGTCATCGTCGAGGGGTGCTCGTTCGCGCACCCGGACAGCGGCATCCGCGTCGAGCGCGGGCCGGCCGGCGTCCTGCTGAGGCACAACCGCTCGGCGGCGGGCGCGCTGCGGTGCGAGGGCGCGGTGCAGACGCCTTAATCGTTCATCAACAAAGGGAGACATCAAATGAGACTGAGCGTATTGGCTACACTTGCAAGCCTCATGCTGGCCCCGCTGGCGGCCCTGTATGCGGCTGATGCGACGGCGACCGCGCAGCCCAAGGGCGAGCCCACGAACGCCAAGGAGGCGGAGGCGAAAAAGCAGGCGGCCGCGACCGCCCTCGACGCGAAGTACGCGGCGCTGGTCGCCAAGCTCTCGCCGGAGGAGCAGGCGTGGGAGCGCGTGCTGCAGGAGAACCTCGGCGGCTTCTACCTGCCCCTTTACAAGGCGGGCCGCGTCAAGGGCAGCGCGCAGGCGTGGGACTACGTGAAGGACGTGTCGGGGCTGCCGCGCGTGCTGCTCATCGGCGACTCGGTGTCGCGCGGTTACACGCTGGCCGCGCGCCAAGCGCTGGCGGGCAAGGCCAACGTTCACCGCGCGCCGGAGAATTGCGGCCCCACGGCCAACGGGCTCAAGAAGATCGAGGTCTGGCTCGGCGACGGCAAGTGGGACGTGATCCACTTCAACTTCGGCATCCATGACCGCGCCACGCCCGCCGCCGACTATCAGCAGCGGCTGGAGACGCTGATCACGCGAATGAAGGCCACCGGCGCGAAGCTGGTCTGGGCGAGCACCACGCCGGTTCCGCCCGACACCAAGGATGGGCCGAAGGCGGCTGAGCAGATCGTCGAGAAGAACCGCGTCGCCGCCGAGGTGATGGCGAAGCAGGGTGTCGCGATCGACGACCTCTTCACCTTCATCACCCCGCATCTCGCCAAGGTTCAGAACCCGAAAGACGTCCATTTCAATAACGACGGCTACGACCTGCTCGGAAAGCAAGTGGCCGAAGCGATCGGGCAAGCGCTCGCAAGGTGACCGGTCAGCGTTTTCGGGCCTCTTCGAGCGAAATATGACAAGCCTGCACACGGTAACGCACCGCTGTTCGTGCCCGGCCGGTTGACATGTTTCTCCAAGTCCGCTAAAATTCTACATTATGAATAAAATAGTATGTATCTTGGCCTATTGCCTGACGGTGGGCCTATGCGCGTCTGTGCAAGCGGCCGTCACCAATCTGGCCGTCGCCATCTACAGCGGAACCGGCGCGGCCTCCGACAAGACGCTTGCCGTTTACCGCGCGGTCGCCGCGGTCGGGCACCGCCCCATGGCGATCAGCAGGGCGGACATCACGCGGGGCCGGCTCACACGCGCGAACTTTGACGTTCTGATCATCCCGTCCGGAGAGGACGGCTCTCCTCATAGCGTCGCCGGTTTCGGACATTACGCGGATGATACGAACGCCCTCAGTACCGCTGCCGCCCAGAATGCGATCCGCGGCTATGTCAATTCCGGAGGCGGGTTTGTAGGCCTCGAGGGCGGGGCGATTTTCGCCTGTGTCGGGCCTAATCTGCTGGGCCTCTGCTCGGCCACTTACTATGGTAATGCGCTGAACGCCAAGAATACCATGACGATCACGGATTCAAACTTCGGGAGCGGCACGCAGGAGGCCTGGCTGTCCGAGGGCGGCGGTTACTTTGACTTTAGCTATTACACGCCCACCTACCCGCAGTATTACCCTTCGACTGTAGCGACCGATAGCGGGGGGCGGCCTGCGGTCATGCGGGCGAACTACGGCTACGGACGGGTGGCGCTCAGCGCGTATTGCCTGGAACTGCGCGGCGATAGCGAAGACGACTGGACGATTTGGGACAACTGGGCGATGGGGGGCACGCACAGCAACTCGCAGGGCGCGTGGAGTCTGCTCGGCCGGTTGATCGGCTGGGCTTACAACGGAGACGCCTCCGCGCCGACCGTGTTGAGCCTGCCCAATCCGGCTGCCTCGCGCGTGGCCATTGTCGCCACGCACACGACCGACGGCGGGGCTTACCCCGGACTCTTGCCGGCCTTGGGGCGGGCGATCTCCTACAGCGGGCACCGGCCCTTGGCGATCCGTTTTCAGGAGATTATCGGTAACCGGCTCGTCGCAGCCAATTTCAAAGTGGTGACGTTTCCCGGCGGTTACGCCTATGGCTATAAGACGGGCCTCGCGGGTTCGGAGCAGAAGATACGCGACTTCCTGTCTAATGGAGGTAGCTATTTCGGCATCTGCGCCGGTTCGTTTTACGCGGCTAGCAACGTGGTCTGGCAGGGGCAGTCCTATTCCTACCCCTTGGGCATCTATCCCAAACCGATCGTCGGCGAAATCGCCGACATCGTGCCCTGGCCTGGCTATGCGCTGACTCCGACCCTCGTGAGCGATACGGTGCTCGGCGGTTCGTTGGGCACCATACAGCAAATGTACTATGGCGGCGGGTATCACGAAATGCCGCCGGTAAGCCCGAACATGTCCATAATCGCCTCGAGCAGGTTCACCTACAGCGGTTCTGCCAGTAATAAGGCGGACGCCGTGCGGTACCGCTACGGCCAGGGCCGGGTGTTTCTGATCACGACCCACCCGGAGGCCCGGGCCGGCTCCGTGGAAGACTGGGTCTATTGGGACGGCTTTTTAAACGAATCCAGCGTCACCGTCGTCAACCCCGACAACCCGTGGAGGGTGGTGCACGCGGTGTTCAACGGGTGGCTGGCGAACCCGCGCGTGCCGCCGGCCATCAAGAAACGCTACCCTGCCTTGTCGTTCGTTTCCTTCAGCGAGGGAGCCTCCGCGGCTTTCGGCCTGACGGCGGACGACGACGCCGATCCGGACGCGGGCACGCGGGGGATGTCAAACATCACCTGGTACGTGGACGGCGAGCTGAAGCAGACAACGAAGGCCGGCGCGCCGAACGCCGTCACGAGCGAGTTCACGCTCAGGACCGACGTCGGAACCGTCAGGGGCTCCGCCGCGCGGGTCATCGAGGTGAGGGCCGTGGCGCTTGACCGCGAGGGGGGCGAGACCGCCACCAACTGGACCGTGCGCGTGAACAACGTGCCGGCCGCGCAGACGGTCGCGTTCCCGGCGCTGCCCGCCAAGGCGCTGGGCGACGCGGACTTCGCCCTGGGCGCGGCTGCGTCGTCGGGGCTCGCGGTCGTCTACTCGAACTCGAATCCGGCCGTCGTGCGGATCGACGCAGGCGTCGCGCGAATCGTGGGGACGGGGTCGGCGATCCTCACGGCGAGCCAGCCGGGCGACTTCGATTTCAAGGCCGCGACGCCCGTGAGGCAGACGCTGACGGTCAAGGCTCGCGTGAAGGCCGACACGCCGTCGGGATACGGCGCGGTGAGCGGCGAGGGCCTGTACGCGCCTGGGACGAAGGTCGTGCTGACGGCCAGACCGAGCGCGGGCTGCGCGTTCCTGCGCTGGGAGGACGGCTCGCAGTCCGCCGCGAGGAGCTTCACGATGCCGAACGCGAACGTCGCGGTGTCGGCGTGGTTCAAGCCGGCGACGAACGTGCCGCCGTCCACGGTCGCCTCGCCGGGTCCGCGGCAGGCGATGGTGGGAGTGTACTATGCGCAGCCGCTCGAGGTTCAGTCGGAAAGCCTGCCGACGGTGACGGTGACGGGCCTGCCCGCGGGGCTGGCCTACGAGGCGGCCACCCGGACGGTCAAGGGAGTTCCGACGGCCGCGGTGTCGAACAAGGTCGTTACGGTCACGGCCCGGAACGTCAACAAGACGCCCGGAACCAACTCGTTCGTCATCACCGTCGCGCCGCTGGACGCGCGCGCGCAGGGCGCGTTCAGCGGATACGCGGCGGACACGGACGGCGAGGCCTACGCGGTTGCCGGCCTGCTGACCGCCACGGTGTCGGCGCAGGGAGCGGTGAGCGCGCGGGTCGCCGCGCAGGCGGGCGCGGTGAGCTTCACGGGCAAGTCGTGGGACTCGGCGAGCGGCGGGGTGTTCCGCGCGACAATGAAGACCGCGAAGGGCGAGACGCTGACGCTGGCGCAGGACGTATCGGCGGCTTGGGACGCGGCAGGGCTCGCTGGCTCGCTCGCGGGCGGGGCGTTCTCGAACGCGGCGCTGAAGGTGCGCGCCCAGCGCAACGCGTCGGCCGCGAAGGCGGCGGCGGACTACGCGGCGGCGACGTACGCGCTGGCCCGCTACAAGGGCTACTACACGGTGGCGCTGCCGCCGGAGGCGGAGCTGGAGGCGCCGGGCGCGGCGGGTAACGTGCCGCTCGGGAGCGGCTGGCTCGCGCTGACGGTCAAGGACGGAGGCGCCGTCGCGCTGGCGGGCAAGCTGGCGGACGGCACCGCGCTGAGCGGCGCGTCGACGCTGCTCGTGCTGGCGGTGGACGGCGCCGTCGACGAGGTGGCGTACGTGCCGTTCCTCTTCCCGCTCTACAGCGCGAGGGGCGGGTTCTCGGGCGTGCTGGAGATCCTGCCGGGCGCCCCGGCGCCGACCGGCAACGTGGTGGTCGCGTCCGAGGACTTCGCGCAGGCGTGGCGCTATCCGGGCCGGGCGCCGACGGCCAAACCCGCTCAGACCGAGGACCGCTTCGCGCTGGCGGCGGGCGTCTCCGGCGGCTGGTACAGCCCGCTAGCAGACCTGCGGCGCTACTATTCGAACGCGTGGTTCGCGGCTGACGGGAATGCAGTGTCGAACGTTTACGCCAGTGGCGCGTACACGGCGGCGGTCGGGATCGTGACGTCCGCGCTGCCCGAGGAGGCGCTGCGCTTCGACCCGAAGAGCGGCGTGATCTCGCTGCCCGCGGGCAAGGCGCCGGTCTACGATAGCGCCGCGTCGAACACGGTGTATGCGGTGACGAACCCGGCGGTCGCGACGCTGACGGTGCTGAAGGCGACGGGCCTCTTCTCGGGCACGTTCAACCTCTACTACGAGTACCGCGACCAGAAGGGCTCCCTCCAGCTCAAGACGGTGCCGGTGACGCACGAGGGCGCGCTGACGCCGGTGCGGGCCGCGCCGGATCTGGAGCCGTCGGGCCGGGGCTTCTACCTCGTGCCGGACACCTGGAAGACGCCCGGCGCGAAGCCGGTGACTTACCCGCTCAAGCGGTCGTACGGGGTGGAGATCAGAGACGAGGAGTGAGGGCTGCGTTTGGACGACTCGATTTGAGGTAACCGTTTACGGGGCCTCTAAACAACCCCAACATTGTTTGACCGTTACTGCACAGGTGCTCACCCGCAACGGGCGGGCACCTGAGAGGATCGGCGCCAACCAAACGCCGCACCTGGCCAAGGTGCAGAACCCGAAGGACGTCCACTTCAACAACGACGGCTACGAGCTGCTCGGCAAGCAGGTTGCAGCCTCGATCGAACTGGCCCTCGGCAAGCGCTAGGGCATTTTTTCAAAAGTGTAGCCGTTAGACGGCTCGACGGAGTCTCGCCCTCCACGCGAAAAGAGTGCGATTTCATGGAGCGAGCGTCCTCGCGAGCCGCCTCGCGCCGTAACAGTGGCTACAGAATAACTGAACATGCTCTAGAGTTGCGGGATGGGGTTGCCGTAACGGCTACTTGATGTCGAGGTCGTGGCGGCGCTTCGTCTCGTCGCGCTTGAAGATCGCGCCGACCTCCACGACGCAGGAGTCGCCCTCGGCGCGGATGTTCGCGCAGTCGGGCGAGCCGGGGACGCCCTTCGCGGGGTCGGGGTAATAAGCCGAGACTTTTTTCACGGCGGCCTTCTGCCCGTTGATGCGCGGCCAGCCGAAGGTGACGTTCACTTTCGGAATCTTCGACTTCGGGATCCTCTCGGTCGAATAGACCTCCACGAACGCCGAGTGCTTCTCCCAGTACGTGAACTTCTCGCCCTCGAAAAGCAGGCTGCCGACCTCGACGGCTTGGTCGCTCGCCCGCTCTTTCACGCGGCAGGTGAACCAGGTGGCCCGTCCGTCCGTGTAGTCGACCGTCTCGCCCTTTGTCACGCTCCACGTGTAGGTGCCCTTTTTCCAAGCGAACGGCCGCCGCACGCTCGCGAACTCGCCCTCGTAGCCCGCGCTCTCAACGAGGCACTCGGGCGCCGCGGTGCGGACGTGGCTGAGGCCGATGGGCGTCTTCTTGTCCGAAGACCAGCGGGAGAAGATCGCGCCGCGCCCCGGGTGCACGCGCGTGCGGCTCTCCTTGTCCGGCCAGCCGTTGATGTTGCTCTGGATGCCGCCGTAGAACTGCAGGCCGTTGATCTTCGCCAGGCCGCACGGCGAGATGTAGACGTTGTAGCTCTCGGGCACGTCGCGGTCGACGGTCACGTCCATCTCGAGCGAGGTGAAGTGCTCGACGGGCTTCTCGAAGTTCCACCAGATGTTCGCGACGTGCCAGGGGCGCTTGGGGAGCTCGACGCCGGCCGAGGCGGCCATCTCCTCGGACGAAGGCTGTTCGCACAAGTCGGCGGCTAGCGACGTGAGGGCGAGGACGGCAAGTGCGACGGCTGCGGTGCGCATGGTTATTCTCCTGTTGACTCGCAAGGATTTCCCGCTCGGCTGCGGACATACTCCTTGGCCTTCAGCACGAGCGAAGGGGCTGTTTCAAACGGCAGGGTGCCGGTTCCGACGCAGACCCGCTCACGATCTTCCGCGAGCGCCAAGACCCGGTCCAGCTCGCGGCAGACGGCCGCCTCGCTTCCCGATGCGAAAACGCAGGCGTCTGTGTTGATGCGAACCATCACGTCCGGACGATCGCGCATCGCCCGCATGAAAGCCGCCTGGTCGGTCTCGCTGGGGCAGATGACATATCCGGCCCCTGTTTGGAGCAGCGGCTTGAGAATCGGCAGCGTGTTGCCGCCGATGATGCAGGGAGCGGGCCGTCCCGCCAGCGCCGACGCCTCGTTGACCAGAAGCGCGAGCGCGGGCAACTCGAGCTGCGCAAACAGCTCAGGCGAAATCAGCGGCGGCGCCGCCCCGGACTCGAAGAGGGCTACGCCCAATCCCCGCAAGGCGATCTCTCGGCAGAACGCGAGCTGGCCGCGCGCGAGAAAGAGCAGCGCCTTGCGGACCGTTCCGGGCTCGTCCAGGACGTCGCACAGCAAACGGTCGAAGCCCACGAGGTTGCTCGCCAGCGAGAAGGGGCCGCTCACCGGTATGCGGACGTTCGCCTCGGGAAAAGCCCCTGCGAGCCGCTTCGCCGCGCTGAGGACCATCGGGAGGCGGCCGTCGCGCGCGGGGTCGAGCGGCCTCAGGTGCAAGAGGTCTGCGCATGTCGGGCACCGCCGGCGCTCGGAGATGGCCGGGACTGCGTTATCTGCCGGCTCGCTGATCGAGGCGCCGTAGCCCTCGGCCTCCAGATTGTAGATGTCGATGCCGACGACAACGGGCGCGTGACGATACAGCCGAAAGGCTTCGGCGTGGGCCCGAAAGAGCAAGTCCGGATCTCGCGACACCTGGTAAGGCGTCAGCCCGATCAGCGCCGCCGCGTGTTCATACACGGAGGGCGCGAAGTCGATTTGCCTGCGCACTGTCATAGTGGCCGCCGAGGTCAGCGCTCGTTTCACAGGGCAGCAGTATACCACGCCTTGACGCGGCAGTGAAGGCGGCGTTCGCCGGAGCAGACGGGCCGCCCGCGTCCGCGCTTAGGCATTGCCAAAACGCGCCAATCTGCGAGAATCTGCGGATAAGCGGGAGGGCGGACGATGCGTGGACGGTTGGCATTTCAGGTGTGTGCGGGGGCGGCGGACAAGCCGGCTCGTCCGTTTCGCGCCAAGGACGTGTTCAGCGACGGCTAGATGAACCTCTTCCAAGACGACTTCGCGGCCGTGCCGTTCCGGCGGACTGGGTGTTCGACCTGAACCGCGGCAACGTTGGCCCAGTTCTTTATCGTACCCGTTCTCGTGCCCGTACCCGTACAAGACATCCCCTTCACGAACCTGATTTTCCCTTTCGATCATCCGCGTAAGCGTTGGAGCGCCCGAGCCGCGAAGTCCAGAGCTGCGCCGTAAACGTCCTCTCTTTCGTGAACCAGTTCCAACGGTGCCTCGTGTGCGGGAACGTGAACCGCCTCGCTGTGAACGTGTACGTATCCTGTCGGCCAACGAACGGCTGGCTGACCCGGCGCGGCCGGGCGTCTGGGCTGCGTGGGTGGTTCACGCCAAGTGGTCGCCGTGCGAAGACGGCCTCCTGCAGATCTGGAAGGATGTCAAGGTCGGCGGCGAGCGCGCCAAATACGGAGATGTCGCGCCCGCGCCGTGAGAGGGCCCTTCTTGACGGTTTCGTGCTCTGTCAGCTAGAGTGTGTCCATGCAAGCGCCTATTACGTCACACGTCTCCTCGCGCCTCATCGCTGTCGCCCTTCTCACGTGTGTCCAGCACGCCTGGGCCCGCGACTCAGGCGCGCCGCAGACTCCGCCGCCGCAGGCCGCACCGGCTCGCCGCATCCTGGAGGCCTACCGCGCGGAGAGCCCGCAGCCGGCCAGCAAGAAGCTGCGCCTGATCTGCTGGCGCACCCGCGAGCGCGACTTCCCAGCCAACCACCGCGCCCGGCTGCAGCGGATCATGGAGCACATCCGCGGCTTCTACGCCGACGAGATGGAGCGCAACGGCCTCGGCCGGCTGACCTTCCAGCTCGACACCGACGCCGCGGGCGCGCTCGTCGTGTATGAGGCGGTCGGCAGCGGAACCTTCGACGAGTACACCAAGCAGGAGGGCGGAAAGCCGATCCGCGAGGACTGCTGGCGCGTGCTGCGCGCGGCGGGGCTCGACCCGGACCAGGAGACGGTCGTGATCTTCACGAACCTGGCCAAGTGGGATCCGGCCGCGCGCACGTTCAGCCACCACAGCCCGTACATGGGAACCGGCACCTGCCGCAGCGGCATCGCGTGGCAGCTCGACCATCCGGCGCTCGACGTACTGAACCTGCCGCTCAAGGAGCCGCTGATCCAGGACGGCGAGTACGGCCGCATCTCGCTCGGCAAGCACAACTCGATCTTCATCGGCGGCATCGCGCACGAGCTCGGCCACGCTCTCGGGCTGCCGCACTGCCGCGAGTCTGAGGCGGAGGCGAAGGCGCTCGGCACCGCCCTGATGGGCTCCGGCAACCGAACGTATGGCGACCCGCTGCGCGGCGAGGGCAAGGGCACTTTCCTCACGCTTGGCCACGCGCTCCGGCTCGCGTCGCACCCGCTCTTCTGCGGCTCGGTCAAAGGGCTGAGCCAGCAGGCTGAAGCTCAGTTCTCTGGGCTCTCGGTGGCCGCGGGCCGCAGCGACTTCGACCTCTCCGGAACAGTCACCTCCGCCGTGCCCGTCTACGCGCTGGTCGCCTATTTCGATCCGGAGGGCAACAGCGACTACGACGCCCGCATGGCCGTCGCGCAGCCCAAGGCGGACGGGGCGTTCACGCTGCGCAGCGGCGAGCTGGTCGCGGGCAAGGCCGCCGCGTTGCGCCTCTGCGCGCTGCTGGCGAACGGCGCCGTCAGCCGGTTTCAGAGCGGGTACCGCGTGGCCAAGGACGGCTCGCCCGACGTGGCCGCGATGGAGGTGTCGTTTGCGCTGGAGCCGTTCCTCAGAGCCTTGGACAAAGGCAGCTTGCCGCAGGCGGCCGCGCTGCGCGACGCGCTGCCGCAGGGCGGCCGCGCCCGCGCCTGCGCGACGTCGCTGCTGGCCGCGCGCACGAGCCCTCGGCCAGCCGACGCGCCCGCGTCCGTGCCGGCTGACCGCACGTGCGTGCCGCTCTCGCAGGTCGCGCCGGCGCAGGCCCGCGTCGGCTGGGGCCGGCCGACCTACGATCGGCTGCCTGAGCGCGACGCGCTGCTCATCGCGGGTGGCGAGCTGTTCGAGACCGGCATCTACGCCCACGCGCCCGCCTCCCACCGCTACGACCTCGCGGGCGGCTGGAAGCGCCTCACGGGCAAGTGTGGTTTGCCGTCCGCGGACGGCTCGGTCGTCTTCGTCATCCGCACGGACGGCAAGGAGGCGCTGCGTACCGGCGCGCTCAAGCCTGGCCGCACGCAGGCTTTCGGCATCGACCTGACGGGCGTGCGCGAGCTTGAGCTGAGCACCGAGGACGCCGGCGACGGCAACCGTGCCGACTGGGGGCTCTGGCTGGGCGTGCAACTGGAGCGCTGAAGGGTGCGTGCCAAAGGACGACGCAACCGTAAAGGAGGTTCAGATGCGCGAGAAAGTGACGATTTCGGCTCTGTCTTTTGCGATACTTCTGTTGGCAGCTCTGCAGAGCGCGGCGGCGGCCAAGCCCAACGTGATCTACATCATCGACGACGAGCTGGGCTACTACGAGCCGGCCTTCATGGGCGGCACGAACATCCGGACGCCGAACCTCGACCGCATGGCGTCGGAGGGCCTCCGCTTCAACAACCTGTTCGCCGGCTCGTCGGTCTGCGCGCCGACGCGCTGCTGCCTGCTGACCGGCAAGCACAGCGGCCACACCTCGGTGCGCGCCAATGGCGGCGGCACGCCGCTGCGCGCGGACGAGGAGACGATCGCCTCGATGCTCAAGCGGCACGGCTACGCCACCGGCGGCTTCGGCAAGTGGGGCTGCGGCGGGCGCGACTCGACCGGCGTGCCGGAAAAGCACGGCTTCGACGTCTTCCTCGGCTACTACGATCAGGTCCACGCGCACTCCTACTACCCGCCGTATCTCATCCGGAACAGCGAGGAGGTGCCGCTCGCCGGCAACTCCGGCGTGAGCGGCAAAACCTACTCGCAGTACGTGATCCACGCGGCTGCGCTCGCCTTTATTCGCGAGCACGCCAAGGAGCCGTTCTTCGCCTATCTGCCCTACACGCCGCCGCACGGCAACTTCGATATCCCGGACGACGATCCGGCGTGGGCGCTCTACAAGGACAGGCCGTGGCCCGAGCCCGCGCGGCGCTACGCGGCGATGGTCACGATGATCGACCGCCAGGTCGGCGAGGTCCTGGCGCTGCTCAAGGAGCTGGGCCTCGACGAGAACACGCTGGTCTTCTTCAGCGGCGACAACGGCGGCGCGGACTACTTCAAATCCGCCGAGTACCCGCGCGGCGTACACGCGGCGAACAAGAGCCCGCAGACCGGCGTCGAGTACCGTGGAACTAAAGGTACACTTTACGAGGGCGGCCTGCGCATCCCCTTCGTGGCGCGCTGGCCGGGCATGATCGCCCCGGGCCGCGTGAGCGACCACCTGGGCTATTTCCCCGACGTGATGGCCACGGTCGCCGAGGTCACGGGCGCGAAAGCGCCGCGCGACCTCGACGGGCTCTCGCTCGTGCCCGAACTGCTCGGCGAAACTGCGGCCGGGCGCAAGCAGGCGCAGCACGACTACCTGTACTGGGAGATCGCGGGCTGGATCGCGATCCGCCAAGGCACCTGGCGTGCCGTAAAGCCCGCCAAGCGCGAGACGTGGGAGCTGTACGACCTCGCCGCTGACCCGAGCGAGGCCAAGGATCTTGCGGCTACGAGGCCCGATGTGCTCGCCAAGCTGACGACGCTTGCCACGCAGGCGTCCGAGCCGGTCCGCGAAGGGACCTTCACGCGTACCGACCGCCACGAGCGCGACCGCCGCGCCAAGTTCGGCAAGCAGGACGAGCCTGCGGCTGCCGCGCCCGCGGGCAAGGCTAAAGGCCAAGCTGCCGCCTGGCCGACGCCGGGCCTGCTGTCCAACAAGGGGTGGAAGCTGGCTCGCTTCAGCAGCGAAAACAGCGGCAACAAGAGGTTTGCAGCCTGCGCGATCGACGGCGACCCCGACACGCTGTGGCACACGAAATTCGCCGGTGGGGCGGTGCCTCCGCCGCACGAGCTGGTCATCGACCTCGGCGCCGAGCGCACGGTGCGCGGGTTCGTGTACCTGGCCCGCCAAGACGCCGGCTGGAACGGCGCTGTGAAGGACGCCGAGTTCTGCGTGGGCGCGTCGCCGGACGCGTTCGGCGCGCCTGTAGCAACGGCGTCGCTCACCCGGGTCAAAGAGGCGCAGGCTGTCGCCTGTCCGGCCACAAAGGGCCGCTACGTGCTTTTCCGCGCGCTCTCGGAGCAGAACGGCAACGCCTTCGCCGCCGTCGCCGAGCTCGGCGTGATCGGCGAGTAGCGCCAGCAGAGAGGGAGAGATGACATGAGAAGAGGCTTCTGTCTTAGGCTGGCCGCCGTGCTGCTGCCGCTGGGGGCTGCGCACGCCGCCGAGTTCTACGTCGCTCCAGATGGCGATGACGCGCAGCCGGGAACGAAGCGCAGGCCGTTCGCGACGCTCGGGCGGGCGCGGGAGGCCGTGCGTGCGCTGGAGAGGCGCGCCGGCGCGACTGTCACTGTGCGCGGAGGGGTCTACCGGCTGGCTGAGGCCTTCAAGCTCGGCCCCGCGGACTCCGGCGAGGCCGGCGCGCCGGTGGTGTGGCAGGCCTATCGGGGCGAGCGGCCGCTTCTGACCGGCGGCGTCGAGATTGGCGGCTTCGCGCCGCACGACGGGCAGATCGTGAAAGCCGACGCCCGCGCCTGCGGCGTGGCCAACCGCTTCCGCCAGCTCTACTGCGGGGGCCGGCGGCTCGAGCTGGCGCGCTATCCGAACCTCGATCCGCAGCGCCCGTACGAGAGCGGCTGGGCGTTCGCGGACAAGGAGCCGGCCAAGACCGACACGCCCAGGCGCGAGCTGCGCGTGGCCGCGTCCGACCTGCGCACGTGGGCGCGTCCGGCCGACGCTGAGGTTAGCATCTTTCCCAGCCACGAGTGGTGGAACAACGTCGCGGCGGTGGTTGGCTTCGACCGCGGGCAGCGGCAGCTCACGCTTAAAGCCGACTGCTCCTACGAGATCGCCCCCGGCGACCGCTACTTCGTGCGCGGCCCGCTTGAAGAACTCGACGCGCCCGGCGAGTGGCATCTGGATCCGGAGAAGGGTGTGCTCTACGTGTGGCCGCCCGAGGGCGGAGCACCCGGCCCGGCCGCTTCACGGGTGTCCGTCACGGCGCCCCGCGTGCGGACGCTGCTGGAAGTGGGAGCCGGCGCGGCGCACGTGACGATCCGCGGCTTGACCCTCGAGTGCTGCGAAGGCACGGCGGTGGTTTTCAGCGGCGCGACCAACTGCCTGCTCGCGGCGTGCACGGTGCGCCACGCCGGTGACTACGCCGGCGGCGGCGTCAGCGTGAGCGGCGGGGCGCGGGTCGGCGTGGTCGGCTGCGACATCTCGGATATCGGGAACAGCGGCATCAGCCTGTCGGGCGGGGATGAGAAGACGCGGGTGCCGGCGGGCCACTACGCGGAGAACAACCACATCACCCGCACCGGCCTCGTTTACAAGCAGGGCAACGGCATTAACGTCTCCGGCGTCGGCAACCGCGTCGCCCGCAACACGCTGCACGACCTGCCGCGCTTTGGCGTGCTGTTCGGGGGGCAGAGCCACGTCATCGAGCTGAACCACATCCACCATGTGAGCCTGGAGACCGTGGACACCGGCGCGATCTACGGCGGCTCAATGAACTGGCTCTCGGCGCACGGCGTCATCATCCGCAACAACTTCATCCACGACGTGATCGGCCGCGGCGGCAAGTCAGGCAACTGGGTCTCGCCCTACTTCGCGTGGGGCATCTACCTCGACTGGACGGCGATGGGCGTAACCGTGGACGGCAACGTCGTGGCCCGCTGCCCGCGCGCGGGCGTCCACGTCCATGACGGCCGCGACAATGTGATCGAAAACAACATCTTCGTGGACTGCGGCAGCGGCCGGCATGAGCACGGCGCGACAAGCCAGATCGAGTTCAGCGGCTGGAACACGGCCACCGGCTGGTGGCAGCGCGAGTTCGCGAACTGGTGCCGGCAGTATGACTCGGTCTCGAACGAACCCGCCTGGCGGGGCGTCGCCTCGCTGCGAGACCCGCGCGCGGTGCCGCTGCCCGACGGCCGCACCATGCATCACAACGCCGCGCGGCGCAACATCCTGTGCTGGGCCGACCCCGCCCCGCAGGCGTTCAGCGCCCGCAACTTCGCGTTCGCGCACAACTTCTCCGACTCCAACCTCGTGTGGAACGGCGGCCAGCCCGTGAAGACCGGCCAGCTCAAAGCCGGCGAGCCCGCAGGGCCGCCGCTCGCGCCGCCGAACGCGGATGTCGAGGCGGGCGAGGCCGGGCAGATGCCGGCGCAGTGGAGCTGGCACATCCGGCCGACCGCGAGGGACCAGGCTGCGCTGAGCGAGGATCGGCCGCACGGAGGCACGCGCTGCCTGCGCGTGGAGGGCTTTCCGGATCCTGCGAATGCGGGCAAGGAATCGTGGGCGCGCATCCCGAGCGTCAAGAGCCAGGAGGTCGCGCTGACCCCGGGCACGTCCTACTGCCTCAGCGTGTGGCTGCGGGCCGCGGCGCCCGACACCTCAGTTGAGCTGGGCGTGCAGAGCTACAGGGCGAACGTCTACCAGTGGCAGCAGGCGCAGACGTTCCGCGCGGGCCCGGAGTGGGCGCGCTACGAGCTCGTTTTCCGTTTCCCCGAGCCGGGCAAAGGCGGGCATGCCGAGATGACGAGCGCCTACGCTCGCCTGCGCCTGCCCGCCGGGAGCGGACTCGCGTGGGCCGACGATGTCGAGCTGCGCGCGGTGGCGCTGCTCGACGAGTGGGCCGCGTGGCAGGCGCTTGGCATGGACCGGCACTCGGTGGCCGCCGACCCGCTCTTCGCGGACGCCGCGAAAGACGATTACCGGCTGAGCCGAAGCTCGCCCGCGCGGGCACTCGGGTTCCGGCCCATCCCCGTCGACAGGATCGGCTGCTACCGCGACGACCTGCGTGCGAGCTGGCCGCTTGCGAAATAGGGAGCAGGGGCTAATGAGCGCGCGCGTCACCCCGTGACGGGCGCTCGAGCCGCCTATTTTTTGTATGCGCGGTTCCGGTGGCGATGTGCTAAAATCGTCGGCAACTTCGAACGCAACAGGATTGTCGGAATGCGCATCGTTTTCATGGGCTCGTCAGATGCCTCAGCCACCGCGCTGAGGGCGATCTTGAAGTCACCGCTGCTGAGAGTCGTCGGCGTGGTGACCCAGCCGGATCGTCCCTCGGGCCGGCGGCAGCACTTCACGCCCTGCCCCTGCAAAACCTATGCGACGCATCAGGGGCTTACGCCCATCATCTCGCCGGAGAAGGTCAACGCGCCCGAGTCCCTCGCCCAGATCGAAGCGCTCAAGCCCGACGTGATCGTCGTGGTCGCGTTCGGTCAGTTTCTGGGCAAGCGACTGCTTGCCATTCCTCCCCACGGCTGCATCAACGGACACTTCTCGATCCTGCCCAAGTACCGCGGCGCGGCGCCTGTGCAGGCCGCGATCGCGGACGGCGAGGAGGTGACCGGCGTGACGGTCATGCGCATGGCCGAAGGCATGGACGACGGCGACATGCTGCTCAAAGCCATCGAGCCGATCTGCTCCGACGATACGGCGGTGACGCTGATGGACCGCTTGGCGATCCTCGGCGCCGTCACCATCGTCAAGGCGCTCAAGATGATGATCGCCGGCGGCCTCAAGCGCGAGCCCCAGAATCACGCGGAGGCGACGTTTGCGCCCAAGATGCAGAAGCACGACGGCCTCATCGACTGGTCGCAGCCGGCCGCCGTCATCGAGCGCCGCATCCGCGCCTACGATCCGTGGCCGGGCGCGTTCACCTTCCTTCCGGTGCGCCTGACGAAACCGGGGTTCTCTGGCCGCATGAAGGTTCTGCAGGCCGAGATTATGGGGCCGTCGGCCGAGGGCCTGCCGCTGGCCGCGCCCGGCGCAATCTGCTCGCTGTCGCCGATCGGCCCCGTCGTCGCGACCGGCGACCGGATGCTGTGCCTGACGGCCGTGCAGCTGGACGGCAGCCGCCGCATGGACGGCAAATCCTTTTTGAACGGGCATCCCTTGCGGCCGGGCGACCAGTTCGGCGAACTGCCGGAGAGCCTGGCCGCGCCTGTGCCAGAGGAAAAGCTATGATCCGCGACGCCCTGATCGAAACGCGCCCAGAAGAGGCCGGACAGCGGCTCGACGTGGTGCTGGCCGCGCGCTTTCCGACTGCCACCCGAGCGTTCTGCCGCCAGGCGATCGAAGGCGGACAAGTCCTCGTCAATGGGCGGGCGTGCGTCAAGGGTGCCAAGCTGTGCGCGGGCGACGCCTTGGCGGTCGTGCGCCTGAAGGAGGCCTGCGACAACCGCGTGCAAGCCGACGACGCGGTGCCGGTCGATGTTGTCTTCGAAGATGCAGCCCTGGTCGCCGCCAACAAGCCCGCCGGCCTGGCCGTCCACCCGCTCACGTGCGAGGAGCACGGCACGCTCATGAACGGGCTGGTCGCGCGTTTCCCTGAGCTCGCGGCAATCGGCGACCAGCCGCTCATGGCTGGCGCGCTGCACCGCATCGACACCGGCACCTCCGGGCTCGTGCTCGCGGCCCGCACGCCGGCGGCGTTCGAGGCGCTGCGGGCGCAGTTCGTGGCCCAGACGGTGGAGAAGGCCTACCTCGCGCTGGTCGAGGGCCACGTGGCGGTGCCGGGTCGCCTCGAACATGACCTGGCGCACCACCCGTCGCTGCCGCACTGCAAGATGGTCGACGCCCGCTCGCTGGCCGCTCCGGATCGGCGCATGCATGCCGAGACCGCCTACAAGCCGCTCGAACTCGTTGGGCGAAACACGTTGCTCAAGGTGACCATTCGCACGGGCGTAACGCACCAGATCCGCTGCCAGCTCGCGCTGGGCGGCTGGCCGATCGTCAACGACACGCTCTACGGCGCGCGGCCCGTCGCGGGCTGCTCGCGCCACTTCCTGCACGCCTACGAGGCGCGCTTCGCGCATCCCGCCAGCGGAGAGGACTGCCGCATTCAAGCGCCGGTCACCCAGGATTTTCAGGCGTATCTGGGACAGACGTAGGGTTCTCCATCGCGGCGGCTCGGGTAAAATGACCCCGTTTGAGGGCTTGCTTTCGCTTCTGATGACCAGTGAAAGGACACGTCTATGGACACATTGAGTTGGGGGCAGCTGGGCCTCGTGTGCGCGTGCGCGCTTTCCGCCTGCACCGCGCAGGCCTTCAAGGTCTACGTGTTTGCCGACATGGAGGGCATCAGCGGCGTGACGTGCAGCGAGCAGATCATGGGGGCGCGGGCCGACGAGGGCAAGCGGCTGATGGTCGAGGAGATGAACGCCTGCGTGGCGGGCTGCTTCGCGGCGGGCGCGACCGAGGTCGTGGTGCGCGACGGCCACGCGGGCGGCACGAATGTGGACCCCAAGCTGCTGGACCCGCGCGCCACGCTCATCCAAGGCGCGACGCCGGGCGTGCGCTTCAAGGGCTTGGATGGCGCCGAAGCCCTGATCCTGCTGGGCTATCACGCCATGGCGCTGACGACGAACGGCGTGCTGGCGCACTCCTTCTCCTCGGCCTCGATCCAAGGGATGTGGCTGAACGGCCGCGAGGTGGGGGAGATCGGCGTGGACGCGGCCATCGCGGCGGAGCACAAGATCCCCGTGGTGATGGTCTCGGGCGACGACAAAGTCGCGGCCGAGGCGCGTGCGTGGCTGCCGCAGGTGGTGACGTGTGAGACCAAGAAGGGCACGAGCTGGCAGAGCGCGGCCCTCGTGCCGGTCGAAGAGTCGCGGACGGCCATCCGCAAGAAGGCCGAAGCGGCCGTTCGGCAGCGCAAAGAGATCCCGCTGCTGGCGGTCAGCTACCCGGCCACGCTGCGCTGGGACTACCTGCCCAAGGACTCGCTGCGCACGCACAACGTAGCCTTTAAGCCGGTGCCGAACCCGCGGCGCGTCGAGAAGACCGGCGACTCGGTCGAGCGGCTGCTGGTCGGCAAGTAGCGCTCCGCGCGCGCGGCCGACACGGAGGTCGGCCCTCCATGCGAGGGATCCGGTGCGGAACACACGCGCACACGAGAGAGGGGTGCCACCCCGGCCGCGCGCGACACAGCGATCGACCGCGCGTCCGGCGGTTGCGCGAAAATGACAATCATAATGCGCAAAAGCCGCTAGTCGACGAGTGCCCTTTCAGGTACCCTACAACCATCGAGTGGAAGCCGCAGGGAGGACACATGCCGAATAACAGCCGAGTCGACGCTAACGGTGCGCCGCCTTCGTACAAGTGGCAGCTGGTTGCGCTGCTGTGCGTGGTCTTCTTCCTGAACCAGGGGAACCGGCAGATCTACAGTACCGTGCTGACGCAGATCAAGGCGGCGACGGGAGCCGGCGGCTTGGGCTTGACCGACGTTCAGGCGGGGCTGGTGGCCTCGGTGTTCATCGCGTGCTACGGGCTGTGCGTGCCGCTCGCCGGCTTCTTGGGCGACCGCCTGCGCCGGAAGTGGCAGGTGCTCGCCAGCCTGCTGGTCTTCAGCGTCGGCACGCTGCTTACCGGATTCGGCGGCGGGCTCGTCGCGCTGATCGTGTTCTATGGCATCATTTTCGGCGCGGGCGAGGCGTTCTACTATCCGCCGGCCACGTCGCTGCTGGGGCAGTTTCACGAGAAGAGCCGCGCCACCGCCTTCTCGATCCATCAGGCGGCTCTCTACCTCGGCATCGTCTTCAGCGGCTACTACTCGGGCTATCTGGCGCGGACGACCGCGATGGGGTGGCGGACGCCTTTCCTGCTATTCGGCGCGGCCGGACTGGTCTGGGCCATCGTGATCTTCTTCCTCCTGCGAGACACGCCCAACATGAAGCCGGCCGGGGGCGCGCCTCGCATCCCCCTGCGCGAGACCCTCGCCCACATCCTCGGCAAGCGCTCGGCCATCGCGCTGGCGCTCGCCTTCGGCTGCATGGTCTATGTGGACGTCGGCTTCAAGACGTGGACGCCGACGTTTCTGATCGAGCGCTTCGGGTTCGCCGCGGACAAGGCGGGCTTCTCCGCCGTCTTCTACCATTTCTGCTGCGCCTTCCTGGGCGTCATGATCGGCGGGCGGCTGACGGACCGCTGGGCGGCCCGCCGCAAGGGCATTCGCTTGGAGGCGAACGTCTTGGGGCTGCTTGTGGGCGCTCCGTTCATCGTGTGGCTCTCCCAGTCCAAATCCGAGGCCGCGTGCTTCGCGGCCCTCGGCCTGTTTGGCCTGTTCCGCGGCATCTACGATTCGAATCTGTTCGCCTCGCTCTTCGACGTGATCAAGCCGCAGTATCGCGCCTCCGCCACGGGGCTCATGCTCGCGTTCGCATTCTTGGTCGGCGCGATCTCGCCGACCGTGCTGGGCGCGCTCAAAAAGGACTTTGGCCTGTCGTTCGGGCTGGCCTCGCTCTCCGGGTTCTACGTGCTGGGCGGCGTGATCATTTGGGTCGCGCGCGTGCTCTACTACAATCATGATCGGGAGGCGGCCGAGGCGCCGCAGACCTAACGGGCCGACGGGCTAAAGCAGCGGCAAAGGACGGGATATGGCGGAAACGAACAAACCCTCGAACCTCAGGGCGGCTTTTTCATTGGCCGGGCGGCGCGCGCTGGTGACCGGCTCCGCGCGCGGCATCGGACGGGGCCTCGCGCTCGCGCTCGCCGAGTTCGGCGCGACGGTCGCCGTGCACGGCGTCAAGCCGAGCGAGCCGCTCGACGCGACTCTGGCGGACGTGCGCGCGCTGTCCCCGGACAGCGTCGCGGTGACCGGCGACCTCGCCGCGCCCGGCATGGCCGCCGAGATCGTAGCCGCCGCCACCCGGCTGATCGGCGCGCCCGACATCGTCGTGGCCAACGCGTCGGTCCAGCTCCGGCGGCCGTGGCGCGAGGTGTCCGAAGAGGAGGCGCTCGTGCAGATGCAGGTCAACTTCCACGCCACGCTCCAGCTCTTTCAGGCGGCCGCGCCCGAGATGGCCAAGCGGCGCTGGGGGCGGCTGGTCTCGGTGGGGAGCGTGCAGGAGCAGAGGCCGCACCCCGACATGATCGTCTACGCGGCCAGCAAGTCGGCGCTGGAAAACCTGGTGCGGAACCTCGCCAAGCAGGTCGGGCCGGACGGCATTACCGTCAACAACCTCTGCCCGGGCGTCTTCGCCACGGACCGCAACGCCGAGGCGCTGGCCAATCCGGCGTATGCGGAGCAGGTGCGCCAGCGTATTCCGGTGCGCGACTTCGCGGAGCCGCAGGACGCCGCGGGCGCCGCGCTGCTGCTGTGCTCGGACGCCGGCCGCTACATTACGGGCACGACGATCTGCGTCGACGGAGGCATGGGGATTGCGTGAGGGCAGAGGTCGGAGGTCGGAGGTCGGAGGTCGGAGGTCAGAGGGCAGAGGTCAGCGTCGGAAGTTCAGGAACGGAGTCAAAGAATGAGCGAAATGAAAGAAGAAGGCTTGTTGCAGAAAGAGGCGAAGATGATGAAGCTGGAGCGGCTGATCGCGCAGCGCGAAGCCGTCTCGACCCAGGCGTTTCCGGTGCCGGTCAAGGAGCTGCTGGCGCGCTACGAGCAGCTCTACACCGGCGCGATCAGCGACGTGCTGCGCGAGTTCTGCCTGCTCGACCAGTCGCTGCCCGGCCACCTGCGACCCCTGCGCGACGGCGACGTCGTAGCGGGCATCGCCTTCACGGTCAAGAGCGCGCCGAACGTCAAGATCACAGGCGAGATGACCTTCCGCACGCAGATGCTCGACGAGCTGGGCGAGGATCACTTCGTGGCGTGGGACACCTCCAACGACGAGAGGGCCACGCTCTGGGGCGGCGTGATGACCGCGACCGCGTACGCCAAGGGCGTGCGCGCGGCCTGCATCGACGGCGGCATCCGCGACACCAAGCAGATTCTGGAGAAGCCCTTCCCTGTCTACTACAAGTACCGCAGTCCGAACGGCTCGCTTGGCCGCTGCCTCATCACGCACTACCAGATACCGATCAAGATCGGCGACGCGGTGATCCGCCCCGGCGACGTGCTCTTCGCGGACTGCGACGGCGTGGTCTGCATTCCCCGCGACATCGCCTACGACGTGCTGGTGCGCGCCGAGGAGATCCGTGAGAACGAAAAGAAGATCTTCGGCTGGGTCGCAAAAGGCGAGACCATCCACGAGATCGCCGATAAGGGCGGCTATTTCTGACGCGGGCGGAGCCAAGAAGACACAGTTGAACCTCGCCCGAACAGGCGGCCCGCACGGAGGCGGGCCCTCCATTGCGAGTAGTATCGGAACGAAGCGCCTCGTACAGGAGGGACGACCTCCGTGTCGTCCTTGAGAGGCGGGCCAAAGGAAGTCCGGCGCGTGCGCCAGATGTAAGGTACGGCCTCGACGGGAGATCCCCATGGAAGTCAGCAGGTCGTTTCCACACTTCATGATGTGTGGAAACAATGAGCGGTGGAATGGCCAGCTCAGGTATAGTCAAATGCCGATTACATGAGCAGACGCAAGGCTTCGTGCCGGCTGGACAGGTCTGTTGATCGGGCGTGAGCGATGGCTCACCTGCATATCTATTCGGTAGCCCAATTTGTCACAAATCGCGGCTGGCTGGCTCACAAGGCAGGGAAGTTGTGGTATAGTGGATTCGTTTCCGATACGCGAATCACAAAAAACAACAGCCATGAGTATCTGCAAAAACGTCCAAGCCCTCGAGGCCTACACGCCCGGCGAGCAGCCGAAAGACCCGGGCATTATCAAGCTCAACACCAACGAGAACCCGTACCCGCCGAGCCCCAAGGTGGCCGAGGCGCTGCAGGCGTTCGACTACGCGCGCCTGCGGCTCTACCCCGATCCCGTCTTCATGGCGCTGCGGCAGCGGCTCGCGGAGATCCACGGCTGCACGGTGAACCAGGTCTTCATCGGCAACGGTTCGGACGAGATCCTCGCGCTCTGCACGCGGGCGTTCGTGGAGAACGACGGCAGCGTCGGCTACTTTGTGCCGTCCTACTCGCTCTACCCGGTGCTGGACGCGATCCGCGGGGTCGAGCGCCGCCCCGTGGCGCTGAACAAGGACTTCACGTGGCGCATGCCCGCGGGCTACTCTGCTTCGCTCTTCTTCATGACCAACCCCAACGCGCCCACGAGCATGATGTTCGACAAGGCGGCCGTGGCGGCCTTCTGCAAGGGCTTCGGCGGCGTCGTGCTGATCGACGAGGCGTACGGCGACTTCGCGGACGCGAACTGCCTGGACCTCGCGCTCGCGCCGGACAACGCGAACACGCTGGTGATGCGCACCTTCTCGAAGTCGTTCTCGCTGGCCGGGATGCGTTTCGGTTTCGTGATCGGTCCGGAGGACTTGATCGGCGCGCTGTACAAGATCAAGGACTCGTACAACATGGACATGCTCGCGCAGGTGGTGGGCCTGGCCGCGCTCAGCGACCTGCCCTACATGCGCGAGAACGTGGGCAAGATCCGCGCGACGCGCGGCCGCCTGATGGACGAGCTGCGGCGGCGCGGGTGGCGCGTGTGCGACTCGCAGACGAATTTCGTGTTCGCGCGGCCGCCGGACGGCGACGCGCGGCGGGTGTTCGACGCGCTGAAGGCAGCGAAGATCTACGTGCGCTATTTCCCGGGGCCCGACACGGGCGAGTACCTGCGCATCACGGTCGGCACGGACGGGCAGGCGGACGCGCTGCTCGCCGCGCTGCCCGAGTGAGGGAGGTCAGCGGTCGATTCCGCTGAAAAAGTCGGCGGGCGGCGTTGAATCGAACGGAATGCCCTCACGGGCACAAACGGGTGCGAAGCGCTCGTAGTGGCGCCGTCAGGCGCTTAAAGCCGCCTTTTTCAGCGCAAACAGAGGTCGGAATGTGGAGAGCGAGAAAGAGGGGTGTGAGATGAGAATGAAGGGTCTCGTTTCAATGGCGGCGTTGGCGGCGCTGGCGGTGGTCACGGCGTGCACGGCGCCGCGCGTGGGGCGCTTCAACGGGCTCAGTTTGAACCTCGGCAACCTGTGCCGGCTGTCGGATGCGGAGACGCGCTCGATCAGCCCGGAGAACATCACGGGCGACAAGGGCGCGGCCGGTATGTCCACCAACGGGCCGGCGTGGCACGCGGCGCGCGACCTCGGCCAAGGCTGGAAGGTTTCGCCCTTCATCAACGTGCCGGCGAAAAGCACGGTCACGCTCGGCGAGATCAGCGGCGCCGGCGCAATCCAGCAGATCTGGATGACGCCCGCGCCGCTCGACAAGACGCGCTTCAACATCCTGCGCTTCTATTGGGACGGCGAGCTCACGCCGTCGGTGGAGGTGCCGTTGGGCGACTTCTTCGCGTGCGGCTGGGGCAAGTACTGCCAGATCAACTCCATGCCCGTGTGCGTCAACCCCGGCAGCGCCTTCAACTGCTACTGGGTGATGCCGTTCCACAAGGGAGCGAAGGTCACGCTCGAGAATCTGGACGAGAAGCCGATGCGGCTTTACTACCAGATCAACTACACGCTGACCGACGTCCCGCCCGACACCGGCACCTTCCACGCGCAGTTCCGGCGCGTGCCGCAGGTGGGCGAGAAGCCTGATGTGACGATCCTCGACGGCGTGCGCGGCCGCGGCCAGTACGTCGGCACCTACCTCGCGTGGGAGGTGCGCAGCCCCGGCTGGTGGGGCGAGGGCGAGATCAAGTTCTTCCTGGACGGCGACACGAAGTTCCCGACGATCTGCGGCACGGGCACCGAGGACTACTTCTGCGGCTCGTACAACTTCGAGAACCAGGAGACGAAGAAATACCAGACCTTCAGTACGCCGCACTCGGGGCTGGCGCAGGTGCTGCCGCCCGATGCGGTCTACGTGCCGGGCCAGCGTTTCGGGCTCTACCGCTGGCACGTGGCCGACCCGGTGCGCTTCACGGAGGAGCTGAAAGTCACGATTCAGGCGCTGGGGTGGATGGCCGACAAGTCCGGCCGTTACCTGCCGCTGCGCGACGACGTGGCCTCCGTGGCCTACTGGTATCAGGCCGAGCCGCACGCGCCCTTCCCGGCGCTGCCGGCGACGGATGTCCTGAAGGTCGCCCCGCTGCAGGTGGTGGTTCCGCAGAAGTAGTCTGCTATGTGTGGCGAAACTTCATCTGGGAGCGGGGACGCTCCTGTCCCCGGCTTATTGGCGTCTCCTTCTCTGGGAGCGGGGGCACTCCTGTCCCCGGCTCTACGGGAGCGGGGACACTCCTGTCCCCGGCCATCTCCAACAGCGGGGACGCTCCTGTCCCTGCTGCAAGGACAAGAGTGTCCTTGCTCCCAAGGCGTGGACTGCCGGGGACAAGAGTGTCCCCTCTCCCATGACGTAGCGATGGTGTCGGCCGCGCGCGGCGTGGCGGGCGAGCTGTCGCGGGCCGGCCACCGGGTGCTCTTCGCGGGCGGCTGCGTGCGCGATGCGCGGCTGGGCCGTCCGCTCAAGGACATCGACATCGCCACCTCGGCGACGCCGGATCAGGTGGAGGAGCTCTTTCCGGGCCAGACCGTGGCCGTGGGCAAGGCCTTCGGCGTGGTGCTGGTGTTGCGCGACGGCTTCCAGTTCGACGTGGCGACCTTCCGCACAGACGGCGCCTACACGGACGGCCGCCACCCCGAGGGCGTGTCCTTCGCGACGGCGGAGGGCGACGCGCAGCGCCGCGACTTCACGGTGAACGGGCTCTTCTGCGACCCCTCGAGCGGCGAGGTGATCGATTACGTGGGCGGCCTCGACGACCTCGGCGCGCGCGTGATCCGGGCCATCGGCGACCCGGAGGCGCGTTTCCGTGAGGATCACTTGCGCCTGCTGCGAGCGGTGCGGTTCGCCTCGGTGCTGGGCTTCGAGATCGAGACGGCGTCCCGCGCGGCGATCGCGGCGCACGCGGAGTGGATCAGGACGGTGAGCGCGGAGCGCGTCGCGTCGGAGTTCGTCCGGCTGCTGTGCGAATCGCCGCGGCCGTCGGTGGGCCTGAACCTGCTGCGCGAGACGGGGCTTCTGGCGCACGTCCTGCCGGAGGTGCTGGCCCTGCACGGCACGGCGCAGCCGCCGAAGTTCCATCCCGAGGGCGACGTGTGGACGCACACCTGCCTGATGCTGGACGAGCTGCCCGTGCCGCGCGAGCCGGAGCTGGCGCTGGGCGTGCTACTGCACGACATCGGCAAGCCCGTGACCTATTGCGAGCTGCCCGACCCCGAGACGGGGGCGGTGCGCATCCGTTTCCCAAGCCACGCGCCCGTCGGCGCGGCGCTGGCGGAGGCGATTTTGCTGCGGCTCAGGCAGCCTTCCGCGCGGATCGAAGCGGTCAAGGCGCTGGTGGCGGGGCATATGCAGTTCGTGGAGGCCGACAAGATGCGGCGGGCGAAGCTGCGCCGCTTCTTGGGCTCGGGCCACTTCGCCCAGCTGCTGGAGCTCATGCGGCTCGACACCCTGCACAGCAACAACGACTTCGCCATGTGGCGCTTTCTGAAAGAGTCGCACGAGGCGTTCCAGTCCGAGCCGGTGCTGCCGGAGCCGTTGGTGCGCGGCCGGGATCTGGTCGCGTGGGGCCTGACGCCCGGGCCGGAGCTGGGGGCGCTGCTCAACGAGCTGTACGACGCCCAGCTCGAGGGACGCGTGTCGTCGCGCGACGAGGCGCGCGCCTACGCTCTGGAGCACACGAAACATTGACAGCAGCACGCTCGTGTGCCAGACTACTTCAGCATCATGAAACCGCATAAGACCGTTCTCTTCCTCGGCGACGGCATGGCCGACGAACCGATCACCGAACTGGGCCGCCGCACACCTCTCCAGGCCGCCAATACGCCCAACATGGACGCCATCGCCCGCTCCGGGCGCAGCGGCACGATGCTGACCCTGCCGGCCGGTTTCCCGACCTCCAGCGACGTGGCCAACATGTCCGTTCTCGGCTGCGACCTCGCCCGCGAGATGTGCGGCCGCGGGCCGCTCGAGGCCGCCAGCCAAGGCATCAAGCTCGGCCCGGACGACATCGCCTTCCGCATGAACCTCGTCACCGTCGACAAGGACGGCATCCTGCGCGACTTCTCGGGCGGACACATCGCCCAAACCGACGCGGTCGAGGCGGTCCGCCTGCTCAGCGAGAAGCTCGGCACCGACTCGATCCGCTTCTACCCCGGCGTCAGCTACCGCAACCTGCTGATCCTCTCCGGCACCGAGTACAGCGCGGAGATCTCGTACGACAAGCCCGACGACTGCCACGGCCAGGTCGTAGCCAAGCACCTGCCGCGCACCAAGTCCACCGAAGGCCAGCACACCGCCGCGGTGCTGCGCGACCTCATCGCCCGCGCCGCCGACGTGCTGAAGGGCCGCGAGGCCAACGGCATCTGGCCCTGGAGCGGAGGCAAGGCCGGCGCGATTCACAACATTTGCGAGCGCTACGGCATCCGCGCCGCCGTGATCTCGGCCGTAGACGTGATCAACGGCCTCGGCGCGTGCATGGGCATGGACGTGATCAAGGTGCCCGGCGCGACCGGCTATATCGACACCAACTACGAGGGCAAGGCCGACGCCGCGGTGCAGGCGCTGAAGGACGGCTACGACTTCGTCTACGTCCACGTCGAAGCCATCGACGAGGTCTCGCACGCGCAGGATCTGAAGCTGAAGATGCAGGCCATCGAGGACTTCGACGCCCGCGTCGTGGGCCGCGTGATGCGGGCCGCCGGGCCTGACGTGGCCTACTGCGTGCTGCCCGACCACCCGGTGCCGCTCGCGCTCGGCAAGCACACCCGCACCCCCGTCCCGGTGTCGGTCTGCCAGCCCGGCGTCCCGCCCGACGGCGTGCAGACCTTTGACGAGGCCGCGGCGACACGCGGCATGCTCGGCTACCTCAGAGGCTCCGACCTGATGGACCTGCTGCTGAAGTAGCGTGCGTCTTGCTCGTACGGAGCGATCACCGGTGATGCGCAGCTCGTGGCCTGCGATCTGCCGGCTCTGTAGTTCCGGCGCTGTGTCGCCGGAAACACGCCGCCTCTCCGCCGACGCAGCGGCGGAGCTACAGGTCGGCGAGTCTTGCGTCCCCGTGTGATCGGTCAACGAATCGCAGGTGCTCGCCCGCTCGCGCGCCGCGCAAAATCACCTTTCGGGCAACTAGGGGACAGGTAATTCAGGTGTTCTCTGAGTCCTTTTCCAGCGTCACCCACGGTTCGCCGGGTGGCGGATCAACCGGCCAGTTTTTGAGGGGCACCCCGCAGACGTGGGGACGTTCCCTCTCTTTTGTGAGACAGATTCCAACATGACAACATTGTCATCAGGCGGTTCGCAATCTTATACCGGCCGGCCCGTTTATCAGGCCTATAGGAGTAAGGAGCTGTTATGAGTGAAAACCCTGTGGCCTGCCTCGCTCTCTATACCGCGCTGTGCGCCAGCGCCGCACCCGTACCCTACCCGGTCGTCGACACCGGCCAGGAGGCCTGCTACGACACCCGCCGCGAGATCGTCCCGCCCAAACGTGGCGAGCCGTTCTATGGCCAAGACGCCCAGCACGCCGGCCGTACGCCGTCGTACGCGCTCAGCGCCGACGGGCTGACGGTCGCCGACAGGGTCACGGGCCTGACCTGGCAGCGCAGCCCGGACACGGACCGCAACGGCACCCTCGACCGCGCCGACAAGCTGAAGCTGAGTCAGGCGCAGGGCTTGCCCGCCACGCTCAATGCCGCCCGGTTTGGAGGCTTCAGCGACTGGCGTCTGCCGACCATCAAGGAGCTGTACTCGCTGATCCGTTTCGACGGCGTTGACCCCAGCGGCCCGGAGACCGATCCCGACCGGCTGAAGCCCTTCATCGACACGGCGTTCTTCAAATTCGCCTACGGGAACACGGACAAAGGCGAACGGCTGATCGACTCCCAGTACGCGTCCTGTACCAAGTACGTGGGTAAGTCCTTCAAAGGCTTCGACAAGCTCTTCGGCGTCAACTTCGCCGACGGCCGCATCAAGGGTTACGACCTCCTCATGCCGGGCGGCGGCCAGGAAAAGACCTTCTTCGTGCAGTGCGTGCGCGGCAACCCAAAATATGGAGTGAACGAATTTCGTGATAACGGCGACGGCACCGTCACCGACCGTGCCACGGGCCTGATGTGGGCCAAGGGCGACAGCGGCAAGGGCATGGATTGGGAGGCCGCGCTGGCGTGGGTACAGGCCCGGAACGGCGCGGGCTACCTCGGCCACCGCGACTGGCGCCTGCCGAACGCGAAGGAGCTGCAGAGCCTCGTGGATTACGCCCGCTCGCCCGATACGACCGCCTCGCCCGCGCTCAGCCCGGTTTTCGCCTGCACCGCGATCACCAACGAAATCGGCAAGACCGACTACCCGTACTACTGGTCCGGCACGACCCACGCGTCCGCCGTCGCGGGCGGCAGCGCCGTCTACGTCGCGTTCGGCCGCGCGGCCGGCTGGCCGAGCGGGAAGCCCGGCCAGGGCGGCGGGCCGGGCCGCGGCGGTCCCGGAGGAGGCGGTCCCGGCGCGGGCCGCCCGGATCGCGGCGGCCCGCGCGAGGGTGGTCCGCCGCCCTTCGACGGTCAAACGTCCGGTTCCGCAAACCGCCAGTTCACCGACGTCCACGGCGCGGGCTCGCAACGCAGCGACCCCAAGACCGGCGACGCGTCCGCCTTTCCGTACGGCCGTGGCCCGCAGGGCGACGTCATCCGCATCAACAATTTCGTCCGCTGCGTCCGCGACGCCGCACCTTCAGTGCAACGGTAGGGACGGCACCCCGCTGCCGTCCGCGGACGCCGCCGGGACGCCGACCAGACATCGCATCCTAACAGCGTTCACGTTTCGGAAGGCCACATGAAAACGCACGCTCTGCTTATCGCCTCAGCCCTCTCGCTCGCCGCCACTTTCTCCGCCCTGGCCCAGCGCCCCGCCGCGCGCGACGCCTCTGGCGGCACTGAGCAGCACCCGCCGCCCGACCAGATCGTGCGGGAC
The DNA here is from genome assembly GCA_964386865.1 of uncultured Lentisphaeraceae bacterium. Lineage (GTDB taxonomy): Bacteria > Verrucomicrobiota > Kiritimatiellia > RFP12 > UBA1067 > CAYLUN01. The sequence continues at coordinate 15,001 of CAYLUN010000040.1, read as the reverse complement.
TTCGACCGCGACAACGACGGCAAACTCAGCCGCGACGAAGCCCCCGAACGCATGGGGCAGCGCTGGAATTCGCTCGACGCCGACCGTGACGGCTTCGTCACCGCCGCCGAACTCAAGGCCCGCGACGCCCGCGTCTCCGGCCCGCGTGGCCGCGAAGAACCTGCTGACGCACCGCAGGTGCCGGCCGCCGCGGCTCCCTCCGCCGTGCCCGGTACGCGCGTCTACGTCAGCGCGTCCAACAAGGCCGCCACGCGCGACGGCAAATCGTGGATCTCCGCCTTCTCTTCGCTGCAGGAGGCGCTCGCCACCAACGCCGGCGAGATCTGGGTCGCCAAGGGCACCTACACGCCCGGCCCGGGCAGCGGCGCCACGTTCCAGCTCCGAGCCGGCGGCGCCCTCTACGGCGGCTTCGGCGGAACCGAGACGCGCCTCGACCAGCGCGACTGGCAGCGTAACAAGACCGTCCTCAGCGGCAACGGCGCGGCGCACGTCGTCACCGGCGCGGACGACGCCACGCTCGACGGGTTCACCGTCACCGGCGGCAAGAGCCTCGGCGCCGGGCGCGGCGGGCCTCCCGGCGGCGCGCCCGGAGCCGGCTCCGGCGGCGCGGCCGGCCGGCCGATCCACCTGACGCCCCAGAGCGTGTCCGGCGGCACCGGCGCGGGCTGCGGCGCGGGCCTGCTCAACCTCCGCGCCTCGCCGACCGTACGCAACTGCGTCTTCGAGGGCAACCAAGCGGGCAAGGGCGGCGCGGTCTACAACATGACCAGCACGTCTTTTCCGCCGAGGCCGGAGCCCAACGCCAAGGCGCCGGTCTTCGTCAACTGCGTCTTCCGCAACAACTTTGCGCAGGGCCGCGGCGGCGGGGTCAGCAACGACCTCGGCACGGCGCCCACCTTCGTGAACTGCGTGTTCGAGTCGAACGCAACCGCCGAGAAGGGCGGGGGCATGTACAACGACTTCGGCTCCTCGCCCACGCTCATCAACTGCCTCTTCACCGGCAACTCCGCCAAGAGCGCGGGCGGCATGGGCAACGACGGCGGCTCGTCGCCGGTTCTGTTCTTCTGCTCCTTCGTCAAGAATCACGCCGAGGACTATGGCGCGCCGCTCTATCAGGGTTCCGGCCCGGCCAGCAACCCTGCGCTCATCAACTGCACGGTTGCCGATAACACGTGCGACTGGGAGGGGCCCGGCCTCTACAACTGGCACGGCAACACCCCGCTCATCACAAACACGGTCAGCCAGGCGGCCGGTTACAAGACGGCGCGGTTCACAGAAGCGCAGATCCCGCAGCTTCTCGACACCCTTTCAGCGTATCGCGCCCCGCCCCTCCGCGAGTCCGAACCCGCCTCGCCCGCGCCCGTCCCGTCCTCCCCGCGCGTCGTCTACGCGGACGCCGCGTCAGCCTCGGCGGGCGATGGCCGCGCGTGGGCCACGGCCTACCGCTCCCTCTCCGCCGCGCTCGCGGACGCGGGCCGCGACGGCGCGGAGGTGCGCGCCTCCGCAGGCACGTACACGCTCGGCCCAGACCGAGCCTCTTCTTTCGTCCTGCGGCCCGGCGTGCGGCTCAACGGCGGCTTTAAAGGCGAGCGGCGCGACCCCGCCAAGTACGTCACCACGCTCGACGGCAACGGCGCCTTCCACGTGCTCGTCGGCGCTGAGGGCGCGTCGCTCGACGGTCTCACCGTCACCGGCGGCCGCGCTGACGGCGAGGGCTACGCCGGCAAGGGCGGCGGGCTCGTCACCTACCGCGACGCGCCGCAGAGCCATCCGAAAGGCGGGTCAGGCACAGGCTTCGCCATGACGATCAGCCGCTGCACGTTCACCGACAACGCCGCCCGCGACGGCGGCGCGGTCTACAGCTACGACCGCGCGAAGCCGGTCTTCACCGACTGCGCCTTTGTCAAGAACCGCGCCGAGAACGGCGGCGCGGTGCTCGACCGCGTCGGCGTTGAGTCCGTCTTCGACCGCTGTTCCTTTACCGGCAATGCGGCGAGGTGGCGCGGCGGCGCGCTCTACGTCGACTACGGCTCGCGCCCGAAGCTGACCGGCTGCGTCTTCCGCGACAACGCGGCCGGCGGGCACGGCGGCGCGGTCTTCAGCGTCAGCCGCGCATCGCAGCTTGAGAACAGCGTCGTCACGCTCGCCGAGTGCCGCTTCGAGAACAACGCGGCCACGGGCGACGGCGGCGCCGCGGCCTTCTGTGACAGCACCGTCAGCGTGTTGAAAGCCTGCACGTTCACCGGCAACCGTGCGGGGCGCAACGGCCACGACGTCTACACCGACGCCTCCAGCGAGGAGTCCTCGCGCGAAGGCGCGCCGCAGACCAGCGCCGGCACTCCGCCGCCCGGCGAGGCGGCGCGGCGCAGCCAAGGGGGCGCCGCGGGCCGCATGGGCGGCGAGGCGCTGGCAAAGGCCTTCGAGCCGGGCGCGGCGTTCAGCGCAGTGATCCTCGGCTCGGGCGGCCCGCCCTACGATCCCCTGCGCTCGGGGCCGAGCGTGGCGATCCAGTGCCGCGGCCGCTTCGTGCTTGTGGACATGGGCAACGGCACGCAGGCCCGCCTGAGCGAGGCCGGCATCGCCGCGTCGCTTCTGGACGCGCTCGCGCTCACGCATCACCACCGCGACCACGACGAGGAGTTCATGCCGCTGCTGGCGGGCTCGCTCGTGCGCGGCACGCCGCCCGAGGTCGTCGGCCCCGAAGGCACGAGGCGGCTGGCGGACTTCGCCGCGGAGTTCTACGCCGAGGACATAGCCTACCGCATCGAGCGCATGGGGCGAGGCAAGCCGGTCATCCGCCTGCCCGAGATCCGCGAGATCCGGGGCGGCGAGAGCTTTGCGCTCGGGGCGCTGCAGGTGAAGACCGCGGCCGTGCCGCACAGCATCCGCGCCGTGGCCTACCGCTTCGAGGCGGGCGGGCAGTCCATCGTCGTCTCCGGCGACCTGACCTACTCCGACGACCTGATCGCGCTGGCCAGCAACGCTGACGTGCTCATCCTCGACGCCGGCGCGGCGCTTGTCCGCCCGGGCGCGGGGTCTGCAGGCAGGGGCCAGGCTGGCGCGAGCGCGCACCCGAGCCTGGAGGACGTCTGCAGCATGGCGCAGAACAGCGGCTGCAAGAAGCTCGTCCTGACCCATATCGTCGGCGGCGAGATCGACGAAGCCGCGACTCTCAAGGAAATCGGCAAGAGCTACAAAGGCAAAATCCTGATCGCCCGCGACCTCCTCGAAATCCTGCCCGGCAAATAATATAGGGCCAGGTCGCTCGCGAACAGCCGTTCCGAATCAGCAATTCTAAATTTGCCTAAGAAGCGCCTCACGGCGCCACTACAAGCGCGCGAAACGAGGGCGAATTCGTTCGTGGGCCCGTACGGGCCTGCTCATGGCGCGCGTTCTGTCAAATTTAGAATTGCTGGTTCCGAAATGTGCAACTCGAGTTCCCAATATCGGGATTGTAGAATAGCCGGGGGAAGGGGTAACATGATGAAAACGTAAGGGAGGTTCGGCATGGGCTTGCATGGGACTCTGGTGGCGGTGGCGTTCTTGGCGACGGCAGCGGTGGCGGGGCCGGCGATCGACACGTCGGCGGAACGGGCGAAGACCGGCCTAAAGCCCGGGCTGACGCGCATCGGCACGGTCAAGCCGCGCTCAGCGAATGAGATCGCCGGCTCGAACTGGACGCTGGGCTGCGAGACGCTCGACCGCGATTTTGCGATTTACGACGAGTACAAGGCGTACATCGTCCCGCTCGGCATCAAGACCGTCCGCCTGCAAGGAGGGTGGGCCAAGACCGAGAAGGTCAAGGGCGCGTATGACTTCGGCTGGCTGGACACGCTGGTGGACGACGCCCGCAGCCGCGGCCTGAACATTCTGCTGGAAACCGACTACGGCAACCCGGCCTACGAAGGCGGCGGCGGCTTCGATCTGGCGGGCGGCTTCCCGACCTCCGAGGCCGCGCTGGCCGCGTGGGACAAGTGGGTCGAGGCCATGGCCGTCCGCTACAAAGGCAAGGTGCGCGACTGGGCGATGTGGAACGAGCCGGACATCAACAAGAAGCACACGCCGGCCGATATCGCCGCCTTCAATATCCGTACCGCTGAGATCGTCAAGCGCGTGATTCCCGACGCGCGGATCGCGGGCCTCTCGCTGGCCAGCTCCAGCCCGAAGCTCTTCGGCGAGTGCCTCAAGGTGCTGGCCGAGAAGGGCAAAATCGACCTCTTCGACTGGTTCATCTACCACGGCTACGAGTTCAATCCGAGCAAGTCTTACGCGAACGTCGAGGAGCTGAAGGCCACGCTGGCGACGTTTTCCAGCAAAGCCAAAATGCGGCAGGGCGAGAACGGCTGCCCCTCCGAAACCGCCACCAAGTTCGCGCTCTCCAACCACCCGTGGACCGAGGCCAGCCAGGCGAAGTGGGACTTGCGGCGCATGCTCGGCGACCTGGGGCACGACGTCGAGTCGTCGGTGTTCACAATCTGCGACTTCAACCACGTCGGCCGCGAGATCAACCGCAAGGGCTTGCTGCATGCGACCGCCGACAAGCGCGTCGACGCGATCAAGCTCGCCTACTATTCGGTGCAGAACGTGGCGTCGGTTTTCGACGATTCGCTGGCGCGGGTCAAGACGCCCGTGGCCAGCGTCATGTACGACAAGGCCACCGCGTGCTTCGCGTACCGGAATCAGGCGAACGGGCAGAGTCTCATCGCCCTGTGGGACGACTCGGCGACGCCGGACGACGCCTTTGCGACGCGCCCCGCGCAGGTGACGGTCAAAGGGCTTTCGTTCAGCGAGCCGGTGTGGGTCGACCTCGTGTCCGGCGGCATCTACGCGATACCCGCCGAGCGGGTCATGAAGGCGGGCGAGTTTACGATCTTTCGCGACATTCCGCTCTATGACGCGCCGGTGCTGATCGCCGAGAAGGCGCTGGTACTGAGCAATAAATAAGTGTGATACGTTTCGCGGACGCGCAGACGCGCGTCCCTCCCGCGCGAGGTCAGCCGGGGCGGATCAGACTCGCGGGGAGGGACGGCTACCACGCCGTCCGCAGCCCGCATGGACGCCCGCCCGTGTGGCGCTCGTCGGCTCTCCCCCGTAAACCGCAGCGGTCATGCCCGCCGCAGGCTGCTCATGGTGCAGCCGTAGGCTTCCTTGAAGAGCTTGCAGAGGTGGCTGGCGCTGCGGAAGCCGCAGCGGGCCGCGATCTCGGCGAGCGGCCGGTCCGCGGCCTCCACCATGGTGCGCGCCGTGGCCATGCGCACGCTGTGGATCTCCTGGTGAAGCGAGTGCCCGAGCGCCTGCTTGAAGCGGCTCTCGGCCCAGCGGGGCGTCACGGCGAGGTGTTCGGCCACGTCCGAGACGCGGATGTTCAGGCCGGAGTTGATGCGGATGAACTCCAGGGCCCGGATGACCAGCCGGTCGGAGACGTGCAGGTCGGCGGTTGAGGTGCGCGAGACCACCCCCTTGGGGCCGTACCGTACGGCGCGCCCGCGCCTCTCTTTGCCGTGCATCAGGCGGTCGAGCAGGTGCGCGGCCTCGTAGCCGGCCCGCTCGTCGTCGACCGCGATGCTGGAGAGCGGCGGGATGGTGGTTTCGCAGATCAGCGCGTCGTTGTTGACGCCGAGCACGGTGACCTCGTAGGGCACGGCGATGCCGGCCACGAGGCAGGCGTCGAGCACCTGACGCCCGCGGCTGTCGTTCGCGGCGAAGACGGCGGCGGGCTTCGGAAGCCGCCTGAGCCACTTGGCGAGGCGGGGCCGCTCCGCGCTCCAGTCGCACGCCTGCGGGGGCGGCAGCGGATAGACCTCGCACGAGGCGCCAGCCTGCGCGAGCCGCAACTCGAAGGACTCGCGCCGCCAGCGCGACCAGTTGACGTCGGCGGGCTGGCCCACGAAGGCGAAGCGCCGGGGCGTGTGGCCCAGGAGGTGTTCCGCCGCGAGCGTGCCGATGGCGTGCGAGTCGAACTGGATGCGGCTGTAGGACGAGAGCGGGTGGCCGGGCGCGAGGAAGTCGTCAACGGGGTTGATCAGCACGGCGGGCAGGCGCGAGGCCACGATCGCCGCAGCCGCCGCGCCGTTGGGCACGCGGGCGATAATGCCGTCGCCCTTCCAGCGCCGCAGGTCCGGCACGCGCTGGTCGCTCGCGCCGCCCTCCGCCACGTTCAGGCTCCACGGGCCGTAGACGCGCACGTAGTCGAACACGCCCTGCAGCATGGCCCGCGAGACCCCGTGCGAGGTTTCGAGCAGCACCGCCACCTGCGGCATGCGTTTCTTGGTTCTGCGTTTCACGTGGCCTTTCCTTTCCAACACGATTGCGGGCGGCGCGGCTCGCGCCTGTTCGCGGGCAAACAGGACGCTCACAATCATAGCAGGAGTTCCGATTTATGATAGCCGATTTCCTAATATCGCGATTGTTGGAAGCCAGGGGGAGGGGTATGCTAAACGCAGTCACATGGAGGACGGGCATGATGAGACAGATGTTCGACCACTCGCTTTCGCGCATCACGAACGACGTGGCGGCGGTCGCGTGCGCCAAGAGAACCTCGCGCTTCGTGTATCGAAACGGTTCCACGAGGCAGCATCTGCTGGCCGTTTGGGATCGGAGCGGCACGCCTTCGGACACGAACGTGACTGCCATGGCGCAGATCACGCTCACGGGCAGCGCGATCAAGGAGCCGGTGTGGGTTGACCTGATCAGCGGGCGCATTTGCGAGTTCCCGGCGGAGCGCGTGACGCGCACGGGCGACACGGTCGTCTTCAAGGATGTGCCGGTGTACGACGCGCCCGTGCTGGTGGCGGAGAAAGCGCTGGTGGTGAAGTGACGGCGAGAACGCTCATCGCTGAACGCTTCAGGTGTCTGGCCGCCGACGGCTCGGCGCAGCCTCGCCCTCCACGCCTCGGACGCGCTCGAAAATCGGGGGGCGAAGCTGTGCTGAGCCGGTTGTCGAGCGATGCCCCTGCTTTTGTCTTAGCGCCCTTGGGGTTCATCCTCCTGCTGCTCGCGGGCCACGTACGGGCCGAGGGCTTCTCGTTCGTGACGGCGGAGCGCGTCGCGCCGATCGTCGTGGCGGCGGGCGAGCCGGAGTTCGTGCGGCTCGCGGCCGAGGATCTGGCGTCGGATGCGCTGAAGATCACGGGCCGGAGGCCAGAGATCGTGGTCGGCGGCGCGGCGCCGGCAGGGGCGTGCGTGCTCGTCGGCACGAAGGCGGGCGGGCCGTGGGAGAGCTACCGCGTGCGGGCGGAAGGCGAGCGGCTTGTGGTTGAAGGCGGTGACGCGCGCGGCACGATGTTCGGCGTCTACGCCTTCTGCGAGGAGTACCTGAAGGTCGATCCGCTGTACGTCTGGTCAAGCCGCGAGCCCGCGAAACGGCCGGAACTGAAGTGGGACGCGGTCTCGCTGGAGTCAGGGGCTCCGACATTCAAATTCCGCGGCTGGTTTATCAACGACGAAGACTTGCTGACGGAGTGGCGCGAGAGCGGAAACACGCGTAAGATCGACTACCCGTATTACGGCCAGGTCGTGCACCGCGAGGTGATGGACCAGGTGGCGGAAGCGCTGGTGCGCAGCCGCTTCAACTTGATTATTCCGGCCAGCTTCATCGATATCCTGAATCCGCCCGAGGCGGCCCTCGTAGAGGCGTGCGTGCGGCGCGGCGTGTTCGTGTCGCAGCACCACGTCGAGCCCATGGGCGTGAGCGCCTTCTCGTATTTCAACTACTGGCGGGCTCGCGGCAAGGAGCTTACGTATTCCTATTTCAGCCATCCGGACGAGGTGCGCGAAGTGTGGCGCGCCTACGCGGAAAAGTGGGCGGCCTACCCAAACGTGATCTGGCAGCTCGGACTGCGCGGGGTGGCGGACAGGCCGATGTGGATGGCGGACGCCAACGTGCCTCAGTCGGATGCCGACCGCGGGCGGATCATCTCCGGGGCGATGGCGGCGCAGGTGAAGATCCTTGATGCGGTCTGCCCCGGCAAGAAGCGGCTGATGTCAACCACGCTCTGGGCCGAGGGTTCGGTGCTGAACCAGAAGGGGCTGCTCACGATACCCGAAGACACGATCATCGTGTTCGCTGACAACTCGCCGGGCTGGAAGTGGCAGCGGGACTTCTACGAGACGCCGCGCAATCCGAAGAACGCGTACGGCGTCTACTACCATCATGGGCTGATCGGCAGCGGGCCGCATTTGGCGCAGGTGGTGCCGCCCCACAAAACCTGCGAGATGATGAAAGCGGCCGTGGGGAAGGGCGCGGGCGCGTATGCGATTTTCAACGTCTCCAACATCCGCGAATTCGTGTTGGGCATCGACGCCACAGCCAAGATGACGTGGCGGCTGGAAGGGTATGACCCGGACGCGTGGCTGGACGGCTGGGTCAAGAATCGATTCGCCTCACGGCAGGCTGAGATCGCAAACGCCTACCGGATCTACTTCAATGCGTACCAGATCCACGACAAGCAGCAGGTGCCGTTCCTGATGGACGGACAGATGTTCGGCGCGGGAAATAAGATCTTGGCAGAACTGGCCAAGAAGCTCAAGGACAAGAAGATCGGGGCCGGAGCAGCGGCAGAGACGATCGCATACGGTCAAGCGAGCGAAGTGTCCGAAAAGGTGACGGACGCCTTCTATGAGGGGCTCAGCGACATGCATCCCACGACGCTCGGGCGGCGCGAGTCGGCCAAGCGCGCCGCAGCGCAGAGGGCCGGCTTTGAACTGGCGGCGCTGCATGCGGGGACAGCGGCAGCGAAACTGCCGGCAGGCGAGGCGGCGCTTCTTCGCGACAACCTGCTTTATCCGGCGCGCTTCATGGAGCGGACGAGCGCGTGGCTGGAGGCGCTGCTGATCGCGCACGAGGCGCTGGATCTCGGCGACCTGAGCGCCTGCGCGCTCTCTCTCGGCGAGGCCGAGGCTGCATTCGAGACGCTTCCGTCGCTGGCCGCGGGCTACTGCAGCGGGCCGTGGAAAGAGTGGTACCGCGGGTGCAGGAAGCTGAATATCGAGGCGACGCTGAAGAAGACGTGCGACGTGGCGAAGGCGGCGCGCGAGCGGAAGGACAGCAAGTGAGCCTATGGTCAACGGACTGACGAGTTTGGACTACACGGCGATCGCGATCTATCTGGCGCTGATGGCCGGGATCGGCGGCGTGCTGGGGCTCTACGTCAAGAACGTGAAGGAGTACTTCGCGGGCGGGAACGCCGTGCCGTGGCACCTCGGCGCGATCAGCAACTACATGACCATGATGAGCACCTTCGTGTTCGTCGCGCACGCGGGCATCGCCTACAAGGACGGGCTGGTGGCGCTGGTGATCCTGTGGAGCGCGGTGCCGGCGGCGCTGTTCGGCAGCGCGTTTCTGGCGCACCGCTGGCGGCGGGCGGGGTTGGTGACGCCGGTCGAGTATCTGGAGCAGCGCTACAGCGCGGCCGTGAGGCAGGTGATCTCGTGGGGAGGCGTCGGCTTCCGCCTCCTCGACAACATGGTTCGGCTCTACGCGCTCGGCGTCTTCGTGCAGGGCACCATGGGGTGCACGCTGGCGCAAGCCGTCGCGGTGTCGGGCGGCATCGTGATCGTGTACACCATGATCGGCGGGCTGTGGGCCGTGGTGGTGACGGACGCGGTGCAGTGCGCGATTCTGCTGATGATCACCAGTGTCATGGTGCCGCTGGCGCTGACGGCGGCGGGCGGGCTCGGGGCGCTGGCGGCGGCGCTGCCGGAGCACTTCACCTGGGCCAACGGGCCTAAGGGCAACTTCTGGTTCCTCTTCGTCTACTTCGCGATGGTGATCATCAAGTACAACGGCAACTGGGCCTTTATCCAGCGCTTCTACTGCTGCGAGGACGAGCGCGCGGCCCGCAAAATGGGCCTTCTCTCGGCTGCGCTGTTCCTCGTCTGTCCGGTGATCTTCCTGCTGCCGGCGATCGCCGCGGCGGTGTTGGTGCCGGATCTGGCGAATCCCGAGGAGGCCTACGTGAGCGTGTGCAAGCGGCTGCTGCCGCCGGGGGCGATGGGGCTGATGATCGCGGCCATGCTTTCGGCCACGATGTCCACGCTGAGCGCGGAGTATAACGTGACGGCCGGCGTGATGACGCGTGACATCTACCGCCGGCTGTTCAGGCCGCAGGCCGATAACCGCGAGCAGATGGCTGTTGCGCGGACGGTGACGGTGGTGATCGGGACCCTGATCATCTTCGGGGCGATGCAGGTGCCGCGCTTCGGCGGGGCCTTCGAGGTAAACAAGACCCTGATGGGGCTGATCGGCGTGCCGCTCGTGGTGCCGCTGGTGGCCGGCGTGCTGTGGCGGCGGCCCAAGCCGTGGGGCGCGATCGCCTCGATTGTTGCAGGCGTCGCGGCGGGGCTCGCGCTCAAACAAACCCCGGGCCTGAACTGGGAGAGCGCGACGTTCTATCAGATGCTGGTCTGCCTGTGCGTGCTCGGGCTCTCCGCTCTGGGCGAGGGCCGCGACGCCGCCTATCGGCAGCGCGTGGCGGCCTTCTTTGGCCGCCTGCGCGTGCCGGTGCGCGAAAGCGAGCGCGCGAGCCCGCCGCCGCAGGGACACCGGGCGATCATGGTCCTCTTCGCGGTTGCGCTCGGCCTGAGCGGCGCGCTCTTCGTCGGCGTGAGCCTGTTCAGCGTAGCGCTGAGGAGCGGGCAGTATACGCTGGCCGCGGGGCTTGGCTGCTGCGCGTTGGCGGCGGCGCTGGGGCGGGGCCTGCGGGCGAAGAACGGGGGTGCGCGTGACTAGCGATTTTCTGTTGGCGACTCCGCTGGCGAGGCGGCTCTACCACGACTGCGCGGCGATGCAGCCGATCCTCGATTACCACTGTCACCTATCGGCGGAGGATCTGGTGGCAAACCGGAGCTTCAAGACGCTGGCCGACCTGTGGATAGCCAGCGACCCTTACAAGCACCGGGCGATGCGCATCGCGGGCGTGCCCGAGGCGCTGATCACGGGGCGCGAGGCGTCGTCGCGCGAGCGGTTCGACGCCTGGGCGGCGACCGTTCCGAAAACGCTCGGGAGCCCGCTGCATCACTGGGCGGCGCTGGAGCTGGACCGCGTGTTCGGCGTCCGAGAGCCGCTCTCGCCGCAGACGGCGGACGCGGTCTGGGAGGCCGCGAACGAGCGGCTGAGGCTGCCTGAGTTCTCGGCCCGCGGCCTGCTGACGCGCTTCAACGTGGCGTGCGTGTGCACCTCGGACGGCGCGCTGGACGGTCTGGCGGCGCACGAGGCGTTTGCGGGTTCGGAGTTCCCCGTGCGCATCTTGCCGTCGCTGCGCGGCGACGACCCGATGGCGGTCGAGGACGACGGCTATGCCGACTGGCTGGAGAGGCTGGGCGATGCGACCGGCGTGGCGGTCGACTCGTACGAGGCGCTGCTGGTGGCGCTGGGGTGCCGCTTGGACGCGTTCGACGCGCTGGGCTGCCGCCTGGCCGACCATGCGCTGGACGCGTTTGCCTACGCGCCTGCGGACGATGCGGTGGCCGCGCGGCTGTTCGCCCGGCGGCTGGACGGTCTCGCGCTCGCAAAGGCCGAAGCCGTGCGGCTGCGCTCGGCGATCCTGCGGTTTCTGGGGCGCGAGTACGGGCGCCGCGGCTGGGCGATGCAGCTCCACCTCGGGGCGCAGCGCCGCACGAGCACGCGCCTCAGGCGGCTGGCGGGGGCCGCTGGCGGCTATGCCGCGATGGGGCCGCCGTGCGACGTGGACAGCCTCAGCCGGTTCTTGGACGACCTCGAGCTGGGCGGGTGCCTGCCGCGAACGATTCTCTACACGCTCAACCCGGCGGACACCGCCGTGCTCGCCACGCTGACCGGCTCCTACGCCGAGGACGGCGTGGCCGGCAAGATCCAGCTCGGCCCCGCGTGGTGGTACAACGACCACGCGCTGGGCATCCGGCAGCACCTGGAGACGCTGGCGAGCTACGGGCTTCTTTCGACGTTCGTCGGCATGACCACCGATTCGCGCAGCCTGCTCTCGCTGGTTCGCCACGAGTACTTCCGGCGCGTGCTGTGCGGCACGCTCGGCGAGTGGGCGGAGCGGGGGATCGTGCCGGACGACTACGAGGCTTTGGAGCCGCTGGTGCGGGCCGTGAGCCACGAGAACGCGCGTGAGATGATTCTGGGGGCGGTGCGACGCGACGCGAAGGAGCCGCGTGGAGTCGACGGAAGCCGATAGAAGGCGAGGGAGAAACCATGGCACACGACACTTGTTTCGACGGGCAGACGGCGGTGATCACGGGGGCGGGCGGGACGCTCTGCTCGGAGATTGCCAAGGAGCTGGCGCGGCGCGGCGCGAAGGTCGCGCTGCTGGGGCGTACGCTCGCGACGCTGGAGCAGGTGGCCGGCGAGGTCGCGGCCGAGGGCGGCGTGGCGCTGCCGCTCGCGGCGGACGTGACGGACGAGGCCGCCGTGGAGGCGGCGCGGCGTGAGGTGGCGGCGCGCCTCGGGCCCTGCCGATTCTTGCTGAACGGCGCGGGCGGCAACCAGGCGGTAGCCACGACGACCACGACGGTGTTCGATCCGGCTGAACTGGCTCCAGACCGGCCCGAGGCCGTGCGGGGGTTCTTCGGGCTGGGCCTTGAGGCGTTCGATTCCGTGGTCCACATCAACACGCTGGGCACGGTGATCCCGTGCCAGGTGTTCGGGCGAGAGATGGCGGCCCTGCGGCGCGGCTCGATCCTGAATTTCGCCTCGATGAACAGCTATCGTCCGCTCACCCGCGTGCCGGCCTACGCGATGGCCAAGGCCGGGATCGTGAACTTCACCGAGTGGCTGGCGGTCTACCTCGCGCCGGCGGGCATCCGCGTCAACGCGGTTGCGCCGGGCTTCTTTGTGAACGCGCGCAGCCGCAAGATCCTGATGACGCCGGAAGGCGGGCTCACCGCGCGCGGCGAGAGCGTGCTGGCGCACACGCCGCAGGGGCAGTTCGGCGAGGCCAAGGACCTGCTGGGCTGCGTCTGCTGGCTGCTCGACGACGCGCAGGCTCGGTTCGTCACGGGGGTCACCGTGCCCGTGGACGGCGGCTTCTTGGCGGCAGCGGGTGTGTGAGGGGCGGGTGGTTCGAACAAACGCAGCGCGTCGAATTTGGGGGGCGAGGCTGTGCCGAGCCGCAGCGCGTCGAATAGATGAAGGCGCGGAAGGACGGCTCGGCACAGCCTCGCCCCCCCCCAGGCAGATTAAGCGGGCCACAGGGCCACGCCCTCGCGCAGCAGCGCCTGCCGCAGGCGCGCGACCGCGACCTCTTTGGCTTTGGCCTCGACCTCCACCGTGACGTCCAGCGCGTGCCAGTCGCGCGGAAAATCCGACGGGTCGATGAAGTCGTGGTGGGGCCGAGGGTTCTTGCCGTCGCGGCCATCCCTCGGCGTTGAGACGTGCATCAGCGGCTCGCGATTCCACGTGGCGAGGGCCTGCCGTGTGACCTCCTTGACGGAGAGTCCGTCCGGGTTGCAGCGGTGGTGGTGCACATCGTAGACGAAGGGCGTGCCGGTCTCGCGGCAGAGCGGCAGCAGGTCGGCGGGCGTGTAGCTGCGGTCGTCGTTCTCGAGCGTCAAGCGCGAGCGGACGGCCTTGGGCAGCGTGCGGATGGCGCTGGCGAGGCGTGCGAGCGCGGCTGGCTTGTTGCCGTACGCGCCGCCCGCGTGGATGTTGATCACGTCCGCGCCGACCCACTCGGAGACGTGGGCCTGATACTCCAAATCCGCAATGGATTTGCGGGTGATCTCCGGGTCGGGCGAGCTCAGCAGGATGAACTGGTCGGGGTGGAAGGCGAGCCGCAGGCCGTGCCGGCGCGCGAGCGAGCCGCAGCGTTTGAAGGCGCGGACGACGGCGTCTCCGCCGGGCAGATCCGCCGCGTCGTACGCGGTGTCGGGGTGGGTTTTGACGGGCAGGATCTGGCTGTTGACGCGGAAGCAGCCGATCTGGTGTTCGGCGCAGTAAACAAGAGCCGCATGAAGCGCGTCGGCGTTCGTGCGGCAGAGCGCTGCGAGGCGTGCTAGACGCGCTTCGCGCTCGTGCTTAACCAGCGCTGTCACGGTCGTGGTCTTGAACGCGATCGGCGCTTCGTGAAACTTGCAGCAGAGTCCGAGTCGGATCATAGGGTCTCCCGGAAAGCGCAAGAGTGTATCCTGCGGCCGCGTCCGTGTCGAGGGGAGCGGGGCGCAATCAGGAGTTCCAGTTATGGTCAGAGACGGACTGAAGGCCGGACTACAAGCCGCTTATTTCCATGCTCGTAACCGGATGTAGTCCGAGCTTCAGCCTGTTTTCACCGAAGGAAGCGGGGGCCGAAAAATGGTTCCTAAAATTTATTCAAATTCCCGGTTGACGCGGTGGGGGGGCGTCTGCTAATCTTCACGGCTCTTTCAGGGCGCACCGGGCAGCGAAGCCGGCGGGGCCCCGGAGGCGGCCCGGAAAGGCTCGAAAGAAAAATTTCCGGGACGGGGTTGACAAGGGCGGCGGCTTTTTGCTACAGTCCCAACCCGCGCCGAGAACCGCAGCGATGCGTCGACCGGCGCGAAAAACTTGCTCTGTGACATCCGAAGCTCAAGCGCATCACCTGAGGATCGACGAGATCCGGAGGGGATGCGGGAAGACAGAAACTTGTGCCAGGCAATTTGAAACCGAACGAAACGCGTGACGCGGCTACGGCCGATGTCACGGCGTGGATTTTTTTTCTGAGAGTTTGATTCTGGCTCAGAACGAACGCTGGCAGCGTGGATTAGGCATGCAAGTCGAACGGCGGCGGGAAGTAGCAATACGGAACGCCGTAGTGGCGGAAGGGCGAGGAACGCATGGGCAATCTGTCCCGAGGGTGGGGATAACGCCGTGAAAATGGCGCTAATACCGAATGTGGCGCGCGGGTCGCATGACCCGTCCGCCAAAGGCGGGGACCGCAAGGCCTGCCCCCTGGGGAGGAGCCCGTGTGCCATCAGCTTGTTGGCGGGGTAACGGCCCACCAAGGCTTACGGCTAGCTGGTCTGAGAGGACGACCAGCCGCACTGGGACTGAGACACTGCCCAGACT
>CAYLUN010000039.1:0-49270 GCA_964386865.1 uncultured Lentisphaeraceae bacterium | reverse complement strand
GGCAGCCGCGCCATCACCACGCAGCTCAGCGCCTCGCCCGCCACGTCCACGCCCTCCCAGAACGAGTGCGTGCCCAGCAGCACGCAGGCCCCGCCCGCGCGGAACACGCGCGTGATCTGGTCGCGCGTGCCGCTCACGCCGTGCACCAGCAGGCGGACGCCCGCCTCGCGCAGCGGCTCCTCCAGCAGCCGGGCCACCTGGTTCATCATCTCGTAGCTCGTGAAGAGGCCCATCGCCCGGCCGCGCGTGCGCGTGAACACGTCGAGCATCAGCCCGCTGAGCTGCTCCGCGTAGCCGCCCCCGCCTCCGCCCGAAGGCTCCGGCAGAAACGTCAGCGCCAGCACCGCGCACTGCGTGAGATAGTTGAACGGGCTCTCCGCCACGCACGTGAAGACCCGCTCCGGCTCGATGAGGTCAACGCCCAGCCGCTTGCCGATGTAGCCGAACGACCCGCCTACGCGCAGGGTTGCCGAGCAGAACACCACCGACGACTTCTGGCGGTAGAGCAGCTCGGCCAGCGCGCCCGCGATCTTCAGCGGTGCGGCATAGAGGCTCGCCTGCCCGGGGTGATGGCGCCCCGCGTGCTCAGCCCAGAAAACGTGCTCGGCGTCCTGCGCCGCCAGCACGAAATCCGCGTCCATCGCGAAGGCCCGCAGCGTGGCCGCAGCGCCCTCGACGTTCGCCGCCTGGTCGCCGTACAGCGCCAGCTCGCCCTCCGCCGTCCGCCGCAGCGCCTCGGCCAGCGCCGCCAGCTGCCCCGCGGCCTCGGCGACCGCAACCTTCAGCGCCACGCGGTCCTCCGCCACGCCCTGCTCGTCGAGCCCGCTGCCGCACGGCTCGAAGGCGCCGTTGCGGTAAATGAGGCGCGTCACCTTCGCCCCGATCTCCGCCACGCCCTCCGCGTCCGACACGACCGCCTCGTCCGACGTGCAGCGGAAGCGCGTCGCGCCCTTCCCCTGCTCCGTGAGCGCGCCCAGCCGCACGAAAAGGCGGCGCGCGGCCGCCTGCACCTCGTCCAGCTTGCCCTTGACCACGCGCACCTGGCGCCGCAGCGCCCGCGCGACCTCCTCATCCGCCGTGATAGCGCCCTTCTCCAGGTGGTTGCGCAGCACCTCCAGCACGCCGCCCGCGCGCTTGCCCTTGCCGCGGCTGAGCCGGCGCAGCATCTGGCTCAGGCGGAGCTGCGTGACTTCGACCGACAAGTGCCGCGTCGCCGCCTCCTCCAAGTTGTGCGCCTCGTCGAAGACCACCTGCGCGTGCGGCGGCAGCGTAGAGCCCGCCGCCTGCAGGTCGGCGAAGACCAGCGCGTGGTTCGCGATCACCACGTGCGCGGCAGCCGCCCGCGCCCGCGCCTTCTGCAAGAAGCAGCGGCGGTAATAGCGGCACGCGCGGCCCGGGCACTCCTCGCCCAGCGAGGCGATTTTCGCGAGAAACGCGGGCTCCGCGTGGCCCGCTCCCGCAAACGCATCGAGGTCGCCGTCCGGCGTCTGCACCGCCCACGCCACCGCCTCCGCGAACAGCCGCAGCTCGGGCCGCTCCAGCTCGAACTGGCTGTGCTCCAGCAGCAGAGCCAGCTGCCGCAGGCAGCAGTAGTTCGAGCGCCCTTTGAGCAGCGCCACGCGCAGCGCGCCGGCGTCGCCGGAACCGTACTCGGCGCGGACCGCCTCGCGCACCAGCGGCAGGTCTTTCTCGATAAGCTGCGACTGCAGGTTGCGCGTGTTGGTGCTCACCACCACGGGCACGTCGTTGAGCCTCGACCACAGCGCCGCCGGAATCAGATAGGCCAGGCTCTTGCCGACGCCCGTGCCAGCCTCGACCACCAAGTGCCGGCCCTCGTTGAAGGCGCGCACCACAGCCCTGAGCATCTCGACCTGCCCCGCGCGCGACTCGTAGCCCGGCATGAGGCGCGCGAAGGTGCCGCCCGGCAGCAGGTGCGCCGCCACGCGGTCGACGGGCAGCTGCGCGCAGTCCGCGTGCGCGGGCAAGCTGCGGCGCTCCCCCCGGAAAGCCTCCGCCTTGAACGACTCGAGCCAGTTGCCGCAGCCGGATCCGGACGCGCGCACGCGCTCCGCGAAGTGGCCGAAGAGCCGCGCCAGCGGCCGCTCGTCGAGGTCTCGCAACAGCAGCTCGACCGTCTCCAGCGCCCACAGCGGAAAGGCGCCCAGCCGCTCGGCCATCTGCTGCCACGCGCGCCAGAGGCCCTCGGCCGAGGGCGCCTCGCCCGGCGCGAAAAGCTGCTCCGCGCGCTCGAGAGGCGCGTTCGCGCAGGCGAAAGCCCGCACAGCCATGACGTCCGCCACGGCGGCGTGCCCCTCCGGAAAGAGCCCCTCGAACGCCACCGGGTCGTTGGTCAGATAAAGCGGCGCCTCGCCGTCAGCGGCCTGCGCCGCAGCGGGCGGATAGGCGTCGAAAATGGGAGCCCCTCCCGCCGGGCGGGCGATCCAGACTGTGCGGATGCTGAGCATGGCAGCGGGGCTCCGTCGCGACCGGTCACTTGCCCATGTCGAACAGCTTGAGGCAGCGCCGGAAGTCGGCGGGCAGCGGGCTGTGCGCCTTGAACGTTTTGCCCGAAGCCATCGGGTGCGGCAGCTCCAGCCCCGAGGCGTGCAGCATCTGGCGGGGGATCGTCAGCAGGCGCGGGTCGCGCGCGAACTTGACGCCGTGCTCGCGGTCGCCCAGCACCGGGTGCCGGATCGCGGCCAGATGGCGGCGGATCTGGTGCGTGCGCCCCGTCTCGATGCGCACCTTCAGGAACGTCGCGTCCTTGGACATCGCCTCGCGGTGGATGTGGCTCACGGCCCGCTCGCCGTCCAGCTCCTGGTCCACCGTTGACGCGTTCCGGTCGTACGCGCCGAAGACGATCGCATGATAGATCTTGGTCACGCGGCGCGTCTTGAACAGCGCCACCGCCGCGTCGAACGCGGCCGCGCTCTTGGCGCACAGCAGGCACCCCGTCGTGTCGCGGTCGAGGCGGTGCACGGCCCGCAGCGCCCCCAGCCCAATCTGGGCCTGCAGCAACTCCTCCGCGCTGCCCGCGCCGACAGCGAGCATGCCGGACGGCTTGTCCGCCACAAGGTAGTGGTCGTCCTCAACCAGCACGCGGATCTTGGACGGCGCCTCGCTCTTGGCGGCTTGCCCCGCGGGCACCTCGACGGTGTCGCCCTGATGCAGCTCGTGGTGCGCCATCCACACGCACTTGCGGTTCACCCACACCTTGCGCTCATCCATCAGGTCCTTCGCCGCACGCTTGGAAACCCCCAGCTTGGAAGCCAAGAAAACCTGAAGGCTCTGCCCCGCCTCAACCTTCGACACAACATACGCCGTCACTGCACTCTTCACGTTCAAACACGCTCACCTTTCTCGCGCTCGCTCACAGGTGAAGGATCGAGCCAACGACCCCCACCACCTTCTCCTTGCCCAAGCGGTCTGGCGCCATCTGCACCTCGACTTCCTCGGGCTCGCCATCCGTGTCCGCGACGACCCGATAGGACAGGCTCTCGCCCTCCAGCGCCCGGTCGAAGAAACTCGGCAGCGGCTCGTCCGGCATCAAATCCTCAAACATGCGCCCAAGGGCCGCGTCCTCGTCCGGCAGGCCGAACATCTCGAGAAACGCCCGGTTCACAGCCCGGAACTGACGTCCTCCGTCGCACACGAAACAGGCGCTCTGCGCATTCTCGAAGGCGTTGGCCTTGCTGCGCAGCAACTCCCACTGCTTCCGGCGGCGCTCGGTGTTGCGCACCGTGAACACCAGGTCTCCCACGTTGATCAGGTCGATCACGCTGATCGTCACCTCGGCCGCGAACGCCGTCCCGTCCTGCCGCTGGCACCGCGCGTCCAGCATGATGTGGCGCGCCGCGTCCAGCCCCTTGCGGATGTGGCCGACCAGATTCGCCGTCACGCCGGGGATCAACACCGACACTGGCTTATCCCAGACCTCTTCCGGCTTGTACAGGAAATACTCCGTCGCACGCGGATTGAGTTCGATCAGGTGCCCGTTTGGATCCGTCACCAGCATGGCGTCGTATAGACCGTCCATCAGCTGGCGGTACAGGGATTTCTGGTCATGTCGCCCATTCATCGCTGTCATGAGCCCCGCCCCCTCTTCCTGACGTTTCTTCCCGCAACGCTCCACAAACGCTCTCGCATTCACTTTTCCACTATGACAGATTTCGAGGTCCCTTGCAATTCCTGTTTGTCATTTGGCTCAACCTTCCCGGCCTTCGATCACTTCGGCGTCATTGCCCGGTGACGCAACGGAGGGGCGCGGAATGCGGCGCCCCCGCCCGCGGCACCCCGCAACACGCTCGCGCAGGCGCTTCAGCGGACGAACATGCTTGAGGCGTGATTCGGCCAGGAAGGCGACGCCGAGGCCATAACTCATACAGCTCACTTTGTTCGATAACGCGACCATCCCTTTAGGCGTAAATGCGCTTCCGGCTGTTCATTGTTTTCCTGAACTCCACCGAAAGCGCGGGTAAACAGGCCGCCCCACGAGCCGCATTTTCACACGGGACACGGCTCCGCGAGACTCCGTGAGCCTCACTGTGGGGCTCACAGTGGGGCTCACGGGAAACGGCTTGCGCGATCTCGGTGAACCATGTAATATAACTTCGTTTTTGTCGGCGCCTTTAGCAGTGAGCGACTAATTGGGGCGTTCAGGAAGTGTCAGGTTGCGAGGAGGGGGAAGCGGTTAATGTGTGCACGGAATAGCCACTTGCTTGCTGTTGTCAGCATAGCCGCCTGCCTTGCCGGATACGGCCTTTTCGCCGAGGATCAGACGTCTGCGGGCGCCGCCGCGAAAACCAAAGGTTTGACGTGGGGCGAGTGCATGGCGGTCGCCAACGAATACAACCCCGATATTCGCGCCGCACAGTTCAACCTGAAGAAAACCTCTTCCACAGCCCAAGCGGTCGCGGGCGCACGGTATCCCTCGGTCTCGCTGGAGTCGAGCACGTCGCAGTCCGAGGATGGCGCGAGCGACGGCGGCGCGGCGGGCGCGACGTCTACCGCGTCGCAGCAGATGGACGACGAGACCAGCGTGTCTCTCGTGGGGCGGTACGACCTCTACACGGGCGGCCGCGTAACCGCGGAAATACGCGGCGCCAACGCGGCGCGGCGGCAAGCCGGCGCCGGGCTCGAGTCAGCCCGGCACGACGTGCTGTGCGACCTGCGCCGCGCCTTCATGCGCCTTCTTTACGCTCAGGAGCTGATCGGGCTCTCGCAGAGCATATCCAAGCAGCGCGAGACCAACCTCGGCCTCGTCCAACTGCGCTTCGAGGGCGGAATCGAGCACAAGGGGTCTTACCTTCTCAGCCGCGCCCTGCACGAGGAGGCGGTCATGGAGATCCGTCAGTCCGAGAGGACGAGGCGCGTGGCCCAGATCGAACTGGCTCGGCTCATGGGGCAGGACGCGCCGGGCGGCCTGCTGGCGCAGGGAAGCCTCGACGCCGCCTGGGACGTGGCGTCAACCAACTGGGACGAGCAGGTCAGCAACCACCCGCTCCGCAAGGCGAAGGAGGCCGCGCTCGACGCCGCGCTGGAGGGTGTGGCCAAGGCCCGCAGCAAGTTCCGGCCGACCTTTTCGCTGGTCGGCTCCTCCTCCATCTATTCAAAAGAGGTCGACCTAGACCAGTATCGCTGGAAGGTCGCGCTGGTGATGTCTCTGCCCCTTTTCACGGGCGGCCAGAACATCAACGAGCTGGCGGCCAGCGAAGCCGGCGCGCAGATGGCCGGGGAGGAGCTGCGCAGCACGCGCGAGAAGCTGCGCGCGCAGATGGAGGCGGCCCTCGCGCTGCTGATCGACTCCCGCGAGCGGGTTCAGGTGCAGCGCACGCTGCTGACGGCCGTGACGATTCGGGCGGAGATCGCCAGGCAGCAGTTCAACAGCGGGCTTCTGAGGTTCGAGAACTGGGATCTGATTGAGAACGATGCGATCATCAAGCAGAAGCAAATGCTGGTGACGCTTCGCGACGCCTTGCTGGCCGACACGGATTTGCGGCATGCGCTGGGATCGGGAGACTTACCATGAAAAAGATGATCGTCGTCGTGCTCGCCATTGTCGCCGTACTGCTGCTGAGCCGTTTCCTGGCCCCCCGCCCCGCCCGACAGGCTGTTTACAAGGATGTGCGCCCCGTGGTGGGCGACGTGCGGGTGGTCATCAGCACGACGGGCGGCGTCACCCCCCAGAACCGGGTGGAGCTGAAGCCCCCTGTTCCCGGGCGGATCGAGAGCGTGATGGTGGATGAAGGGCAGATGGTGACGCAGGCGCAGGTCTTGGCGCTGATGAGCCCGACCGAGCGCGCGTGCCTGCTCGATGCCGCGCGCGCGCGCAGCAGCGAGGAATACGAGCGCTGGAAAGAGTACTGCAACCCGGTTCCCATCCTGGCGCCGCTGGACGGCGTGATTATTTCGCGCGCCGCCGAGCCGGGACAGACCGTGACGGCCATGCAGTCGGTCCTGGTGCTGTCCGACCGCCTGATCATCCGGGCGAATGTCGACGAGACGGATATCGGGCGTATCCGCGAGGGGATGGATGTGGTGGTCAGCCTGGACGCCTACCCCGACAGCGTGTTTACCGGACGCGTGGACACGATCGCGTACGAGGCGGCGCTCGTCAACAACGTCACCGTTTATGAAGTTGAAGTGGTTCCGTTGACGACCCCGTCTTTTATGAAAAGCGGGATGACCGCAAACGTCGAGTTCATCGCGTCTCTGCGCTCGAATGTGCTGACCCTGCCGGTGACGGCCATAACCGAGAAGAAGGACGGCAGCCACGAGGTCCTGATGCGCGCGGGAAGCACCCAGGAAAGCGGGGTGTTCGCGAAGTGCATTCTCACCGGGCTCAACGACGGCAAGACGGTAGAGGTCGTCTCCGGGCTGACCACAGCCGACGTGGTCTTGGAGCGCGTGATCGATTTGTCGAAGAAAGATGAAGAGGCGGGGACCTCGCCCTTCAGCATGCCCCAGCCGACCCAAGGTGGGGGCGGCGGGCCCCCGGGCGGCTGAGGCCCAGACCGAACGCCATGATACACCTGCAAGATATCCAGAAGATCTACCGGATGGGCAATGTGGACGTGCACGCCTTGCGCGGCGTGTCGCTTGACATTGAGCAGGGTGAATTCGTCGCGATCATGGGCTCGTCGGGGTCGGGCAAGTCGACCCTGATGCACATCATGGGCCTCCTTGACGTCGCCACGTCGGGGGCCTACACGCTCGACGGCCGAGACGTCGGAGGCCTCTCGGAGGACGAGCTCGCCGTGCGAAGGCGGCAGAGCATCGGCTTCGTCTTCCAGCAGTTCAACCTCTTGGCGCGAACGACGGCCTTGGAGAACGCGGGGCTGCCCCTAATCTACAACCGCGCCGCCAACGCCGTCAGAGACCCCGCGTCTGTCCTGTCCGATGTCGGCCTAAGCGACCGGCTGCTGCACAAGCCGAACGAGATGTCGGGAGGCCAGCAGCAGCGCGTCGCCCTCGCCCGCGCGCTCGTCAACAATCCAACCATCATCCTCGCGGACGAGCCTACGGGCAACCTTGACTCGGAGAGCTCCAAAGAGATCATGCAGATGCTGGCGAGGCTCAACCGGACGGGCATAACGGTTATCGTCGTGACGCATGACGCGGAAGTCGCCTCAAACGCCCGGCGCATCGTCCACATGCGCGACGGAAGGGTCCATCTGGACGAGCGCACGAACGCCGAGTCGGAGCCGTTTGCGGCCGATGCCGCAGCTTCAGGGACGCGCCTGCAAGCGGTTCGCCGATGGATGATGCTCGGGAAGCTCAACGCGCTCGTGCGGCAGGCGATGCGCTCGCTCGCGGCAAACAAGGCCCGCGCCGCCCTCTCGACGCTGGGCGTGCTGATCGGAGTCAGCGCGGTGATCGCCATGATGGCGCTGGGGCGGGGCGCCCGCGCAACGGTCGAAAGCCAGGTGACCGCCCTCGGCACGAACCTGCTGGTCCTGCGGCCGGGAACCGCACAGCGCCGCGGCGTTACGATGGACGCCGGCATGATGACCCGCTTCACCATCGCCGACGCGGACGCCATCCGCCAGTTGCCGGACGTCACGGCGGTTGCCCCCTTGGTGGCCGGCGGCGCGCAGGCGGTCTACCAAGGCGGAAACCGTCAGACGCGCGTGCTGGGAACGACTGCCGACTACGAGAAGATGAGATCCTACACGCCCGCCAGCGGCCGCTTTTTCACCGAGACCGAAACGCGCCAGCGCGCGCGCGTCGTCCTGATCGGCCTGACCGTCGTCGAAGACCTTTTTGAAGATGGAGCCAACCCGGTCGGCGAAACCATCAAGCTCAACCGGATCCCGTTTCAGGTCATCGGCGTGCTTCCGGAGAAGGGCGCGAGCATGCGCGGCGACGAGGACGACGTCGTGCTCGTCCCCGTGACCACCGCGATGAAGCGCCTGCTGGGCAACGACTACCTCGACGCCGTTGAGATTGAGGCGACCTCCACGGACGCCATAGCCGGGCTGAAAGACAGGGTCGACGCGCTGATCGTCGAGCGGCATTCGCTGACGGAGAGCCAGCGCACCATGTTCCAATTGCTGGACATGGCGGAGCTCCAAGAAGCGCTGTCCAAGACCAGCCGAACCATGACTTGGCTCTTGACGTCGATCGCGGCCATCTCGCTGCTTGTGGGCGGAATCGGGATTATGAACATCATGCTGGTCTCTGTCTCGGAGCGCACGCGTGAGATTGGCATCCGCAAGGCCTTGGGCGCCACCCGCTCCGACATCATGCTGCAGTTTCTGATCGAGTCGCTGGCGATCAGCGTCGGCGGAGGGCTGGCCGGGATCACGCTGGGCTGGCTGGCCACGCAACTGATGGTCGCGATGACCGGCTGGGCCGCGATGATCGGCGTGTCTACGGTGGCGACCGCCTTCCTGTTCTCCGCCACGATTGGGATTGTTTTCGGCCTGTGGCCGGCCCGCAAGGCGGCGCTGTTGAGCCCCATTGACGCCCTGCGATATGAGTGAAATAAGCGCCGCTGCGCGAATCATGCACAAGCAGTTGAGAGTTTTCTTTTTGTGTTCTTTTCCGGATTGACGATGGTTCACCACTATGAGAGTATGTACCGATTTTGCGGCGAATTGAAGCGTGAGCGCGTGTGTTCACGCGGTCACAGGGGGAGGGCGTGAAGTGTCATCCAATCGAAGTTCTCTCGGCATCTCGCTGATCCTGTTAGCGGCGGCCGCCGCCTTGGTCTTTGTGGGCCTCGGCCAGTATCGTTCGTATGATCAAGCCCTTCGGCTTTGCGATGAGCTGAAGAAGACGAACGCCGCCCTTCAGGCGTCTGTCGCACGCCTGGAAGCCGGGGCGAGTCGCGCCGGCGCCGCGCCCGCCGAGGGGGAGGAGCCGCGCGACGAGCCGGGCCAACAGCAGCCGGTGGAAGAGATCCAGCAGGGCGCGGTCATGCTGGAGTACATGAACATGCTCAAGCAGCGCAACGAAGAGCAGCACGAGCAGGACGCGTCGCGCTTTGGGAAGGAGCTGTCGGGCCTGTACAAGGAGGCCTTGGACGAGGAGGGCACAGCGTCTCGGGAGTCCAACCGCGCGTTCAACGAGCTGATCGAGAAGTTTCCTGAGGCGCACGCGACCGGCATGGCGATCGCAAACCGCGGACTGCTTGCGGCCATGAAGCTGAGAACCTCGGACGTGGAGATGTTCCGACTCATGCTGTCGAGGAAAGATCACTTCAAGCGCATTGTGACCGACTCAAACATCGACGCTTATCCGGCGCTGTGCGGGTACTTGGCAAACCGGTACGTGGCAGACGCGCGGCCGGAGGAGGCGGAAGCGTTGCTGGCCGAGCTTGTCAGAGACTTCGGGAAGTCGTACATCGCGATCGGCGGTTTTGGCGCCAAGCCGCTGCTGGTATCCGTCACTCGTTTCGCCGAGCGTGTGCGGCGGGAAGCCAGAGCCCCCTCGCAGCCCCCGGCTCCGCCGAAGCGCGGGCCCGGCGGCGGATAGCACGCCTTTCGGCGGAACATGGCGCGGCCGCTTCGATGGCACGGGGAGACGCCGCAAGCGATTTCAAGAGGCAGACAGTCAACAAAAGACCCGGGAGATACCCAATGGCAGCGATACCTGACAAGCACATTCAGTTTGCGAATGAGCGTTTCGACCAGTACATGAGCCTCCAGAAGCGGGGGTTCATCTGTTTGGAGGACGACTTCCTGCCCGCCGTGCACTATCCCGCGATCACCATGTATCCGAAGGGCACGGCGGACACCATCATTGACTCCACCTATCGCCCCCCCGCCGACGGGCGGTACGTCGTCTACGTGCACCTGCCGTTCTGCATCAAGTGCTGCACGTTCTGCCACTACCCCAACATCTACGGCTACAACGCCGAGGCCGAAAAGGAGCGCTACCTCGATGCGCTGAAGATCGAGATGAACCTGTGGAGAGAGAAGCTGGGCGTCTCGAAAATCCCGGCCCGCTCGGTTCTGATCGGCGGCGGAACCCCCACCTTCTTGACGCCTGTGCAGCTGGAGCGGTTCCTCAAGGATTTCACCGACGTTTTCGACCTGTCTACCAACCGCCAGTTCAACTACGACGTCGACCCGGTGACACTGCTGGGCGAGACCGGACGCGAGCGGCTGGACATCCTGCAATCCTATGGCGTTGACCGGCTGACGATCGGCGTGCAAGCCATGGACGATGAGATCCTCAAGCGGATGAACCGCCACCATAACGTCCAGCAGAACCGCGAGGCGATCGAGATCTGCAAGGCGCGCGGAATTCAGCTCGACATCGAGTTCATCTTCGGCTACCCGGGGCAGACGCTGGAGCTGTGGTACGACGAGCTGATCCGAGCCATCGACCTGGGCACGGATGAGATCCAGTTTTACCGGCTGAAGGTCATTCCGTATGGTGACCGCGTCGGAACAATCACGCGCAAGGCTGCCCAGCACGACGAGGAGCTGGTTACGATCAAAGACACGGTCCGCATGAAGTCCATGGCGGCCACCGTGCCGGCTGATTACGGCTATCACGAGCACCTGCTCCGCCGCGTGTACGCCAAGGAGAAGCGCTTCTACTCGCGCTACGCGTATGACCAGTGCTGTAACCTGGTCGACACGATCGGCATCGGCTTGACGGCGTTCAGCAGCTTGAACGACCGCTTCGGGCTGAACACGCAGACGTTTGACGAGTACTACGCGTGCATCAACAACAGGCAGATTCCGATCAACCGGGGCCTCAAGCGTAGCCACGACCAGCAGCTGCGCTGGAATACGATTCTGCCGCTGAAGAACCACCTCATCCGCAAGCAGGACTACAAGCGCAACACCGGCGTGGACTTCGACGCCGTGTTCCGCGAGAAGCGGGCCGTGCTGAGGGATGCGGGGCTGATCCAGGAGACCAGCGAAAAAGTGGAGCTGACCAGCCTCGGCAAGTTCTTCGCAGACGAGGTGGCCCACCAGTTCTACCACCCGGACTTCGCGCCATTCCCCCTCTCCTCTTACACCGATGGCGACTTGAACCCCCATAAGAACAACCACGCACTGTAAGAGGGCCGGGGCTCGCTCGCGCTGCTCTTTTCGCGGGGCGGCCCCTTTCCAGCCAATCACACACGAGTTACGGTCATGACCAACCCAGCCCATCTGACTTCAGACGATATTCGGCGCGGCCTGCTGTCCCGCGGAGCCGAACAGGAAGACCTGTTCAGGCAGGCACGGGAGGTCCGGCGACAGCATCTCGGCGACCGCGTGTTGATCCGCGGGGTTTTGGAGATCTCCAATGATTGCGGCAAAAACTGCGATTACTGCGCCATGCGGAGGTCGAACACGACCTTGAGCCGCTACACCATGACCGTCGATCAGATCATGGGCATCGCACGCTGCGTCGCCGACGCCGGCATCACCTGGTTTTTCATGCAGGCCGCCCAGCATCCGGATGTTGACAGGCTTGTGGAAGAGATCATCCCGCGCGTCAAACGCGAGCTTGGGCTGAACGTTCTGCTCTGCCTCGGCGAGCGGAGCCAAGCGCAGTTCGCGCGGTTCACCGAGCTCGGGGCGGACAGCTACATCCTCAAGTTCGAGACCTCCGACCCGGAGCTCTACCGCTCGATCGGCTGCGGCAGCCACAAGGCGAGACTCGAAGCCGGCAACGCGATCCGCGCGGCGGGCATGAAACTCGGCAGCGGCAACATTGTGGGGCTTCCAGGCCAAGATCTGGAGACGTTGGTGCGCGACGTCGAGCTGGGCATCCAGATCAATCCGGACTATGTGAGCGCGGCGCCCTTCATCCCCAACGACGGCACGCCGTGCGAGCACGACAACCCGGGCGACCTCGATACGACGCTAAACACCATGGCGCTCTGGCGAATCGCCTTGGGGAGCCCCTTGATCCCCGCCGTCAGCGCTATGCAGCGCAAACATCCCGACGGGCAGTTGCGAGGGCTTCGGGCCGGCGCCAACGTCATCACGGTGAATTTCACGCCGACCGATTTGCGCGAAATGTACGGGATCTACAACAAAGGGCGTTTCATCGTCTCGATGGAACACGCCATGAAGATCATCCAGAGCGCAGGGCTGGAACCTATTTTAAACAAGCGGGCGGGATGATTTCATGACCGAAGGACTGTCTACAATCGCCGGGTGCCTGTCTGGGATGGGGGCGGCATTGGCGTGGGCCTTGGGCACCGTTTTGTTTCGCGGAATCGGTGACAAGGCTCCTGCGGAAGGCATGAACCTCGGGAAGTGCCTGATTGGCACGTTCTACGTGGGCGTGCTGATGCTGGCGCTCCCCCTGTTCGGCGCCGGCGCACACCAGCCCTTGGATCTGCGCACCTGGGTGATGTTGGGCGTTAGCGGCGTGCTGGGCATCGCGCTCGCGGACACCTTCTTTTTCAAGGCCTTGATGTGCCTCGGGCCCCGGCAAACGGTGGTCGTGGCCACGCTCGCGCCGGTTTTCACCGTGCTGCTAGGCGTGATCGTGCTGAAGGAGCGCCTGCCGCCGCTGGTATGGGTTGGCGCGCCTGTGACGCTGCTCGGCGTGAACGTCGTGCTGTGGGACGATGTGGGCTCCGGGGCGACGGACAAATCCAAATACCGTACGGGGATCCTGTACGGCATCGCTTTTGCCGCGTGCCAGGCCGTTTCGATGCTGACGGCCAAGTTCGGCGTGTCCGAGGTCAGCGCCCTGCAGGGCACGTTCGTCCGGCTCCTGACCGGCGCCGTCTCGCTCGGCGCCCTCTGCGCCATCACCCGGAACACCAAGGCGTGGCTGGGGCCCTTCGCCGAGCCCCAACTCTTCCGTAAGATGCTGATCGCGGTCGCCGTGGTTGCCGTCGGCGCCTTCTGGCTGTCGATGCTGGCCGTGAAACTGGCCCCCGTCTCGCTGGCGACGGTGCTGCTGTCGACAGAGCCTCTGTTTGTGTTGCCGATCACGGCGTTCTTGCTGAAGGAAAAGGTCACGCGCCGAGCGATCGTGGGCGCGCTGATCGCCGTGGCGGGATGCTCGATGATTTTGATTGCCTCTTGACGGAGAGAGCGGAAGAACCTGCGAGTTGCGAAACGTGTTCACAAGCGGGCGCCGGGAGACCGGGCTCGGGAAGGGAAGCGAGGTTACTCATGCCTTATGAAATCGGGGATCAGTGTGTCCGTTGCGGCACGTGCGAGCGGTACTGTCCGGTGGAGGCGATTGCAGCGCTGGACGGGGGTTTTGTGATTGACGGACGCAAGTGTATCGAATGCGGAACGTGTTTTGAGCTGTGCCCGTCCCAGGCGATATCTCTCCGCGTCGCCGGCTCTTCGCCCACGTCAACCGTAACGAATAAGCAGGGAAGGTGAGCATGCGCGCAAACCGAGGTTGGCTGTATTGCGGGATGCTGGCGTGCTGCGCCAGCGCATACGGGCAGGGCGATTCGCAAGAGGGGATACTCCTGACCATCCAGCCGCGGCACTCTCTCGTCCGCGTGGGCAACAGCCCCAATATCGTAACCGACCAATCGCGCAAACTGGCCGCGAACTTGTGGGCCGGCGCGGCCAGCAACGACACATCCAGGCTTCGCCGCGCGGCGTCCGACTACGCGGCGGTCGAGCGCGTCGAGAAGATCGGCGGCGACTTCGGCGCGCTGCGCTGGCTCGCCGAGACGCTGCTCGATAAGCCTGCCGACCAAAAGAAGCGCTTCGACACGCCGCTGACCGAAGAGTTCTTTACCTGTTTTTCTACCAATCGGTGCGCGGGCCTGCGCGAGTACCTGCAGCTCAAGTATGACGTGGGCGACCGCATGCAGCAACTGGATCCCCAAGCCTACACCGAGCGGTGCGCGTTCCTCGAAGACCTCATGATGTTCGGTAACCCCACGCGTAACGAGTGGGAGTGCAGCGAAGAACTGGCCAAGAGCGTCCCGATCAACAGAGGCGACACAGTGCTGGACATCGGCTGTAGCTTCGGCTACTACTCGTATCGCTTTGCGAAAGCGACGGGCCCGGGCGGACGCGTGTACGCGCTCGACATCAACGACCAAGCCGTGAACTTCGTCAAGAACATGGCCCGCAAGCATGCGATCGACAACATTCTGCCCGTCGTCTCCCGTGCCGACGACATCGCCGTCGACGCCCCTGCAGACGTCGCGTTCATCTGCTCCCTTTACCACATCATCTACACGTGGTCGCCCGAAAAGACTCAGGTCGCGTTTATACAGAGCATCAAGCGCTCCCTGCGCCCCGGCGGCTACTTGGTGATCGCAGACAACACCTTCCGCGACGGCAACGAGCTGCACAACTGTTACGTCCAGCGCGAGCTTGTCCAGGCGCAGCTGCACTACTACGGGTTCACCTTAGAGAAGTGCGTCGATGTCACTGACCGCCGCTACATGATGATCTTCAAGCACGAGCAGGGAAAACTGGAGCAGATCACCGTGCCCGGTGACGGCTCAAAAGGCCCGCCGCTTCAGCTCCGCGTCACCTCGCCCAAGAGCATCGTGCACATCGGCAGCCTCGACTCGTTCGACATCACCGAGCCAGGCATCGCCGCCGCGAAATTGGTTCTCGACGCGCTCGACAAGAAGGACCGCGCGATCGCGAAGCAAGCCTCTGAGGCCTACAACCAGCTGATTCCGAACGAGAACTTCGGCGGCGAGTATACGGCGCTTCAGTGGCTGTGCGACTACTGGGCCGCATCCGAAGACGAGCAGAAGAAGATCCTCGCCGACCCGTTTGTGGAAGCGTTCTACCACAAGATGGCCGACGGCAACTACAGCAACCTCACCTACTACGTCAGCCACAAGTACAAGCTTGAAGGGAAGAAACTCATCGACGGCGACACGCCCGAGGAGCAGCGTGAAGTCGGCCGCACGCGCCACTCCCTGCTGGAGGACTTCATCCTGTTCAACAACCCGCGGCGCGGCGCGTGGGAGAAGACGGAAGACATCCTCAAGCTGGTCGACCCGAAACCCGGCGAGGTCTTCGCGGATATCGGTTCCGGCCCCGGCTTCTTCTCCATGCTGCTGTCCAAGGCCGTCGGGCCTAAAGGCAAGATTTATGCGATGGACACGAAGTACGAGCACTTGGACTTTATCGACCAGTATGTAAAGCGACAGAACATCGGCAACATCTCCACGGTCCGGTCTGACGTCGACGACATCAAGATCAAAGGCCCTGTCGACTGCGCTTACATGTGTTCACTGTATCACATCATCTACGGCGTCTCGTCGGAGCCCGAGCGCGACAAGCTCTTGAACAGCATCGAGAAAGCCATCCGCCCCGGAGGCCGCTTCATCATCGTCGACAACGGACCCGTCGACAAAGACAAGCTGCCTTATCACGGCCCCTACATCACAAAAGAACTCATCGTCGGCCAGCTCGCCCACTACGGCTTCAAGCTTGAGAGCAGCCACCAGATCATTCCGCAGCGCTACCTGCTCATCTTCCGGAAGGGTGGCGCGTAAGGGTCGGTATCGTGGCCTGCCGCCGTGGCGGCGCGTGCCCCGAATTGACCGCTGCGCTCCCCCGGTTGCGGTGAAGGCACGGCAGCGGGGCGGCGTCCTCGCCGCCCGCGGCTCACGGGGACGCGAGCCCTCCAATAAGGCCAGACAAACACGCACCGGATCGCCGGCTTGAGCCAACTGCTTTTCGGCGGCGGCAGCTCTCGGTCTATAGGGCCGGAGCCGCGGGATTCGGGCTCGGAACGCCCGGCTTCTTCTGCATGGACTGCATCTTGACCCCCTGCGCGAGCGCCGTGACGGACTTGATTTCCGACGCCGGGATCAGCAGTGCCGAAAGCGCCTCGCCATTGGCGAACCACTCCGCGAAGGCCAGCCCCTCGCCAGCCGGGGCCGCCAGAGCGCCCTTCATCAGGGAGGCCGCCTCGGGCTGGGTCGAAAGCGCGAAACGCATCAGCCCGCCCAGCGAAAGCCGCCCCAGGCTGTGTGGCGCTGCGGAGGGCGAGAGCAGCTTCGTGATGCGCTCAGCTTCGGCGGCGGTGCCGCCGGCAGGAGCCTGCGTACGGTCAAGGGCCTGTTCGATCATCGCGGGCGAGCCCATACCGAAAACGATCGCCTTGGGCGTCGCCGCGTACTCATACCCGCTGCTGAAGAACTTCAGCATGGCGCGCATCGAGGCCATGCTGGCCTGCGTGGCGGCTTCAACCTGTTCGGGCGGCGTA
This sequence comes from uncultured Lentisphaeraceae bacterium, assembly GCA_964386865.1. Classification (GTDB taxonomy): domain Bacteria; phylum Verrucomicrobiota; class Kiritimatiellia; order RFP12; family UBA1067; genus CAYLUN01. The sequence continues at coordinate 32,647 of CAYLUN010000039.1, read as the reverse complement.
TTGGAGGGCAGCGAGGCGCGCAGAACCTTCGCCAGCGCTTTCTCGTCAAACATGTTTTTCCACGTATACACCTTCAGGCCCTTGCAGGTGCGCGTGGTGGGCTCAGGGATCTCCATGCCGGACTGGCTCATCAGCTTCTGAAAGGCGGGAGACCTCATCATCGCGAGCTGATCGTTCAGATACGCAACGGGATTGGGCACGCCCATCGCCCCCTGCATCAGAAACGTCTGGCTGTTGGTCGGCAGATTACCCGTGAACGCCATCGGGGAGCCGAGGACGCGCATCGACTGGTTCATCACCGCGACCAGCTCGTTGGTCTGAGACGCGCCGTACAGCGGCGAAAGCGCGACCATCTTCGCATAGAGGTCGAGGCACTGACGCTTCAGCGTCTCGGGCAGCGTGTACCCCCCCGACGCATAGCCGAAAAGCGAGTCCTTCTCGATGAAGGCGAGCTGGGCCGCCGACAGGGGCTTCCCTGAGGCCACCAGGCTTGCCAGGTCAGAGCCCGGCTTGGGGGCCAGCCGCGAGCGGATGAAGAGGCCTTCGGCCTGGATGTTGATTCCCATGTGCATCGCGTCGATCTGTGCGAGCATCAGGCCGTAGAAATCCAGCATCGACTCCACCGAGCGCCGCCCTTGCTCAGCGTTGGCCGCGCCCGTGGCGGGCGCCGCCGCCATCGCGAGCTTGAGCTTCTGCATCAGCGGCTTGAGGGCCGACGGCGAAACTGAAACCCGGATTACGCCGGGAACGGCCGGCATGGAAGGCAGCTTCTCCACATCCTTGCCCAAGCTGACCGGGGTCTTGCCGACCCTGGGCGCGAGCAGCAGGCGGCCGCCGACGATCTTCGCGCCCGTCCCGTTCTCCAGCGTGTAGACGCCGTCGGCCGGAGCGGGAAGCTTGGCCTCGGCCCCGATGATCGCTTGCAGATACGCCTCCGCCGTACCCGAAGGGGTGACTTCCACGACCAATCCGGTCTCCCCGTCGCCGCAGTCAAGCACGTGCAGCGCGACCGGCTGACCGTTATCCATCTGCGCGGCGCCGGGCAAACCCGCGGTAATCATCATCGGCAGGGCGCCGAGTTGGGGCGCCTGAAACACCTCCGCCCCGAGGAAAAGCTGCTTTTGCAGGGCCGAATAGCTTTCAAGGTAAACGGAGCAGATCCGCGTCGCGGCAGAGACGTTCAGACATGCGGCCGTCGCGATGAGGCCGACCAACAGACAGCGGGTGAAACGGACTTTCATGTTTGCCTTTCGCGTTCGCCAATCGACCTGCGAACGAATTTCTCGTTTGTGTTTCGATTATGCGAGCGTAGGCCGCTTGCTGTCAACCCCGATTTCCCTCTTTAGAACGCGCCCTGCTCCCGAAGGAACAGGCCCTCCAGCGGGCCGAGGGTGACCGTCGCGCCGACGGGCTGGCCGTTGTTGGCCTGCGTGTCCTGCTGCGGCGTCGCGCGGAGGCGGCGGAAGGCGCGGCCCGGCGCGAGCTTCGCGAGGTCGAACGTGACCGGCGCGAGGCCGGGATTGGCGAGCACGAGCCCGTGCTCGAAAAGGCGGCTCTGCGCGTCCGGGGCCGCATGTGCGGTGAGCGAACGGAGCGTGACCGGCTCGGCGCCTTCGACGCGGAACGCGAGGTCAACCTGCTTCGAGCGGACGCCCCTGAAGTAGAACGAGGCGCCGAAGGGTGTGCCGTTCACCCACGTCATGAGCGACACCGGCGGCGTAACCTCCGCTTCCGGCACGCCCGCGCGAGCCAGCTTCACGTCGCCCCAGTAGCCCTGATCGGTGGTCGCGTTGTTGGCCGGGCCGCAGTCCGCCACAAACGTGAGCCTCACACGCTTGCCCGCCCACGCGTCCAGCGGAACCGCGCGCGGCAGCCACGCGTGCGCGTTCGTCGGCTCCTCGAAGACCTTCGCGCGCGCGCCCGCCGCACGCCCCACCAGCTCAGCCACATACACGCTGTACCACACGCCGTCCGAGCGCGCCGGGGCTTTGTCGGACATGCCGAGGCTGAAGCGCAGTTCGGCGCCCGGCGGCACCTCGACGTCGCGGCACCAGTGGACAGAGCCCTTCACCGCTTTGAACGGCGGATGGACCGCATACGCAGGCAGCAGCGCGTCGTTGATCCGGACGCCGGGCTGGAAGGTCACGCGCGCCCCCGAGTCTTCGCTGATCGCCGACTCCGCCCGCCCGCGCAGCGCCATGCCGGTCATCAGCGGCTTGCGCTCCAGAAGCGGCACCGCGCCGCCCGCGACCTCGGCCTCCGCGTAGCGCGCCAGGCTGTCGGGGTAGCCCTTGCGCGGCGCGCCTTGCAGCGTGGCGAAGACCGTGAGATCGCCGCCCGACGCCGGCACGTCGCGCAGCGTGAAGACCAGCTCCTTGGCGAAAGGGTCGGACGCTGCGACCACGACGCCGGCTTCGGTCGCACGCGCGGTGACCGCGCCGCTGATCCGCGCGGCCAGCGCGGCGCCCGACGGCGGGCCGAGCCGGTCAGGCGCGGCGGCCGCCAGCCGCACGGGCGGCCCGAGCGGCCGGCCCAGCCAGCCCAGCCGGTTCTCGGTTCCGCAGACGAACTCGTCCCAGATGCCGATGCGTCCCTTGGCCTCGTGCGGCGGCTGGGTCGCATAGGTGATCACCGCGTCGGTGAACTGCGCGGCCGCGAAGGCGAGGCGGTGACGCGCGAAGGGCACCTCCGCGTCCCGGTGCTCGCCCGGCTGGCCCTCGACGGGCACGACCCACTTGTGGTTGATGTAGCTGAAGGCGGGCTTAAACGCGTTCGCCTGCCAGAAGGCGTGGCGGTTCAGCCCGCCGGACCAGTCGTCGAACGCCCAGTCGTCGAGATTGGGCCACCCCTCGCTCTCGATGCCGTTCAGGAAGCCGAACGCGCGCTGCGAGCGGACGCCGCCCGGCCCCAGCGCGCCATCGCCCTGGATGATGCGGTTCGGCCCCAGCCGCTCGCGCAGCTTGCGCGCGAACTCGACCATGCCGATGCCGAACTGGTTGACGCCGTCGACCACGCCGTCGTCGACCGCGCCGTCGCCGTCCGTGTCGCCGCGCGTTTCGTTGAACATGACGTCGAACTCGAGCCCGTCGAACGCGGCCAGCTTGCCGCCCGCGCCGAACCACCCGCCCAGCTCGTCCACCAGCCGGTCCGCACACGTCTTGCCCTCGTCGTCCCGGGGGCCGTGCGCCGTGAAGTTATAGTACCACATGAGGTGGTTGGTCTTGCCCCACGGGCCTTCCACCTGATGCGCGGCGGCTCGCGCCTGCCCCGCCTGAAACGCCAGCGGGCGCGTGCCGTAGCAGCCGCGCCGCACGCGAACCGTGTTCGCCTTCGCGTCAGCCGAAACGACCTGCACCTGCTCACAGCGCGCCCAATCGTGCTTGCCGTCGGCCGTCACGCCGAAGAGCGCAAGGTCGTCGCTCGAGGTGCGGTAGCGGCCGGTTTCCGTGCGGAAGTCGGCCGCGTCGGCGACGCGGATCACGGACTCCCCCGCCTCAGCCGAAACGTCGGCCACGATCAGCGTAGCCGCCCGGTACGTCCAGTGGCCCGGAAAGTAGCGCCCCGTCGCGTACCGCGGATCGCGCGCGTTGCCGTTGAAGTGCAGCAGCACCGCCTGCTTCGGATTGTCGCGCTTGAACCGCGAGAACCACTCGGGGTTGAGCGTCTCGCGCCCCACGACCTCCTCATCCAGACACTTGCCCATGATGCCCATCAGCCGGCCGTACTCCCCCTCCCAGCGCTCGTACGTCATGCCCTTTCGATACGGCATAGCTTCGGCCGAGCGGAAGAAGAAGACGCGCGGATAGTCGGGGCCGAGGAGCTCGAGGTCGGAGACGGAGGCCAGGCCCGAAATAGCGGCTGCAACCAATAACTCAACCATGCGCGCGGTTCTCCTAGGTTATCCCTCACTTCTCGACCTTCACGTTGCGGAGTCCGGCCGACTCGCCGAACACGAGGAACGTGAGCGCCTGCTTCGGCTGCCCGATCACCTTGTGCGAGCCCTTCACGACCACGTCGTTCACCTGCACGGTCGCCTCGTTGCCCTTCAGCGACACGCGCACCGGGTACCAGATATTCTTCGCCAACGTGACCGCTTTCCGCGCCACGTGCTCGGTCGCCTCCTTGGCCTCGCCGGCCGACGGGTTCTTGGTGATCTCGATCTGGCTGCGCGACACCACGATGCGGAAGCTGCCCTTGCTGGAGCCGCTCCCCCACTCGACGCGCAGCGAGTGCCTGTCCGCCCCGTTGAAGCAGAGCTCGTAATCGATCACGCCGTCCGCGAACGCGGCCGGCACGCTCAGGGACGCGCCCTGGTCCTGCGGCCCCTTCTGCACGCCCCACACGCCGCCGTCGCGCGCGGCCCACTGGCCGCGCGACGTGGCCCACGGCTTGGCGGGCACCTGCTGGAGCGGCTCGCTCAGCACGCGCTCGCCCGCGAGCGGCGGCAGCGTGGCGACCGTGCGCCTGGGCTTCGCGTCGGCGGGCGGCAGCGCGCGGCTGTAGCCGCCGTCGCGGTAGCGGTTCAGCAGGCCGCGAAGCTCCTTCACAATCTCCGGGTTGGCCGCGCTCACGTCGGTCGTCTCGGCGGGATCGGCCTGCGTGTTGTAAAGCTGCGCCTTGTACTCGTCGGCCCGCATCTTGCGCGCGCCGGGCTTGACCTCGTCAACCGGCTCGCCCTCGATCCACTTCCACGGCCCCTTGCGGATCGCGAAATTGCCGTCGGCGCTGTGGACGATCAGGTGGTCGCGGAGCGGCGTGTCCGGGTCGCCGAGCACCGCGGGCAGGAAGCTGACGCTGTCCTCGGCGCCCCTGGCGGGCGCGGGCAGCGGCTCGCCCACGATCGCGGCCGTGGTCGCGAGGATATCCGCCACGCTGATCATCTGGGTACATACCGACCCCGCCTTGGCCTTGCCGGGCCAGCGCACGAGGAAAGGCACCTTGAAGCCGCCCTCCCAGACCGTGTGCTTGCCGCCTTTGAGCGCGCCGTTGACCTTGAGCCCGGCCTTGTAGGCGAGCGTCTGCGGGGTGTCTTCGCGCTCCGGCTTGAAGACGCCGCCGTTGTCGCTGGTGAAGAGCACGAGCGTATCCTGCGCCACGCCCATCCGGTCCAGCGCCTCCAAGATGCCGCCGACGCTACGGTCCAGCTCGTGGATCCAATCGCCGTAGACGCCCGCCGTGCTTTTGCCCGCCAGATCCTTGTCGGGCGTAATCGGGTTGTGAACCGCGACCGGCGTAAAGTAGAGGAAAAACGGCTTGTCCTTGGGCTGCCGCTCCAGCCAGCGGACCGCGCGGTCGGTCAGCGTGGGCATGACGCGCTCGTTTTTGCGGCGCGGTGCGTCGAGCGCGAGGATGGTGGCTTTGCCGTTCTCGGTGTCCTCGGGCCCGTAGGTCTCCTTGAAATTGTCGGCGTCGGGAACGGGGCCGGCCTTCATGGCGTCGGGGATCTTGCCCGAGCGCAGGCCGTAGACGAAGCGGTTCTCGACGAAAACGCCCGTGAGGTCGCCGTGGTTGCTCGGCACGCCGAAGTGGTAGTCGAAGCCGATGTCGAACGGGCCGGGAGACAGCTCGGCCGTGTAGTCCGTGCGCCACGTGGGCGACTCGTCCGCCGCGCCGTAGCCGAGGTGCCACTTGCCCACAGCCGCGGTGCTGTAGCCGCGCCCCTTCAGCAGAGACGCCACGGTGAGCCGGTTGGTCTCGATGTGCAGCGGCGAGAAGGTTCCCAGCACCTCATGCGTGAGCGAGGTGCGCCAGCAGTAGCGGCCGGTGACCAGCGAATAGCGCGTCGGCGAGCAGACGGACGAGGTCGTGTTCGCGTCGGTGAACCGGCGGCCCTCGCGGGCGAGCCGGTCGATGTTCGGCGTCTGGACGAGCTTGCCGTCCGCGCCATAACACCCGCAGCTGCCATACCCGTAGTCGTCCGCCAGAATCACCACGATGTTCGGCAGCCGCTCAGCCCCTTGGGCAACCGCTACAAGCAAGCAGGCCGCCGCAAGAGCTCCGCCATTCACGTGCGCTCCCCTTACATCCATATCAACCTCCTTGGCTAATGAACGGCGCTAACCGCAACATATTGCCGTTGCAGGCCCTTTGGCGATCGGCCTGCAGTTCCATGTGGAGACTACGCCGGCCAGCGCGGACGCGCTCATCGAACGCTGCCGCCACGAACTCGTGCCGGGGCCGTACGTTCAGCCCGAGACTGTCATCCGCTCCACGCCGCCGCACGCGTACGCGGCCATGAACGCCCTGATGGGCGACGTCTTGGACTACCTGGTCGGGGCTGGCTGAAGCCGGCATGTTGTACCGGCTTCAGCCGGCCCAGAGTCCACGGCTCGCACGGAAGCGGGCCATCCAGCGCGCGAGCACCACCGACACGCACAAGTCTCGCACGGGAGGGACGCGCGTCTGCGCGTCCGGCGGCTCGGGGGACGCTGGCCCTCCATCGCAACGGGAGCCGCAACGGCCAGCCTCACAACACGCGCTCGGCGCATCCCCCGGCCATCACTCCTTCGGGCCGAGATCGACGATCGTGATGCCCTTGAAGAGGAATTGTCCGCCGCCGGCGACCTCGGCCTGCAGGCAGAGGTGGCCCTTTGCCGGCTCGATCCCGTCGCGCGCCCACGCCTTCTCGCCGTTGAACTCAAGCTCGGCGGTCTTGCCTTTGACCGTGAGCTTGTAGTGGTTCCACGCGCCCGGCTTGTACAGGCTGGCGGCCTTGGCCTTGTCGACGCCGCCGATCGTGCCCTCCTGGCCTTTGCGCATGTTCACCTGATGCTGCTTGGGCCACGGGAACTTTCCCTCGGGATCGCCGGCGCGGAAATAGACCCCGGAGTCCCACATGTTCGTGTTGAGCGCCTTCCAGTCGCACTCGAAAATGAAGTCGGCGTAGTCCTTCTCGGCCTGAAGGAAGCCGTTGCCCGCCTTGAGCAGGATAGCGCCGTCGACCACCTCCGCCTCGCAGGTGACGACCTTCCAGCCCGCAAGCGTCTTGCCATCGAAGAGCGACACCGCCTCCTGCGCGCAGGCGGCTCCAACAACCGATACCAGAGAGAGAAGAGAGAGCGTGAACTGTTTCATGTCGTATTCCCTTAAACGTGATGATGGGTTGAGTCTTGAAAGGCGGCCAGCTGTTCAGGCTGACCGTCTCTTCGGATTGTGACCCCTCCCGAACAGCCGAACGGCCTGCAGTCCACCCACCTTCTTGGCCGGAGTTTTTCACATTCCGCCGGCGTTGTCAAAGGGTCATTCTCTAAAGGGCGCGTGTCGGGCGCACGTCCCTTTGGCTCCGAGCGAAACTCGCCCAGCCAGGAACGGCCCGCTCTGCTCCAGCGGCTTCAGCCACGCACAGCGGCGTTGCCGCCGTGCGTGGCTGGCCCGCTCGCCGGCTACTGCCATTCGGGAGACATTCCGCCAGCCCTGAGCATGTCATTCGCGCATTCACGAGGAAAAGGCGTTACAGCCCATCCCGTGAACTGAGGCTTCAGCTCCAGCGTGGTCGCAAATGGCATAAGCCCCCACAGGCCTCTCATCTCGAGCCAGCACGTGGCGTCCAGGCTGCCATTCCCGTAATTGTACTCGCCGACAAACCGGTCTCGCCTCAGCAGGAGCATCATACCCCAGTTGACGTTCTTTCGCACACGCAAGTAGTTCGTGTCCGACTGCTGAACATTGTAATCGTTCGCGCGGGCAAACGCATCCATCTTGGGCAGAGGATTAGATGCGACTGAGCGATGAATTTGACTTGTCGTGCACCCCGCACACAGGCCGATCGTCACCAGCAGACTGAGCAACGTCACTCTCATTTAACGTGTTCCTTCCATGATGCTTCGTTTGTTACGCCGCCGACGAAAGCGCATCATGACTCTTTTGCCGGCGAACGTGAGCGTCATTCCCCACGCCCATACTCAACTTAATATTTATGTTAGCATCCTGCTCGGCTTGAGCCAAGCCCATTTGAGGGCGCGCGCACGGTTAGTTTGCGGAGCGCCTCGCAGCCCCCATGACGAGCCGAGACTCCGCTTGCGGGAAAGGGGCCTTGCCGCACGCTGCCAGCGCCCTTGCGCCCTTGCACTGAAAGCGCCCCTACTTCGGGGTGATGCGCAGGGCCTGGCAGGTGCGGACTTCGGGGCGCGTCGTCGGCTTCTCGCCGTTGCGCTCGAACCCGCTGAGTTCGGCGGCCCACTCGCCGTAGCCGGTGAACTCGGAGATCGGCACGAGCACCGCCTCGCCCGCCTGGCCATCCGTTTCGGAGGGCAGACGGTAGTGCGCCCCTTTGACCGTGAACAGCCCCGGCGCATCGGGCAGCCGGTAGTTGTGCTGCATGTTCGCGAGTGTCAGCCGCAGCGTATCGGGCAGCGCCAAGTTGCGCTGCGTGTCCGCCCCCAGCAGCAGCGGGCCATGGAAGAGATACCCCGCAACCGGCTCCTTCCCGAACGAGCTGAGCGTCAGCAGGTCGTTGCCCCTGCCGTCCTCCAGGCGCAGGCCGACGGGGAAGGTCACCCCCACCACGTCGCCCGAGCGCCACGCGCGCCTCAGCGTGACCGCGCCGTCACGAGCCGCGGCCGCCTGCGGCTCGCCGTTGACGGTGACAGCCGGATTCAGCGCCCAGCGCGGAGTGCGGACCGACACGTCGAACGTACGCTCCTGGTCGGCCTGCAGCGTCAGCCGCGCCTCGCCGGTCGACGGGTAGCCGGTCTGAAGCTCGAACCGAACCTGGCCGCCCGCGACGGCCACCGCACCCGAGAGCGGCGTCAGGAAGTTGACGTACAGGCGATCCGCGTCGGCGACGACGGCGTAGTTCGCGACCTCGGTGTGCGCGACGAGCCCGTGCATCAGGCAGCACCACCACGCCTGCGCGGCGTTGCCCGAGTAGCCGGTCGCCGTGAAGCAGGCGTGCCCGAACGCGCCTTCGGTCGTCTGGTGGTAATTGAGCCCGTTCAGCCAGGTGCGCTCCGCCTCGTCCAGATAGCGCGTGTCGCGCGTACTGCGCCAGAGCTGGATGTTGAGCCGCAGCCAGTCGGTCAGCGAGCAGCCCTCCGTGCGGGCGTCGATCGGATAGTACTCGGGCACCGAGCCGTCCGTGCGCCAGCCGTGGCGCATGATGCCCTCCCAGTACAGGCGGCAGACGCGCTTCAGCGGCGCGTCGTCGCCCGTGGCGCGGGCCAGCATCACCAGGCCCGCCAGCGTGCTGCAGTAGGAGTGCGAATGCCACCGCCCGAACTCCGGGACGAGCGGCAGCAGCGCGCGCGCAGCCGCGAGGTACGTCTTGTCGCCGCAGGCCTCGGACAGCATCACCAGCGCCTCCATCACGCTGGTCTGGTGCGTGTGGATGAAGCGCTCGCGCGTGATGCCGTCGGCCGGCCGGGCCACCTTCGTCGTGACGTACGGGTTCTCCGGCCACGCCGTCGTCCACTGCGGGATCGTGGCCACGAAAAAGTCGCCCAAGCGCCGGGCCGACTCCAGATACCGCTTGTCGCCGCTGAGCCGGTAATACTCGACGAGGCCGATGAGCAGCCGCCCGTGGCCGAAGTTCTGCCGGCCCCACTTGTCCCAGCCCAGCGGCCGCTGGTCGACGCCGAAGTAGCCTTCCGTCTTCTGATACTTGAGGATCTCTTCCGCGAGCGCCGCCAGCTTGCCGGGGCGCGTGCCCACGGTGCGGGCCAGATAGCTCCACGCGCCGAGGACGCGACCGGAAACGTCGCCCTCGTACTCCTCGAAGCGGCGCTCCTTGCCCGGCACCCGCGCCACGTCCTCGACCGTGAACTCCACGGTGTAAGGCGACGCCGCCAGCCGCTTCTCGGTCAGCGCCAGCCGCTCGGCCAAGTCGCCGCCGACCTTCACGTCTTTCGCAAAGCCGATGTCACCGGCACACGCAACTGCTGTAAGAACGAGTGTGAACGCGACCGCGACACCCGACACGCTGCACAGATCCTGGCTCATCACGCCCTGACTCCTTTTGGCACAATCAAACCCGCCCGTCCGCCCCTCAATCACACGCGTCCCGCGCTCACGTGGCGGCGCGCCTTCTCCATGTACAGGAAGAAGACCGGCGTCACATAGAGGGTCAGTGTCTGCGAAAACAACAAGCCGCCGACCACCGCCAGCCCGAGCGGCTGTCGCGTGGCCCCGCCCGCGCCGTACCCCAACGCGATCGGCAGCCCGCCCATCAGCGCCGCAGCCGTGGTCATCATGATCGGGCGGAAGCGGATCAGGCAGGCGCGGTGAATGGCCTCCTCGGAGCTGAGGTTCTCCCGCTTCTGGGCGTCGAGCGCGAAGTCGATCATCATGATTCCGTTCTTCTTGACCAGCCCGACCAGCATGATGATGCCCACAAAGGCGTACAGCGACAGCTCCGCATCGAACAGCAGCAGCGCGAGCAGCGCGCCAAACCCCGCGAACGGAAGCGACGAGAGGATCGTCAGCGGGTGGAAGAAGCTCTCATAGAGGATGCCCAGCACGATGTAGATCACGACGATCGCCAGCACGAGCAGCACGCCCATGCCCTTCAGCGACGACTGAAAGGCCTGGGCCGCGCCCTGGAAGCTGGTTGTGACCGTGGGCGGGATCAGATCCTTCGCCGCCGCCTCGACACCGGCCAGCGCCTCGCCGAGCGAGGTGCCGGGCTTGAGGTTAAACGACAGCGTGACCGACGGAAGCTGGCCGCAGTGGTTGATGCTCAGCGGCCCGTACCCCTCGCTCAGCTTCGCCACGGCCGTAACGGGGACCAGCGAACCGGTATCGGAACCCACGTAGAGCAAAGACAGCGCCGCCGGATTGCGCTGGTACTCCGGCAGGAGCTCCATCAGCACGACGTGCTGGTTGTTCGGCGTGAAAATGGTCGATATCTGGCTCGCCGAATACGCATAGAGCAGCGTGTTTTCCACGGCGGCGGCGGAGACGCCAAGGGAGGAGGCGCGGTCGCGGTCGATCAGAACGTTGAGCTGCGGGTTCTTAAGCTGCATGTCGCTGGTGACGTCGACGAAGCCCGGCAGCTTCTGCATGTGGTCGAGCAGGAGGTCGGCCACGCGGTACAGCTCGCCGATGTCGGGCCCCTGCAGCGAATACTGATACTGGCTCTTGCTCATGCGCCCGCCGATCTGGAGCGTCTGGGGAACCTGCGGAAAGGCGCGGATGCCGGGCACGGCCGCGAACTTGGGCCTCAGCCGCTGAACGATCTGGTCGGCCGTGGCGGCGCGCTCCGCACGCGGCTTGAGGTGTATCAGCATGCGCCCGTTGTTCGGGTTGCCGCTGCTGGTGCTGGTCGTCGACATCGCGTCGCAGACATCGGGGTCGCCGCGCACGATATCGGCCAGAACCTGCTGCAGCTTCTGCATGGCCGCCGGCGCCGTGCCCTCGGGCGGCTCGGTAGTGACCACGATCTGGTCTTGGTCTTCGGCCGGCAGGAATCCCTTGCCGACCAGCTGAGCGAGCCTGACGGTCAGCACCAGGATGACGGCGGAGAAGATCATCACGAGGCGGCGATGGCGCAGCGCCCAGCTCAGCGTGTGGTCATAGAAGGACAGCAGCCCCTGAAAGCCGCGCTCCGTGACCGCATAGAGGCGGCCGTGCCGAACCTCGCCGTGGCCGCGCAGGAAGCGGGCGCACAGCATGGGCGTGAGCGTCAGCGAGATCACACCGGAGATGATCACCGCCACGCCGATGGTCACCGCGAACTCGCGGAAGATGCGCCCCACCAAGCCGCCCATGAACAGCACCGGGATGAAAACGGCCGCCAGCGAGAGCGTCATGGAGACGATCGTGAAGCCGACCTCCTTCGCGCCCTCGAGGGCCGCCTGGAGCCTCGGCTTGCCCATCTCCACGTGGCGCACGATGTTTTCAAGCATCACGATGGCGTCGTCCACCACGAAGCCGATCGCGAGCGTGAGCGCCATCAGCGACAGGTTGTCCAGGCTGTAGTTCAGCAGGTGCATGGCCGCGAACGTCCCGATGACCGACATCGGTAGCGCCAGCGAGGGGATGACCGTCGCCGTGAACGAGCGCAGAAACACGAAGATCACCAGGACCACAAGCCCGAGCGTCAGCAGCAGCGTGAACTGGGCGTCGTCAGCCGAGCGCTGAATGGGGAGGCTGCGGTCGTACAGGACCTTGAGCTGGACCGAGGGCGGCAGCTGCGCCTGAAGCTGGGGCAGGATCGCCTTCACGTCCTTGGCAACCTGCACCGTGTTCACGCCGGGCTGGCGCTGCACCGCCAGCACGATCGCGCGCTGGCTCGTGTCGGCGTTCACGTACCAGGCCGCGATCTTGTCGTTCTCGACGCTGTCGAGCGCGCGCCCCACCTCTTTCAGCCGGATCGGCACGTTCCCGTTGCGTGCGACGATTAGCTCGTCGTACTGGGCGCCCGAGGTGAGCTGGCCGTTGGCCTGCACGGTGAAGGTGCGCGACGGGCCGTAAAGAATGCCGGTCGGCAGGTTGACGTTGCCGTTCACGACGGCGGAGGCCACATCGTTCAAGGCCAGGCCGTGCGCGAACAGCTTGCGCGGATCGACCTGAATGCGCACCGCATACTTCTGGCTGCCGAACACCAGCACCTGCGCGACGCCGTCCACCGTGGAGATGCGCTGCCCGATCAAGATCTGGCCGAACTCGTCCAGCGCGGAAAGCGGCTGGGTGGCGCTGGTGAGAACCATGTAGAGAAAAGGCGTGTCGGCGGGATTGACCTTCTGGTATGAGGGCGGCGCGGGCATGTTGATCGGGAGCTGCCGCTGCGACCGCGCGATCGCCGCCTGAACGTCCTGGGCCGCGGCGTCAATGTTCCGGGTCAGCACGAACTGCAGCGTGATCTGCGTGCGGCCCAGCGTGTTGACGGAGGTCATCGTGTCGATGCCCGCGATCGTTGAGAACTGCTTTTCGAGCACGGTCGCCACCGACGACGCCATGGTGTCGGGATTCGAGCCCGGCAGATTGGCCGTGACCTGGATCGTGGGGTAGTCCACGTTCGGCAAGTCGCTGACGGGCAGCTTGCGGTAGGCGAGAAGGCCGAAGAGCAGGATGCTCAGCATCACGAGCGTCGTCATCACCGGCCGCCGGATGAAAGTCTCGGACAGGTTCATGGGGCGGCCCGCTCCGCGACCGGCCCGGGGGCCTTACCGGAAACCAGAACCTTGGCGCCCGCACCCAAGCGCTGCTGGCCATCGGTCACCACCGTCTCGCCGCCCTGCAAGCCCTTAGCAATCACGCTGACGTCATCCGCGTTCCGCGCGACGTCCACGTATCGCGCAGCGACCGTGCTGTCCGCCTGCACCGTATAGACATAGGTTCCCTTTTGCCCGTTCTGGACGGCCTTGAAGGGGACGACGACGACGTTCGTCTCGACGGCCACGCACAGCTGCACGTTGACGAACTGGCCGGGCCAGAGCCTGCCGTCGGCGTTTTCGAACTCGCCTTTCAACAAAACCGTACCGGTCGCCCGGTCAACCGCGTTGTCGAAAAACACAAGCCGCCCAATCTCCGTCACAGACTCACTCTCAGGCAGCGAAACCACCACTTCCAGGTTCGTCGCCTGCGCCGAGTCGCGCAGGCGAGCCATGTCCTGCTGGGGCACGCCGAAGCCCACATGAACCGGGCGGATCTCGTTGATCGTGACCAGCGACGTCACATTCTCGACGACCAGATTGCCTGGATCCGCGAGCCGGCGCCCGGCCCGCCCCGAGATCGGCGCGCGGATCGTGCAGTAGCCGAGCTGAATGCGGGCGCTCTCGATGGCGGCTTCCTCCGCGCGCTCGGCTGCCTGCTGCACGGACACCGTCGTGGCGGCCTGGTCGCGGTCGGTTTCCGAAGCGAAGCCTTTGGCGAAGAGCTCGCTGAGCCGGCGGAGCGTGCGCTCCGCGTTCACCCGCTGGGCCTGGGCGCTCGCGAGCGCAGCCTCGGCCCGGTGGAGCGCGACTTCAAACGGCCGCGCGTCGATGCGGGCCAGCAGGTCGCACTTGCTGATGTCCTGGCCTTCTGTGAAAAGAACCTCGGAGAGGAGCCCGCCCACTTGCGCTTTCACCGTGACGGCCGAACGGGCTTGCACGGTTCCAAAGGTGCGGAGTTCGACAGGCATCGTGCGCCGCTCCGCTACGGCCGTGAGGACCGCCACATCCGAAACTCGCTTGCCGGAGGCCGCGCCGGCCGCTTTCGCCTGCTGTACGGACTGTACACGCCAATAGATGCCGGCTGCACACAGAACAACAACTAATACGCCGAACAGCTTCTTCATACGTCCTCGGTTGGGCCTATCCCCTCTGGCTACCCCGATGCCAATACGGTTTCAGTATGAATGAATCGCCCATCTGCGTCAAGACACGGCACGGCGGAATGGCGCGGGCCAGGCAGGGCGCGTGAAAGGATCGGGCAGACGGGACTCAGATCCGCCGCCTCGCGACAAAAAAAGCCGCGCAAACATCTCTGTTCACGCGGCTCTTGAGATTCGTAAGTGGTGGAGGTAGGGGGAGTCGAACCCCCGACCTCTTGAATGCCATTCAAGCGCTCTACCAACTGAGCTATACCCCCACTGGCCTTCTCAGGCGAAAAAGCGCGGGTATTTAATCATCCCGCCGCCGCAATGTCAACCACGGCTTGCGATTTTTTTCCGGGATCCGCGATCACTGGACGCTGATGTTTGTGCCCGTAACCTTGATCACCCACAGCTCGTTACCGCCCAGCGTGCGCAGCACACAACTGCGGGGCAACACGGCCTCAGTGAAGCTTCCGGACAGCGATCCCGTACACTGGGCGATCATCTGCCGGTCGCCCGCGTTGACCACCGTCAGCCTGCCGCCCAGCGTCAGATCGCCAGCCACGTCCAGTAGGCCCGGAGCGGCAGCCCCGCCCGCATCGACCGTGAGAGCCTTGCCGGCGAGCGATACGCCCGCGTCGAGCCTAAGCGTAGCCCCGGCCGCCACCGTCCAGTTCGTGCTGGTTACCGACGCGTTCGCGGCGACGCGCAGCGTGCCGTTGCTCACCAGAACCGCGCCGCTGAAGGCGTTGGCGTTGGTGAGCGTCAGCGTGCCCGCGCCCAGTTTGACCAGCCGCCCCGCCTGCCCGGCGGAATCCTCCAACGCCTGTCGGATGGAGATGTCGTGCCCCGCCGTGTCGATCACCGCGCCGTTGGCCGAGAGTGTGGCCTGCGTCAGCCCCGACAGGAACGACGCCGTGCTGACGGTCGGGCTGAGCACCCCGCCGTCGAACTCCAGCCGCGTCGTCGCGTTCACCACCGTGCCGTCGACCCTGATCGCCCGCACGCTCAGCGTTCCGCCGGTCTTCAGTGTCAGCGTCGCCCGGCCGTTGACGCCTTTGTACCCGCCCATCCAGATGTCGCCCAGCACCGTGGCCACGCCTGCGTCCCTGACCGTCAATTGCGATACGACATCGGTAACCTGACGCTCGGGGCCGAGGAACAGGTTCGTCGCCACCGATAGCAAACCGCCCGACAGGTCGTAAAGGCCCGTGCAGTCGTTCCTGTCGCCCAGGGCCACCGCATACCCTGGCGTGTCGACCCCTTGGAGATAGGTGCTGCCACCGGTCTGCCTCACGCTGCCGACACTGTTTGTTCCCGCGCACAGGGTCAGCGGGTTGCCCGCGTAAACCGTGACATTGGCCAGCACCAGCGTTCCCGTCGCATTGAAGCTGTTCGCCACATTGAAGGGATACCCACTGCCGCCTGCCAGGCGGATCTCCCCTCCGCCCGTCCAAGTCACAAGATTCGTTCCCGTGGAGTTCTGGATGTAAACCTTGCTGTTCAACGTCAGCGTGCGGCCCGACGGCACGACCCACGTCGCGTCTTTGTTCTGCACCAGCGAGGCGGTGGAGGGCAAGGTGAGCGCCAGATCCCGGCTCGCCGCCGACAGGTCGACCCCTGCCGCATTCAACGTAATCCCAAAGGCGCCTGCGGACGTGATCGACACGTCGGCCGCGGGATCCACGACCTTCAGGCCGAGCGCGTTGATCGAGCCCCCGACCGTGTTCGTACAATTCGCCGGCGTCGCCGCAACGCTGTTCCAGATCAGCCGATGGGTGGATATGGGGGCCGCGTTGTTCGTCCAGCTTGCCGCCAGATTCAACGCCTGACTGTTGTCCGCCTTGACCAGATCGGCGGCGCCGGCCTTCGTGCCCAGGCCCGTGGCCGCACAGAGAATCGCGAGTCTCCTGAACGCTCTCATTCGTCACGTCCCTCACTTGGCTTCGAGATTGCCTCGAATTGACCGCGGTCATTTTACCTCATGAAAGCAACCGGCGCCAGACCGCTCCGCGCTCTATTTCTTACGTTTCGCGCAACCGGCCGCCGCTACCACTGAAGCGTGACCGGCCCCAAGAGCCCCGCAGGCAGCAGCGGCGACTCGGCCGTGTAGTGCTTCCAGGTCATGAACGTGTGGCGCTTGTTCGCCTTGGCGCCGTCCGGCTTGCCCAGCCACGCCGGCAGCGCTTCGAGCGCCCCGAGCGTGAACTTATTGCCCGCCGACTTGTAGGCGTATTCCACCGGCACGCGCTCGTCGCCGATCAGCCTGTTCACCCACGTGTTTGCCACCCGGATCTCCAGCTCATTCGCGCCAGACCGCGCCCAGCGCGCGAGATCGATGCGGAACGGCGGCGTCCATAGCACGCCGGCCGACTGGCCGTTGACGAAGACCTCCGCCACGTCGCACACCTGCCCGAGGTCTAAGACGAGTGAGGTCAGAGGTCGGAGGTCGGAGGCCGGAAGAGCGAAGGTCTTGCGATAGGTCGCCGTGCCGGAATAATAGCGGATGCGCGGATCGCTGTGTGTGCTCCAGTCCGCCAGCATCTTGAACATAACGGCCCCATCCTTGCGGCCCTCTGCCCGCTGCTCGCCGACCTCTGCTTTCCCTGGCCCGCCCCGCTTCGGCTCGAAGCTCACCTCCCACGGACCAGACAACGCCAGCGCCTTCTTCACTTCAGGGACGTTATCGCCTTCACTCCGACGCCCGACTTCCGACACCCGACGCCCGTCCCTGAACACGACGAACGCCGAGCCCCAGGGGCCCAGTTGCAGCGGAACCTCGGTCGCGCTCGCGCTAGCCTTGAAGCTAGGCGCGTCCGCGTGTGTCCCCGCGACGGCGTCCCACACCTCCGGCTGCCGCCCCGTCGCCCGCAGCGTGAAGGTTGTATCAGCGGGTTGCTCGGAGTCGTTGAGGATGAAGTAAAGGTCGGCTCCGTCCGTCCGCCGGTGGGTGTAGCGGAAGCGCGCCTCACCACCGGAAAGAGGCCACGTCACATCGGGCGCGATGCCTTCGCGGCACAGAACGGCGGCTAGGCTCAAGCCGCGGTAGACCTTGCCGCTGCCGAGCGGCTTGGAAGTCATCACCTTGCCGTCGAGACCGCCCCACAGCGCCTCTGCCAGACGATTGAACGCCTGGGCGTCCTTGCAATCGCGAAGCCCAAAGGGAGCGGTGGGCGGCACGCCCGTGACCGCGGCCCCCGCGCGCACCAGCTCGCCGAGCTTCCGCAGCGTACCGACGTCCGCCGCCCACGCGCACTCCGGCAGAGCCAGAAGCCGGTAGGTCGCGCCCCTCGGTGTCACGAGCGCGCCGTCGCGGCAGGCCATTGCTGCGAGCTGGCGCGGATAAACGATGTCGTAGTCGTAACCCGGAGGAGTTGCAACGAGATTCGTCGGGAAGCCGTAGCCGAAATCCTCGCTGAGCAAGTAGCAGACATCCGCCACCGTCTGCCCCTGCTGCAACAGGTACTGGCAGCGCGACACGTAGTCGACCCAGGCCCCGGCGTAGGGCCACCAGGTGTTCAGGCGCCCAAAGTGCGTACCGTAGCGTCCAAGCGTGAACCCCGGAGCCACATCGGCGTACGGCTGGTGCACGTAGTAGTGCAGGATGAACCGGTTGATGCCCGCCGCGAACGCCTCGTCGCCCGGACGCTTCAGCAGCGCGGGACTGATCCGCATGCCGTCGTCCTCCGGTTTGGCTGTGAACGCTTCAGCCCCCACCACTTGGCGTCCCTGCGCCTTCGCGGCCGAAGCGACCAGCTTGATGCGCGGCAGCCGCTCGGTCGCCGAGGGCATCCAAAACTCGTTCATCGGCACGTCGACATACCGGGCGCAAAGCATGGGATCCAGCGGCCCGCCCTGCGCCTCGGCGTAAACGCGCAGCCCGTGCCCGTTGGCCAGCCTCTGCATCGTGCCCAAATAGCTCGCCGCGATCCGTTCTCCGATGGCGCTGTTGAAGTCGCGCAGGAAGGCCTCCGACTCCTCGCGCGAACCCACCACGCGACCCGTCAGCACCGGAAGCCACGGCACCAGATCGTATCCCTTGAGCTGCCTGAACTGCTGCGGCCACGTCTCGGCCCAATTTTGAAACCCGCCCTCGAAGCTGTCGAACAGCACGCCGCGAAGCGTTTTGCCCGCGAGCGGCCCTGCCTCGCGTATGATGCGGCCCAGCGACTGCTCGAACTGGAACGCCACGTCGCCGGCCTCCAGCTTGTCGCACTCCAAGCCGTGCCCTTCCGGTTGTGCCGGATGGTTCATGCTTCCGGTGACCGTGAAGCCGAAGCGCAACAGCGTCCAACGGCCGGGCGGCAGCTCCTGATGCAGACGGCCCTCGGCGCTCAGCGGCGCCGTCAGGACCAAGATCTGACTGGTCGCTACGGGCTCGGCCTTCACGTTCAGCGCCACGGGCGTGACGGCCTTGAGCGAGACTACGCCGTTGGCTGCGTTCGTTAGGGCGCCGCCCGGCACCGCCAGCACCGCCACATCCCGGTAGAAGCCGAGCTTTGCCGTCGGCTGCGGCAGCGTCACGCTCACCTCGCCCCCGCCCTCAACCTCGGTCTCCGTCCAGACGTAGCGTTTCATCGCACGCTCCGGTGTGATCCACGGCCCGCCGCTGCCCGACCAGCCCGGCGCGTTCATGAGATCCAGTTCGAGGCCCAGCTTGTCGGCCGTGCGTATGGCGAATTGCACATGCTCATGCCACGCGTCGGTGCCGTAGCGCACCGGCCCCGGCGGAAGATACATGCTGGCGTCGAACAGCTGCACACCCGCGATGCCGACGCGCTTCATGTCAGCCAGGTCGGCCTCGATCCCGGCCTTGGTGACGTTGCCGTTGATCCAATGCCACCACACCAGCGGACGCGCCTCCGGCGGCGGGCTCGCAAACCCGGCCTCCAAGTCGGAGCTAACGGCCGCTTGCGCGACCGCCGCTGCCAGCAGCACGCAGAAACTTGCGACCACCTTCTTCATTCGTACACCCACCGTTTCTCGTTGCGGCCTCTCGCGCGGCCTCAGCCGGCACGGCCAGCCTTGCACGGGCGCCACCCCGTTCGCCGCCTCTACGCGCGAGGCGAAGCCGGCACGAACAACCTCGCCGGGAGGGACGGGCGCCACCCCGTCTGCGGCTCGCGAGGACGCCCGCCCTCCAGCGCGAGGCGAAGCCGGCATGACGAGTCTCGCGCGGAGGGACGGCCTCCGTGCCTTCCGCGCGCTCACTCCTCCAAAACCGCCGCCTCCGACTTCACAATCTTGCCCGCAGCCATCTCCCCTTCGATGCGAAACTCGAAGCGCGTGTCACCCTGCCCCAGCGGAACCGTGAACTCGAACGGAAAACGCGCGTCCTCGGCCTGCCGCCACGCGCCGCCTCCAGAGCGGTAGTACAGGGTCGCCCGCTTGAACTGCGTGCCGTCGGCCTGCAGGTAGACGTAGGCGGACTTCAGCCCCGGCCCAAAGTTGAGCACCAGCGCGTGCGTGCCGCCGAGTTCGAGCGTCGCCGAGTCCTTCTTCCACGCGGGGCTCGCGCCGTCCATCCTCGTCTGGAACGCAGGCGCGAACGCCAGCCCCTTGATCGCGAGCGCGGTGATGCCCTGCGGCGCGATCTCGACCGCCAGCCGTGAGGGCTCGATCCCTTCGGAGCCCACCTCTTCGTTTTCGCGCCACAGGCGAACCGCGAGCGGCTTGCCAGTCTCCGTTTTCACGCGCGCCGCATCCAGCCGCACCGTGGTTGTGACCTTCTCCGGCGACTGGTTCATCAGCGCGAGATAGAGCGTGTTGCCGCTCCTCGCGGCCACGTAGTTGATTTCGGGACTGTCGAACGTGACCAGGCCCTTCGGCATCCACAGCCAGACATCTTTATCGCCGTAGAAGACGCCCGGACGGTCGCCGTACACGCGGTTCTGCAGGTAGGCGTAGCCCTCGGCATACTGCCCGGGAAACTCGATGGCGCCCTTCGACCGATACGCGGCATCCGCCACCAGGTAATCCAGCAGCAGGGCGATGTGCGGCCAGATGTGGTTGTAGTGCAGGGAGGTCGTCGTGTTCAGCTCTTCCGTCGGCCGTTCGGCGAAGTCGGGCTTCTCGTACACGGTCGTTCGTGCGGTGTTCATGTGGTAGCCGGGGAAGCTGGTGTAGCGCCCGATGATCGCCGAGCGGGCGATGTCGTGCAAGAACGTGTCGCCCGTCTGCTGCGCGAGCCGCAGCAGCCACGGCGCATGCGTCGCCAGCAGCACCGCGCGGTGGCCCTTGCAGGTGCCGGAGGATTCGGGCGTGAGGCCGATCTCCGAAACGCGCCACGCGGGCACGCGCTCTTCGGGAATCTTGAACGGCGGGAACCTCGCGCCCTTGCGGTAGAACGGCGCGAGCCCGCCCTCGTTCACCAGCACGTCGCCCTCGGGAACCGTCGGGCACAGCCAGATGAACTGGCAGAACCGCCGCGCGCCGGCGCGCGAAGCCTCCAGATAGCGGCGCTCCCCGGTCTGCGCGTACAGCTCGTACAGCTCGATCCAGTTGGGTGCGTAACTCGTCCAGAAGAACATGCCGCGCGACGCCGGATCCTTGAAGTCGGCCTGCGGCGTGTCGACCCGGTCACGCAGGTAGGCGTCCGCGCCCGCCTGCGCCTTCTCAAGCCACGCGCGCTCGCCCGTGGCCCGGCAGAGCGCGAGCGCGTTCTGCCAAATGTCGCCGCGCACCGCCGCGTCGAGGTTCAGTGTCCGCGTCTTGCCGAACAGCGCCTCCGCCGAGCGCAGAAACACGCGGCTGCGCCCGCCCGAAAAGGCGTAGAGCGCCGTCAGCTCGCTCACCGGCGCGCAGGGGCCTTCCAACCTCGCGGACGCGCCCTGCCCCTTGATGCTGGGGTCGGTCACGAACAGGAACTTCTCGCGCGACATCAGCGACTCCATGATCGGCCGCGCCTGCCGCTCGAAGATCGCCTCGTCGTCCGTAACCACCGCCAGCGAGAGCGGGTGCAGCGCCGAGACGTTCTTGACCGCGCCCGGCACGTCGGTCTCGTAGGTGCAGCCGCGCAGGTCGCCGTTGAAGCGCGCCCACTTGCTCAGCGCATAGTCGATGGCGCGCTCCAGCGTCCGGTTGAGCGAGCCCAGCCCGTCGTTGCGCCGGAAGTCGCGAAACTGGTACAGCCCGCGTGCCAGCGCCTCGTGCGCGCAGAGCAACGGCTCCGGCCGAACCACCAGCCGCAGCTTGAACGTGAACGCCTGCCCCGCTTTCATCTGCGAGCCCAAGCCGCCCAGAATCGGCGCGAAGAGCGTCGACTGCGCGCGCCCTTCCGCGTTACGTACCGCCACGCCGAAGCGCGAGTTGGCGACGGTCGGCATGGGCATGAAAGGCAACTCCGACGGATCGGCGATCAGCCCGATTGTGACCCCGTCACGCATCACGAGCGTCGCCGGCAGCGGGCAGCGCCCCGCCTCGGTCAGGAACGCCTGATTGGGAAAGCGCTTCTCTTGCCAAATCATGGGCTGCCAGATCTCGTCGGCGGTCTGGGGATCACATTCCGGCGCGCCGGTGTAGGCCACGGAAAACCACTTGTCAGCCTTCGGTGTAAACGTGAAGCTCAACAGCGGCTCGCACGCACCAGCGGGCAACTCTAGCGTTGCCAAGAGAGAGAAGTCATCCTGCTCTGGAAACAGCCACGTAATTTTGTCTGACGAATAGCGGGCCTGCGCACGGTCGAGCGTCACGGAGCGAGCGGCCCGAAAAGCGTTCATTGTTCGCCCGGCATCCTTCGACTGGTCGCTCGTCGGATCGAACCCGTCCTCGACGTGCTTGCCCTTCGCGAGCTTGCCCTCCGCCTTCGCCACGACGCCCGTCGACCACGTCAGCACGTTGTACAGGTGCCGCTCGGCTGGATCGCCCCAGTCCCCCCAGCGCAGCGCCAGCTGCGGATCCTGATCGGCTACGAACACCGTGAAACGCGGACGGAATTCGCACCCTTGATGGTGTCCCGGCAGCGGCACGACGCAGACCGCATCGTTCAGCGTGGCACTAATCCGACAGGACATATTCGCCATGAAACCCGCAGCGGGGAGCGGCGTCGCGTCGCCCGATTGTGCGGCAGGCTTGGCCTCTGCCAGCCGGCCCGACGCGATCCAGCGCTTGGCGAACGCCCGATTGCGGAGGTTGTCGAGCGTCGCACCAAACATGCGGATGTAGAGCATGCCGTCCAGCAGCCGCTGCCAGTCAGCCGTGACGACAGCTGCCACGGTCTCCGGCTTCAGGCCGCGTACGCCCTCTGAACTGGCCAGATCGACCAGAATCTCCTGGCTCGCCGGGCTGAGTTTTTCAAATGCATAGGCGGGCGTGTTCGTAGCCAAGAAGGAGCGCACGTCGGCCAGCGTGCGTTGCAGCTCCAGACGCAACCGCGCCCCGGCCTCGGCCTGCGTACAGCCCTCGGCGTAGAGCGCCTCGTCCCACACCGGCTGACTGTAGCCGATGCGGCGGCCGAGCGGCGTCGAGTAGGGCTTGAACCGGCCGTCCTTGCCCAAGCCGAACCCCTCGGGATTCGTCGCCGACTCGATGTAGCGCACGAACTCGTCCGAGATCGTGAACGCGGGCTCGGCAGCGCGGGCACCCCACGCAGCGAACAGCACAAGCAAGCCCAGAAGAACGGACGGCACGGAGGCCGTCCCTCCACGCGAGGTGGGTCGCGGCGGCGGCTCGCGCGGGAGGGCCCGCCTTCGTGCGGGCGGGCGGACGGGGTGGAACCCGTCCCTCCCGGCGAGGCCCGTCGCTCCTGCTTCGGCTCGCGGGTTGGGCGAGCCGCAAAGCGTCTCCCAGAGTCTGGTCATCATCGCACAGCACCTCTTTCGTTCAACCGCAGCGTGATCGCGTCCGCACGCTGTACCGCCCGCTTTGCGTTCCTGATCTCGAACTCGCACTCGAAATCCCCATTCTCTTCATCCACGTCGACCGAGAATTCGTACGGGAAAACATCGTCGTTCCTCTCCTGCCACTCCCCCGCGCCTAAGCGGAACCGCAGTCTGGCTTCGACCACATTCTCGGGCAGCGCATCGGTGTAGACAAAGGCCGTGGTCAGGCCGCGCCCCAATGTAATCAGCAGCGCATGCACCTTGCCGAACGGCGCGTCGACTTCGGCGCGACTCGCCGCGCCGAGTTTCAGCGCCGAGGGATCGTCCATCTTGGCCTGCAAACGCGGCTTCGCCCGCACGCCGGGCAGGACGAATGCGACGATGCCTTTGGGCGTAGCCTCGAACGCGAACCGGTTGTCGGTCAGCCGGGCCGGTTCCGCAGGTTTGTTGTCGCGCCACATGCGCGCCTCGCCCGCGCCCGCCGTCTCGACCAGCTCCGGACTCAGCGTCACGCGCCCGGCTTGCCGCTCGAACGACTGGTTCCAGAACGCCAAACAGAGGCTGTTGCTGGAATAGGCCGCCAGATAGTCGAATTGCGGGTTGGAGCACGTCAGCAGGCCGCGCGGCAGCCAGAGGTTCACGCCGCGTACGTCGTAGAACCGCCCAGGCCGGTCGCCGTATGTCTTGGTTCGGAACGCGCTGCCCGGCATGCTGCGCGACGGAAAGTCGATCGCGCCCGCCGAGCGGTCGAAGGCGTCGGTGACCAGGAAGTCCAGCACCGCGCCCGCGAACTCCCACGCGTGCCCCGGGTTGATCGTCGCGTGCGTGCATTCCCAGATCGGCCGGTTCGCGCCTTCAGGCCGCTCGGCCACCAGCGAGCGCTGCGAGCAGTTGTCGCCGGGGTAGTTGCCGAAGCGGCCCACCAGGCCCCAGCGGGCGAGGTCGCGCAGGAAGTCGTCGCCGCTCAGCGCCGCTACGCGCAGCAGCTGCGCGTGCGCGTTCATCCAATACTCGCCGCGGTAGGCGATGCCCGGCACGCCGACCAGCGACGCGCGCCACGCGGGCACGGTCTGCTCGGTCACCGGCACCGGCTGCGGCGGCGGAAAGCCCCAGAGCTTGTGCCTCCCGAAGCTGTGCGCGTGAATCGGTGCCTGGCCCCCTTTATCGACCACGACGCTCACATCGGGCACGGAGGGCGACAGGTTCAGGCCCTGAGCGACGCCGTACGCGCCTTCGACCGCCGCCTCCAAGAAGCGCCTCTCGCCCGTGGCCTCGTACAGATCTAAGTGATCCATGAAGGCGTCCGCGTCGCCGCCCAGCGCGGGAGCGAGTCCGCTCTTGCCCGTCTGTCGCCGGAGCGAGGCGTCCGCCGCCACCAGCGCGTTGGTGAGACAGCGCGCGTCGCCTGTCAGCGCAAACCGGGCCAGCAGGTCGCCCGGCTGATCGCCGGCGACACGTATCTCTTGCGCCTGAATCCTAATTGCAGACGACCGGTTGCGGAACATCCCGTTCAGCTCGGCCAGTTGCCGATAGGCGAGATAGGAGCTGCCCAGCTTGCGCGCGGCGCTGCCCGCCTGCTTGTTCTCCAGCGTCTCATACGGCGCGAACACGTTGTAGCTGCGGGAGAGCGCGAACTCGACGGCGGGCAGCGCGCGCTTCCGGTAGAAGGCCTCGTCGTCCGTGACCAGCGCGAGCCCCAGCCCGAAGAGCGGCGAGAAAGGCTTGTAGAGGCCCGAACGGTCGGACCAGTAGTCGTAGTACTTCTGCTCGTCGGACCACATGGCGTAATTCCTGCCGTTGCGGTTGCTCAAGAAATCCATCAGCCGCTCCAGCGTGCCGTTGAGCGAGCCCGGCCCGCTGTTGTCGCGCTGGTCGCGGAAGCGGTAGATGTCGCGGGCGATGTGGCGGTGGGTCTCCTTCCAGTCGCCTGGCCGGAAGACGCAGCGTACGGCGAGCGCGCACGCTTCGCCGGGCTTGAGCCGCGAGCCCGCTCCGCCCAGAAGCGGCGCGAGCGCCACGGGCCTGAGCGTCTCCCCGCTCCGCTGGAGCATCAGGCCGAAGCGCGAGTTGGCCGCGTCGGGCTGCGGGGTGTCGCCGGCGTCCGGCTCCAGCACGAGCGCCTGACTGCCCTCCTTGCTCAAAAGCTGTACGCGCGGCAGCCGCAGGTCGCACTCGGCCATCACGAAGTCGCACTGAAGGCCGCCACGGGCCAAGCACTCCTGCGGCAGCTGGCGCTCGACGTCCGCGCGCCACGCGGGCATGCCGGTGAAGAGCACCGAGTAGCAGGCTTTCAGCCGCGCCACGAGCCGCGCCGTCACCTGCGGGTCGCCCGCGCCGGGCGGCAGCGCGACCTCCGCGGCCAGCGCGAAGCCGGGCTGCTCGTCGAACGCCAGCGCGATTTTGCCGTCCGTCACCGTCGCGCGGCTCGCGCGCAGATCCGTCCGAACGCCCGCCGCGAAGGGGTTGATCGTGCCCTGCGCGTAGCGGCCGCTGAGCGTCCAGCCGCCCCGGCCGTGGTGGTCCGGCTGACGCGACCAGATCCGGCTCCCTGTGGCGTCCTCCGTCACATGCAAACCATAATTCTCCGTCGTCAGCCACTTGAGCAGGTCGCCGAGAGGTTCTTCGCCGTTCTGCCAGCGCACGGCCACGCGCGGCGCGACGTGATAGTTCGGGTGCGTGGCGTTCCGCTGGTAGCCGGGGTCCTTCTCGCTGACCATCACGGTGAAGGCTGGCTGGAGCGTCTGCGGCGGCAGCCCCGTGACCTCCACCAGCACCGAACCGTCCGGCAGCACACTCAGCGCGTAGCGGTCATTGCGCAGCGCCGGCTCAGCCGCGTGGGCGACGGCGAGAAGCGCACAGATGGCGATCACGCCGCCGCCGACAATCAGCCGGACTGAGCGGCGAGGGCGACACGGAAGCCGTCCCTCCATGCGGGCCCGATCATGCCGGACATTCCTCGCGCTGGAGGGCCCGCCTCCGTGCGGGCCGTTAGCCAAAGGACTCATTGTTTCGCATCCCCCAGCAGCACCTCCAGAATGCACTGCGCGTAGATCCGGTGGATGAAGTCGTTGGGGTGGTTCGCGCCGTTCCCCGAGAAGTCGAGGTAGTTCTTGTACTTGAGCAACTCCCGCTCCACGACCGTCACGTCCGCGAAGGCCAGTCCCGGCCGCGAAATCTTGAGCGTCTCGTCGCGGATGCTCCAGATCGCCTCGCCCTTGTCCGGCTGCTTAGGGTTGTTCTGCATGGGCGTGACCACCACGAACTCGGTCTCCGGCGATGTCGCGCGGATCGTGTCGATGATCTTCTCCATGTCGGCGCGGAACGTTTTCTGACGCTCGGGCCGGCGGTCGTTCATGCCGAAGCCGACGAGCACCACGTCCGGCTTGAACCAGCCCACTTGGCTCGCGGCCTGACTCGCGCCGTAGGCCGCGCCCGCGCCGCCGCGCGAATGGTTCATGAAGGTGACCCTGCTGCCGGTGCGGCGCTCCAGCTCCCACGCCACGAGTTCGCCGAAGCAGGGCTGGTAGGGCCAGCCGCCTTGGACTTTCGAGGCGTTGCCACCGAACGAGATGCTGTCGCCGAAGAGGATCACGCGCACCGGCGCCTTGGCGGCCAACCGCCGCTTCAGTCGCGGCAGGCTGTCCAGCGACCCGCGCTGCGCGGGTACCGTCCACTCGCGTGAGGCGGGCTCATAGGTGACCTCCAGCTGCCGCTCATGGTACCACGTGCCCTCCACCAGCACCACACTCTGAGGCTGCGGTTTGGCAGCGGATGCGGCCACTTCGCCGGGCTTGGGCTGCCTGACGAAAAACTCATGCTCCACCTGAACCGGCGCGCGCGTGCCGGGCGGCAGCACCAGCCTGCCGTCCCGCAACACCCAGTCCCGGCCCTCCAGCAGGCGCGCGCCCGTGCCGTTGTGTAGCACCTCGACAATCCGCCTGGCGGGATACAGCAGTGGCGGAGTGACCTCGGAGGCGCGGTTGGTAGTCATCGGCATGCAGGCCTCGCGGTAGACCAGCGGGCCGCTGCGCAGCGGCTCGGCGCGCTGCGCCCAGTCGTGCGTCCAGCCCGCCAGCGGGGCGACCTCCAGCGCCAGCGACTTCTCCGTCGCGGCCGGCAGCGCGTAGACTTCGTAGAAGCACGGCAGCCCGGACATGCGCAGTTCGAAGCGCACCTTGCGTTGGCCCGCCGGACGCGCCAACGCGGCGTTGACGGCGCGGGTAACATCAATCGTGTACGGCGTGGCGAGCCCGGCCGGCTTGACCGGCGTGCTGCCGACCAGCTCAGGTTCCTGCGCCGCAGTCAGCCGCTCGAACACGTGGAGCACGCCGCGTGCCGTGCCCGCCTTCTGTCCAGGCCGCTTGACCGGAACCTTGGCCAGATCAACGAGCTGGAGCCTAGCCAGCGGAGTTCCCGCCTGCGGAAGCTTCTCAAGATCGACCTCGACGCTAAGGCTGGCGTTCGTCGCGCCGGGCTCGTTTGAAAGCACGAAACCCGCAGTAGCCGTCACGCCGTCGGGGAGCGCCCCTGCCTGCTCCACGCGGCTGGCCGACACCGTTGCCAGCTCCGTCGCAAACACCGGCCACGCCATCATGAGCCACGCCCGCGCCGCGGCGGCGAGAATTGTTCGGCTAGGCAACGGTTTCTTCATCGCGGTCATCCCCTTTGAGCATTGATTATGGCAAGCATTGCTCCACACCTCTGGCGATTGCGCTAGACAGTTCCGCGTTATTTATTGAAAGGTATGCGCCACTGGCTGCCGTCGTTTCGCTGCACGCGCTGCCGCCACTCGGCCTTAACGTCCTCGGGCTTCGCGGCCGGGCGTGGCGCGTAGCAGTCGCTCTGCCGGATCGTGAACACCGCCTCGTCCGCGCTGAGCTTCACCAGCACGTACCCGATGTCGCCCCAGTGGCCCGTGGACGGCAGGCAGAGCGTCTCCACGCCCTGCACCCGCTGCTGCTTCCACGTGTGGTCGTGGCCGTAGATGTAGGCCTTGCAGAGCGCGGTGGCGGCCATGGCGTTGGTCACGCCGGTTTCCTTGATCGAGTGGTGCGCGCCGACGAACACCGGCTTGGAGGCTCGCGCCAGCGTCCGCGAGAGCCAGGCCCGCTGCGCGTCGTCGATCTCGCCGCTCACAGGCCCTTCGCGGCTCGAGTCCAGCAGGATGAAGTCGGCGTGCGGCGTAGCCACGAGGGTGACCAGCCTGTTCGGCACGGGCGGCGTCTCGCCGCGGCGCTCGGGGAAGACCGCGAAGAAAGCCGCGCGGCGGTCATGGTTGCCGAAGCAGGCGTGCCAGCGGACGCCGGCCTCCTCCAGCGGCTTCACGAGCTCCTTCAGCACCCGGTAGTCGTTCGTCTGGCCGACGTTGAGCGACAGGTCGCCATAGAAGAGCACGTTCGCCGGCCGCGGGTTCAGGGCCAGAACCTCGCGCACCCGCTGAGCGAACCCCTCGCGCTGGTGCGTCACCGCCGGGTCGGGCGTGACGTGAAGATCCGCGAACAGCGCGACCAGGTTCTCGTCGAGCGGCGCGTTGTCTGCGATCCCCAGCGAGGCGGCCGCCGCCGCGAGAAGCGCAAAGAAAGCCTTTCGAGCCAGGGCGACACTCATCGTTTTAAGTCCTCCTAGTGCCTTATTATGCCGGGGCGGCGCCCCCGCGTCAACCGAGCGGGAGGTCCGGCGCCCAAAAACAAGCGCCCGCCCTCGCTTTTTGGATTCTCTTTTGCCCCGTTTTTTGCTTTGCTACACGTGTTCGCCTAAATCAGGCGCGCACGTGTGTTTCCGCCAGCCCCAGTTCTCCCGCTCGCTGAGCGGAACGTCCCCCTAAACCCTGAACCCTGAACCTCCCCCAACCCCTGAGCTTCCTGCTATGTCCCGATTCGTCATTCGAGGCGGTAAGCCGGTGAGCGGCGTTCACCGCACGCCCGGCAACAAGAACGCCGCCCTGCCCATGCTGGCCGCCAGCCTGCTGACCTCCGAGCCCGTCGTCCTCACCAACCTGCCGCTCATCGCGGACGTGCGCACCATGCTGGAGCTGCTCTCCGACATGGGGGCGGACGTGTCCCTCGATGCCGAGACCCGCGCCGTCCGCATCCACGCCAAGAAGATCAAGTCCACCCACCTGAACAAGGCCCTGTGCGGCAAGGTGCGCTCCTCGATCCTGTTCGCGGGCCCGCTGCTGGGCCGCTTCGGCGCGGCCAAGCTCTACCCGCCCGGCGGCGACGTGATCGGCCGGCGGCGCATCGACACCCACCTCGACGGCCTCCGCCAGCTCGGCGCGACCGTCAAGGCGAACGGGACCTACACGTTCAAGGCCGGCAAGGGCCTGGAGGCGCAGCGCATCCTGCTGGACGAGGCCAGCGTCACGGCGACCGAGAACCTGATCATGGCCGCGGCCCTCGCCAAGGGCACGACGACCCTCTACAACACCGCCTGCGAGCCGCACGTGCAGGACCTCTGCCGGATGGTCAACGCCATGGGCGGCAAGATCGCCGGCATCGGCACGAACCGCCTCACCATCGAGGGCGTAGCCGGCCTGCATGGCACCGAGCAGCGCATCGGCCCCGACTACATCGACGCGGGCAGCTACCTCGCGGCGGCGCTGGTGACCGGCGGCGAGCTGACGATCCAAGACGTCGAGCCGTCGGACTTCGAGGCGCTCGAGAAGCCCTTCAGGCGCTTCGGCGTCAAGTGGATCGTGGACCGCGAGGCCAAGACCGTCAAGCTGCCGGCCCGCCAGCGCCTCAAGACCGCGTACGACCTAGGCGACGCGATCCCGAAGATCGAGGACGGCCCGTGGCCGATGTTCCCGTCGGACCTGATGAGCGTCCTGATCGTGCTGGCGACGCAGACGCGCGGCACCACGCTTTTCTTCGAGAAGATGTTCGAGAGCCGGATGTACTTCGTGGACCACCTGATCGGCATGGGCGCGCGCATCGTGCAGTGCGACCCGCACCGCATCGTGGTGACCGGCCCTGCGCCGCTGCACGGCACCCGCGTGGCCAGCCCAGACATTCGCGCAGGCATGGCGCTGCTGCTCGCGGCGCTGTGCGCCAAGGGCGAGACGGTGATCCACAACGCGGGCAGCATCGACCGCGGCTACGAGGCGGTGGAGGTGGAGCTGCGCCGCCTCGGCGCAAACATCGAGCGGGTAACCGATTAATGACCGACTTCCTGAACCAGTACGGACATGTGACGCAGGCGCTCTTCGCCTCGCTCTTCACGTGGGGCGTGACGGCGCTCGGCGCGGCGCTCGTCTTCTTTTTCAAGACGATCAACCGCGGCGTGCTGAACGGCATGCTGGGCTTCGCCTCGGGCGTGATGATCGCCGCGTCGTTCTGGTCGCTGCTAGCCCCGGCCATCGAGATGGCGGAGAAAGCCGGCGGGTCGGGCACGCTGCCGGCCGTGACCGGCTTTCTGGCGGGCGGCGGGTTCCTGTGGCTCTCGGACAAGCTGCTGCCGCACCTGCATCCGGGAGGGCACCACCACGCCGAGCCCGAGGGCATCAAGACGCACTGGCGGCGCAGCGTGCTGCTGGTGATGGCGATCACGCTGCACAACATTCCCGAGGGGCTGGCCGTGGGCGTGGCCTTTGGCGCCTTGGCGTCGGACGCGGGCGGGGCGACGCTCGGCGGCGCGATCGCGCTGGCGCTGGGCATCGGGCTGCAGAACTTCCCGGAGGGCGCGGCGGTCTCCGTGCCGCTGCGGCGCGAGGGGTTCTCGCGCTGGAAGGCCTTCGCGTACGGTCAGGCCTCGGGCGTGGTCGAGCCCATGGCGGCGGTGGCCGGCGCGATCGCGGTCACGCAGATGGCGGCGATCCTGCCCTACGCGCTGGCCTTCGCGGCGGGCGCGATGATCTACGTGGTGGCCGAGGAGCTGATTCCGGAGGCGCAGTCGGTGCGCGGCTCGGACGTGCCCACCCTCGGCGTCATGACCGGCTTCGCCACCATGATGTTCCTCGACGTGGCGCTGGGCTGATACGCCTTTGTGACGACGCCGCGCGCGCTTGAAGCGGCCAGCCGTTTCTGGCACAATACGCGCCCACATGGTCACAGCGGGTTCTGTCATCACAGTTGAGGCGCCGGCCAAGATCAACCTGACCTTGGAGGTTCTCGGCAAACGGCCGGACGGGTATCACGAGCTGCGCAGCGTCGTGATGCCGGTCTCATTGTCGGACACCGTCAAGCTGACCACCACCTACTCCCAGGTCGCGATGACGCTCACAGTCGGGCCGGGCGTGGACGCCACCAAGATCGGCGCGGCGGACCGCAACCTGGCGGTGCGGGCGGCGCGGCTGATGCAGGAGCGCTACCGCGTGGACGGCGGCGCGCGCATCCACATCCACAAGCGCATCCCCATCGGGGGAGGGCTCGGCGGCGGCAGCGCGGACGCGGCCGGCGTGATCTGCGGCCTGGACCGGCTCTGGGCGCTGGGGATGACCCTCGAGGAGCGGATGGCCCTGGGCGCGGAGCTCGGCAGCGACATCCCGGCGCTGGTGCACGGCGGCGCGGTGGTGATGGAGGGCCGGGGCGAGCGGGTGAGGGGCCTCTGCCCGGGCGGCGAGACATGGTGTTGCGAGGGCTTTTGGCTGGTGCTGGCCAACCCCGGCGTGATGTGCCCCACGGCCGATGTGTTCAGGCGTTACAGACCGGGCTTGACTGCGGGCCCCCTTATTCTCCATAATATGATCTCTTCTATCCGAACCAGCGATGTGTCGGCTGCGGCGGATGCGTTACACAACGGATTGCAGCAAGGGGTTTTCGAGAGTTACCCCGAGGTTGCTCAAACAGCCGCGCGGCTTCGAGAGGCGGGGTGTTTGGGTGTTTTGCTGTCCGGTAGCGGCGCATCGGTTTTCGGTTTGGCGCGAAACGAGGCACACGGACAGGAGATATGCCGGATGCTGGGCTCCGGCTTATGGCACGTTTTAGTGCGCACTTGCCCGGTGGTGTAATGGCAGCACAAGAGACTTTGACTCTCTCAGAGGTGGTTCGAATCCACCCCGGGCAACCAGTTTATGAAAGGCGGAGGCCGGAAGTCGGAAGTTGGAAGTCGGAGGTCGGAAGTCCAAGTGGGGCGGCACCTGAGCACCCACAGACGCCTGATCGCTGGCCTCTGACCTCTGACCTCCGAACTCCATCCCGAAAAATGATCGTATTTTCTGGAACAGCGAATTTGCCGTTGGCCGAGAAGATGATGGCGTATCTCGGCGGGCGGCTGGGCGACATCAATCTCCGCCGGTTTCCGGACGGGGAGACCCACGTCAAGATCGTGGACAACATCCGCGGCATGGACGTCTACATCGTCCAGCCGATCTGCACGCAGCCCAACGAGATGCTGATGGAGCTGCTCATCATGATCGACGCCTGCCGCCGCGGCTCGGCTTCGCGCATTACCGCCGTGCTCCCCTACTACGGCTACGCGCGCCAAGACCGCAAGGACCAGCCGCGCGTGCCCATCACCGCGAAGCTCGTCGCGAACCTTCTCGTGGCCGCAGGGGCCAACCGCATCCTGACCATGGACCTGCACGCCCAACAGATTCAAGGCTTTTTTGATATCCCCGTTGACCATCTGCACGCTGCGCCAGTAATGGTGAAGTACC
>CAYLUN010000038.1:0-50007 GCA_964386865.1 uncultured Lentisphaeraceae bacterium | reverse complement strand
GCTTTTATATCTTAGCAAGTCCGTTTTGCTGTCCAGCACATGGGGAGCGCCTCACGCAACGGGCCAGTCCTTCACTCTAGGGCTGGCCCGTTTGAACACACCGCCATTAGCAAGCCAAGACCTCTTTGACAAGTCCGTCCAAAATGGTATCGAGATTCGCGCAGACTTTCGCGATATGGCCCGCCCTATCGCGCCGACAGTTGATCTGGTTCATATACTTATTGACGACATCGACACATTCATCCGAGTAGTATTCTCTGATGAAAGCCAAGATCCTGTCGGGGCTAACCGCGTCACGATGGCCCGCGATCTCTAACAAGACCCCATCGCGTGAACTGAAGAACCAAATGGAACTCCCTTTAGACGACATGTGGTGCACTTCCAGGACAGACAGATAATGCATATCCCATGTAGAATTGGAAATCGCCTTAAGCACTACTTGACGGTCACTTGAATTACAACGCTTAATCATTCCTCCTATTCTGAGATCGGAAAGGAAAATCACTGCGAAGACAAACCCAACATAATCAGCGATCAACTCGTTTGCATTCCAATCCAGAAAACATTGGAGCCTCTGGGTTGGTGTGCCCCCTTGATGAGATATAAGCCACGCTTTCAGCAGATTTGCATGGGAGAGCTTAAACCGTTGCTCCAACTTCATCCTATCGGAATAAGTTGTGCGTTTAAGATCAGCCTGCGTCAAAGGACTTGAATCCACCTCGCGTTTCGCGGCTGTTAGGGCTGCCACAGGGACCACACAAGTTCGATTCAGGGCCAGATCTGCAAAGACCTGTGCTGGTAGATGATCTGCAATCCGGAAAAGATAGTCTTGGGTTACCTTGTCTGGATTATTCACATGATCCGGGCGCTCGTAAAGAGCAAGACTTGGATCCGTGTCGATTTTGGCGTGAATCAGAAAAGCCATGATCGCACAAACCTTCTTCGTCTCTTCAGAAAGGGGAACTCCTGTTTTTCGTGCGCCGCTAATGAGCGAAACAATCTGCGTAACGATGTTGTTGTCCAGTAGAACCCAAAATTTCATGGGGTCACGACGTGCGATCGCGCTACGATAGACGCTTAGGGAATAAATATCCGGAATCGTAGAGGGCGTACACACCAAAGCGCCGATTTCCCGGACGATTCGCTCAACCTCAACAACATCTTCTGCCTTTAACTCATCAACCATAAGGCACCCTCAAGTTTTCATGATGAACAGGACGGCGTTATGTCAAAGGCGAATGATTCACGGGCAACGCGATTATTCGTTTGTGGGCACGTTCTCAAACACCTTCAGGGCGTCCTTCCGCGTGATGACCGTATCGTACAGGCCTATATCCTCGCCTTCGTGCCTGTTGATCCCGGTGTAGCTCAGGCTGGAATCTTCATACCGCTTGAACTTGTACACCGCGTCGTTCATCAGGGCGCTGTTGAACACCCCCAGGCTGACCAGCAACTCGAAGTCCTTGACCACCAGCCCGGTGACCTTCTTGAACAGCCCCGGCTCCAGTTGCGTAATCACATCCCTCAGCGTGCGCTCGCGGTAGTCGGTCAGGTACATGAAGATGGGAACCCGCGTGGCGAACTTGATGAGCTTCTCCTGAATCTGCTTCCGCAGGCCCTTGTACTCCTTTTCCTCCTCGGACAGCTCCTTCTTCTCCTTCGCGGTCATCTCCTCGTCGTTGGCCTCTTTTCGCGCCTTCTTCACGGCTTCTGACTTGTTGATGATCGTTTCGATCTCCTGATTCAGAGTGCGGAACCCCTCGATGCTCATCAGGGCGTCCATCGCCTTGGGGTTGCTCATCAGGCGGCGCAAGGTGTCGTTGTCCACATTCACCAGCAGGGCGCTTTCCCAGCGCCGTGCGAGCAGGGTTGCGGTTGTCCCGCTCATCGCCATGTCGAGAATGCCGGCGGCGTCAATCGCCTTCATGGAGCTGCCGTCGTAAGCCAGCACCGGCAAGAAGCTGATGAACTCCTCCACCTTCTTTTCCGGGTTCGACTCGTCGACGTTCAGGCGGCAACTGTAGTCGGCGATCTGCCGCAACGCCCGGTCCGGCGCGAAATCGAAGACGTAGCATTCCTCCTTGATGATCTGCTCCGCATTCGGCGATACGCCGTCCGGGTTTCTGATCGCCCAGGGCGACTGCACCCGGAAGGCCGCCTGAAAGTACGTTTCCGGGCTGGAGGAGTTACGCAGCATGAGGATGCCCGTCCACGGTTTCACCGTGACGCCCGTGGTCAGTTTGCCGCACGAAAGCGTAATCGTCTTGGTCGCGAGGGGATCGTCCATCGCCTCCAGCACCGGCGGCAGAGCCGCCGCGCCGAGCCCTGCGGCGCTCCCCGCAGCTACGATGACCCGGTAGTCGTGATAGAAGCGGTTCTGCCGCTTCGCCAACAGGTTGCGCATGGCGTGGCAGGCCGCGACGCTGGGCAGGAACCAGAACGTATGCGAAAGCACGTTGAGGAGCCGCGCATCCGAGAAGGGCATCGGCGGCTTCTGCGCACCGAGCTTCAGATTGTCCACGCTGGTGGGCATGAACGCGCCGCGGATCAGGTCCAGCCATTTCTGAACCTCGTCCTGATATTTGAACGCCGCCTTGTCGCCGAGCCCCTCGGCGGAGAAGAAGGCGTTCAGGTCGAACTCGTTGAATTCGCCCTGCATGGCGATTTCCCGGATCGCGTCCGGAAGCTGGTACGTCAGGAGCACCATGCGCGGCAGCGCGGCGTAGGGATTGTCCGCCCCGCCCCAGTCCCTTTTCGCCCGCTGCTCGTCCGAATAGGTCCAGTTGAAGATCTGCTCCTCGATGAACTCGCCGGACGCGATGGCCCGGAACGGCGTGCCGGACAGGTAGAGATAAGCGCCCGTCGTGATCGGCATGATCTCCTCGTCGAAATCCTTGATGCCCTCGCCCTCGCCGAACTCGGCCTCTTTCTTGTCCTCGGCCTCGAACAGCTCCTTCGCGCTCTCCCGCCAGGCGCCGTAGTGGTATTCGTCCAGAATCACGCAATCCCAGTTCGTCGAGTGGACCCATTCGTTTTTTGCCTTGATGCCGCCGGTACTCGGGTTTCGGCCCAGATAGTCCTGGAATGATCCGAAACAGACAAACGGCCGCTTCTTGTCCGCTGCCTCATACGACAGGCCACCCGGAGAAATGAACTGCCAGCCCTTGAAATCAACGTGGCCCTTCAGATCCTCCGCCCAGGCGCTCTGCACCGCCGGCTTGAAGGTCAGCACCAACACTTTGCGCCAGCCCAGCCGCTTCGCCAACTGGTAGGCGGCAAAGGTCTTGCCGAAACGCATCTTCGCGTTCCACAGGAAATGCGGCGGCCTGTCGCGGTTGCCCTTGTCCCTATTCCAGCTCGCGAAATAGCCCGCCGTCTTCGCGACCGCCGCCTCCTGCTCCGGCCGCATCTTGAAGTCCAGCGACCGGTTCTCCTCGTTGAGCTGCCCCGTGCGCACCGCAAGGATTGCCGACCGGGCCTGGTCGGCCGTGCAGCGGAACCACTCGCCTTCCGGATTCTTGATCCCGTTGAGCCGGAGCATCCGGTGTACGTCATGATCGGTGAAGACCGTCCCGTCGCTGCGCATGGCGAACTCTTCCAGAACGATCCGGTAAGGCGGCTTGCCCGGCCGCAGGGTCGGATACTGCCGGGCCACGCGGCTCCGCGCGTCCACGGTCGTGTAGCCGACCTTGAGCAGCCCCGCGTATTGGGGGTTCGTGTCCTCGTAGGCGTAGACCGCGGGCCGCGCCGCCGGCCGCGGCGGGAAGAACTCACGGCTCATGGCTGTTCCCCTTCCGGCAGAGCCTGGCGTTCACTCAACGCATCCTCGATCAGGCGGCGCTCCCTGGCGATCTCGAGGCGCAGTTGCTCCTCGCTGGGCAGATTCGGCAGGTATTTGGAGGCGAAGATCTGCTTCCGGTCATTGAGCACCGAGTACCGGGCCACCGTGTCACTCTTCTCAGTACACAGGATCAGCCCGATGGTGGGATTGTCGTCCGGGGCGGCAAACAACCCGTCGAACATACGCACGTAACCATCCATCTGGCCGACATCGCCGTGGGTCAGTTTGCCCATCTTCAGGTCGATCAGCAGGTAGAACTTCATCCGGCAGTGGTAGAAGACCAGGTCGATGAAGCGATCGTCTTCCTCGATGCGGATATGTTTCTGCCGGGCCACGAAAGCGAACCCGTTACCCAACTCCAAGAGGAAACGTTGCAGGTGGGTGATGATCGCCTGCTCCACGTCCGCCTCACGGAGTTCCGCGAAGTTCGGATAGCCGAGGAACTCGAGAACGTAGGGGTTTTTCAGGAGTTCGGAAGCGTTTGCCTGTGTGTGCTGCAGCCGCCTCCCATCCTTGATCATCCTGTCCGGCTGCTGACTGTGCAAACAGCGATCATAGTATTGCGTGTGAACCTGCCGTTCGAGCGTGCGCTTGTCCCAGCCGCCTTCAATCGCTTCCCGCTCATAGAACGCCCTGGCATCCGCGCTGTCCACGCGCATCAGCACCCGGTAATGCGACCACGAAAGCAGGGGAGAGAAGCCCTGAGTCAATTTCGCGCCCGCTGGGTGCGGAATCTCGGCTTTTGCGGATTTAGTACCCATTGGGTACTGAATTGGATCGTCTATGGATTTGGTACCCGCCGGGTACTGAATGTTGGCTCCCATCGTGACCCGTGTGCTGTAGGCAAGATAGAACTTCCTGAAATTCTGAAGGTTGGGAACGGAAAAACCACTTCCATACCGCTGTGTCAGTCGCGCTGACAAATCGGCCAACATCTGCTTGCCGTACTCCGCGCGTTCCTCGCCCGACTGAAGGTCGTGAACGATCTCCCGCCCGACCAGCCAGTACGCCAGCACCATGTTGGTGTTGACCGCGCGAACCACGTTCCCCCGCGCCTGCTCAAGGATCGTGACGATGCGGCCGAACAGCTCCTCCGGATTCGCCGCCGGGGCTTTGCCCTTCGGTTCATTCATCGTCCGCCTCCCCGTCAGCCCCTTGTTCCGGCGCGGCGTTGGCCGACATCGGAGCGACCGTGGATTCGATGAACGCGATCTCGTTCTTCGTCAGGCCGTAGCGGCGATAGAGCTTCTCGTCCGTCCAGTCCTGGCCCAGCGGAACATCGGGAACGAAAGAGTAGACACCACGGTTCGCGTGCTGGGTCGCCTTTCGTAGCGAGACCAGAAACCGTACGAGACGCGTCCGCAGATAGTCCGCGTAACGGCGGGCCGTCTGCTCATTATCAAACCGACCGGCGACGAGGTAGGTTTCCGTACAGGCCTCACCCGGCCCCGCGATAATCGGGTTGCTCAAGAACTTCGTTTCAACGGCGGCGCTGGTGCCCTGAACGGCGGTCATCAGCACCTTCCAGTCGTCAACCCACTCGGTATTCTGCGCGAGGTCTGATCTGTTGATCCATGAAATCCGTTGAGACCCGTAAAGCTTGACCGGCTGTTTCAAGCCTGAAGGCGAGTTCGAGCCGTGAACAAATGTTCGCAGGCCGAATGGCTTACCGGTCGACACACGGGTATCCAGCGTCGGCTCAGGCTTGCCGCGCACGCGATAGGCGCGGACTTTGTCGAGGATGGAGACGGCTTCGTTCCGCCGGACGAGAACGTCGTAGGCGTCAAGAAAACGCTTTATCGGCGGCCCTAGCGGCTCGCCGTCCCACATGGTCTGCACGGAACAAGGGCCGCTGTAGTCACGTTCCCACAGGAAATAGGAGACGCCGCCTCTGATCTTCACGCCGGGAAAGCCGTCATAGAGCTTCGGGTAGTCGACGAGGTGGGAAAGCCGGCGGTCATGAAGCATCTTGTCGCGGAATTCGTCCAGCCCTTTGCCGCCGGCAAACCAGCGGGACGGAATAATCATAGTCAAGAAGCGCGGCTTGAGTTTCATCGCCTGCTCGACGAACAAGTGATAGATGGGCCGCGCGCTTTCGCCGAAACCGCCGTCGCTCATCTGATAGGGCGGGTTGCCGACAATCACATCGAATTTCATATTGAAGATCTCCGCCACGGATTTCATGTGGATGAACTGATAGGCGTGCGTTTCCAGTCCCTTTTCGCGGTCATAGGCTTCCTGACCGGCACCGCAGTATACGCAGCGGCCATGTTCCCAAGTGTGCTCCACGCGGCCGAAACGGATGTTTCCTTCCGGGTTGTCGAAGGCCTCGCAGACGGAGTATTTGCCGTTGGCCGTCTTGGAGCAGTACACCGACCGTCGCGCGAGCAGGGATGTCAGCTCCGTGATCGCGAGCCCGAAGAGCTGGCGCTTGAAGATGTGGTTCATCCGCTTCTGTCGGTCGGGGATCTGCGCCTCCAGACCCTTGTCGAGGCGCTTGGCGATCTCCCGCAGGAACACCCCCGACTTACAGCCGGGATCGAGAAAGGTCGCTTTCTTGTCGCGCCAAAGCTCCGCTGGGAGCAGGTCCAGCATCCGGTTTGCCAGCAGCGGCGGCGTGAAGACCTCGTCGCTGCTCAGGTTCGCGATGCAGGAAAGCACATCGGGGTTGTAACTATCGCTGGACATGGGCGAGCTCCAAGAAATGTACGGGGGGATAATCGTCTCTAACGGGCTCGTTCAGATCTGCCACGTTTCCCTCGTCGCTGAAGAGCATCATTTGATGCTGCTTTTCCAACATGAACGACAACATGTAATCCCGCCGCTTGATCAGGCTGCCGTTGACCGGCGACCACTCCGAAAAGACAATCGGTCGGCGGGGTACGTCGCGAGTTTTGAGGTCTTGAGCATCGCCCCATACGATATTATGCTCAAGTATGAACCAAACTGCCTCGCGGCATTTGTCATTCGTTTTGTTCGTGAACAATCGCAGATAGCAGAGGTCAAAGATTCCAAAAAGTCTCTGACGGCACTGCGTTACATTGTCCTCTAAAATGTCGATCCCGTATAGGCTTGAGACCGCCAAAACCGCGTACCGCTCGAACTCCAGTTGCGACTTGCCGTAGCGCTTCTCCACAACGGCTAGCTTGCGCTCGAAAATCACGGCCAGAAAGTTGCCGTTGCCGCAGGCGGGTTCGAGGAAGCGGGATTCGATATTCTCCGTCTCCTGCCTCACGAGGTCGAGCATGGCTTCGACCTCCCGCCTGGCAGTCAGCACCTCGCCGTGATCCGCGACGCGTGCCTTCGATATGACCTGTTCTTCCATTGTTCGTTCAGTTTGGTTGGCTGAAGTTTAGCACTTCGGTTACGGACTGGGCGAGGGGAAAAGGGTAGCGCTACTTCGCCTCGCGTTACCCCGCCTTCTCGATTGCCGCCCGCAGTTCTGCGATGCGCTCGGCGTGGTCGTAGCGGGCCGCTGTCGCGTCCTCGGTCCATCCCCCTAGCCGTTTAGCCAGATCGTCCGCCACTCCCGCCTCGCTCAACCTGGTGCGGAACGTGTGCCGCCAACTGTGGAAGGTGTACTCGTCCGACAGCTTCGCGGCGGTCAGGATCGACGCGAACAGGCCCGGCCCGGTCTTTGCCCGGCGGTAGTTGTACGCCTGCTCGTGCAACGGCAGGACGTGCGTGCCCGCTGGATCCGCCTCCCGAGCCTCCTTCAGCTCCTTGGCCAGCGCCGGGGCCAGCGGCACGATGACCGTGATCCCGTGCCGTTTCGTTTTCGACGGCGTGTGCCGGATGACCCCCTGAACCAAATCCACCTCCTGCCACGTAAGCCGCGCCACCGAACTGTAACGAAGCCCGGTGTGCCGGGCGAGCATGCACGCGAGATGCCAGCCATTGCCGGCCGTCCGCGCCGCTTTGAACACCGCCTGCTCCTGTTCCCGAGTGAACGGCTTGCCGCGCTCGCTGTCGTTCACCTGCGGCCGGACGATCGGCCACGGGTTGTCGAGCGCCGGCCGCGTGCGGCCCAGCGCCTCCCAAACGGTGGACAAATCGTCGATGATGTTCTTCCGCGTTTTGGCACGGGTGCCCTGCGAGGCGAGGTGCGTCGCGAAAGCGGCTGCGGCCGTCCGGTCGATGGTCTCCAGCGAGTCCGCCGCCGGATAGTGATCGGTCAGCCATTTGGTCATGCGGCGCACGGATCCCACGCGGTTATCCTGCGTACGCTTGCCGATGGCCCGGCCCGAGGTGTTCAGCCACTCCAGGTAGAGCGGCAGGATCTGGCTGATGCCGGTCGACTCCTCCTGGGTGCCGCACACGGCATCCAACATCGCATAGAGCTTGCTGGGGGTGGATTTCCCCTTCACGGCCAGGCGGAAAGTCTGCTCGATGATCTCCGCATTAGCGCGGTCATCGGTCTCCGTTGTGCGGCGAATGACATTGCCCTTTTTGTCCCTGATTTTGAAGTACCAGTTCTTGCAACCCGGCTGTTGGTAAAGAGACATATCCAAGCCTCCGTCGATATAATCCATGATTCATCAACAGGCATAATTTAGCATAATGAGGGCATAATTAGCAAGCGCAATATTTCGTTTAGTTATTGTACAGTAACGTTTTATGATGATAGCATCCAAATACCATATCAGGTTCGAATCCTGTAGCGCCCACCATTCAATTAGGTCGTTTTTGTTGGAAAAGCCCAATAAAAACGGCCTTCTTGCTTTATATTTCACTCTCACTTTTTTCCCTGTCTGGATGTGGAAAAGGGTGGTTTTCGGGGGCGATTTCTCCAAACAAACGCCCCAACAGCCGAAAATCCACAAACGCGACAATATTCACGCCCGCTTATGTCTCATCGCTTTTTCAGGTTAGGATTCTTCTTTTCGCTCCTGAAGGCGATTCCGGAGGCCTGCACCTGGCCCGCGTGGTCGGGGTCGGCGTCCTTCTCCACAATCCACCAGTCGCAACCGCCGATGACCCTATCGGGCGAAAAATCTCCGTGAATAACGTTCGTTAGCGTTGAAAATTCACGATAATTTGACTATCATGACGACTTGGTGAACCTGGCGACACAATTTCGGCTGGGCGAAGACCGCTAAACTGAATCCCTCCGCCGTGCTCAACCAAGCCAGGCACCAGACCCTTCCCGAATTTTGCGTCCGCGAGAAATGGATGATCGATGCCGACTTATGTCTACACGTGTGAGAAGTGCAAGAAAACGTACGACATTGCCCAACAACTGTCCGAGCCCCGTTTGGCTGAGTGTCCGACCTGTAAATCCGCCCGTTTCTGCCGGATAATCACCGCTC
This sequence comes from uncultured Lentisphaeraceae bacterium, assembly GCA_964386865.1. Classification (GTDB taxonomy): domain Bacteria; phylum Verrucomicrobiota; class Kiritimatiellia; order RFP12; family UBA1067; genus CAYLUN01. The sequence continues at coordinate 40,857 of CAYLUN010000038.1, read as the reverse complement.
CCATGGTAATGACCAAGAGCCGGTCATCCCGACATGTCTCGCTTGGAAGCGTGGGAGAATTCGGGCCTGAACTGTAGGAACGGGCTAACGCAAGGCAGCGGCGCGCATGAGTCAACTGACGGGCGTCAAACAGCCCTTTCACGGGCGTTTGCCTGGCGGCTGGGCAGGCTCCACGCCGAAAGTCCCGGACGCGAGCTCCCGGTAGATCGCGGCCACCTCGCCGAACGGCTCGGCGTAGTACCCTGAGTACGCTTTCCCCTGCCGCAGCGTCTGGTAGAAGGCCGCCGCCGTGCCGTCATGCGCCGCGTGGCGCGAGTTCTCGTGCAGGATGAAGAGGCCGCTACTGAAGCCGCCGAACACGCCCGGCTTGGCCGCGGCGGCGATGACCTCCGCGCCGGCGCGGTTCCGCCCGGCGGGCAGCGGCCTGTTCTTCGCCGCGTCGTCGTAGCCGGGGTACGCGCCGCGCGGCGTAGCCGTGTAGTCCCACGCCACCACCACCAGATCCCACACGATCGGACGGCTCTCCGCGTTCCGCTGGGCCGCCCACCGGCGCAGGGCGTCCGCGCCGAAGCCAGGCTGCGCCCAGTCCTCGGCTGTGCGCGTCCCGTGGCAGAAGCCGCTCCACGTGTCCTGCACCGCCCGCTCGTAGCGCGGGTCGAGCGCCTCGCCGGGCTGGAGCCCCACGCGGATCAGGCCGACGGGGTAGCGTTTCGCGAGAAGCGGCAAGAGCTCGCCCTGGTCGCGGCCCGCGTAGACGTCGTACACCGCCAGGCGCCTAGCGTTGACGGAGGCCTGAAAGAAATCGGCCAGTTCGCCCGCCTCTTCGGGCGTGAAGACCGGCGTCTGCGGCTGATCGTACATTCGGAGCGGCAGCGCAGGGACTAATTCAACGGACGCCGGGCAGGCTGCCCGCCACCAGGCGAAGGCCCGGCGCGCGTCGCCGTCCGCGATCTCGCGGTGGTAGATCAGGTAGAGCCGGTTCGCGCCGTAGCGCCCGCACAGCAGCCGCGCGGCGTTCGCGACCTCCTCGCGGCCCGGCGGCTCCGCCTCCGGAAAACCCGCGCCGTAGTACCCGCGCTGCACGAGCAGGCCCAGCGACGCGTGAACCCAGTACGAGCGCTCCAGCCGCACGCCCGGCACGTCGCCCCCCCACGCCAGACATGCCGCCCCGATCACACCCCAGACTGCCACGCGCACCCGCATCGCCGCACCCGCCTTTCCGCGCGATACTAACACGCCCGCCTTCCTCGGCTCTAGATCGCGCGCGCCTGGCCGGCGTCGTCCGACTTCGCGCCAAACGCAATGCCGGCGCTTTTCAGGCTCCTGACTCGGCTCACGCGCTGAAGGCTGGGAACGCCCTGCTTCGAACGCTGCACCGACAGATAGAAGCTTCTCACGCGCTTGAGGTGGATCTTCGCGTCCTGGAACAGGTGGGTGGCGATGATGCTGAATTCGGGCGCGCTGGACTCCGCGACTTGATAGAAGTGGCCGTCGATAATCGATTTCTCGATGAAGAAAGCGGTCCCGAGCGCGTGAGACGCAGTGACCGCCGCATCCCTAGTCTTCGCGGCGACCAGCTCCGCCGCTATCTCGGCCGCCAGCGCGTCGACACTCTGGATGTCAAATCGGCCGAGGTTGTAGAACAGAAACCCTCTGTCGAGCAGCAGCGACATGCCGCGCATGAAGACCTCATGCACCCGCTCCTCGCTGGCGAGTGTGCGCCAGAACTCAGAATCGGAAGGCAAGACTACCGCATATTCGTCATAGAGTTCGGCGATTGAGGCTTCGAACGCCGCCAGGTGGTTCAGCAGCTCGCGCTGGGACTCCCCGATCTTGGTCTTCATATTCATTTCTTACAGACCTCTCTTGTTCAGTCCGCAAACAGCTGCAAACGACGCTCGCGTGGATGTGTTCTTTATTGAGACAAACGCGACCTGTCACGGCGTTCAGCAAACGGCTGTCTTTGGACATTTGATAAAAGTATACGACTAAAGTCCTATTTCGTCAATGGGATCAAAGGCTCACCAACCGGCTGGCGACCCAGCCTCATCCGCGTGCGCCCGTTGCTCCGGCTCGCGTCTCTTAAGGCCTCCTTGAGTGGACGGCGGGAACTTGAGCACAATTCGCCCACCGAGAATGCGAAAGGTGTTCTGTGAGCAGAATGATCCGCAGCCGCTTGGGTGCAATCGGTCGGTGACGGAGAACGGTCATCCGAAACGCGATAATCCTCGCGCCCCCCGTCACCCACCGATTACCTTGGGTTGCCTCACGCGGCGGGCTTCTGCTACACTCGCGGCTATGAAGACCGACTGGTATGCGCTCGCGGACAAGGAGGCTCGCGCCGTCTGCGCGGCGCTGCCGGACGACCTGCGCGCGTGCCTCGCGGATCTGGCGATCACGCTCGACCCGTACCCGACGCCCGACGAAGAGCTTGAGGATGGCGACGACGAGGCCCTGCTCGGGCTTTTTGTCGGGCCGTGTTACGCGGAGGCGACCGGCGAGGGCGACCCGATGCCGAGCGCCATCCGGCTGTTCGTGGAGAACCTGCGCGACGAGGCCGAGGACGACCCCGCCCGCTTCCGGCAAGAGGTGCGAACCACCCTGCTTCACGAGCTGGGCCACTACCTCGGCCTGGGCGAGGACGAGCTCGAGCGCCGCGGCCTGGCCTAGCCAGCCCCAAACTTCTGCCTTTTCGCGCTTGCGCCGCGGCCCTTAACGCGCGATAATAATACTCAAGTTATCGGCTAGTCTTGATGGGCGTGAACGGTTGAACCCGGTGAAACGGGCGAACATAAACCAAGACGGAGGGACTCATGAACACACAGATCGTTTCCATCCTTGCCCGTGAACTCTTAGACTCGCGCGGCAACCCGACCGTCGAGGCCGAAGTGCGCCTCGCCTGCGGGGCCTCAGCCCGTGCGTCAGTTCCTTCCGGCGCTTCCACCGGCGACAACGAGGCCCTCGAACTGCGCGACGGCGACCCCTCGCGCTATGGCGGCAAGGGCGTGCTGAAGGCCGCCGCGAATGTCGAGAACATCCTGAAGCCTGCGCTGCTGGGCCTTCGCGCCTCGGACCAAGCCTCCCTCGACCAGCGCATGATCGAGATCGACGGCACCCCGACCAAGTCGCGCGTTGGCGCGAACGCGATCCTGGCGGTCTCGCTGGCGAGCGCCCGCGCGGCGGCCCGCGCCGCCGGCCAACCGCTCTACCGCCACCTCGGCGGCGAGGGCGCCTGCGTGCTGCCGGTTCCGATGATGAACATCGTCAACGGCGGCGCCCACTCCGACGCGCCGGTGGCCTTTCAGGAGTTCATGATCCGGCCCCATGGCCTGCCGCGCTTCCACGAGGCGCTCAGGGCTGGCGCGGAGATCTTCCACGCCCTGCGCAGCCTGCTCAAGAAGCGCAGCCTCTCGACGGCGGTCGGCGACGAGGGCGGTTTCGCGCCCGCGTTCGCGAGCGCGGAGGACGCCCTCGAAACGATCTTGCAGGCCATTGCCGCGGCGGGCTACCGGCCCGGACGCGCCGACCAGTGCGGCCAAGTCTCGCTTGCGCTCGACTGCGCGGCCTCGGAGTTCTTCAAGGACGGCGTCTACGACTACGGCATGTTCGAGACCGCCGCCCGCGGCGCCACGCAGACGCCGGCCACGCGCGACAGCGCGGCGCAGGTCGAGTACCTCGCCGGGCTGGTTTCGCGCTACCCGATCGACTCGATCGAGGACGGCATGTCGGAGCACGACTGGCCGGGCTGGATCGCGCTCACGCAGCGGCTGGGCGCGACGTGCCAGCTGGTCGGCGACGACCTCTTTGTGACGAATGTGAAGTTCATCCGGCGCGGCATCGACGCGCGCGCCGCCAACGCGGTGCTCGTCAAGCTCAACCAGATCGGCACGCTCACTGAGACGCTCGACGCCATGAGCCTGGCCGGGCAGGCCGGCTACGCCTCGATCGTGTCGCACCGCTCCGGCGAGACCGAGGACGCCTTCATCGCCGACCTTGCGGTGGCGACCGGCTGCGGACAGATCAAGACCGGCTCGCTCTCGCGCTCCGACCGCGTGGCGAAGTACAACCGCCTCCTCCGGATCGAAGAGGCGCTCGGCACCCTCGCGCGCTACGGCAAATGACGGCGAGCCCCATCACAGACCCCGCGCACCGCGATATGCCGTTTTTCAGGGCTGTGTACGAAGACGCCTTCCCCGAAGACGAGCGCTGCCCGTGGGAACGCATGGCCGGCTTCCTGAGTCAGCCCGGCCACCATTTCCGGCTGGAGGGCCTTTACCTGGACGACGGCACGCCGATCGGCTTCAACGCCTTTTCCCTGTTTGGCCATTACCTCTACGGCATCTACCTGGCCTTCGACCAGGCGTACCGCGCCGCCGGGTACGGGCATCGCGCCCTGACCGATTTCCGCCTGCGACACCTCGACCGCCTGCTTTTCGGAGAGATCGAACACCCCGTCACGCCTCGCGCGCAACAGCGACTGGCCTTCTACCAGTCGCTCGGCTACCACGTCACCGACATCGGCTTCGTGCAGCCGCCCCTGCGACCCGGCCTGGCCGCCGTCCCCTACCTCATCATCTCCTACCCCAGCGCCCTGACGCCCGACGACGCCGACGCCATCCGCGAAATCCTCACCACCGTCATCTACCGCGGCCGCTGAAGCCCGTATGCGCGACGCGTTGGGCGCATCGGCGATTCGGGTGCCGGAAGCCGTACGGCGGGCGCTACGAGCCCGCCGCTCAGCAGGCCGATTGCCGGACGCGCGCGTTTCGGCCGTCTCGTAGCGCCGGCCGTACTGGCGCAAGCGAAGCGCCAGTCACCGCGTGGCAACCTAACCGCAGGTGTGCCCGGACTCGATACTGACCTGGCCTGCGCCAGTCCTTGCATCGCCAGACGCAAGACGCTATTCTCTTGTCGATCATAACGGCGTTCGACGTTCTCACACGGCTTGGAACGCTCACCACAAGAAGGGGGAAAGACTAAGATGATGACAACCCATCGGATCCGTTTGACTTTTTGCGCCCTGATCATCGCAGGCGCCGCGTGCGCAGCAACGGCGGCCGATGCCGACTACTTCAAGGTCCGCGGCGGCATCCCGAACAGCCAGTACTGCTTCAAGAACGACCGGGTCGGCAACCAGTACCTGTTCTTCATCGGCAACTCGGTGCTGGCCGGCACCGGCCTGAACGACCAGAATCTGCGCTACTCCGCGCAGATGGTCAAGGGTTTCAAGAAGCACTTTCCGCAAGCGGGCATGAACGAAACGCGGCACATGCAGCCGGGCGGCAGCTGGTTCGGCCTCTACCGCTGCAGCCGCGGCCAGCCGGTGTTCGGCGAGGTGATCTGCAGCGGGCACCTGGCGATCCTCGACTTCGCCGCTGACGACCGCACCGCCGACCTCGCGCAGGTCAAGACCTCGCTGGAAGGGCTTGTCCGCCAAGTCACGCTCTACCGCGCCACGCACAGCCGCATCCTCGTATACACCCTGACCCCCGAGATGCTCGCGTCCTACAAGGCGGGCCAGACGCCCGAGTACATCAAGGTCTGCGAGCAGATCGCCGAGCATTACGGCGTCCCCAGCCTGAACCTGGCCCAGTACGCGGCCAAGAAGATCCTCGCGGGCGAGATCGCCGCCGAAGCCTTCTCCGCCGACGGCGTCAACCCCACCGACGCGGGCGCCAAGCTCTACGCCGACGCGGTCGCGGCCTTCACCGACGCGCTGCTGACCGCCTATCCTGTGCCCGAGAAGCCGACCGCCTACGCGCTGCCCGCGCCGCTCTTCCCTGAAACGGATGACAACGGCCGGATCATCGCCTACGAAGATCAGCAGGTCAAGCGCTCCGGCGACTGGAAGCCGGGCCAGGCCAGCCCGATCGGCCCGTTCCGCCACGTCCTCGTCTCCACCCAGCCCGGCGCGTCGCTCACCCTGAAATTCAAGGGCTCGGAGATCGGCCTCATCGACGTGGCTGACAAGGACAGCGCGAACTACGAGTACGCCGTGGACGGCGCGGCGTTCCGCACGCTGCCCGCGCCGAAGGACGCGGCCGGCCCGACGATGCGCCCGGTCTCGCTGGCCAAGGGCCTGGACCGCAAAGCCGAGCATGAGCTTGTGCTGAAGGTCGCCTCGGCAGGCACCGCGCGCATGGGCGGCTTCCTGCTCAACGGCACGGTCGCGGACGCCTTCGCCGGCCTGACCACGCTCCAGCAGATCGACGCGATCTACGCTGCGATGGATCCGCTCACCTACAAGCCCCACGCCGGCCGCTTCGCGAACATCCCCAAGACGATGGCGAAGCTGCGCGACGGCGGCGAGCTGCGCCTGGTCCTGCTCGGCGACAGCATCATGGGCAACACCTCCGGCTCGTCGTTCGAGCTGCTGATGATGCGCGATTATCCGAAGTGTAAAGTCGTCAAGATCGCCTCGCTGCGAAGCTCGACCGGCTGCAAGTACTACAAGGATGAGAACCGCGTCCAGGACTACGTGCTCAAGCACAACCCCGACCTGCTCGTGATCGGCGGCATCTCCAACGGCGGCGACGCCGAGGCGGTGCGCTCGGTGATCAAGCAGGTCCGCGCCCAGAAGCCCGACACCGAGGTGCTGCTGCTCACGCCCGTGTTCGGCGCGATGAAGGACGAGCACATCAAGACCTTCACGCGCGAGATCGACACCACGACCAGCAACTTCCGCTTCAACATGCAAAAGGTTGCGGCGGAGGAGACGTGCGCCTTCTTCGATATGACCGGACCCTGGTGGCAGTACATCCAGGACAGCGGCAAGACCTACGGCTGGTTCATGGGCGACGCCGTCCACGCCAACGCCCGCGGCTGCCAGATCATCGGCCGCCTGCTGGAGCTGTGGTTCAAGGAGTAGACGACGGCAGGGACGAATAAGCTGCCTTTTCTGGCACGGACAGGACGGATAGACTGCGTTTTCCGGCGGGTGCGGGATACGGTAGGCGGATCTTTCATGCCGGTCGAGCGCGACGGGCGTAGAGGCAGAGCTGTTCGAGGCCTCCCTGTACAGACATCGAAAGCGCCGGTATAATGGCTGTCCTGAGAGGGGAACCTGTAACCATAACCTTCACGCGAAAGAGCCATGCCTCATGCGCCACCTCAAAACGTTCCAGACCTTAGTCGCTCTCGCCCTGAGCGCCTCCCTCCTGTCCGCCGCGCCCGCGAACACTGTTCTGGTCGAGGCCGAATCGTTCGCCGACCTCGGCGGCTGGGCGCTGGACGCGCAGTTCATGGATCAGATGGGCTCGCCCTACCTGCTCGCGCACGGCCTCGGCAAGCCGGTGACAGACGCTGCGACGACCGTGCGCCTGCCCGCAGCAGGCACCTATCGAGTCTGGGCGCGCACCAAGGACTGGGTCGCCCAGTGGAAGGCGCCCGGCGCGCCGGGCCGCTTCCGCGTGCTCGTCGACGGCCAGCCGCTCGCGGCCGAGTTCGGCACCGAAGGCGCGGCGTGGCACTGGCAGGACGGCGGGACGGTCACGGTCGCACGGCCGCAGGCGGCGCTCGCGCTGCGCGACCTCACCGGCTTTGAGGGCCGCTGCGACGCGCTGCTCTTCGCCGCCGACACCGCCTGGCGTCCGCCAGACAGCGGCCCCGAGTTGGCCGCGCTGCGACGCGCGCTGCTGGGGCTTCCCGACGCGCCCGAGACCGGCGGCGAGTTCGACCTCGTTGTGGCGGGCGGCGGCATCGCCGGCACCTGCGCCGCAGTCTCGGCCGCCCGCCTCGGCCTGCGCGTCGCCCTCGTGCAAGACCGCCCCGTGCTGGGCGGCAACAATAGCTCCGAGGTGCGCGTGTGGCTGCAAGGCGCGCGCAGCAAGGAGCCCTGGCCGCGCGTGGGCGACGTGGTGGCCGAACTCGAGCAGGCCAAGCAGGCCCACTACGGCCCGTCCAACACGGCCGAGATCTACGAGGACGAGAAGAAGCTCGCCGTGGCCCGCGCCGAGCCCAACCTGAAGCTCTTCCTGCAGCACCGCGTGACCGGCGCCGAAACCGAAGGCCCGCTCATCCGCGCCGCGCTCGCGCAAGACGCCATCACCGGCCGCCGCCTGCGCCTCGCCGCACGCGTCTTCGCGGACTGCACAGGCGACGGCGACCTGGGCGCGTTCGCGGGCGCGGAGTTCGAGCTGACGCCCACCGGCCACATGGGCCCCTGCAACCTCTGGAACGTCAAGGAGACCGATGAGCCTCAGTCCTTCCCGCGCTGCCCGTGGGCGCTGGACCTGAGCGACAAGCCCTTCCCCGGCCGACACAAGGAGAAGCCCGACACCAACAAGCTCGGCGGCTGGTACTGGGAGAGCGGCTTCGACCGCGACCCGATCGCCGACGCCGAGGCGGTGCGCGACTGGAACTTTCGCGCCATGTACGGCGCCTGGGACGCGCTCAAGAACGTCGACCGCGTCCTTCCCTGCCACGCGCTCAACTGGAGCGCCTACGTCCGGGGCCGCCGCGAGTCGCGCCGCCTGCTCGGCGACGTGGTGCTCTCGAAGGACGACCTCGTGTCGGGCCGCGCCTACCCAGACGGCTGCGTGCCGACCGGCTGGAAGATGGACCTGCACCTGCCTGACCCGAAGTTCGAAAAGGGCTTTGAGGGCGACGCCTTCATTTCGACCGCGCACTTCACCGCCTACCCCATGCCTTACTGGATCCCCTACCGCTGCCTCTACTCGCGCAACCTCGCCAACCTCTTCATGGCGGGCCGCGACATCAGCGTCACGCACGAGGCGCTGGGCGCGGTGCGCGTGATGCGCACGGGCGGCTGCATGGGCGAGGTGGTCGGCATGGCGGCCTCGCTCTGCGTGCAGCACCGCGCCTCGCCGCGCGAGGTCTACGAGCGGCACATCGACGAGCTGAAAGCCCTGCTGCGCCGCGGCGTCGGCAGGAGCTCCGGCGCGGAGACGCCCTACGCGAACCAGGGCGAGTCGTCGGCCAAGCCCCGCCGAAGCGGCGCCCCCGCCGCCTCCGCGCCCGCCTGGCTGGCAAAAGCGGGGCCAAACCTCGCCCGCACTGCCCGCGTCACCGTCTCCAGCGCTCCGGAGGCCGCCGCGCTCCTGACCGACGGCAAGGCAGACCTGGCGGACAACAGCCAGCGCTGGCTCAGCGCCAAGGGCGTGCCCGTGCGCGTCGAGTTCGCGTGGGACGCGCCGCAGACCATCCGCGCGCTCCGCCTCCTGAGCGGCTACAGCGACGGCGCGGGCGCGCCTGTCGGCGCGATTGAAGCGTGGACGCTGGAGGCCTCCGACGACGGCGCCGCGTGGCGCGAGGTGCCCGGCGCGGGCGCCGCCGGCAACGCGCAGGCGAACGCGTCCGCCGCCTTCGCGCCGGTCACCGCCTCCCGCCTCCGCCTCTCCATCACCGCCACGCGCGGCGACATCGCCCGGCTCTGGGAGGTCGAGCTCTACGGCATTCCAGTTCGCTAGGCACCGCCCAGCAGAAACGGCGACGGCGCGGGGCGCAACAGCAAGGTTAAACGAAACTACACGCTCAGCCAGTTTCAATCCACGCGCCCGCGAGGGGCGCGACGTTCGCGTGCATCAGGGACTGCCACGCTGCGTGGTTTCAATCCACGCGCCCGCGAGGGGCGCGACGGCATCTCGTTGGATGGGACCAGATAGCTAGCGTTTCAATCCACGCGCCCGCGAGGGGCGCGACAACTTGTTCACCCCCCAGCGACCAGTGGATTTGTTTCAATCCACGCGCCCGCGAGGGGCGCGACGAACTTGTTCACACCCCAGCGGCCTGTTGACTTGTTTCAATCCACGCGCCCGCGAGGGGCGCGACGTTGGCCTACAGATGACAACGCAGTCAACAGCCGGGTTTCAATCCACGCGCCCGCGAGGGGCGCGACGGAAACGTGCCGTGTGGGTGTTGCGTCCGTACGGTTTCAATCCACGCGCCCGCGAGGGGCGCGACGACGACAATCCGTATCTCCCTGGTAACGGAGAGGTTTCAATCCACGCGCCCGCGAGGGGCGCGACTTGAGGCAAAGTAGATCGCGCAAACGGAGTAAGTTTCAATCCACGCGCCCGCGAGGGGCGCGACGTTGCTTCCAGCGATGCGGTAAATGCAGAACGGAGTTTCAATCCACGCGCCCGCGAGGGGCGCGACGGCCGTGCCAGCATCGACGGTCGCAGTAAACGGTTTCAATCCACGCGCCCGCGAGGGGCGCGACGATGCCGGTTGCTCTTGCTGTTCGGTCTTTGCGGTTTCAATCCACGCGCCCGCGAGGGGCGCGACTGCCAGAGCCCATAATCCCATGACGCCGACTTGTTTCAATCCACGCGCCCGCGAGGGGCGCGACAATGCCGTTGCAACACTCGTTGAGTTTGAGCAGTTTCAATCCACGCGCCCGCGAGGGGCGCGACGTTAGTCACCGAGACATAGCGGTTTGAGAGAGTGTTTCAATCCACGCGCCCGCGAGGGGCGCGACCTTCTCCTATCGCGTACCTCGCTGGATTGATGAGTTTCAATCCACGCGCCCGCGAGGGGCGCGACGTTGGGGCTTCCGGGTCTCCGAAAAAGAGCTGAGTTTCAATCCACGCGCCCGCGAGGGGCGCGACGCCGACCGTCTGCGGTTGTGATGTGGACTGAACGTTTCAATCCACGCGCCCGCGAGGGGCGCGACTGATGAACGTAAAGAAGATCGTGGCTGAGTATCTGTTTCAATCCACGCTCCCGCGAGGGGCGCGACTGCGGACTCGTATCTCTGCGAAAATTGTAAGCCGTTTCAATCCACGCGCCCGCGAGGGGCGCGACCTATCGCTCGCGCGGTGCGGACTCGTATCTCTGCGTTTCAATCCACGCGCCCGCGAGGGGCGCGACGAATGGTCTCGCCGGTGGCGGCCGACTTGATGTGTTTCAATCCACGCGCCCGCGAGGGGCGCGACCTGCCATCCACGACCGCGGTAACGTTCGAGTAGGGGTTTCAATCCACGCGCCCGCGAGGGGCGCGACCGCTTCCGGTTCGCGTTGATCTCGGCCAGGCGTGGTTTCAATCCACGCGCCCGCGAGGGGCGCGACAATATAACACGCTACTATGTAGCTCTCTAACCTGTTTCAATCCACGCGCCCGCGAGGGGCGCGACGTCTCAGATGGCTCGATCAGGATTGAGGCTAGCGGTTTCAATCCACGCGCCCGCGAGGGGCGCGACCAAACGAGCTTAAAACAGTGCTCGCAAACAAAGGTTTCAATCCACGCGCCCGCGAGGGGCGCGACGCGTTTACCTCAAAGATCCCGACTAAGCATCAATGTTTCAATCCACGCGCCCGCGAGGGGCGCGACTCAGAAACCCACATTTCCACCGTCCGCCACTTGTTTCAATCCACGCGCCCGCGAGGGGCGCGACTTAGACCCTGTTTACAAGCTTTTCAGCGGCGATGAGTTTCAATCCACGCGCCCGCGAGGGGCGCGACTTAACCCTCGCTTTCAGCATAGCGTCTGCCATTGTTTCAATCCACGCGCCCGCGAGGGGCGCGACGTTAGTCACCGAGACATAGCGGTTTGAGAGAGTGTTTCAATCCACGCGCCCGCGAGGGGCGCGACGTTGACCGTGGCCTTTTAGACGCGCCATGCTCGGTTTCAATCCACGCGCCCGCGAGGGGCGCGACCACACGCTCGCGCCAATCAGCCGGGGCTGGTGCGGTTTCAATCCACGCGCCCGCGAGGGGCGCGACGTCTGACGTGTTTGACGCCGTGACGGGTGGCAATGTTTCAATCCACGCGCCCGCGAGGGGCGCGACCATGGTGCGCCTGTTGCGGATCACCATCGGCCAGTTTCAATCCACGCGCCCGCGAGGGGCGCGACGCCGTGCCCGCCGCAGTTCGATTACATCAGCACAGTTTCAATCCACGCGCCCGCGAGGGGCGCGACATCAGCACACGGCGCATGGTTTTGCATGGCTTGTTTCAATCCACGCGCCCGCGAGGGGCGCGACGGCGCAACGAAAGCCGAGGTGACTGAGTTCGCGAGGTTTCAATCCACGCGCCCGCGAGGGGCGCGACGCAAGGCCGTGCGAGTGGCATCAATGAGCGGCAGTTTCAATCCACGCGCCCGCGAGGGGCGCGACGGGAAACGTGCCGTGTGGGTGTTGCGTCCATACGGTTTCAATCCACGCGCCCGCGAGGGGCGCGACAGGCGCTACCGGGTCAGTGAACGACGATGCTTGGTTTCAATCCACGCGCCCGCGAGGGGCGCGACGGAAACGTGCCGTGTGGGTGTTGCGCCCGTATGGTTTCAATCCACGCGCCCGCGAGGGGCGCGACTGATGATCCAGAAGACAATGGAGGTGTAAAATGTTTCAATCCACGCGCCCGCGAGGGGCGCGACGGACGAGGCGCAAGAGGATGCCGAACCACGGGCGTTTCAATCCACGCGCCCGCGAGGGGCGCGACATCTGATCGGATGCGAAGAGCGTGAGGCGGCAGTTTCAATCCACGCGCCCGCGAGGGGCGCGACGAGATGCGGACGGCGTTCCAGTGTTTGTGCGTGGTTTCAATCCACGCGCCCGCGAGGGGCGCGACTCGACCACGGCGACGAGGCCGTCGTCGTAACACAGGTTTCAATCCACGCGCCCGCGAGGGGCGCGACTCGACGCCCCGCTCAAGACGATCAGCGCCGGCGGTTTCAATCCACGCGCCCGCGAGGGGCGCGACGCGCGGCCATTTCGGGTCGACGGGCGACGTACTGTTTCAATCCACGCGCCCGCGAGGGGCGCGACCGTGGTTTTATAATCTATTCCGCCTGAAAGGTGAATCCGGAAGTTCGCGCGACACCCGTCTTTTCTTCAGTTGTCAGAGAGCGAGCACCTACACGTAAGCCCTCACCCACACTGCGCTGCAAGCAGTTGCGAGTTCCGCGAACCTCCCGGAGGTATTCTGTGCGCATGGGGTTCGCGGACGTTCAAATCAGAAGGGGCGCGTCGAAATCGACGGCGGTCTTGGCCCCGACGTGCTCAACCTTGTTCTGCCAGTGGCTCCCCAGATAGTAAAACCGAAGGCTGTCTGTCTCCGGCTCGACCAGATCGACCAAGCGTTGCTTGAGCGCCGTCCACTGCGCGGGGTCGACCGCGCATTCGAACACGGAGTTCTGCACGCGCTGCCCGTAGTCGAGGCACGCCTTGGCTACCCGACGCAATCGGGTCTTTCCCGCAGTGTCGATCGTACACACATCGTAGCTAACGAGAACCATCATCTTCGCCTCACTTCCAGATGAACGGAGGATACCCGTCCAGATCGCCGCGGATATGCCGCGCCAAGAGCAGCGCCTGAATATGCGGCAACAGCCCGACCTGCACTTTCTCGCCCAAGAACGGATGCACGATCTCCTCCTGTTTGCGCTTCTGATAGGCCGACAACAGCGTCTTCCGCGCCTCATCGGACATCGTGACCGCGCCGGATTCCGTGGTCGTGAAATCGCCCGCCTGAAGTTGCCTCAGATTCACCAGTGAAAGCGCGAGACGGTCGCCGATGAACGCGCGAAATTCTTCGATCAAATCCAGAGCCAGACTCGGACGCCCCGGCCGTTCGGCATGGAGGTAGCCGACCTGCGGGTCGAGACCGACAGCCTCCAGCGCCGCGTTCGCGTCGTGCGTGAGCAACGTATACAGATAGGACAAAAGCGCGTTCATGTTGTCCATCGGCGGACGCCGGTTGCGTCCCGCGAAACGAAACGCGTCTTTCTGAGTGGCAATCAGGTGGTCGAACATGCCGAAGTAGCGGTTAGCAGCCTCGCCCTCTTTGCCCCGCAACTCCTCCACCGACTGCACCTGATCCAGTTCTCGTATCTGATGGCTCATGCGCAGCACGGCGGCCTCCATGTCCTCGCGTCCGTCGTTACACTCGTGGTCACGTAGGGCCCGCTGAAGAACCGTCCGGCTGTTGGCGATTTTTCCCGCGACGACCGCCCGCGCGATAGCCAGGGCGTCCATTGGCGAATCCGCAAGCCGGTACTGCCTCCGCCTGAGCAGTACGTTGCCCGACACGGGGCCGTGAACCCGCGCTAGAAATTTGCCCTGCTCTGACAAGAAGCTGATCAGCACATCGCGCTGTCCACACAGCCCCATCAGCGGCTGGCTGCACGAGACCTGTCCGAAGCAGACGATGCTCCCCAGCATGTGGATCGGGACGCGCAGCTTGGTCTCGTGCTCAACTCGCACCAGCACCGATTCGCCCTCGTGGCAGAGGTAGGCGCCCTGGGTTGTCACATAGAGGGTGTTGAGGAGTTTCTTCATGCGTGGCGCTCCTGTTGGGCGGGCTCCGACCGAAGCAAGTCGGCAGACGCGGCAGAGGTCGGCGGCGGCGTGTGGAGCAGCGCATCGAGCTTGGCACGCAGGACGGTGTCGAGGCGGGCCTTGTCCTCAGGGTAGAGTGAGATGAGCTTCTTACCTGCTTGCATGTACAGATCCTGCTTGAGGTACATACCCGCCTTGTAGCGCGGGGTGTCCATACCCCAGTACTCAATGTAGACGTCGTACTCGGGCAGATAGAAGTCCAGGCGGATCTGAAAGCCCTCGATGAGGCGCAGGCGGGCGTCGTAGCGGTAGGCGATGTTACGGGCGGCGAGCCACTCCGCGATGCGGCGCTCGCCATCCGACTGCACGAGCGTGCCGTCCACGGTGCGGATGTTCTTGGCGTCCTCGACCATCGCCTCGAAGTTCCGCCGCTCGGTGGCGGTTTCGTCGAAGCAGGCGTCACAGAGAGTACGCTCGAAGAAGCGCTGGCTTCGGGCGTATTCGTCCGGCGAGACGGCCCGACCGCAGCGGCGACAGGCGTGGACGGCCTGCTTGGCGGCGATCTCCAAGGCGGTCTTGATGGCGCCCCCGGCGGCGGTGACGCTGCGCTTGACGTACTCCGGTTCGGCGGGGTTACGGTACAGGTCGCGCAACGCGGGCAGGGCCTTCTCCGCCGCCGTGCCGAAGGCCCCCAGCGCCTTGGCTGCGTACTGGCGCACCTGCGGGTGGGCGTCCGCGAGCAGCGGCAGGAGCGTGGCCACACTCTGCGCGGCGTCCACGACGCCCGTGAGCTTGCCGAGCGCGGAGGCTGCCAGCCGCCGTACGAGGGGCGAGGCCGAGGCGCAGGCGGCCGCCAACTCGGCGAAAGCGGCGGCATCGGCGCTCTCGCCGAGCGTCTTCACGCGGGCCGCGAGGGTCTTCTCAGTGGCATAGAGCATCGGCCTCCTTTCCGGGTGTCGAGGGTGACTCACTCCGTCCGACGGACTCCGTGACGTCACGGTCGGGGCACAGCTCGTCGAGCTGCCGGGCGAGCCAGCGCTTGGCGGACTTGCCTGCTCCGGCGGACTGGGGCAGGCAGATTTCGAGCAGGGAACAGTGGTCGCACTTACCTTTCTCATAGACGGCGGCAGGCGTAACGCCCGCGTCGATGAAGGCGTGCAAACGGTCGCACAGCGCCTCGGTCGGCGTGCGGAGGTCGGCGTCGATTACCACGTCGCAGCGGTGCCGCGTTTCGCCATAGAACAACGCCCCGGACTCGACGCGGACACCCTTCATCTCTTCGAGGCAGAGGGCTTGGGCACAAAGCTGAATGCGGTCACACGCGTTAACCTTGGGGTGCCCGCGCTTGTACTCCACCGGAAACGGCAGCCAATTCCCGTCCGTCTGCCGTTGGAACTCCACCACGTCCGCCTGTCCGGTCAGGCCTAGGCGCAGCGACCGCAACCGCAGACTGTAGGCTTTCCGCACGCTGCCGCGCGTTTCGTGCCCGCCGCCGTCCACGTGGTCGTGCAGCACGCGCCCCTCGGCGGTCAGCACGTTCTCCGTCCAGACCTTCTCGATGTGGATGAGCGCGCACTGCCGCTCGCAGTACTGTAGGTGCTGAAGGGCTGAGATCGGCAGAAGGTCTTCGTCGGTGTACATGGCGGGTTCCTTTTCCGACGCTCGACTTACGACGCTCGGCACTCGGGAGTCATCCCCGAGCGTCGAGCGGCGCATCTCCCCCGTCACTTCTCGATGATTTCGACGCCGGGGAAGGCGTCCTTTGCCGGGACGGTAACATCATAATTCGCGAAGTCGCGCGGAACTTCCACCTCTTTCCTTTTCGCGATTTTCACCGCCTCGAACAGCTTGTGCGTGTGCGCGTTGCCGAGAGCGGAGCCGTGCTTGAAGACGATGAGCTTCTGGGTGGCCATCATGCCGCGGGCGGCAGAATGGTCGTGTTCGAACATCTCCGTCAGCGCCTTCCAGAAGACCTCCAAATCCTCTTCCGAGAATCCGGTCTGCGCCGCCAATGCGGGCGATATGAAACCAAAGGCGACATACAAGCCGTAGGGCACGGTGTTCTTGCGGCCCATGGTGCGGTTGTCGCCGCTCTGCTTCTCGGCCTCGGCCTCCGTCGCAACGGCCATACGGGTGATCGAGTGTTCCATTGTCACCACGGTATCGACCGAGCGGCCGAAGGTCAACTGCACCGGACCGCGCACCTGGCCCGCGTTGGCACCGGTGCTCATTACGGCACCGAAAGTTCGAATATCGAAATACTCCGCACACATTTTGTCGCGGGCTTTTTGGACTTCACCGCCTTGTCCTTGGTTTTCCTTGTTGCGTCTTTTTCCATCGGTGGCATCGACAGGTGGTTTTGTCAGATCAATCTCCAAGTCAGCGTATGCCTTTTCTATCACGTGGTTGAGGATGGCCTTCTCTTTTACGAAAATGTCGTATCCCGTCTCTGCACCTTTTGTCAGTTGAACGTAGTTCCGAACTTTACGTTTGAGGCAAACATCGGTAACGAGGCCTTGCCCGGTTTCGGCGTCGACGCGTGGAAGATTGCCGGCGTCGGGGTCGCCGTTGGGGTTGCCGTCTTTTACATCGAAGACGAGTATGAAGTCGTAGCGGTTCTTGATCGGCGTGCTCATGGTAGGTTGTCCTTTCGTGAATGAAGCGTTGCTATTCCTTGTCGGCCTTCTTCGTCCAGAGATCCTGCACTTGGTGGTAATAACCGATAGCGAAGCGGCCCTGGTCGTCCAGTTTCAGGTGCGCGGGAAACTCCTGAACCTCCGAGACAATCTCCCCCAGCAGTTTCTCGAACCAGATCCTACGTCCGGCATTATCCATTTTCGAAAGGTGGTGGTTCTTGAGGCGCATCAGGTTGCCGAAGACCGTTGTCGGCGTGGATGATGCTGAGGCATAGAATTTCTCGCGGATCGTGGCGTTGATGCCGGGATTCGCTTCTTGCTGGATTTTCTCCAATACGGCGAACAGTCGTCCGAGACGGTAGCCGACATGGGTGTTCTCTTTGTCGAGGCTCATGGTGAGACTCCTTTCATGGTTATCCGAGTTGACACGAAGCTTGCGGTTGAGACAGCCTTTGATCAACTTGGCACGAGGATAGGTCACGTCGCGTTCGGCCTTGACGCGCAGCAGCGCGGCCTGCAAAAGCGTTTCGGGCAGCGGCAGACCTTCTAAAATGCAGCGCATTACATGGCCAGCCAGATTGGGCGCGATGTTTTCGGGCTTGCCCAGCACGGCGGTTGAAACGAGCAAACGCCAGAGCGACAGATCATCCTTGTCCTTCGGCCCGTGCGCCATCCGCAAATCCTCGAAATACGTGCGAACATGCGAGGCGAGTTCCGCAACGGTTCCGATATGCCAGAACCGTACTGCGATGCGCGCGGAATTGGGCGACAGCCCCAACACATAGAACGTCGTGTCGTCGGAATCGGTTGCGAACGCGCCCGTTTCAACGGACTTGAACAGTGATACTACGGCATTGGACAACCGATCCGGATCGTCCTTGGGCGGATCCGACCAGAAATCGCCAAAGTTCTCTTCGAACGCGTTTTCTCTCGCAGACCAGAAGACCGTCGTCGCGTCTCCGACTTGGAGTTTTTGCTTGGAATCTCTGCCGAGTAGCGTGTTCAGCGCCGTTGTATAGGCAAAACTCGCAGCCTTTCCGATTGGGGCATTTGCACCTTGCTCTTTTCCAAAGGAGCAAAAGGCGGCAGCATTGAAACTCACAATGTTACCACCCGTGGTGTTCGCATCACGGACGCCTTTGACGGACGGATGTGTGGGGTCGATGACATCTGCCACCCCCGAGACGAGACAGAAAGACTTGTGTGAACCGATGGCAGCGGAGAACGCACCCATTCTGCCGACGACATCGGAATTCCGGAAAACTGGTTCTGGATGTCCGGCTATTTTGAATGAGATAAAGGAAGCCGTTTTTAGTTCTTCGTATCGTCCAAGATCAAGAGCGGCAAGCGCACCCAGCTTGTCTGGATGATTCAGAAACGCTAGAACGGCAGCCACGTCGGAGATATCGGACAAGCCCGCATCCGCGATGCGTTGGATGAAAAGATGATGTTTCTCAGCCGCATTATCTGGGTTACCCTTGACATCAAGGGCGAGCGCGTATTCGGGATCGTCCCAAAGAAGGTTGGACTTCTTTCCAACCGTCCGTTTTATAGCTTGTGGCACCAGAAAGGTCTTTGCGCGAAGCTTCTTGCCATTGAGTTCGCGTGTATCTTCGATGCCGACTGGCGAACCGTCCGACTTCAAAACGATGAGGAAGGGCAGTTCCTTCCACTCCCAACCCAGCGGGGCTATGCCGGAATCGGGGTCGGCGGCCTTGCGGTCGTAGTATTCTTTCAGCGCCTGTAGGATCATTGGCGAACCTCCTCCGAGTTTTCATCTGGGACTTCGATCACGCCGTAAGCCATCGTTGCGCGGAAGAACATCGGCTTGATGTCCTTCGGGTCGGAATAGTCCATGTCGTACAGCATAAAGCCCAAGTCCCGACAGTCGGGGATCGGCGTATCCGGCGAGTCCTCCGGATGCTTCACAAGCCGGACGGACGAGCAGGAAAATTCGCGGCATCCCAGATAGGGTTGCGTGAAACACTGCCCCTTGGTCGCGCGGCGGTCGAACATCGCGGCGTATTTCGACTCCTTTTCGTCCGGACGAATCTCCGCCTGTTTGTACATCTCTTCTTCCTCCGCATCCGTCAGCCACTCGGGCGACGGATTGAGAACCCGCGTCCGTTTCTCCACGGGAATATACGTGAATTCGGCGTGGAGACGGTATCTCACGTCCCGCAGGAACAGTCCGGCGCGCTGCTGGCGCGCGTCCTCGATGAAGATGCCGTCACTCCGAGGACTGGCGACGCCTGCCACTTCGTTCCGGCGGATGGACGTCCACCGGATCGGGTTCAGCACTTCGATTTTGGTGATGCGCCAGCGAATCGCCGGCTTCCACAGAATCGCGTCGAATATCGCGCGTGCGGCGGACGGCGTGATGACATCGTAGCTTACGCGCTCGACCTTCATTTCGGGGCGGGTGAAACAGGCGAACTCCCCGGCCACTTCAAGACAGAACCCTCTCATGCTGGAATCCTTTCGTTATCGCTTCTTCAGCACATCAAATCCTCCGGAGCCAAAGCGTCCCTGTAGACATCCAGCCCGAAGACTTCGCTGTACAGCGACGGCATCGTCTGGATGTAAACGCCGGGATACGGCTCCTCCACAAAACCCTTTTCTCGCAATGCGCCAAGCATCTGGCACGGCACAGTCACCGTGAAGCGCTGCAAGCGGCGCATGATATCGCGCTTCGGCCCCACGGCCAGCAGAACTCGAATCAGCGGATCGTTTCCGCCGTAGCGGACGATCACGGTTGCGGAAGTCCGGTCGTCGATCATCCGGAAAGCCGCGGCCGCTTCGCGGAATTGGAATTGAAAATCCCGCGCGTCCTTCGTCAGCCATCCTTCAAAGGCGGTTCCCAAATCGTTCTGCGCCGAATAGAATCGCTTAAAGAACTCGGGATAGCTTTCCGGCGACTCCACAGCCATGCCCGCTTCCAGGAGACCGGACAGCGTGTCTTCCGCCTTTCGCAGTTCTCCTACGGGAGCGGGCTTCGGCGGCATGAAGACCACCACGCGGCCCGGTTGCGCCGACAGCCCCTCGCGGTTACAGCGTCCCGCCGCCTGGGCGATGGACGGCAAGCCGGTGAATGCGCGGAAGACCACCGGGAAATCGATATCAACGCCCGCTTCGACCAACTGCGTGCTGATAACTCGGATTGGCCGTCCCGCCTCCAGTTTCGCCTTGATGGCCGCGATCACGCGCGAACGGTGTTCGCCGCACAGGGTCGCGGAGAGGTGAATCGTCTCTTCCGGCATCCGCGCGTGGAGCTCGCGGCAGTCCTTCCGCGTGTTCACTACGCACAGCACCTGGCCGTATTTTCGGAGTTCCGCCGCGATTTCATCCCACGTCTGCCGGACTGTCCGGCTTTCGGGTAGCACGATATCCGTCCTCTTGAGCCGACCGTACAGATCCATGCCCGGCGGGATGATTTCGCGGGCGTTTTCCAACCCAGGCAACGCAGGCTGCGTGGCGGTGGACAAGACCATGCTCACGCCATAATGCGTCACCAATTGCAGCATCGCCTCCACGCAAGGCAGCAGCAGACGTGGCGGCAGGAGTTGCGCCTCGTCCAGAATCACGACGCTGTCCGCGATGTTGTGCAGCCTGCGGCAGCGGCTGGACTTGCAGGCGTAAAGCGACTCGAAGAACTGTACGTTCGTCGTAACGATGACCGGCGCATCCCAGTTCTCCGAGGCCAGACGCGACTGCTGCGTTTCCTTGTCCGGGTCGAAGTTCGAGTGGTGCTCCACCACGTTCTCCGCGCCGAGAACTGAGCGCAGAACGTCTGCCGTCTGTTCGATAATCGACGTGTAGGGAATCACGTAAATGATCCGCTTCAGTCCGTGCCGCAGCGCGTGGTTGAAGGCGAATGCCGTGCCGGAAAGCGTTTTGCCGCCGCCGGTCGGGACGGTCAGTGAAAAGAGTCCGCGCGACGACGCGGCTGCCGCTTCGCACGCCTCCCGGATTTCTGCGCGGATGCGGTTGACCGACGTATCCTTGGCCGAATGCTGTTTATCGTCCAGGGCTGCAAGAAAACGCTCTGACAGTTCCGACAGCGCCGGATAGCGAGAACGGGCAGAAGCCTTGCCCGACTCCATGAACGCTTCGGTGTCTAGAAAATCCGCATCAACCAGACAGGAATACAGCATCCGAATCCAGAAGCTAACATCCGCCATGTTGCCGTTTCCAAACGGCCATGGCGGCATGAGCTGCTTTGTCGTCCACTCCGCCTGATGCTCTTGAATCCACGCTGCGACAGACTGCTCCTGAATGACGTCTTTCTCCTGATCCAACCGATAGCTCAACGAGCCGCACGGTGCCTCACCGCCACTCCAATCCGGCAATCCAGCGTGATGCCCCGCGATACAGTAGGCAAGGATGCGGCCGATCTTGCACCGGGAATACACCTGAACCGCCCATGCCGCCCCCGCCCCGGAATGCGAATGATCCGACGCATCATAGTCGGCGTCCGTCAACCCGTTGCAGAAACGCAAATAATCTTGAAAGACCTTCCGAGCCTTGCCAAGATCATGCAGCCGACTGGCGCTATAGGCCCACTTGCCAGAACCAAAGGGTTTCGCGAATTGTTCGGCTATACGAGCCACTGCTGACAAGTGCGTGTCCAGCGGTTGCCACGTATCGGGCGGCTGGCCTGACAGACTGTGCGCGTACATGGGTGTGGCCCTCAGCAATCATTCAAAGTCTGCTGGCACGATAATACAGTCACGCGAGAGAGTCAAGGGCCAATGGCTCTGTATTTATTGATGACACCTGACAAACACACAGACAACGAATATGCTTCTCAAGGGCGTCACATCTCTTTGACGGCGTTGCGGGCCACCTGGGTGTGCAGGCGCTCGTCGAAGACGTCGATGTGCAGGCCGACGTTCATCAGGGTGCCGACCGCCACCAGCGCCGTGACCAGATTGGTTCCGCCGTAGCTGATGAACGGCAGCGCCAGGCCTTTCGTCGGCAGGCAGCCGGTGACGACGCCGATGTTGAAAGCCGCCTGGAAGACCAGCAGCACGGTCATGCCGAAGGCCAGCAGCCGCCCGAGCCGGTCCGGCGCACGGATGCTGATCAGGATGCCGCAGACCAGCAGAATCGCATAGGCGATGAGCACGGCGATCGAGAACGGGAACCCGAACTCCTCGCCGCCGATGGCGAAGATGAAGTCGGTGTGGGCCTCGGGCAGGTAGTTGTACTTCTGGATGCTCTGGTTGAAGCCCACGCCCCACGGGCCGCCGTTCTTGAACGCCAAGATGGCCTGCTGCAGGTGGTAGGCGGCAGGCGAGACCACATCGGCGTCAACCAAGGTCGTGTCTTTGCCCAAGAGGCTTCGGATCCACGCGGCAATGCGGTCCATGCGGTTGGGGTTGGCCGCGACCAGCAGGGCGATGGGCGTAATGCCGACCAGCCCCAGCGCGGACAGGTGCAGCAGCCGCGTGCCGGTCACAAACATGATTCCCCCGCCCAAGACGATGACCACCAGCGTCGCGCCGAAGTCAGGCTCGACCGCCAAGAGGGCCGCGAAGCAGCCCATGATGGCAGCCGGCACCAGCGCGCCCTTGACGAACTGCCGAACCCGCCAGCCGATGTGATCCATCCAGACGGCCATGACCACCACGACGGCGAGCTTGGCGAACTCGCTGGGCTGCATGCGCAGGGGGCCGAAATCGAGCCAGCGGTAGCTGCCTTTGACCTTGCCGCCGATCCCCGGGCAGAACACCAGCAGCAGGCTGACCACGACGAACACGTAGAGCGCGATCGGCAGCTGCGGGTATTTTTTCCAGAAGTGGTAATCGAACCGGCAGGCGACGAAAGCCACCGCAGCCGACACAGCCAGCCACATCAGCTGGCGCTTAACAAAAAAGTGCGGGGTGGCATGTAAGCCTTGCGCCCGCACTGTGCTAGCCGTCGCCAGCAAGACAATTCCCAAACCGAGAAGAATAACCACCGTCAACGTGAGAGTCGTCAGGGTCTTCTTCATTGTGCCATCCGCCGGTTACTGAGCGCCGCCCGGGATCTTGAGCACGGTGCCGGCCTTCAACTCGGTCGAGGTGAGGTTGTTGAGCGCCTTCAGATCGCTCGGGCTCACGCCCCAACGGATCGCGACGGCGTAGAGATCCTCGCCTTCCTTGACCGTGTACGTCTGGGCGCCACTGTCCACAGCGGGAGCGGGCGTCGCGCCCGGCGCGGCCTCAACGGCCGGCGCGGGAGCAGGGACGGCCACCGGCGCAGACTCGACCGCAGGCGCGGGAGCGGGCGTGGCGCCCGGCGCGGCCTCAGCGGGCTTGGCAGCCTCAACCGCCGTCTTCGGAGCCTCGGTCTTGGGCGCGGCAGCCGCCGCCTTCTTGGCCGCAGGCGCTGACTCCACCGACTTCTTCGCGCCGGGGATCTTCAGCTTCTGGCCGACCACGATGCGGTCGCTCTTCAGGCTGTTGGCCTCGCGGATCACAGCCGTCTTGACGCCGTGCTTCTGCGCGATCACCGACAGCGAGTCGCCGGACTTGACCACGTACGTGGCCGAAGGCCCGGACACCACCACAGACGCCTTCGGCGCCGAAGTCTTGGGCGCGGACGCCTTGGGCGAAGCGACGGGCACGTGGCGAGCTTTCGAGGTGTCCACCTGGCCGGGAAGCTGGATGACCTGGCCGACGCGCAACCGGGTCGGCGCGAGGCCGGGGTTGACCGCCACAACATCCTGCCAGCGCAGGTTGTACTTGTAGGCGACGCCCGAGACCGTGTCGCCCTTCTGAATCGTGTACGGCGTCGTGCTCTGCACGGCCGGCAACTCGATCGGGGCGGTCTCGACCTTCATCGCGGGCGCGGTGTCCACGGGCTGCGCCACAGCAGCACCCTCGCCCTCTGGTATCGCGCTGACGCCCTGATCAGACTGTTTCTTGCCGAACATGCCGCAACCCTGCAACAACAGGCAGCCCGCAACCAGATTGGCGCCCGCCACCATACGAATGACTTGACGATTCATTGTGTCTCCTTGTCCTTCTAGCCCTCAGAAAAGAAACGTTCAGAGATCCGCAACCGCGCGAACCCGTGTCGTGAAACGTTCTCCTCTTTCCCGATAGCTGTTAAATTGATCGAAACTAGCCGTGCCCGGCGACAAGAGCACAGTCTCTCCCGGCTGCGCATCGCGCACCGCCGAGTCGACCGCGCAGTCGAGCGTGCCGCACTCCTCACAGGGAACCGCTGAAGCCCACGCTCGGCTCATCTGCCCTGAGCAATTCCCAATAAGATAAACCTTTTGGGTGGTTTGTGTCAGCAAATCTTTTATAGAATCCAAATCGCTCTCCTTGAGCAGCCCGCCGGCGATCAGCCGGACGGGCTTTTTAACCATGCGCAGGGCGGCCGCCGTCGCCGCCAGGCTGGTCGCCTTGGAGTCGTCCACGAAGCGCACGCCGCGCTTGCTCGTCGCGACGCACTGCACGCGGTGCGCAAGCGGCTCGTACGCCGCGAAACCGTGCTCGATCTGAGGGATGGTGAGCCCCGCCCGCACGAGCGCGGCGGCCGCCGCGGCGGCGGACACGCCGAGCACCTCGTTGTCGAACCACGAGCCCGACAGGCGCACCTTGAGTCGCTGCCCGCCCCACAGCCCCTGCGCCGCGTGCCTGGCATACGCCCAGTCGCAGCCGGCGTCCGCCCCGAAGCGCAGCACGGGGACGCCGTCCGGCACGCGCCCCTCGTCATCCAGCCCGGCCGGCAGCAGCGCGAGCCCCTCGTTGTCCATGTTCGCGAACAGCTTCAGCTTAAGCCCCTTGTATTCGGCCATGTCGGCGTGCCGGTCGAGGTGGTCCGCCTGCACGTTCAGCAGGATCGCGACATCCGGCCGCAGCGTGTGCGTATGCTCCATCTGAAACGAGCTGACCTCTGTCACGGCCCACGCCAGCTCCGGCCTTTCCAGCGCCAGGCGGCACAGGGGGATGCCGTAGTTCCCGGCCGGCGAGGCGGACACGCCGGACCGTTCCAAGGCGTCTGCGCAGAGCTTGACCACCGAGCTCTTGCCCTTGCTCCCCGTGACCGCCAGCACCTTGCCGGGCCAGTAGCAGAAGCCCAGCTCCAGCTCCGAGATCAGCGGCAGCCCGCGGCGCCGACACGCCTCCAGCCACGGATGGCCCATCGGGAAGGCGGGGCTCGTCACGCAGACGTCGAACGCGTCCGCGGGCAGCTCGCCGCAGCCCAAGACGACCTCTCCGCCCGCCTGCCGCACGCGCGCCAGCGACGCGGAGAGCGCCTCGCCGGCCTCTTTGTCCACCAGCGTCACGCGGCCGCCGCGCGCGAGCAGCAGCAGGGCGGCGGCCTCGCCGCTCAGCCCCGCACCCAACACGAGCGCGCTCGCTCTGTCATACGTGCCAGTCATCGAGAATCCTCTCCAGTCTCACGCCGCGAGACGCCTTCAGCAGCACGCTGTCGCCCGGCTGCACGAACGCCCGCAGGGCGGCTCCCGCCTGCGCCGCAGTCTCCGCGCAAATCACCCGCGCCGTCGGGAACCCGCTCTTCACGGCCTCGTCCGCCACGTAGGCCCGCGTGTCAGGCCCCACCGCGAAGAGGGCGTCTGGCGCGAGCCCGGCCACGCACCGCCCGACCTCGCGGTGCAGGGCCTCCGCGTGCGCGCCCAGCTCCAGCATGTCGCCCAGCACCAGCACGCGGCGCCCCTCGCACGGCAGCTTCATGAACGTGCGCACCACGGCCACCATGCTGCTCGGGTTGGCGTTGTAGGCGTCGTTCACGACGGTGACGTCGCCGCGCTCGAGCACCTCCCAGCGCATGCCGGGCAGCGTGAGGCGGAGCAGGGCCTGCGCGGCCTCCTGCCCGGGCACCCCAGCCGTGCGGGCCGCGGCGAAGGCCAGCAGCAGGTTCGAGGCGTTGTGCTCGCCCGGCAGGCCGCTGCGCAGCACGGTCCGCACGCCCGTCTCCCGCTCGGTCGCGCAGATCGCGCCGGTCAGCGGCTCCAGAACCTCGCCGAAAAAGTCCGCGTCGCGCGTCGCCAGCGACGTCGTCACCACCCGCGCCCGCGTCAGCGAGGCCAGCAGGCCGTAGCAGGCCGTCTCACGGCTGAGCACCGCGAAGCCCTCGGCCGGCAGGGCGCGAAGCAGCTCGCCCTTTTCCCGCGCGATGGCTTCGATCGAGCCGAAGTGCTCGATGTGCGCGCTGCCGATGCTCGAGATGATCGCCGCCTCCGGCGCCAGCACCTCGGCCAGCCTGGCGATCTCGCCCGGGTGGTTCGTGCCCACCTCGAAGATGCCGAACGCCGTTCCCTGCGGCATGGCGAGCAGGCTCAGAGGCAGGCCGATCTCGTTGTTCAGGTTGCCCTGCGTGGCGCAGACCGGCCCGCCCGCCGCGAACAGCGCGGCCGCCATCTCTTTGGTCGTGGTTTTTCCGGAGCTGCCCGTGAGGCCGATGATCTGCGCCGGGCTCAGGCGCCGCCACGCGTGCGCCGCCTGCGACAGGGCCGCACGCGTGTCCGCCACGCGGATCAGCGGCCAGCCGGCCGCGCCCGCCGGCGCCCGCCACGAGCGCTCGACCAGCGCCGCCGCAGCCCCGCCCGCGAGCGCCTGCCCGACGAAGTCGTGCCCGTCGAACCGCTCGCCGCGCAGCGCGACGTACAGGCAGCCCGGCGCGAGCTTGCGCGTGTCCTGCGTGACCCCGCAGAGCGTCGCGGGCAGCGCCTGCGCGTCGCCCGCGACCCACTGCGCGAACGCCGCCGCGCCAAAAGTCTGTGCCTGTCCTGTTGCCATTTTTCAGTAGCCTCGAAAGAATCGACAGACTCGATTTGTTCGACCCCTCACTACGACCTTCGACCGGCCAACTTCTCCGCCTCGTCGGCCACCACCTGGCGGTCGTCGAACGGAACCGTGCGCCCCGCCAGCTCCTGAAACGGCTCGTGCCCTTTGCCGGCCACGAGCACGACGTCGCCGGCGCCCGCCTGGGTCAGCGCGGCCCGGATCGCGGCTCGACGGTCCGGCTCGACGGTCAGCGGCGTGCCCGCCGGAACGCCGGCCAGGATCTCGGCGATGATGGCGGCGGGGTCTTCGGTTCTCGGGTTGTCCGACGTGACGATCAGATGATCGGCGCGCGCGGCGCACGCGCGCCCCATCAGCGGGCGCTTCGTGCGATCCCGGTCGCCGCCGCAGCCGAACACGACGAACACGCGCCCGGCGGTCATTTCGCGAAGCGTGGCGAGCACGTTGGTCAGCGCGTCGTCCGTGTGCGCGTAGTCTACGAAGACCGTCGCGGGGAGCGGCGTCGGCACGCGCTCGAGCCGGCCCCAGCGCGGCCGGGCCTCTTGGAGCGCGGACGCGATCGCGTCCGCCGACACGCCCGCCTCCCGCGCCAGCGCGGCGGCGCAGAGCATGTTCGCGACGTTGTAGCGCCCCGCGAGGTGCACGGCCAGCGGCCGGCGCTCGCCGCCCTGCAGCGCGAGCGTGAAGCGGCAGCCGTCGGGGGTCAGCTCCACGCCTTCCGCGCGCACGTCCGCCGACGGCCCAAAGCCGCACGTGACGCGCCGGAGCGGGAGCGACGCGATGTGGGCCGCCATCGCCTCGCCGTAGCCGGCGTCGATGAAGCACACGGCCGCCGCGCCAGGCTGCTCCTGCGCGAGCTGGGCGAAGAGCCGCTTCTTGGCTTCGAAGTAGCGCTCCATCGTGACGTGGTAGTCGAGGTGGTCCTGAGAGAGGTTGGTGAAGGCCGCCGCCGTGAAGCGCAGGCACGCGACGCGCTGCTGGTCCAGCGCGTGGGACGAGACCTCCATCACCGCCGAGTCGCAGCCAGCCCCCTTCATCTGGGCCAGGAGGCCTTGCAACTCGCAGGCGTCGGGCGTGGTGCGCGTCGCGGGGATGGAGCGCCCGCCGTACTCGACTTGGACCGTGGTGAGCAGCCCCGGGTTCCGGCCGCCGGCCCGCAGCAGTTCGCGCAGCAGCCAGGCGGTCGTCGTCTTGCCGTTCGTCCCTGTGACGCCGAACACGTCGAGCGCGCGGCTGGGCCAGCCGTTGAGCGCAGAGGCCAGCAGCGCCAGGGCGTGGCGCGAGTCTTTGACCAGCACCTGCGACTTGGCGCACTCGCGCACGGGCGCCTCAGACACGATTGCGACGGCCCCTCGCGCAAGCGCCGCCGCCGCGTACTTGGCGCCGTCGTCGCGGCTGCCGCTGACCGCCACGAAGAGGTCGCCGGCCTTGATGCGGCGCGAGTCGCACTGCACGCCGGTGAACGACACGCCCGGCGCCCGCTCCACAAGAAGGCCGCTCAGCTCCGGAAGGTCTGCGAATTTCATACGTCCTCTTTCCGCTTACGGTTGTCCGGCGCCCGCCGCCTCTTCCTCTTGAACCGGCTCATCGGGGGGAACCTCCAAATAGCGCGCCGTCGCGGCGGCGATCTTGGCGAAGACGGGCGCGGACACGAAGCCGCCCGTGTGCTGCGGCCGCGGCCGCTCCACCGAAACGAGGATGCTGAAGACCGGCTGGCGCGCCGGCACGAAGCCCACGAAGGACGCGTAGTAGTCGGTGCTGGAGTAGCCGCCGGGGACGGCTTTCTGCGCGGTGCCGGTCTTGCCGCCGATGGAGTAGCCGGGAACCGTTGCTCGGCTGCCCGTGCCGCCCTCTTCGGTCACGCCGATCAGCATTTCGCGCACCGCCCGCGCCACCTCGGCCCGCACGGGGCGCCCCAGCACTTCGGGCTTGGCCCTGAAGACCGTCTCGCCGCTGGGCGAGACGATCTTGTCCACCACGAACGGGCGCATCATGACGCCGTCGTTGGCGATCGCCGAGTAGGCGCTGACCATCTGCAGGCCCGTCACCGCGACGCCCTGCCCGATCGGCACGCGCGTCGGCTTGAGCTTGTCCCAGTCCTTTGCGCGGCCCAGGATGCCGCCCTCCTCGCCTGGCAGGTCGATGCCGAGCTGCTCGCCGAAGTTGAAGGCGCGCATGTAGGTCTCCAGCCGCTTGGCGCCCAGCATGAGCCCGATCTTGGCGCACGCGATGTTGCTCGACTTCTTGAGCGCGGTGCTGACGGTGATGCGCCCGGTGACGTGGTCGCGCAGCGGCTTGCCCGCGTAGAACCAGGTGCCGTCGCCGGCGTCGATCAGGGTGTCGGGCGTGACGAGGCGCTCGTTCAGCGCCGCCGCCACGGTCACCGACTTCATGATCGAGCCCGGCTCGTAGATGATGGCTAGCGCGTTGTTGCGCCAAACGTCGACGCTCTCGTCGGCGTAGTTGGCGGGCTCGAAGTCGGGGTAGGACGCCATGGCGAGAATCGCCCCGGTCTTGACGCGCTGAACGATCGCCCAGCCGCTGACCGCCTGAAACTTTTCGACGACCTCCTTGATGGCCGTCTCGACCTCGTACTGGATGTTGTGGTCGAGCGTCAGGTAGACGTCGGAGCCGGGAATGGCCGGCACGTCCAGCTCGCGCCGGTTCCGGATTTCGACCCGGCCCGCGTCCTTCTCCCCCTGGATCAGGCCGGGCGTGCCTTTGAGGTACCGGTTGAACTGCTGCTCGATGCCCGCCCCGCCCACGCCCATGTTGTTGACGAAGCCCAGGACGTGCGCCATGCGCCGCCCCTGCGAGTACGCGCGCACGACGTGGTCCTCCGCGCCGACGCCGCTGATCCGCTTCGGGTCGGCCAGCAGCGAGTAGGCGCGGTCATCCAGCGAGATGCCCAGCTTGATGTAGCGCGAGTTGGTCTGCGAGCACTTCTGCAGCACGTCGGCCTCGGCGATGTCCAGCGCCTCGGCGATCGTTTTGGCGATCACCTTCGGGTCGTGCTCCTTCTTGATCGTCAGCGGATCCAGAAAGTACTGGCGCGCGGGCAAACTTGCGGCCATGGGGAACTGGTCGCTGTTGCAGTCGAAGATCCGCCCGCGCAGCCCCAGCAGCTCCCGCCTGAACTCCCGCTTGAGCTTGGAGTGATTGGCCAGGTGCAGGTAGCCGAGCCTCACGCCCAGCCCGCAGAGCGCCAGGAACAAGGCGGAGGCGACGAGCCAGACGCGCAACTGTATGCCGCGTTCGTGCATAGGGTTCGTGTCCGCCTCCCGCTCACCCGCCTACCGTTGGCCCGACCGCACCACCCGCTCGATCGCGCTGCGGTTCCTCTGATGCTTGGCCAGAGAGATCTGGCCGGCCACAGGGCGGCCGTCGGCGTCCATGCGCACGACCTGTTCGGCCGTCGCGTAGTTCATGGCCAGTCCGTGCTGCAGCATGGCCCGCTCCAGCTTCTCCGGCGTTTTCTTTTCGTCCCAGCGGGCCGCCTCGCGCACGCGCTCGTTCTCAAGCGTCGTGTACTTGATCTCGTGCTTGCGGATCTCCTGGCCCAGCTGCACGCATTTCGAATCCACGAACCCGTAGATCAGGGCCACCGTGACAGCCATCACGATGACGCCGACCGCCAGCCGCGGCATGAACTGCAGCCGCACGTGCCTTTTGCGATTCCTTCTCATGTTCACACCCTCCTGTGGGTTGTGCCTGCCCTACAAACTTCTGCGAAAACGTCTTCTCTCACGGCGCCCCGCGCCGCGCCGCCGGCGCCGCGCAGCGCTTGGCGACGCGCAGCTTGGCCGAGCGCGCGCGGGGATTGGCCGCCACCTCGTCCGGCCCCGGCTCCACCGGGTGTCGCGTCACCCGCTCCACGGCGGGCAGCTCGCCTTCCCAGCGCTCGCCGCCCTGCTGGAGCGACACCCACCGGCCCGCGTGCGCCACGAAGAACTGCTTCACGAGGCGGTCGGTCAAGCTCTCGAACGTGATCACCGCCAAGCGCCCGCCCGGCTTCAGCAGCCCGAGCGCGTCCGCCAGCGCCTGCTCCAGCTCCTCCAGTTCCCGGTTCACCGCCATCCGCAGCGCCTGGAACACGCGCGTCGCCGGATGCCTCGGGCCCATCCGGCCGCCGAGCGCGTCGCTCACCACCTCGGCCAACCGCCCGGTCGTCTCGATCGGCCGCTGCTCGCGCGCGCGGACGATCGCCTGAGCGATCCGCCGCGCCTGCGGCTCCTCGCCGAGCCGCCGCAACACGTCTGCGAGGGACTGCACATCCAGCCTTGCGAGCAGGTCGGCCGCCGACTCCCCCCGAGTCGGATCCATCCGCATGTCCAGGGGCCCCTCCAGCCGGAAGCTGAACCCCCGACCGGGCGTGTCGAGCTGATCCGATGACACGCCCAAGTCCAGCAGGATGCCGTTCACTGCCGCAAAACCGTTCGCCTCTGCCAGGCGCCGAAGCTCGCCGTGAGCCCCGTGCACCAGCACCTTGTCGCCGGACAACGCCGCCAGCCGCTCCGCCGAGCGCGACAGGGCTTCCTCGTCCCTGTCGATACCCAGCAGCCGGCCGGTGGGACCCGCGCGCCGCAGAATCTCGGCCGCGTGTCCCGCACCGCCAAGCGTTCCATCGATGTAGCTGCCGCCGGGCGCCACGTCAAGGGCATCCACGGTCTCCTGCAGCAACACCGACAGGTGCATAGTCCCTCCAGACAATCCCTACAAAATGATCGCGAGACAGAACCTGTTCGCCCGAAGTCCGCGTCCGTCCATCAGACGGCATCTTTCTGTCCGCGATACAAATCACTTCGCGCGGCTCCGCGCCGCCTAGAATCCCATGCGCTCCAGCTTCGACATGTTCTCCGCGTAGCTGGCCTGGCCCATCTCCTCGGACGGGCGAAGCGCCGCGGACCAGATCTCGGCCTTCCCGCCCATACCGATCATCACCACTTTGCCCGTCAGCTGGGCGAACGCCATCAGTCGGTCGCTGATGCGTATGCGCCCCTGGATATCCAGCATCACCTGCTCCGAGTTCTCGCCGAGCGCCCGGAGCGCGTCGCTCGCCTCCCTGTCAAAAAGCGATCGTTCGCGGATCTTCTCCATCTTCCGCTCCATCTCGAAGGGAGGCACAAGCAGCAAGCTCGAGTTGATGGGCGACCGCATAATAAACACGTAAAGCGGCATCCCCATCGTGTCCCTCCATGCGGCAGGTACGATCAGGCGCCTTTTGATGTCCAGCGTGTGCTCGAAACGCCCAGCCAGGTAGTTCGACTGCAGCGTGCGGTTTACGCTCTTAGCCTCTCCTTTTTCAATCTTCACGTGTTTCCTTGGCCCACAATTATCAACATTGGCCCCACGAAGTCAACCACGAAAACACGGGGAGAAGCGGCCTTTCGAGCGGCCTAGTTTATTTTTAATTTGTTGCAGATGAACGATTTATGTGATTTAAATCGGTGCTCGCCCAAAAAATATTGACCCGTAGGGCGTCTTTTTTTACTAAAAACCCACGCTCCCTTTCCCCCCACGGCGCGAGGCCGCGCCGCCCACCGTCCGCAGCCTGGGGAAAAGAGCGTCCCCACGCGGCAATCCCTTGCCGTCTGCCCGCCGACAATCGTATAGTATGGCTTGGAGATTACCTCCGATTCTTTGCACAAGGAGCGCCCCATGCGGACAACCCTCAGCGGCACGTTGGTCGACCCGATCCAGAAGAGCAGTCTCGGAGCCCGCCTCACGATCTCCGACGCGGGCACCATCGAGGCCATCACGCCGGACGACAACCCCGGCCCCCTCTACATCCTCCCCGGCTTCGTCGACGCGCACGTCCACATCGAAAGCTCCATGCTCACGCCAGCCGAGTTCGCGCGCGCCGCCGTCGTCCACGGCACCCTCGCCGCCGTGGCCGACCCGCACGAGATCGCCAACGTCCTCGGCGAGGAGGGTGTCGAGCTCATGCTCGAGCTCGCCCGCCAGACCCCCTTCGTCTTTGGTTTCGGCGCGCCCTCCTGTGTGCCCGCCACGCCCTTTGAGTCCGCCGGCGCCCGCCTCGATCCCGCTGCCGTCGCCCGGCTGCTCGCACGCCCCGGCGTCACCCACCTCGCAGAGATGATGAACGTCGCCGGCGTGCTGAACAGGGATGCCGAGGTCGTCGCCAAGCTCGCCGCCGCCCGCGCCGCCGGAAAGCCCATCGACGGCCACTGCCCCGGCCTCACCGGCGCGGCGCTGCAGGCCTATGCCGCCGAAGGCATCACCACGGACCACGAAAGCCTCTCCTTTGACGAGGCCCGCGAGAAGATCAAGGCCGGCATCAAGCTCCAGATCCGCTATGGCTCGGCCGCGCGCCCGTTCGAGTCCTTCATCCCCCTGCTCGCCCGCTACCCCGACATGTGCATGTTCTGCAGCAACGACAAGCACCCCGACAACCTGCTCCAAGACCACATCAACCACCTCGCCGCGACCGCCTACCGCAAGGGCATTTCGCTCCAGGCGATCTTGCAAGCCGCCTGCGTCAACCCCGTGCAGCACTACCGGCTGCCGCTCGGCCTGCTCCAGCCAGGCGACACGGCCGACTTCATGCTCCTCGACGATTTCGACACCTTCACGCCGCGCGAGGTCTGGCTGCGCGGGCAGTGCGTCGCCCGCGACGGCCAGCCGCTCCTGCCGCACGGCGAGCCCTGCGTGCGCAACCGCTTCGCCGCCGAGCTGATCCGGCCCGACGCCTTGCGCGTCCCCGCGCCTGCGGGCCGCGCGCTCCGCGTGATCGGCGTGCGCGACGGGCAGCTGGTGACCGAGAGCGTGCTCGAGCGCCCCGCCGTGCGCGACGGCTTCGCCGTGCCCGACACGGGCCGCGACCTCATCAAGCTCGTGGTTTGCAACCGCTATGCGGCTGCGCCGCCCGCTCTGGCGTTCGTCAAGGGGTTCGGGCTCACGCGAGGCGCGATCGCCTCCAGCGTCGCGCACGACTCGCACCACATCGTCGCAGCCGGCGCCACCGACGAGGCGCTCGCCGCCGCGATCAACGAGGTTGTCATGCGCCGTGGCGGGCTGGCCGTGGCCGACAACAACCGCAAAATCTTGATGTCGCTCCCGCTGCCGCTCGCCGGGCTCATCTCCGCCGAGCCGGCGGAGATCGTGGCGCGCGCCTATTCTGACTGTAACGCGCTTGCAAAAATCTTAGGCGCGAAACTGGCCGCGCCCTTCATGACGCTCTCGTTCCTCTCACAGTCCGTGATTCCCCACCTCAAGCTCACGGACAAAGGGCTCTTCGACTGTGACGCCCTCCAGCACGTCCCGCTCTTCGTTGAAGATTGACGGGGAAGCGCCGAGAGAAGGCGCCGGCCTTGCCCCTACTTCTTCAGCTCTTCCTGCAGCTTCTCGAGGAACGTCCCGATCTTCTCGACCGCCTCTTCGCCCACGGCGTTCTTGAGCAGCCGGCCGATCGCGCTCTGCAGCACGCTCGTGTCGAGACGCGGCTCGTTGACCGTGCCCGCCACCGGAATCTTGATCGTCATGCCCTTGAGCAGCTTGCCGCCCGTGCCGCCGGTCACGCGGTCCGTCAGCGGCACCTCGACCAGGTACTTGATCGTGCCGTCGAACGCCGTCCAGCCGCTGAAGATAACCGGCTGCTTGTCGACCACCATCCGCACCGGATCGACGGTGATGCGCCCCTCTTTGACCGTCACGTGGATGGGCAGCTGCTCGGCGCTGTACACGCGCTCCTTCACCTTCAGCATCGCCAGCAGCTCAAGCAGCGACGGTCCCATCTCCAGCTTGAGGTTCTTGAACTGCACGTTCATGTCCGCGACCACGCCCTTGTCGGGCGCCTGGCCCGACGCCAGACGGCACAGGGCCAGGTCGAGCGTCACGGATCCGTCCTGTACCGCACTGCCCTGGAA
This sequence comes from uncultured Lentisphaeraceae bacterium, assembly GCA_964386865.1. Classification (GTDB taxonomy): domain Bacteria; phylum Verrucomicrobiota; class Kiritimatiellia; order RFP12; family UBA1067; genus CAYLUN01. The sequence continues at coordinate 6,333 of CAYLUN010000038.1, read as the reverse complement.
CAGCGGGTTCAGGTTGACCAGCAGCTTGTCCACCATCTCCTGGTTAAGCCGCACGCTCTCCAGCAGCCGCGTCTGCGCCGGCACGCTCAGCGTCGCCGCTCCGCGCTCCACCGACAGCTCCGGCACCAGCCGCAGCTTGCCGCCGTTCAGCGCCGGCTCGTAGGCCATTTTCATCAAGCCCTTGGACAGCTTCACCGACACGTCGGACGGCCCTGCTTGCAGCCCCAGTCCCTTGAACGAGTCCAGATACGCCGCCCCGGCGAACTCGCCCTCCGCGAAGACAGTCGTCAGGCCGCCCGCCACCGGCGAGGCGAAGCGGAACTCGCGCGCCCCGCGACCCGTCATCTGAAACTCGTCGACACCTTCTGCTTCGAGCACCTGCGTCACGGCGCCGAAATCGACGGCCATGAGCCCCTTCGCGTCGACCACGCAGCGCGTGGCCAACTCGGTCACCTCCGCCTGCGCCTGCACCTCCAGCAGCCCGGAAGCCAGCTCGAACTTCGAGAACCGCACGCCGCTGTTGTCCGGGGCGAACAGCGCGTCCACGGCCAGCCGAGCCGCCTTCTCCGCAAACACCGTCTCGCCGTCGCGGGACAGCGCCGCGCTGCCCGTCAGCGCCGCCTCCAGCCGGACGCCCTCCTTCGGCGAGGCCTGCGTGAGCGTGCCCTCCAGCCGCACGTCCGGCACACGCCACACGCCGCCGTCCACGCCAGCCACGATCTTCTGGCCCGCCGCATTCAGCCGCGCCTTCACCGCGCCGCCCGCCGCCTCTGCCGTCGCGTTCGCGATCACGCGCCCCTGCCACTCGGTCAGGCGCCGCTGCACGGCGGCGGGGATGAACCCGCCCAGCAGCCGCCGCACGCTGCCCAGCTCCATGTCGCTGGTCAGCGCGAACCCGCGTAGCACCAGCGGCCGGTCGCCCTGCGGCGGCGCCAGCCGCTTCCAGCCGCCCGACAGCCTGCCGCTCTCCAGCGTGAACTCGAACGCCGCGTCCTGGATCTCGCGCTCCGGCCGGCCCTCCTTCAGCGGCGCGTAGCCCTCGGCCTTCAGCGTGCCCTGCGGCACCACCAGCCGCTGCCCGGGCCGCAGCTCGGCCGCCACGTCCGAAAGCTTCAGGAACGCGTTCAGCGCGACGCGCCCGCCCGCCTGCTTGGTCGACACGTCCAGATAGGCCGACCCCACCATCGGCGGCGCATCCTTGAGCATCCGCTTGAAGTCGCGCGAGAAGAGCGTCAGGTCGAGCTTGCCCTTCACCACGGCCGCATCGAAGCGCCCGCTGCCGTAGATGTCCGCGAACGGCGCCTTGAAGCGGAAGGACTCGACTTCGGGCCAGCCGCCGTACGGGAACGACGCCTTGAGCGCCAGCGACGGCGCGGGCTTCAGGGCCAGCGGCTCGCCGCCGATCGTCATCGCGAGATCGGCCGCCGTCAGCGTCGCATCGACCCCGACCGCCTTCTCGTCCGCCTCAACCTCGACCGCCGCGACCAGCCGGCCCTTCTGCATCGCGAACCCCTTCGAAAGCCCCAGCAGCGTCGCGAAGTCGCGGGTCACCGCAGCCAGATCCGACTCCGCCGTCGCGCGGATCGCGCCCGTCATCGCGCCGGCCTTGGCGCCCGGCTGCAGCGTGCCGCTCGCGTTCGCGCGCAGCCACGGCGACGACAGCTCGAACTTGCTGATCGAGACGACCTTCTTGTCGTAGCTCGCGTCCACCATCAGCGCGAGGTCGCCCGTTGGCGAGGGCGACTGCCGCCCGCCCGCGACCGAGAGGCCGCTCACCAGCAGGCCGCCCTCCAGCTTCACGTGCTCGGGCCCCGAAATCAGCGCCGTGAGCGCGCCCTCGGCCACGCCGCTGCGTATCCAGGGCTCGCCGCAGGCGTGCTGGATGAGCGGGCCGAAGGCCGCCACGTCCACGTTCGCCAGCCTCAGCGTGACCTTTTCGGGCTTCTCGAACGCCTCCCCCTTGAACAGCTCCTGCAGGCTCTGCACGCGGCCTTCGATCGCGAGCGTGCCGCCGCCGGCCTGCATCTGAACCTGCATCGCGATGGGCTTGCGAAACGACTCCAGCGTGACCGAGCCGCACACCTGCTGCGCGACGAACAGCTCGGGCGCGCGCCCCGCCACCGCCACGCGCCCGTTCTCCACGCGCACGTCGGCCGCGACGTCGACGACCGGCAAGAAGAACCCGCCGCCCTTGCCCGCGGCCGCCTCCGGCCTGACTGCGGGCGCTTGCGCGGCCGGAGGCAGCAGCGACACGGACGCCTCCGGATTCTTCAGCGTCACCCGCCCCAGGTTGAGCGTGCCCACGGGCAAGAGGCGCAACAGGCCGCGGTCGAACGAGACCTGCTCCACCTGAAGGCTCGCGCCGCGGGCCGGGTCGCGGTAGGCCACGTTCTCCAGAACCGGCGCGGTGAGCCAGCCCAGCGACCAGCGGTCGAACGAGACCTCCGCTGGCGCAACCGCCGCGTTGACCTTCTTGAGCGCCCACAGCCTTCCGGGGTCGGACGACATCAGCGTCGGCGCAAGCGCCACCGCGAGGGCAAGCGGCGCCACCAGCACGACCGACAGCCGGAGCAGACCGCGCAGACAGCCGCCCGGCCGCCGCCGCTCCAGCAGATCCTCATCCTCGTCCTCGTCCCGAATATCGGTGAAATCCATACGCCGCGCCCTCTTCCGTCACCCCGCCAAAATTGCCTGTTCGCTGCCGGCGGGCACGGCGACGAGGCACAACACGCCTTCACACCCGCCGCACGCCAAGCCTGCGTGTCGACTATTATAGCCGCTGCGTGCTCCGCCCTCAATGGGCAACCGTGGCGGGGCGAAAACCCGCCGGCGGCGCATCCGCTCAGTAGCGGGCGGCCCAAGTGACGACAGCCCGCGCCGGAACCTCGTACCCCGCCTGCGGATCGGCGCGCGGCTGCGGCAGCAGCCGCGCGCCCGGCGCGTCCGAGGTGACGTACACATTGCCCTTGCGCACCTTCACGCTCGGCACGGCCAGCCGAACCGCGCGCGGCTGCTCTGACACGTTAACCAGCACCACCGTCAGCAGCCGGCCCTCCTCGTGCAGGAAGGCCGACACCATCAGGCCCTCGGGGTCGTCGGCGTCGGCCTGACCGCTCGACACGCCCACGCGCACCGCGCCCGGCCGCACAAAGCGGCTGTAGTTGCCGAGCGCCCACAGGAGCCGGCTGTCGGTCACCGAGCCGCCCGCGCCCTCCTGGCTCGGCGTCACGTAGATCAGCCCGTCCTTGTAGTTGCCGGCGGACACGCCCAGCCACCACTGCCACGACGACGCTCCCGCCACGCACAGGTCGCAGTGGATGATCCGCGCCACATAGAGCGCCGTCTTCATCGTCAAATCGCGCCCGCCCCCGCCGCCGACCTCTTTGTCGTTCTGCATGATGCAAACCTCGGTTTGCCAGTAGCCGAGCCCGTGCGCATCCAGCTTCGCGCGGAGCGCCTGCCGCTTGGACAGCAAGGCCGAGTTCGGCGTCGCCGTCCAGTAGCTGTGCCCGGCCACCCGCTTCGGCACGTGGCGCAGCCCGGCGATCCGATTGGGCGATGCCGCGCCGAACAGCTCCTCGATCTGCTCGTCCTGCTCGGGCCGCTCCCGCACGGCGCGGTACAGGTAGTCGATCTGCCCCGACTCGGTCACCAGGATCTCCGTCCCCAGCTTCCGCTCTGTGAGCCGGCGGTCAAGCAGCCGCGCGAGGCGGGCGATCTCCCCCACGCGGGCGGGCGAGCCCTCCTGCTTGGGCGAGTCCCACTCCCACTCCGGCTCGTTGAACGGGCTGACCGCGTCGAAGCGCACGCCCTCGCGCGCGCCCAGCTCCGCCAGCACCGTCGCGATGAATTCCGCGTACGCCTCGTACCGGTCCGGCTTGAGGTTGTACGAGCCGTCCCTGGGCCGCCCCTTGTTGGTCGCCAGCCCGTTGGCGGTGAAAAACACCGGGGCGCTGTTGCAGAACGCGAGGAAGTGCTCGACGCCCCGCCGCCGCGCCGCCTGCAGGAACCAGCGCTGGCCCGCCTGCTTGCTCCAGTCGTAGCGGCCGTCCGCGCCGAGGAAGCACTCCGTGCGCCGCGACACCTCGCTGATCTGGCTCGCCGCGCCCTGCTCCGCGCTGCCCGCCCCCACGTTGAACCGCCACAGCGAGAGCCCGATGCCCTGCGGCTGGCCGTTGGTGCCGACCGCCGTACCGAAGAGCCACTCCGCCACCTGCTCGCGCGCCGCGTCCGGATACAGCCCCACAGACTGCGCGGCCCAGCAGTCCGACGCCCCGAAGTGGTCGATCCGCTGATGGCGCCTGGTGACGTCCACCGTGTAGACCGACTGCGCCAAGGCGCCTGCCGCCAGCAGCGAAACAGTCAATCCAAAAGCTAGGCTATTCATCCTCACAGGTTACCTTGTCTCTCCGAGAAACCAAACCTCGACACCCGGCATTGCAGGGAGGGCGCATCCGCGGCTCGCGGGGACGCTCGCCCTCCAGCGCGAAGGGACGCCGGAACGACAAACCTCGCAGAGAAGGGCGCGCGTCTGCGCGTCCGCCTCTATTCCGCTGTCAGACGCACCACCAGCGACCGCGAGAACTCTGGCAGCGCCAGGCTCCCCTTACCCATCCTGAGAACGGACCTCTTCCCGCTCCACGGGTCGTAGGCCGAAGCCGACACGCTTCCACCCGCCGCCGGAGCCGGCAGCGCGACCACGAGGCCGCGCAGCGTCTCAGGCGAGCGCCCCTCGGCCAGCTCCGTCTGCCACGTGACTTGTGTGTCGCGCAGCCACGCGAGCGTCGTGCGCGTGCCGCGCAGAACGAGGATGCGCAGTCGCGGATGCTCGACGCGCAGCGCCGCGAATGCCTCGGCCGGCGGATCGATCCCGGCCACGGCTTGCGCAAAGCGGCCGAAGTGCGGCCACAGGTCGTTCTTGGCCACGTACGCGTCCCAATGCCAGATGTGCCCCGGCCCGGCCGCCCCAGCGAAGAAGGGCGCGAAGAGCGTGTCGTGCAAGATCAGCCCGTCCCGATCTTTCTCGTAGAGCTTGAACGGCCCCGTGTGGCCGGCCTCGACCGCGCCTCCTTCGGCGAGCAACACCGGCTTGCTGACGCCGAAGGCCTGCAGCTCGCGGACGGCGTCCGCCGCCGCCAGATCCACCGGCCCTTTGCAGACCGCCAGCTGGGCGCCGAGGTCAAGGTAGCGGTGCACTTGCAGCACGTCGTTGCCGGGCATGCGGCACAGCGCCTCGTACATTGCGCGGGCCGAGTCGCGGTCGAAGCTCCCGAGGCTCTGCATGCACAGGTTCTTGGGAAAGCGCCGATGCAGCTCCGGCAGCATCTCGGCCGTCCAGCCGCGGACATCGCCGCCCATGACCGCGTTCATCTCGTTCCACAGCTCCCAGCCGAAGATGGCCGGATCGCACCCGTAACGCGTGGCGAAGAAGTCGTACTTGGCCTTGTAGCGCTGGCGGCAGGCGGGGCTGTTGACGAAGTCGGCCATGTTCGTCGCCGGCCCGCCGTTCTTGACGTGGTGGATCGGCTTCGCGGCCCACGCCTGCGTGCCCTCGCCCAGATGCCGGAAGCTGTCGATGCACAGCTTGACGCGGATGCCGTGCTTGCGCGCCGAGGCCAGCAGCTGGTCGATGCGCTTCGCGCGCTCCTCGTCATACACGCCGCTCGCCGCGTGCTCGACATCGTAGTACGAGCTGCCGAGCCAGATGCGCACGTAGTTGCCGCCCTGCGCCGCCAGCCTGCCGAACCACTCGTCCATCAGCGCCAGGTCACCTTTGGGCGGCGCGATCAGGTTCATGCCGACCGGAATATACGGCTTGCCGTTGTCCAATTCGAAATACCGGCTGTCGCGCGGGCTGACGCGCACGAAGCTAGCAGCATCCTCGGCCGCAACGGCGCAGCACACCATAGCACAGATGGCCCAACCGAACAAAAACGCAACCGCTGTTTTCATACGCCCCTGTCTTTCCTGTTCTTACCTGTCGCAAAAATACTCTACTTCGCCCAGCAATTGAACCCACGGCTGCACCGCGATCAGCCCGTCCGCGCGCTGCGCCTGCACCTCGGCCTGCACCTCGGCCTGCGCCTTGGCCTCAGCTTCGCCCAACGGCGGCTGCGCCCAGACCAGCCCCGCCCAAAGCCCGCAAAATCCGCCTAGCCATCTTATCCTGCGCATGACGCCCACCTTTCGTACCGTATTAAATCAAACCTGCTCCTGCCCGTACACCTGTTTTCAAGGACTTCGCTGTAATCGGTTAGCGAAAGGGATGTGGCAGTTCAGTGCGAGTGAGGCGGAAGCGGGCGCATGTCCGTTACATGGAATTCAACCGGGAAC
>CAYLUN010000037.1:0-50074 GCA_964386865.1 uncultured Lentisphaeraceae bacterium | reverse complement strand
TCCTACACCACCGGCGTGCCCGCCATGATCGGCGCGAAGATGATGCTCACCGGCAAATGGGCTGGTAAAGGCGTCTTCAACATGGAGCAGTTCGACCCCGACCCCTTCATGGACGCGCTCAACCAGCACGGCCTGCCCTGGACGGTGCTGAAGAAACAGGTGTTCAAGAAGGCGTAACGCCCAATGCTGAACGCTCAACGTTCAACGCCGAAGGATGGGAGCGGGGCCGCCCTCGTCCCCGTTATGAACGGTTGTGCAACACGGAGCCGCAGGTTGCGACGAAACGACCGCCTGCGGATCGACGCTTGGCCGATGTTTCGGGGACAGGAGTGTCCCCGCTCCCAAGCTTGCGACACAGGTTCGCCAGCAACGCTCACTCCCCGAACACCCCCGGCCACCAACCGATTACGGTGTTTTGCCGCCCGGCGTTGACGGCGGGCTCCGGAAACCTTATGATGTGGCCGTTTTTCGGTCGGGATGCAAAACCGCCCAGCCTGGCAGGAGCGTGTGCGCCTGCCAGGAGAACCACGGTACGAATCACGTCGTCAGCGGCGCGCGGGCCGTGCGCAGTTCACCCCAATCGGCGACACGCATTTTTCTCGCGCCGTTTTGCGTTTCGTGCCGAAGAAAATGCGCTTCACAGATGCTCTTGGAAAACATATATTATGATCATTGTCAATTTGGGGTGTGTACGCGTGGAGGTGAAGTGTGGAGGCGTGTTAGCGTCTGCTCACGTGATGGGGAGCCACAATCGGCCGCCGATTGTTGATCACAGGAATGCTTAACAGGGAGGTTCTCGATGGATAGGTATTTGAGTTCAGTGGGCGCTCTTGTTCTTGTCGCCTTGGTGACAACAGCTGCAACGCCGCTGGAAAGCAGATTAATGGCAATGCGAGGCCTGGAACCGACTCGAGACCAGTTGGCGCAGCTCTTCCTGTTGCGCACGAATGCTCCCAGCGCAACAATACAATCGACGGTGACGCGAGCATGTGCAGCTGGCCTTTGCTACCTCGGCCAGACGGAGTCCTACTCGAAAATTCGAGGCCAGGTCTTGAATGCGGATGCGCTGGAGGCTGGCATGTGTGCCCCGTGTGCGAATTGCGGCAATCAGGCGCAGAACTCAGGGACTGTTAATAAGCCTCTCTCAACAGCCCAGGATGCCACCTTTGTTGTGGGCGGGGGCGACGACACGACTGGCAATGCTGATGGGCAAGCCAAGCAGGTGACGGCGCCAGGGAAGACAGCGTCTGTCTGTTCCTCTTGTAAAGGGACTGGCCGTTGCTCTGTGTCGTCGTGCAACGAAGGGCGCCGGACCATTACCGGTTTTGACGGAGGCACGAAAGATGTGTTGTGTGGCTCCTGTAATGGAACCGCGAAGTGCATGAACTGTAAAGGGACGGGAACTGTTCAGCTGACGTGCCCTGCATGCAAAGGCAAGGGAACCGCGTTTTCGAAACCCGCAGCTCTCAAGCTCTATAAGGACGCTGTGGAGCAGGCTATCTGGCTATTGAAATAACCGCGTTGAGGAAGACATGGTGGACGGCGGTGATCCATTCCCGGTCGTAGGCCATCAGGAAGCGCAGGACGTGGGGACGGTCAGCACCCACTGGCGCACGGGCACACCTCCGACAACGTCTCGTCGCCCAGACGGGCTGCGGTGTCGGCCATGCGGCGGTCGCAGCAGGACGGGCAGAAGCCGCGCCCCTTGCAGGAGAAGGGAACGACACGGTCGGAGCGACGGTCGGGTCGCGATTCTGTCGCAAGTGGTCTGCTATAGGTTGCCCGCTCGCTCTCGTTTCATGTAATATGTCGATCTGTGAAACCGACCTTCTAAATCGAAGCTTCTTTCGCTAATCGAACTACGACGCTAGGAACCCGTAACGCTCAACGTTCAACGCCGAAGGATGGGAGCGGGGACGCCCCGTCCCCGATATCATAAATGCCAGCCTCACCCTTTCTCGACCCCTTCGCCGACATCGACCGGCATGGAGACAACCTACCGCATTGGCAGCAGGGCACGGGGCTGTGTTTCGTGACGTGGCGGCTTGCGGACGCCTTGCCGCAGGCCGTGCTCGACGCGCTCGAGGAGAAGAGGGCCGCGTGGCTTGCGGCGCATAGTCCCAGGAGCGGGGACACTCCTGTCCCCGGCATTGCCACGTCCACGCGCATCGGGGGCAAGAGTGCCCCCGCTCCTGTTACGCCGCCCACGCTGGAGATAGAGTCCGACTTCTACGCCCAACTCACAGCCGAAGAGGACGCCGCGCTTAACGCCGGCCACGGCTCGTGTTTGTTGCGCAATCCCGAGCTGGCGCGCCACGTCGAAGCTGCGCTGCTGCATGATGACGGCGTGCGCTACGACCTGATCGCCTATGCCATCATGCCGAACCACGTGCATGCGCTGGTGAGCCTGAGGGACGACACAACCCTCAAGAGCGTGATGCATGCGTGGAAAGGCGTGTCGGCGCGCGCAATCAACCAGGAACAGGGAACGCGTGGAAGTCTCTGGCAGGCCAACTACAGGGACCGGCTGATCCGGAACCGGAAGCACTACGAGCACGTGCGCGACTACATTCTCAAGAATCCGACTCATGCGCGCCTGACCAGCGGAACCTTCATCGTCAATGAATTGCGTAAGGTTTCGGACACAGGCGACCTCGTCTTCGTCGGGGGCAAGAGTGCCCCCGCTCCTGTGCATGCGCACACGACAATGAACACGCTACCGATCATCCCCACCCCCATCAACGCGCCTGCAAACGAGGTCGCACTCGGCCCTACAGCCTACAGCCTACAGCCTACAGCCTCTCTCTCACTCCCCACGCCCTGTTTCGTCGTCGATGAAGCCGCCCTCGAGCGCAACCTCGTCGTGCTCGCCGAGGTCAAGCGCCGCACGGGCTGCCGCGTGCTGCTCGCGCTGAAAGCCTTTTCGATGTTCAGCGTCTTCCCGCGGCTGCGGCGGGTGCTGGACGGCTGCTGCGCCAGCTCCGTGCACGAGGCGCGGCTCGGGCGCGAGGCGTTCGGCGGCGAGGTGCATGCCTTCGCCGCCGCCTTCTCGGAAATGGAAATGCGCGAACTCGCCAGCCTCGCCGACCACGTGACGTTCAACTCCTTCGCGCAGTGGCGGCTGTTCCGCCGCGTGCTCGCCGAGACCGGCGCGACGGTCACCTGCGGCCTGCGCATCAACCCCGAGCACTCCGAGGGCCACACGGAGCTCTACGACCCGTGCGCGCCCGGTTCGCGGCTCGGCGTGCGCCGCGCCGCCTTCGACGGCGAGCCGCTCGACGGCCTCACCGGCCTGCACAGCCACACCCTCTGCGAGCAGAATGCCGAGCCGTTCGCCCGCACGGTCGCGGCCATCGAGGCGCGCTTCGGCGACCTCCTGCCGCGCCTCGCCTGGTTCAACTTCGGCGGCGGGCACCACATCACGCGGGGCGACTACAACCTGGGCTTGCTGTGCGACACGCTGAACGGCTTCCGCCAGCGGCACCCGACTATCGGGACGCTCTACCTCGAGCCCGGCGAAGCCTGCGCCCTCAACGCGGGCACGCTGGTGGCGACGGTGCTGGACGTGGTGGAGAACGGGCTCCCCATCGCGATCCTCGACGCCTCCTGCGCCTGCCACATGCCGGACGTGATGGAAATGCCTTACCGGCCGCGCGTGTTCCGCGACGCCGCCTGGCGCGGCGAGGCCGCCCCGGGGCCGGGCGCGGACCGCGGCGGCGAGCCCGGCGAAAAGCCGTACACGGTGCGCCTCGCGGGTGCGACTTGCCTCGCGGGCGACATCATCGGCGACTGGTCGTTCGACGCGCCGCTCAAGCCCGGCGACCGCGTGGTCTTCGAGGACATGGCGCACTACACGATGGTCAAGACCAACACCTTCAACGGCATCCGCCTGCCGCACATCGCGCTGCGCGACGCGAACGGCTCGGTGCGCTTGATCCGCTCGTTCGGCTACGACGATTTCAAGTCGCGGCTGTCGTAATACTATTTCAGCATCATCAGCGAGCCCTGGAACGCGAGCTGCGCCGAGAACAGCGTGCCTGCAACGACCAGTGTCTGGCCGGTGCAGGCGTTCGAGCCGTGCCGCCGGTCGCCGCCAGCGTGATGCCGCGGTTGCTGTCGTCAAGCGTCACGTTGTTTACTCCCTCGCCCTTTGGGTGAGGGTCGGGGTGAGGGTTGCGAGCTGCGCCCACATTAGTACAAGCCGATCAGCGTACCGGTAGAGACGAGCACCACTTTCTGGCCCCGGTAGGACACCGCGAAGCCGGGGGGCGTATCGAGCACGGCGGCGAAGCGGCCGACCAGCGTGCCGCCCGTGGCGTCCACCAGCGTGTGGGGGCTGCCGCGCGGCGAGCCGGTGACATCGAGATCTAAAGTCAGACCGCTCAGGTTCAACGTCCCGCTGGCGACCATCCTGTCCGCCGCGCCGTCCGCAATCCGGGCGTGTACCGTGCCGCTGCCGTTCAGCGCCGCGCCGGCCGCGACCGAGACGTTGGCGTGCGCCAGCGAGCCGTTCAGCGTCACGGTGCCGTTGGAGACGCTCAGCGCGCCGCCGAAGCTGCATGCGCCGGCCAGCGTCAGCGCGTTGACGCCGACCTTGGTCAGCGCGCCCGTACCCGTCACGGCATTGGAGAACACCACGTTTCCGCCGGCCGTGTCCACGACGCTGGTGCCGGCCAGGCTGATCGCCCCGGTCCACGTCGCCAACATCGCCCCGGTGCCGCCGTTGGCGAGGCGACCGCCGTTGAGGACGACGCTGCCGGCCTCCGTGCGATTCGCGCCGTACGTGTCCAGCTTGCCACCCGCGTTCACCGTGTAGGTACCCGGCCAGTTCTGGTTGCTCTCCAGGCGGAGCAGGCCCGCGTTCACGGTCACGCCAGCGAGGTTCTGCAAGCCGTTATCGAGGCGGATGTTCGTCTCGCCCGTACCTGCGACGGCCAGTACGTTGCCGCCGCCGTTGAGCGTGCCGTAGACGTTCAGCTTGTTGCCGGTCGCGCCGACTGTCGCGTCGCCAGCGAGGGCCAGGTTGAACACCGAGGCCTCGTAGGTCGAGGGGGCCGTGTTGACGAGCGCGCCGCTTTGGCCGGCCGCGCCCGGCCCAGCGATCACGACGGTCCGCGAGCCGGCCAGAAAATTCTGGGCGTTCATGTCCAGCGTGCCGCCGCTGGTCACCGCGAGGTTGGTGGCCGGCAGCGCCGCTGCCGTACCGAGCTTAAGCGTACCGCCGCTGATCGTGGCCGCGCCCGCGAAGGTGTTGGTGTTACCCAAGGTCAGGATGCCAGAGCCGGTCTTCACGAACGAGACCGTCTTGGCGAGGCCGTTTGAGATCGGGGTCGTACAGATCGTGTTGGCGGCCTGGTTGATGGTCAGAGTCGTGTTGCCCGCGCCCGCGCTGAGATCCACGATCGCGCCGCCCGCGCCGCCGAGCGCGCCGAGGGTGGCGCTCGTGCCGTTGAGGTCGAGGAGGCCGGCGTTGACCGTCACGCTGCCGGCGCCGAGCGCCGTCGCGTGGCCAAGCTTCAGTTTGCCGGCGGTGAGCGTCGTGCCGCCGCTGTAGTCATTCGCGCCCGAGAGCGTCAGCGTCATCGCGGCATCGGCCTTGCTGAGCGAGCCGCCACCGGTGATGGCGGAAGCGATGGTCAGCGAGCCCGTGTAGGTGCCGCCCCGCAGAATCGTCAGCGCCGCGCCGTTCGCGAGGGTGATCGGCCCGGTCCACGTGGGGTTGCGCAGCGTGCCGTCGGTGTTCAGCGAGAACTGGGTGCCGCCGAAGAAGGTCAGCGGCTCCGGCGCGTAGGTCATGGGCTCCGTCATGCCTTTCAGCGCGAGCGCCGCGCCGTTGGTGATGATCGTGCCGACGCTCGTCGAGCCCAGCGCGTTGGTGCCCCACGCCTCCAGCGACCCGTAAACCGTGGTTGTGCCCGTGTAAGTATTGGTGCCGCTGAGGATCTGGTAAGAACTCCCGCCCGTGGGGATGACGAGGTTGATCGGCCCCGCGATCGTGCCGGAAAAGGCCTGGTTCGCACGCACGATCGAGAGCGTGGCCTCGGCCCCGGTGTTGGTGACCAGCGCCGTGCCGAGCGCCCCGAAACCGAGTGTGTCGGTCAGCCCCGTCACCCGCGGGCTGAAACCTGCCAGATCAAGCCGCGCGCCGTTCTTGACGGTCAGCAGGCCCGGGCCCAGCCCGTTGACGTGCCCGAGCTTCGCCGTGCCGCTGTCCACCACGAGGCCGCCCGAGAAGCTGTTGGAGACGGCCATGACCAGCACGCCGGGCAGGGATTTCGTCACGGCGCTGGCGCCACTGAGGGCGGCGCTCAAGGTCACCGCGCCGACCGTCGTGTTGCCGCCGCCGACCTGCAGGTTCAGCGGGCCGGTGAGCGTCGGCCAGGTGCCGTTGACCGTGATGCCGCGCGTGCCCTGATCGTCGTTGTTGAAACCGAACGTGCCGGTCGACGGGAAGGTGACGGTAGCCGTGTTGAGGATCAGGTCACCCGCGGTGACGCTGTTACGGACAGCCACGCCGCAGTTGTTGGTGAAGGTGATCGGGTTGGACGGCGCAGTCGGCGCGGCACCGCTCTGGAAGACGAGGCGGCCGCTGCCGGTGATGACGAGCGCGACGTTGTTGGCGATGGCGTTGGCGTTGTTCACGAACAGCCGCGAACCCGTCAGCGTGAAGGTGCCGATGTTGTTGGGCGAAGGCGGCTGCAAGATGAAGTCGCTGCCGCCGCAGGCGAGCCCCGTGCCGCCCGTGATTGCGCCGTTATAGTTCAGCCACGTCCCCAGGCTGATCGTCCCTCCGCCCGCGCCAAGCGTCAGCGGGCGGGTGATGGTATTGAGCCCCGCGTTCACCCGCAGCGTGCCGCCGGCCAAGGTGACGCCCTCGCCAGCCGCGCCGAGTTGGTTGTCCGCGCTGACGGCCAGCGTGCCGCCGCTGACGGTCGTACCGCCGCTGTAGGTGTTCGCGCCGCCCAGCGTCAGCGTGCCGCCGGTGCCGCCCTTGGCCAGTCCCGCGCTACCGGCGATGACGGCGCTGATGGTCGCGCCGCTGTTCGCGACAACCGAGGGGCCGGACAGCGTCAGCGGACCGCCGACCAGCACGTAACCGGCCACACTGAACGTGAGGGAACTCGCCGAGACCGTGCTGACCGTCGTCGTACCGGCGGCACCCTCGAAGACCGCGTCGCCGCTCGACCACACCGAGTCATAGGGGCCACCGGACGCCGCAGACCAGTTCGGTGTCGCGTCGTCCCACGCCAGCGGCCCGCCCGCGTTTGAGAAATACTGTTCCGCGAAAAGCGTCCCGCTCCACCCCAGCCCACCCGCAACCATCATAGCCGCACACCGCAATCCCAGACGCTTCATCGTGTCCTCCCTTTTCACCCAATAACCGACAGCCCCCTCCGATAAAAATAGCTTAGCAACTCCTTGCCGCATGCGCAATCAGGCACATTGAGCAGCTCTTCGACGGCCTATCCTGTTCCGTGAAAATGGGCTTCAGCCCGCTTTGACGGGGCAGGGTTAACCGAAATTGGAATGGCTGCAAGGGAAGGTTGCGTTACGGCGTGGCGAGCGGCGCCCAGCCGCCCCCGAGCGCCTTGTAAACGCGGATGAGGTGGGTGGTGATCGCGCCTTCGCTGAGCGCTGCGGCCTCCTCGAACGTCAGAAGCGAGCGCTGCGCGTCGAGCACGCTGTTGAAGTCGGCCAGGCCGTTCTTGTACTGGTCCTGCGCGATGGCCACCGCCGCGCGGGCCGCCGTCGCCGCCTTTGCGAGCGAGGCCTGCCGCTCATACTCGCGGGCATAGTCGGAAAGCGCGTCGCGCAGCTCTTGGACGGCCACGAGCACGGTCTGCTCATAGGCGGCCAGAGCCTGCTCCTGCAGGGCGCTCTGAATCTCGATGTTCGCCCGGATCGATCCGGCTCTATAGACTGGCCACGAAACAGAGGGCCCCAGCGAGAAGAAGTGGCTGTCTGCTTTGAAGAAGTCGCCGCCCTCCAGCGACTCCAAGCCGACCGAGCCGTTCAGCTTAAACGTCGGGTAGAGGTCGGCGGTTGCCTCGCCGATGCGAGCGGTCTGCGCCGCGAGCCGCCGTTCCGCGGCCCGCACGTCGGGCCGCCGCCGCAGCAGGTCGGCCGGGATGCCGACCAGCGTCCGGGGCGAGGCTGACGGAATCGGCGCCGGAGCCACCTCGTCGGCCGCGCCTTCGCCCGGCATCGCGCCGATCAGCACGGCCAGCGCGTTACGGGCCCCTTCCTCGGCGCTCTGAAGCCCGGGCAGCGTCGCCCGCGTGCGCTCCAGATTGTAGCGCGCCTGCTCGACCGCGAGGTCGTCCGCAAGCCCCGCCTTCGCCCGCGACGTCAGGATGTCGAGCGTCTGCGCCTGAACGGAGAGGTTGGTCTGGGCCACCGAGAGGCGGCGGCGGACGGTCTGCAGCTCGGTATACGTCCGCGCCGTCTCCGCCGCGAGGCTCACCCAGGCGTTGTCAAGCGTCGCGCATTCCGCCGCGAACGCCGCCTGCGCGGCCTCGACGGCCCGGCGGCGGCGGCCAAACAAATCGAGCTCCCACGACGCGTCGAACCCGGCGCTGAAAAGGTCGCCGTCGCCAGGCGCGCCCGCGTTATCGCTGTTGCGGTACCGGGCATAGGATCCGCTGGCATCCACCTGGGGCAACAGGCCGGCGCGGCTCTTGCACAGCCTGGCGCGGGCTTCGCGCACCTGCGCCGCGACCACGCGCAGCGTGCGGTTGCTGGCCAGCGCTTGCCCGATCAGCCGCGTCAGCGCCGGATCGTTGAAGGCCGACCACCACGCGCTCGCCTCCTCGGCCGACACGGCGAGCCCCTGCTCGGGCTGCGGCGCCAGCGCGGCGGTGGGCGCCGGCGGCGTCGGCGCCTGATAGTCCGGCCCAACGGCTTTGCAGCCGGCGAGGAGGAGCAGCAGAGCGGCCGACATGAATCGACATGTAGCGGCCCGAGCCGACTCACGTCGAGTCAGGTCGCGGCGTCGCAGCGGGGCACACACTTTCACCGTCCACCTCCCAGCCGTTTTCGTAGCGCCGTGCCCTGCTCGCGAAGCGTCTGGAAGAGGGCATACAATCCCGGCACCAGGTAGATGCCGAGGCAGGTTGCCGCCAGCATGCCCGAGAACGTCGTGACGCCGATCGCCTGGCGGCTCGCCGCGCCCGCGCCCGTTGCATAGACCATCGGCAACACGCCGAGGATAAAGGTGAAGGCCGTCATGAGCACGGCACGGTAGCGCTGCTTCGCGCCCTCGGCCGCGGCCTCCACGATTGACAGCCCCTCTTCGCGCTTGGTCTTCGAGAACTCCACGATCAAAATCGCGTTCTTGCTGGCGAGCGCCACCAGCAGAACCAAACCGAGCTGCGCGTAGATGCTCAGGGTCATTCCCGCCAGCTTCAATCCGAACAGCGCACCTGCCGTCGCCACGAAAATCGAGAGCATCACCGGCAGGGGGATCGACCAGCTCTCATACTGCGCCACGAGGAACAGGTAGCCGAAGACGAGCGCCATCAGCAGCAGCACCGTCTGGCCAGAGGCGCGCTGCTCCTGAAAACTCAGGCCCGACCACTCGACCGCATAGCCGGGCGGCAAGACCTTCTTAGACAGCTCGTCGATCTGCGCCATGGCCTGGCCGCTGCTCGCGCCGGGCAGCAGCGCCGCCGTGACGCCCGCACTCGGAAAGAGGTTGTAGCGCGGGTAGAGGCGCGGACCGAGCCGGGTCGAGACCTCCGCCAGACTGCCGATCGGCACCATCGCCCCCCCCGCGGCCTTCACGTACAGGCGAAGCACATCGTCCGGCGACGCGCGACCGCTCCAGTCGGACTGCACGATCACCTGGTTCACTTGGCTGTCCAAGTTGATGTCGTTGACATACCGCGACCCCAGATAATTCTGCAAGGTCGAGAAGACCGAGGAGACCGGCACGCCCAGCGACTCCGCCTTGACCCGGTCCACGTCCAGGTAGAGCGAGGGGGTCTGGGCGTTGTACCCGCTGAAGGCGAAGAGGATGCCGGGCGTCTGGTTGATGCCGCCCAGCAACTGGTGCAGCGCCGCCTCCAGCTTCACGGGATCGTCGTCGCCCTGCGACTGCAGGCGCAGATCCAGGCCGCCGTTAATGCCTAAGCCCGGAATCGACGGCGGCATGAAGAAGTTGATCTGGGCGCCGGGAATCACCGCGCACTTGGCTCGCATCTGGTTGAGGAGCGGGAGCGCCTGCAAGTCGGGCGTTTTGCGGTCGGCCCAGTGGTCGAACCCGACCACCAGCAAGCCGACGTTCTCCGAGCGGCCACCCATCATGCTGAAGCCCGCGATGCCGAGCACGAAATGGATTCCTTTGTCGTGGCGAACCGCATCAGACGCCGCCAGCAAGACCGCCTCCGTGCGCACCATGTTCGCGCCTTCCGGCAACCGCACGTCTGCGAAGACCACACCCTGATCCTCGTCCGGCAGAAAAGACGTCGGCGTCTGCTTGAACCACGTCCACGTCAGCGCCATCGCCGTGACGAGCAGGAGCGCCGCCAGCGCGATTCGCCGGGACAGCCACATCGCGGCTTGCACGTAGCCGTTGCGGCATCGGTTGAGCGCGGCGTTGAACCAGCCCAGCGGGCCGCGCCGGTGCTCCTTCGGGGCGCCCAGCAGCGTCGCGCAAAGCGCCGGGCTGAGCGTCAACGCGTTCAGCATCGAGAAGCTGATGGCCACCGACAGCGTCACCGCGAACTGCTGGTACACCTTGCCCGTGATGCCCGTGATGAAGCCGACCGGCACAAAGATGGCGAGCAGAACCAGCGTCGTCGCGATGATCGCTCCCGTCACTTCATGCATGGTCTGGATCGTGGCGGCCTTGCGACCCATGCGCTGCGTGGACATGAGGTACTGCACACGTTCGACCACCACGATGGCGTCATCCACCACCAAGCCGATCGCCAAGACCAGGCCGAACAGGGTCAGCGTGTTGATGCCATATCCGAACGCCTTCAGAACGGCGAAGGTCGCGCACAGCGAGACGGGAATGGTCAGAGACGGTATGAGCGTCGCCCGCCAGTCCTGCAGGAAGATATAGCAGACCAAGATCACCAACGCGAAGGTGAGCAGGAGGGTGGAGACGATTTCCTCAATGCTGGCGCGGACAAAGCGCGTGGCATCGTACGACGTCACCAGCTCGACATCGTCGGGGAGCCGCTCCCGGAGCCGCTTCAGCGCCTCCTGAATGGCGTCCATCGTCGTGATCGCATTGCTGCCGGGCTGCTGCGAGAGGCCGATCGACACCGAGTCCGCGCCATTGAAGTTACCGGTGAACGCATACGTGTTCTCGCCCAGCTCCACCTTCGCGACATCCTTCAGCCGCACCAGCCCGCCGTTCTCCGCCGTGCGCACGACGATCTCGCGGAAGTCGACCGGCGCGTTGAGCCGTCCTTTGGCCTGCACGGTCAGCACCTTCTGCGAGTCGCCCTCGCTGGGCGCCGCGCCGACCGCGCCGAGCGCAGCCTGGATGTTCTGGCTGCGGATGGCGCTGATCACATCGTCGGCGCTCATGCGCTGCGCGGTCAGGCGGGCGGCGTCGAGCCAGACGCGCATGCTGCGCTTGGGCCCGTAAACGTCCGCCCCGCCCACGCCCGAGATGCGTTTCAGCACGTTTTTAACGTGGTTGTGGGCGTAGTCGCTCAAGAAGAGCATATCGCGCGTGCCCTTGGGCGAGCGCAGCGACAGAAAGCCCAGGCGGTCGGACGACCGCGTCGTCACGGAAATGCCCTGCTCCGTCACCTCTTTCGGCAACTTGGGCAAGGCTTGCTGGACGCGGTTCTGAACTTTGACCATGTCGAGGTCGAGGTCGGTGCCGACTTCGAACGTCACCGTGAGGCTGTAGTTGCCGGCGTCGTCACATTCCGAGGACATGTAGAGCATGTCGTCGACCCCGTTGATCTCCTCCTCCAGCGGGATGGCGATCGTGCTGGCCAACTCGCGGGCGTTGGCGCCGGGATACACCGCAGCCACGTTGACCTGCGGAGGGGTCACCTGCGGGTACTGCGACACGGGCAGGGTCTTGATCGCCAGCAGTCCAGCCAGAGTCAGCACGATCGAGATGACCATCGCAAACCGGGGGCGCTCGATGAACACATCGGAGATCATTGCTTGTCCGCCTCCGCGCCGGCTGCGGCCATGGGCTGTACCGGCTGTCCGGGAACCACCTTCTGCACGCCCTGCACGACCACCTGCTCGCCCACGCCGAGCCCTTTGCGAATCTCCACGCGGCCGTCGAGCTGGGAGCCGGTCTCGACCCTGCGCGCCTGCGCCTTGCCGTCCGCGCCAACCACATACACGAGCTGGCCTTCGCGGTCATGCACCAGCGCCGACTGCGAAACCGTCGGCCACTTCTTCGGCGCGGCCTGATCGATCATCACCGTGACGTACCCGTTCGGGACGAGGAGCCCGTCGGCGTTCTTGAAGCGCACGCGCACCGGCAGGGTCGCCGTCTCCGCCGACATCTCGTTGTTCTCGAAATCGCGCATGCCGGTCACGTCGAGGATCGTTCCGGTCGGCAGTTTCAGGCGCACGCGCAGCGCGTCCTGCACGGCCTCGTCGGCGATGCTCTCGCGCACCTTCAGGTACTCGCGGTCCGTAACCGAAAAGACGACGCGGATGGGGTCAACCTGCACAATCCGAACCAGCGTGCCCAGCGTGGGCGACACAAAGTCGCCCACGTTGGCCGCCGTGCGACCGATGCGGCCGTCGATGGGCGCGACCATGCGCGTGTGCTTGAGGTCGATCTCCGCCAGCGCCAGGTTGGCTTTGGCTTGCTGGATGGAAGCCCGCCCCTGCATGGCGTCGCTTTTCGCCGTATCCAAGTTGGCCTGTGAGATGCCGCGCGCGTCCGAGGCTTCGAGTCGCTTCTGATAGCGCTCGGCGCGGTCGAGCGCGGCCTCGGCCTGCGCCAGCTCCGCCTGCCTCAGCGCGACGCGGGCCTGATACTGCTCGGAGTCGATCGTGAAGAGCACGTCTCCGGCCTTCACCATCGAGCCTTCTTGAAAGCTGACCTCCTCGACGTAGCCGTCGATCTGCGCCCGCAGATCGACGTCGCGCACGGGCTCCACATGGCCGATGAACGTGACCGGCGGATTGAGCGCGGCCTCTTCGGCGGCCTGCGCGACAACCGGCACCGGAGCGCCGGGCGGAGGCCCCATCATCTGGGGCGGCCCGCCCGCGCCTGCGGCCGGCGGCATCCACCCGCGCACCAGCCAGCCCAAGCCGAACAGGCAGGCCGACGCCATCAGCCAGCCGAGGCCCTTCGCGATCGGGTGCTCACGTTTCTCGCTCAACAGACTCTTCTCTTCTTTCATGTCTTGTTCTCTCTTAGGTTCGGATCGCGGCGATCACCGAATCGAAGCCGAAGCCGATTGTCTGGGCCAGATCGGAGTCGAGGCACTTCTCGACCTCGTTGCTGATCAGGCCGATCCACATGGCGCCCAAGATGGACGACACCCCGGACACGTCGATATCGGCCCGCACCGCGCCCGCCTGCCGGAGATTCTCCAGCGTGCGTCGGATCAAGAAGAACGGGCTTGTCTCATCCTCCCGGAGCTGCTGCTTCACGCCTTCGAACTTGTCGGAGGGCCAGTCGAGCCGCATCAGCATGTAGAACGACTTCCGGCTGGCGGGCGTACTGACGATCTGGCGCGCCCACGCGATGAAGTGCTCCTTCAGCGCCGCCAGCGAAACAGGCTGCGGCAGCGCCGCGCCGATCTGCCGGGTTTGCTCGGCCGAGAGGTGCCGGATCAGCTCCGCCAGAAGGTCGGTCTTGCTGCCGAAGTGCCAGTAGACGGCGCCCTTGGTCAGCGCGATGCGCCGGGCCACATCGTCGAAGGTCGTGCGCTCAAAGCCCTTGGCCACGAACAGGTCGAGCGCCGATTTCAGGATGCGCAGCCGCGTCCGCTCCGCCTCCGCCTTTGTTTTGCGAGCCACAGGAACCTCCTGTCGGTTGAAAGGCCGGTCATTATACATACCTACCGGTAGGTATGCAATATCAATAATCGCGGACGGGGCGGGCCGTTCCGCGCGACACGGTGCTAGACCTTGTCCGGCACGGCGTACGGGGCGCGGTACTCGCGGGTCTGCATGGCGTTGGCCTCGGCGTCGCCGGGGAAGGTCAGCGTCGCCGGGTCGAACGTCAGCGTGCGCCCGAGCCGGTAGGCGATGTTGCCCAGGTGGATCACGGCGCACGAGTTGAACCCGTCCTCGATGCTGCGGTTGAAGGTCGCCGGGTCAGGCGAGCGGATGGCGTTCACGAAGTTCTCGTAGTGGTTGGCCACGCCAGAGCCCGCCTCGCCGGGCTCGCGCTTCTCGCCCATGAACGTCATCCACTTGTCCACGTCCTTGGCCATGTAGCCCTTGGAGCCGAAGAACAGGTTGCCGGTGACGTTGCCCTTGCTGGTGGACATGTAGGCGTTGCCCTGAGACGCGCCCTTCAGCCACATGCCGTCCTCTCCGTTGGCGATCCAGTGGCGCACCTCGAACTGGAGGATCTTCTTCTTATCGCCGCCGCCCGCGGGGTTCGGGAACTCGAACATCGCCATCATCGCGTTGGGCGTCTGCTGGTCGTCGTCGAACATGAAGTGCCCCCCCATCGCCGAGATCTTCGTCGGCAGCGTGACGCCCAGCCCCCAGCGCGCGATGTCCATCTCGTGGACGCCCTGGTTGCCCATGTCGCCGCAGCCGTACTCCCAGTTCCAGTGCCAGTTGTAGTGGAAGCGGTTCTTGTTGAACGGCCGCTTCGCCGCGGGGCCCAGCCAGAGGTCGTAGTCCACGCCCTTGGGGACGTCCTCGTCGGGGTAGCGGCCGATGGTGTTGCGCCACTTGTAGCAGAGGCCTTTGGCCAGGTAGACCTCGCCCAGGCCGCCGCCCTGCAGGAACGTGGCCATGGTTTGCGCGCAGGGGTTGCTGCGCTGCTCCGCGCCGTCCTGCACGAGCACCTGGTACTTCTTGGCGGCCTCGACCAGCTTGCGGCCTTCGAAGACGTTGTGGCAGCAGGGCTTCTCGACCGACACATGCTTGCCCGCCTGGATGGCCCAGATGGACGCGAGCGTGTGCCAGTGGTTCGGCGTGACGACCGAGATGGCGTCGATCTCCTTGTCCTCATAGAGCTTGCGCAGGTCGGTGTAGGTCTTGGGCGCCCGGAGCCCCTTGTCCGTGAAGTGCTTCTTGACCACAGGGGCGAACTGGTTCGAGTCGATGTCGCACAGCGCCGCGACCTCCACGTTCGGAAGCGCGCTGTATTCCTTGATGTGGTTCTGCCCCATGCCGTGGATGCCGATCACGGCCACGCGCACCCGGTCGTTCGCGCCCGCCCACGCCCGGCTCGTCCCCCACAGAAGCGCTCCGCCCGTGCCTGCCATAAACTGCCGACGCGTCATCCCAACCTCCTTCTCTGTGTTTCAGAGGGGCCAGGCGGGCCGCGCCGCCGAACCCATTCATGGCCGGGATGATACCACCGCCGCCTCGGGTCGCGCAAGCGGGGTTCGGCGCGCGCCCACGGGGAAAACACCTGGGCCACACGCATGGCGACCCCGCGGAAGCGGGGGAAGTCCTTGCCTTGTCGGCTTTGTTGCTGATATACTTCTCAAACCTGATGTGGTTCCTTCATGAGCAATAACCAACCATTTGCCGCGGCTCGCAGCATCCGAACTAAATTCGGGCTGGTTACGGCGGCTATTTTGCTGGTGCTGCTGATGGTTTTCTACCTCGGCGGACGGTACATCCTCGTGCACATGATCCGGCAGGCCGAGAAGGAAATTCAGGTGATCGGCAGCGACATCCGGACGATCATCTATGGCGAGCTTCAGCGCCTTCAGCAGGCGGCCGTGCAGGCGGCGGACGCGTTCACCTTGGAGGGGGGCTCGCTGTCGGCCGAGCGCCTCCAGAAGCTCCTTGAACCCTTTGCCGGCCGAACCCCCATCCATCTGGCGTGCGATCTTGCCCCGGACGGCTCGTTCCGGAGCGGGTGCTACCTCGCGCCGGGCCAGCCGCTCACGCCCGTCGACCCGAGCCAGCTGTCCGCCTATTTCACGACCCCCTCGCCTCTGGTCACGCCGCTGACGGAGGGCCGCACAACGGCGGGCCTGATCGCGTTCGAAGGCAAGCCGATCATCATTGCGATCACCCCGGTCAGGGGCTCGGGCGGGCGCGTCACGGGCTTTCTGGTTGCCGGCTCGCTATTCTATAACAGCCCCCTCCTCTCCCGCATCAACGACGCCACGGACGGCATGCAGATCGCGGTGGCGGAGCACCACGTCGAGCACGGCAAGGTGCGCTATTCGAAATCCTTCACGAGCGCGGGCGCGGCGCCGATCGCGCAGGACATCTTCAGCTTCTACTCGGGGGGCAACTGGCACATCGGCGATAACGCCTTCGAGGCGGTCCTTCCGATCCGCGACATCCTCGGGCGCGAGGTCACCACGATTTCCGTGCGCCTGCCGCGGACGTTCACCTCGCTCGCGAGCGTCGCGCTGGGCTGGCTCACCGCCTTTGTCGCGACGGTCGGCATCGTGTTCATCCTGCCCATCTTTTGGCTTCAGACGCGGATGGTGCTCAACCCGCTGACCTCCCTCGCCAGCCAGATCCGGGACATCGGCCTGCACCATCAGAACAGCGAGTGCTCGTACCTGCAGTGGGCCGAGCGGGACGAGTTCGGCCTCGTCGCGCAGAGCGTGAACGGCCTGCTGGACACCCTCTCGAAGAAGTCGCACCAGATCGAGCAGATCGAGCAGCGCCAGCGCGCGCTGATCGCCGGCATGCCGGACGGGCTGTGCGTGTTCGACACGAGCGGCCACCTTGTGGCCATCCACAAGCAGCCCGACTACGCGCACCCGGTTCCCGGCCTGATCATCGGCCAGCCGATCGCGCCGCCGCTGTTCCCGGAGAGCGATTGCGACGCGCTGCGCAAGGCGATCGAGGAGACGTTCCGCACCGAAACCATCCAGATGGTCATGATCGCCTGCCGCGAGCTGGACGGCTCCTACCGCCACTTCGAGACGCGCATCAGCCGGATGGACAGGTTCTTTGCGCTGATCATCCTGCGCGACGTGACGCAGGAGTGGCGCGAGCGGGAGACGCGCCAGCAGATGGAGAGCCGGCTGGCGAAGATCGAGAAGATGGAGAGCTTGGGCAACCTGGCGGCGGGCATCGCCCATGACTTCAACAACATCCTGTCGATCATCCACAACACGGTGGACACCACGTGGGTGTCGACCTGCCGGGACGACGAGGAGGAGATCGCCGTCGGCACGATCCGCGAGGCCACGAGCAAAGGCGCGGCCCTGACGCGCGAGCTGATGACCTATGCGGGCCACACCCGTATCGCCTTCAAGCGGGGCGACCCAAACACCTTGATCCTCGACCTCGAGAAGCTCATGGGCGGCGTCATCGCTCCCAATGTTGCGCTCGAACTCAAGCTGACGCCCGGCTTGCCGCACGTCGACGCCGACCCGCACCAGTTCTGGAAGGTCATCATCAACATTCTCAAGAACGCGTCGGAGTCCCTCAACGGCTCCCGCGGGCACATCTGCATCAGCTCGTATCTGTTCGAGATGACGGAGGCGGCCGCCGAGGCCTTCTTCAGCACCCACGAACTCATCCCCGGCCCAGGCGTGGTTTTCCAGATCGACGACACGGGCTCCGGCATCCCGCGCGAGCTGATCGGCCGCCTGTTTGAGCCGTTCTTCTCGACCAAGGCGGTCGGGCGCGGGCTGGGCTTGGCCACCGTGTTCGGCATCGTCGACGCCCACAACGGCGGAATCGCCATCGAGTCCGAGCCAGGGAAGGGCACCAGCTTCCGCGTCTGGCTGCCGGCGGCCAAAGAGACCTCGATCCTGATCCCGCCGGTGGAGGCGCCGGTCGCCGCGGAAGTGATGGCCGCCGCGCCAAGGCCGGAGCCAGCCGTCCAGGGCGCGGCTCAGCAACCTGCGTTGCCGCGACCGTGCGTGCTGATCGTCGAAGACGACCTCGCCATCCTGCAGACCACCAGCATCCTCCTGCGCTCGCTGGGGGCGGACACCTTCACGGCCTCAACCAAGCGCGAGGCGCTGGCCGTTTTCCGCAAGCACGCCGACCTCGTGAACCTGATCCTGATGGACGCGCAGCTCGGCAGCCTCGACAATGTGCGGCTGCTGGCGACCCTGCGCACGCGCAAGCCGGGCGTTCCGACCGTTATCGTCTCCGGCCACACGGAGACCCGCATCCGCGAGATGTTCTCGAGCGAGCCTTTCAACGGGTTTCTCAGCAAGCCCTATACGCGGAGCGAGCTGCAGGCGATCCTCGCCCCCTTCACGGCGGCGGCGCACGCGCTTCCGGCGGGCGCCGCCACCTGAGATCCCGCGCTCAGATGATGTTCTGCGCGACCTGCTGCCACACGCGCGGATGGGCGAGGAAGAAATGGCAGGGCCGTCCCGCCCGTGCGACGATCTCCTCCCTCAGAGCGGGGTTCAGGGGGTTCAGCAGCGCGACGAGCACCTCGTCTCCCAGCGCCGCGAACGGCAAGGCGCCTTTCACGTGCACGAAGTTCGGCGAGAGCGCCTGCATCGCCGCCGGGCTGAGCTCGAACAGCTCGAGGGGGATCGGCGGAATCTCGCTGGCCCGCTGCATCGCCGCCATGACCTGCTCCGTCAGCTCGGGGTGCTGCTCGTCCAAGAGCGCGAGCGCGGAGATCAGAACCGGATGGTCGGTGGCCGTGCGCTCGGTCAGGATATGCAGAACGTCCATGCAAACCTCCTTGGGGAGGTAGTCGTTCTCCTTCCAGAGCCAGACCAGATCCATCTCGGCGGCCGCCGCCGAACGCGAGAGCGAGTGGATCTCCAGGCCGGGATCCTGAAAGGCCGCCGCAGCCGAGTAAGCGGCGAACTCGGGGTGATCCTGCCAGCTGGTCGCGGTTGGCACCGACGGCGAGGCGAACACCTGCCCCTGGATCATCTCCGCGACGCGCTCGACCACCGCCCGCGCCGCCGGGTCGTCCCGAAAGGCGCTCAGCCTCGCCGCGATGATCTGGGCGTTGTCAAAGTCCCGCTCGTTCAGCAGGCAGTCGGCCAGACGGATCAGGCAGTCCCGCCTTTTATCTTCCTGGCCGGTCTGCTCGTATGCGACGGACAAGAACTCCAAGCTCGTGCGGTCCAGCGGCATGGTCTGGAGCATTTGCTCGAAGAATGCGATCGCCTCAACCATCTTCGGGTCGTTCTCGGCCATAGGTTCGACTCCTTGTAAACGTATTAAAGCAGAATCCATGCCGTCGCGCAACACCGCCCGCATTGGCCTTGGCATTCTACGTGCTATGTATTATTATACGTGAGGAAGAGGAAGTTATGCCACAAACTACCCATTACCCGAACTTTCAGAGCGCCCTGCTCCAGCGCGGCGTCTTGAGCGAGGTTCAGTTGCAGCAGGCTCTGGAGGCGGCTGGCAAACAGCCGCTGGACCGCTACCTGGTGCAAAGCCGGGCGGTGCCGGCCGAGGCGCTGACCCTGACGATCGCGGCCTATTTCAACTGCACGCCGATCACGCTCCCCCCGTCAT
Source organism: uncultured Lentisphaeraceae bacterium (assembly GCA_964386865.1). Classification (GTDB taxonomy): domain Bacteria; phylum Verrucomicrobiota; class Kiritimatiellia; order RFP12; family UBA1067; genus CAYLUN01. Next base: position 30,514 of record CAYLUN010000037.1, on the reverse strand, counting down.
TCCAGCCGCCGACCGAGCTTTCCGACCTCATGCCCCTTCAGGTGTGGACGCGCCTCAAGGCCGTCCCCCTGATCAAGCTGGGCAAGCGTCTGACCGTGGTTCTCGGCGACCCCTTCGACCTGCTGGCACTGGAGGAGATCACCCGCGCCACCAAGCTCGAAATCATCCCGCTGGTCGCCGCCGAAAAGGAGGTGGTCGACGCGCTTGTCCGCACCCAGACCAAGCGCGACAGCGAGAATTCGGGCCTGGCCATGGAGAACATCATGAAGGTGCCGGACGCCGACATCGAGTTCTCGACCGAAATCGTGTCTCGCGACGAAAGCATCGATAAGACGCTGGAGCGCGCGGAGGAGGCGCCGGTCATCCGGATGGTCAACATGATGCTGGTGGAGGCCCTCCGCACGAACGCCAGCGACATCCACTTCGAGGCGCTCGAGAAGACCTCGCGGCTCCGCTACCGCATCGACGGCGCCCTGATCGAGCGGCCCAGCCCGCCGCGCTCCCTGCACAACGCCATCGTCTCGCGCATCAAGATCATGTCCGACTTGGACATCGCGGAGCGGCGCATGCCCCAGGACGGCCGCTTCAAGGTCAAGGCCATGAAGAGGGAGGTGGACATCCGCGTCAGCATCCTGCCCACGATTCACGGCGAAAAGGTCGTGATGCGTACGCTGGACAAAGCCAACCTCGCCCCCAGCCTCGCGGCGCTCGGGCTGGACGACTTCGCCTTCAGGGCGATGAAGTACGCGATCGAGCAGCCCCACGGCATCATCCTCGTCACCGGGCCGACCGGCTCCGGCAAGACCACGACGCTCTACTCCTGCCTGCAGGACCTCAACCAGCCGGACGTCAATATCGTGACGGCCGAGGATCCCGTCGAGTACCAGTTGTCGGGCGTCAACCAGGTCCACGTGAACCAGCAGATCGGGCTGACTTTCGCCTCCGTGCTGCGCTCCGTGCTCCGCCAGGATCCGGACATCGTCCTCGTGGGCGAAATCCGCGACGGCGAGACCGCCGACATCGCGGTCAAGGCCGCGCTCACCGGCCACCTCGTCCTGAGCACCTTGCACACGAACGACGCCTCCGGCGTGATCGCCCGCCTGATCGACATGGGCGTGCCGCCCTTCCTGCTCGCCTCCTCGCTGATCCTTGCGCAGGCGCAGCGCCTGTTCCGCAAGCTCTGCACCACCTGCAAGAGGCCCTGCGAGCCGAACCCGGAGGTTCTGGTCGCGAACCACATCAACCCGGCGCACTTCTCCGGCGCGACGCTGTACGAGCCCGTCGGCTGCACCAAATGCAACGGCATTGGGTACAAAGGGCGCAGCGCCATCATGGAGGTGTTGCCCGTCTCCGATTCCATCCGCGGCGCGATCGTCAAGAACGCCCCCTCGTCCACCATCCGCGAGCTGGCCGTCCAAGAGGGAATGGTCACGCTGAAAGACGCGGGGCTGATGAAGGTCATCAACGGCATAACCTCGCTCGCGGCGGCGCTCGAAACGACCGGCGGCGATTGAACTTACCGGAGGAACCCCTATGGCAGACCCCAAATTCCGCCCCGTGCACGTGCGCGTGAGCGGCGTCGGACAGATCAAGAAGCGCGAGATCATCCCGTTCACGCGGCAGACGGCCAGCATGCTGAACGCCGGCATGTCGATTCTGTCGTCGATTTCCACGCTGGAGGAGCAGGCCTCGCACCCCGGCTTCCGCATCGTCCTCAAGACCCTGCGCGAAAGCGTCGAGAGCGGCGTGCCCTTTTCCGACGGGCTGCGCCAGTTCCCCCGGATTTTCGACGACATGTACGTGAACATGGTTACCGCCGGCGAAAAGAGCGGCCAGTTCGCGGTCGTTCTCAAGCGGCTCGCCATCATGATGGACGCCTCGGCCCGCCTGCTGCGCAAGGTCAAGTCAGCCCTGACGTATCCGATCGTGGTCCTGACCCTCGCGCTCATCATCGCCTCCGGCCTGATCACCTTCGTGGTGCCGGTCTTCAAGGAGATGTTCGAGGGCTTCGGGGCCAACCTGCCCGGCCCCACCCAGATGTTGGTCAGCACCAGCGACTTTATCCGCGGCCACTGGATGGTCGTGCTCGGTTCAATCGGCATTACGATTTTCGCCGTGCGCAAATGGCTGGCAACCCCCACCGGGCGCTTCAAGTTCGACCAGTTCGTGCTGAAGCTCCCGATCTTCGGCCCCCTGATGCAGAAGGTGGCGGTCGCGCGGTTCTGCCGCCTGTTCGCCCAGATGCTCACCAGCGGCGTGCCGATCCTCGACGCCATGCAGGTGGTCGCGAAGTCGATGGGCAACAAAGTCATCGAGGCGGCGATCCTCTCCTCCCGCGCCGGCGTCGAGCAGGGCAACACCCTGAGCGCGTCTTTGGAGGGCAAGCCCTGCCTGCCCCTGCTCATGATCCGCATGATCGCGGCCGGCGAGAAGAGCGGCCGGATCGACGAGATGCTGGAGAGCGTGGCGGAAACCTACGACGACGAAGTCGAGGTGACCCTCGCCACCCTGACCTCGCTCATGGAGCCGTTCCTGATGGTCTTCCTCGGCGTGGTCATCGGCGGCATCGTCATCGCCATGTTCCTCCCCATCTTCAAGATCGGAACCGTGGTGGGCGGAGGCTGAGGCGGCTGAAGGTCGGAGTTGTCTTTTCCGACCTGTAGCCCTATAATGTGTGTGTTTACTGAGTGTGTCACGTTGGGGAGCCTAGGCCTATGGTCAAGATACTGATAGTCGATGATGAGGCGCGCATCCTGCTGCTGCTGCAGAGCCTGCTCAGGGCGAACGGCTACGAGGCCGCCACCGCGAAAGACGGCGTGCAGGCGCTGGAACTGCTGAAAAAAGACACGTTCGACCTCGTGATCACCGACCTGCGCATGGCCCCCATGGACGGCATGACGCTCTTCCGGGAGATCAAAGTGCTCTTCCCCGCCATGCCGGTCATCTTGCTGACCGCCTACGCCTCGGTAGAGACGGCCATCGAGGCCATGAAGAGCGGCGCCTTCGACTACCTGACCAAGCCGTTCAAGGTCGACGAGATGCTCGCGACGGTCCGGCGCGCGGAAGAGCACCTGAAAAGCCACGCCGTGGCCGTGGTCGCGGATCCGAACGCGCCGCTGCGCTACCAGTTTGAGCACCTGATCGCCTCGAACGGAACCATGATGCAAGTGTGCGAGATGATCCAGCGCGTGGCGCCCACGGCCGCGACCGTGCTCATCAACGGCGAAAGCGGAACCGGCAAAGAGGTGATCGCGCGCACCATCCACAACACGAGCCCGCGTAAAGAGAAGCCGTGGGTGGCGGTCAACTGCGCCGCCCTGCCCGAGCACCTGCTGGAGTCTGAGATGTTCGGCCACGTGAAAGGCGCCTTCACCGGCGCCGTCGTCGACAAGGAGGGCCTCTTCGAGACCGCCAACGGCGGCACCCTCTTCCTCGACGAAATCTCCAGCCTCCCGCTCCTGCTGCAGGGCAAACTGCTGCGGGTCTTGCAAGAGAAAGAGATCCGCCGCGTGGGCGGCACAAAAAACATCCAGATCGACGTCCGCGTGATTGCCGCCAGCAACACCAACTTGGAGCAGATGGTCGTCCAGGGCGTCTTCCGCGCCGACCTCTACTACCGCTTCGCGGTTATCACGCTCGATATCCCGCCGCTCCGCGATCGAACCGAGGACATCCTGCCGCTGGCCCGCCACTTCATCAAGACGGAGACAGCCGGATCGAAGTCCTCGCCCACGCTCTCCCACGAGGCGGCCGACGTCCTGATGGCCTACAAGTGGCCCGGAAACGTCCGCGAGCTGGAAAACGCCATCAAGCACGCCGTCACGTTCCTCCAAGACGACGTCATCACCGCCGAGCTCCTGCCGCCCCGCATCATCTCGCGCGCCAGCGAGCACAAGGCCCAGCAGGCCGCCCTGCCGGCGATGGCCTCGGGCAGCAACACCTCCTTGAAGGGGTTTCTGAAACTCAAGGAGAAGGAGTACCTCGAGCAGATCCTGTCCTCGACCCACGGCGACAAGGAGAAGGCTGCCCAAACCCTCCAGGTGAGCCTGGCCACCCTCTACCGCAAACTTTCCGACGAGCCGGCCGAAAGACAGCCCGAATAGGCCGCCGGTTTGTCGAATCTGCAAAAAAAATTGTCACTTTTGAGAAACCGGACAGGGCTTATCGGGCAAAGTTGGTGCTCCTTGTGAGCTTTTGACTCATTTTTGACACTCCCGCACTCATTATATACGACTAAAGGCTTATTTTTTGATCCTAGCCTTTTGGCATGGCGTCTGCTATATTACAAACTGTCAAGCGAACCGACGAAGAGCCGGTTGCGTAACTCCAACAGTAAGCATCACAGTAAAGGAATGACTCCATGAGAATCAACCGCAAAGGTTTCACACTGGTTGAGATTATGATCGTGGTCGCGATTATCGGCATCTTGGCCGCTATCGCCATCCCGAACTTCCTCAAGTCCCGCACCGAGTCCCAGAAGAACGCCTGTATCGCCAACCTGAAGCAGATTCAGGGCGCGCAGGAGCAGGCCAAGTTGGCCGGCAAAGCGACACCCGTCGAGGCGGACATTGTAGGCGATGAGGCCTATATCAAGGTGATGCCGAAGTGCCCCACCACCAAGACGGCCTACGTTGTGACAACCGATCCGCCCGTCTGCCCGACGTCGGAAACTGACCACGAGCTGCCGTAAGGGTAAGCTTGACGATCTGAGTACGATTAAACGGGGACGCCTTGCAAAGGGCGTCCCTTTTTTACTGCCAGATGACACCTTCTACCATCTGGTCAACACGTAGACCTAAGTCGCATTGCCCGCGGCAGCGTTTCTGCGTATACTTTAAACCTGAGATTTGGGCTAAGTGGTTGTTGTGTTAGCGAGGAGAGTGCGTATGATTAGAAAACGGCTAGGTTTCACGATCGTCGAACTCATGATTCTGGTCGGCATTATCAGCATCTTGATCATGATTGCCACGCCGTACTTCGTCAAGTATACGAAGGCTGCACGCAAAAGCGCTTGCATCACGAACATGAAGAAGATCGAGGGCGCCGTGATGTTGGCCAAGATGGCTGGCGTGGCCGCTCCCCAAGCGGCGGATATCGTTGGGGCCACCAGTCACCTGAAGAAAATGCCCCTCTGCCCCAGCACCAAGCAGACCTACACGATACTGGATCCGCCCGAGTGTCCCTCGGGAGACGAGACCCATGTCATTCCGCCGAAAGGCGACTTCTAATATGAACGGGGATTGACCCATCCGTCGTATTGTACTTAGGGGTCAGCGATACGTCTCCGAGATCAGGTCAGCATTCGGAGTGTAGGTCGACGGCAGTCCTGAGATGCGGTTCATGTAGGCGACCAGCTGGTTCACGCGCTCCACGCCCTCGGCCGCCATTTTCAGCAGCTCCCGCTGGGAGTCGTTGAGCTCGCCGGACTTGCCCGACTGGAGCAGGTCGATCACGCCGGTCGAAACCGTCAGCGGCTGCACGATCTCTTGGTTCAGTTCCGCATACCGATTAATCAAGTCGCCACGGGTCAGTTTGAGCCCGATGCCCCTGCGGCGGGCCGCCGACTCGATGCTGGCGATCGTCTTGCTGTCTTCGTCAACCTCGCTGGCCAACACCGTGATATCGTGCCGCGAGCCGGCTGCCATGTCCGACAGGGCTTCGCGGATGCGGCCAAGCGCCCGGCTGACCTCCTGCGTCGAGCCGGTCTCGGCGAGGTCGCGATCCAGTGCGGCGGCGGCGTCGCGCAGCATGGTGGCCAGCGCGTGCGCGCGCTCGCGGCGCGTCGACTGCGACGCGCTCTCAGGCGCCTGTTCGGGCGCCTCGCGGGTCTCCCCCCGGCTGAGCGGCGCGGCGCCGGCCAGCGCGGCCGAAAGATCCAGCATGCCGGGCTTGGCCGACTTCAGCGTCTCAGCCGCGCGCGGCGCAGCCGGCTCGGCGCTGAAGTAGATCGACTTGGTCTTGTCGTGCCCGAGCACGGCGGGCTCGTCGCCGGACACCCGCTGGTAGGCCACGCTGACCGCCCGGACGGTGCGCAGGTTGGCCCGCTTGAGCACGGCTTCAAATCCGCCGTCCGCCGCCAGCTTGATCGGCGGCGTCCCGAAGAGGTGAACCACGAAGAAGAACTCGCGCTGATCCAGCGGCGGCGTGAAGAGCAGCCCGCCAAGCTTATAGAGGGCCATCCGGTCGTAGAGGTTCTTGCCAGCCGCTGCGCCCAGCCCCTCGCCCGCGCCGTTCACCAACATGAGGTTGTCGCCCACCGCGATTTCGATGGGGCCGAACGTTTTCAGCGCCTGTTCCAGCTCCGCGAATACGCTGCGCACCGCCCCCTGCGTCACAGCGTGCGACGGGCCGTAAATGCCCGCTTGGTTGTACAATAGCCCAAGCGCGCGAACCAGCAGCATGGCTGTCGCCTCTGGAATCACCGCATACGCCATTCCCCGCTATCTCCTAGTGCCACGCCGTGATCACGACGTTGTCCGTGCTCGTCTCCGTCGGCGGCAAGTCGAAGCCCTGCGCGCCCCCCGCATACAGGTCGGCCGTGCCCAGCCCCGTCATGCCCTGGCCGACGAGGATCGGCCCGTAGATCACCGCATGCCCGTTGAACTTGAGGCTGGAACTAGGCATGATCAGCGCGCCGCGGATGGTCGTGCCCGCATTGAACTGGACGCTGCTCGGGCTCAGCACCACGAGCGCCGGGTAGTTGTTGACCGTCGTGACCGCGATGTGCTTCTGGCTGTAGTTGCCCTCGAAAATGAAACAGCCCGTGCCGTCTCCGCTCCACCCGTCGCTCGAGCCGGTGCAGTACGCGATGCCGCCGGGCGGCGAACTCGGAATCTGAGAGCCGCTCGAGTAGACCGCGCCGTTCTTCAGCGCGTAGGCTTTCAGGGCGTCGATCGCCGCGGACAGATCGCCCGGATAGATCGCCTGCGACGGCTGGTTCGACCTAAGGGTAACCGTAGCCGGAGCCTTCTTCCACGCCGCCAGCGCCGCGCTAGACACAATCACCTGAGCGCCCGCGAGGTTGGCGCTGCCGCCCAAGTTTGCCGCGCCGTTCGCGTGAATCGAGAGGACGTCCGTGAAGAAGTTGCCTGAGAGCTTCAGCGCCCCTCCCACCAGCAGGTCGTAGTTGAGCGAGAAGAAATGGTCGCTGTCGTCATCCGTGGTCGTCAGCGGGCGGTTCTCCAGATCCGCGGCCACGGTGGACTTGCCCAGCCCGCACACGCCCTCGGAGAAAAGCTGCGCGCGCCCCGCGTTGGAGCCCGACAGCGCAACCGACCTGACCGTGTAGCTGCCGCCCCCGAACGACTCCGTGAGCTGGTAGTTGCTGGCCAAGGAGAAGTTGTCCTTGACCGCATGGTAGGCCTTGTTCAGGCCCGACTCCGCAATCATGCGGGCCTTGAGCGTTTCCCGGGTGATCTGCGATGACCGCGTCTGCTGGCTGGCCGTAACCGCCAGCATCCCGCAGATGACCGAGACGACCGAGACAATCCCGAGCACGGTCAAAAGGGCCGAGCCCTTGCGCGCTGTGCTACTCGTTTTCATGATAGCCTCCTCAACCTTTTCTCCCCAGCCCGTGGCTGAGGGATTCCAACCGTTGAACCGTGAACCTTTCTAGCCTCTCGACCCGCAGGAGCACGGCCGCCCGCGCCTCTACTTCTTGGTCGCGCTGTTACGCGGCTCGACTTCGGCCATCATGGCCGAGCGCAGCCGCTCCTTCTTGACGCCGCCCTGCGTCACGACGTCTTTGAAAATCTCGATCTCCATGGTCACTCCGCGCACGAGCGGGTTGCCGTCCACCTCGACTTTGAACTTGCCGCAGTCGGGGCCCTTGAGCATGTTGGCCATGACGTCGACGTACTTGGCTTCGCCGTCCCACGTGATGAGCACGCGGCGCAGCCGCGGCGTCCTGTTGCGGTAGGGCCCGCCGACGATTCCGCCGCTCTCGCCCGGATAGACGCTATAGGGCGCCGACGTGTAGGCGGCGCGGAACTGGAGGTAGCGACCCGACCCCGAGACGGTGCCGCCGCTCGCCAACGCGCCGAGACTCGACCAGGCAGGAGCGTCGTCGATATCAAAGCCGTCGGCGCTCAGCGTGTCGCCGGAGCGGGCGAACAGCAACAAGGTCGCCCCGCTCGGAACTTCAGCGTTCCAGCCTATCGTCTTCGGCGTGCCGGTGGTCGAGCGCGTGTCGAACGGATGCGAGATGTAGTCGCCGCCGTCCGCGAACCCGACGGCCATGTACTCCAGCGTCGGCAGGATCTTGGTCGCCGGCTGATCAGGGTCCACGACGCTCTGCGTGAGCGGGTTCGTGCTCCACACAGCCGTGCCGAGCATGCTGGCGGCCGCGCCGGGTATGCACCAGGCGCCCTGCATCCCCACCTTCTTCACGGCAAACGCAGTCAGCTTGTCTGTCTTGTAGGACGCGACACTCACCTGAAACGAGATCATCAGCGCGGTGCCTTGATAGATGCGGACGCTCTGCCGAGGCCGCAGCTCCACATGTTTTTGGCTGGCGCACGAGGCCCAGTCGGCCTTCTCCACGCCGTCCTGATAGAAGACCAGCGGGATCAGCGAGTTGGGCGGGATGTCCGGCGTGTCGCCGGTGAGCCCGGAGGCCGCGTCGAGCACCGAGAAATGCGGACTGAGAATGCGCAGGTTGTTATTCCCGACCGACTTGTAGAAGCGGAACACCGGGCCATAGCCATCGCGCATCACGTAGTCGGCGAGAACCGGAATCCGCATGACACAGTTCGTCGCAGGCAGATACTTGCTTCGGGTGTCGTCGCCGGTCTGATCGCTACACTTCCACGCCGCCGCGTACTGGCCGTCCAGAGCCGACACGAAGACGCCGCTGCCGAAGCCCGCCGGCTGGTAGAGGGGGTCGAAGCGCACGACCGTGTTGGAGAGCGCCACGTTGCGCCCTTTGCCGATGAAATTGCACTCCTCGATCGCGTCGTTGTACACGCGCAGCGCGACCGACTGCCCGTCTGCGGTCGCGGGCGAGTCCAGCCCATAGGCGCCGCCGGCCATGCCGATGCCGACGAAGGTCGGCAAGGAGGCGATGCCGGAGAAGGTGCGCAGCTCGGACTCCAGCGGCCAGGCGGAGACGCTCGCGCTCAGCTGATCCGTCCGGATGCGAAGCCCGGTGGAGGCGGGGTTCTTGCCCTGCGCGGTGAAGGTCACCGTGTGCTCGCCCGGGCCGAGCGAGAGGCTGCCGAAGGTGATCCGCTCCAGCGTGTTGGGCTCGGCCGCGTAGCCGTCGAAGACCGACTCCGCGTGCCACAGCCGCCCGGTGAAGAGGTTCTCGAACATGACGTAGGTCTTCGCCGTCTCGCCGGCCATGCAGGCGTTCGCGCCGTTGCCGTCGCCTACCACCGTGCCGATCTGGTTGTAGTAGTCTCTGAAGCCTGCGCCCGCGTTCCGGTTGGAGAAGACGGTGCGCCGCATCTGCGTGGGCGAGCGGTCGTACACGTGGTAGACCACGGTCTGGCGCCACAGGATGTTGGAGCCGCTCGCGTCCATGTCCATCAGGCCGTCGCCGTCCGTGTCGGACGCGAGCGCGAAGCCCACGGCCTCGTAGGGCGACGCGTGCTCCGGGTAGAAGATGATGGTCTCGCGCGCCGCGTTGCGCATTTCGGCGCGGAAGCGCTCCACCACGTTACGCACATCCAGGTCCAGCATGGCCTGCTGGTTCGTGCGGTTGGACTTGTGCGTGAAGAGCAGCCAAGAGCCCATGACCCCGACGATGACCAGCGCCATCACGCCGGTGGCGATGGTCGTTTCAAGCAGCGTGAATCCCTTGCGCATCGCAGTCCTCATTTCTGCTTGTACTCCGTAAAGAGGTAAACCATCTCCTCGTGCTCGTCGGTGAAGCGGCAGGTCCGCTTGGCGGTCCGCATGGGGTGCATGCACTTGCGCCAGCCCCAGCGCGTGCAGATGCAGATCTCCGTGCGAACGGTCATCGTGCACATTCCCTCCTCGGGCGAATCGACTTGCACCCCGGTCGTCCGCCGGAAGCGCCCGCCCGGGCTGGCGTTGTTGCCGAAGTCGTCCACCAGCGTCTGGGACTCCTCCATCTGCCCGAGGTCGCCGAACGGCACGGCGCGGGCGCGCTCGATGCGCGCCTGGCAGACCGTCGCCGCCACGTAGTGGTCGCGCGACATCTGGAACCGCGTGATCATCTGGTCGACCAGCGGGAAGGCTGCCGCCATGATCACGGCGAACAGGCTGAGCGCGATCAGCATTTCCAACACGGTCATCCCTTTTTTACCCATGTCGCTCATCTTTCGCTCCTCCTCCGCCGCCGGACCCGGACGCGCGCTCACTCGCCGTCGGGGGGCGGCTTGGCGCGCTCCTCATCCAAGTTGATGATGCCCTTCGAGTCTACCAGCGACGGCAGATAGGGCTCGGCCACGTACATCCGCTTCGCGTTCATCTTCTGCAGCAGGTCGCGCAGGTTGATGACCGCGTCATAGCACAAGTCGATCATTTGGCCGGACGTCTTCCCGTCTTTCACGCCTTCCATCTTCAGCAGCTCGATGCTCGTGAGCAAGACCGTGGCGGGCTGCCCCAGCGCATGGCACACGCCCGCGAGGCTCTCCATCATAATCCGGTTCCGCTCGGCCTGGTACTCGGCGATCTCCGCGCGCCGTCGGTCCGCGGTGTCACGCAGCGAGAGCACCATGCCGCAAAGCGCCTGGTCCTCGTTCACGTCCGGCACGGCGGAGATGGAGAGCCAGGCGGACTTCGACGCGGCGATCAGCCGCTGTTCGCCCGACCACGGCTGGCCCTTGCGGATGTTCGCGAGCAGGGGGTCGATGACCCCCTTTCGGTCGAACCAGGTGCCCAGGTCCTGGCCGAGCACCTTCGTCTCGTCGCCTCCCGAAAGCAGGCCGATCATCGTGCGGTTGGCGTAGGTGACCACGCCGTTCAGATCCGCGATGCCGATGCCGGAATCCGTGTTGTCCATGGCGTGATAGGCGGACAGCAGCTTCTGCTCGGCGCGCCAGCGGCTCTCGATGTCGCGCACCAGGTAACAGTAAAACTCCGGGGCGCGGACCCGGTTGCCCAGCACGACGATCTCGACGGGCGTGAACGACTCGTCGCGGTGCACCGCAAAGGCCTGGATGCGCATGTACAGCCCGTCCGCGATAACCTTCTGCACGTCCGACAGCAGCTTGTCCGTCACGCCCGCCACGAGCGTCCGGATGCCGATCCCGGCCAGCCCGTCGCCCTCGTAGCCGAAGAAGCGCCTGGCGCGGGAGTTGGAGGCCAGCACCCGCCCCGTGTCGTCCGCCAGCAGGATGGCGTCATACGCGTGCTCGAACAGGAACCGGTAGTCCAGAACATTGAAATAATCCGCCGCGACCGTCTCGGCCCGCTCGTCGGAGGCCGGCGCTCGGCCGTAACCCAACGAACGGATATCGATTTTAATGGTCCGGGATTTCTCGTTTCCACTCATAGAGTAACCTGTATGCATAAACCATGCCTAAGCCAACAGGCCCCTCCCGGCGGCTGTACGCGCCTCTAACCGGCCGGATTTCGCTCCAAACGCCGGCGATTCTCTCTTCTGACAAACCTATTTGCAAAAACGAGAAACCGGGCGCCCGTCCGGAGACCTCCGCGCGATGATTTCGGCGGCCGCCCGCCGCCCGTAGCCGCCGGGGGTCCCTTTCGGGGCGCCCCCCTCGATTCACCCTGCCGCGGAACGGCTGCGCGCGGCAACGGCACGCTTCTTGCTTTTAAGACGGTTTAATGAAATCCGCCTCCCTTACAGCCAAGCTTGCGCCCCAGGCGAAGCCCTACGTCGACGTCGTGGGGCTCGAAATCGGAGCCGAGCATCCGGACGGGGTTCCGGCCGTGCGGGTGCGCAAGACCGGAGACCGTACCGAGCTGCTCGCCGCCGGATTCCTGCGCCTTCCCGGCCAGCTTCCGATGACGCCGCTGGACGCAGCCGACGCGCCCCCCGTCTGGATACTCCCCCGCCCCTATCAGGCGCCCTACGCGGCCCTGGCGATCACGACGGCGCAGGGGTATCTGCGCCACGCAACCGGCCCGGGCGAAGAGGAGCCCGACAACAAGCAGGTTCCGTTCCGCACGACGACGCGGACGTACGGCCCAGACCTCCCGACCTTCAAGGCGGGGCTGCCGGAGTACCAGGCCGCCTGGGCGGCCCGGCTTCTGCCCGAAGGGCGCCCGCCGACCGCCTGCTCCCTGCAGGTCTCATCCGCCGCAGCCGTCAACACCTTCACCGCCTCGCCGCTGTTCAAGACGCTGACGGGGACGACCCTCGTGCTCTTCGTTTTCGCGGACCACACGTCGCTGGTGGCCTTCCACGAGGCGAAGATCGTGCTCTACCGCGAGCACCCCATCGGCTACGGCCACGTGCGGACCGCCATCAGCAACGAGATGCGGATTGAGGCCGCGCTCGCCGACTCGGTGCTGCAGGACACCTTCATCGATCCGGTCCCGATGATCGAGCCGGTTCTCAAGGCCCTGTTCCGACAGGTCGAGATCTCCTCCGACTACCTGCTCCGCCGGCGCAACTGCCAGATCCAGCAGTACTACCTGTGCGGCCTGCCCTCCGGCGCGAAGTACTGGTCCACCATCTTCTCCCGCGCGATGAGCCAGCCGCTGACCTCCTTCCACCCCTTCGACGGGCTCCTCAAACCGCAGCGGGCGCTCCATCTGCCCGAAGATATCGCGGCTGTGGAGCCTTATCTGGCGGTCGCACTCGGCGCAGCCCGCGCGGCCTTGGAGGACGCATGAGCGCACACCTGCATCTCGACCTGCTGAAAGATGAGGAGCGGTTCAGCTCAAGCCCGATCCGCCTCCGCATCGTGGTGCCGATGGTGGCCAGCATGGCCACGCTGAGCTGCCTGATCTGGCTGACCCTGCTCGGCCTGCGCACGCACGGCCAGGTCGTCGTCAAGCGCGGCCTGCAGGAGAGCATCGACGGCCTCAAGGCCGCCCACGTCGCCTTCATCGACCTCCGCATGCGGGAGAAGGAGGCGGGCGCGATGTACCAGCAGCTCCTGTACTACGAGCACTCCCGCATCCGCTTCGGCCAGACCCTCGCCCAGCTCCCCGACCTCGTTCCCGCCAACATCCAGCTCACCGAAATGCGCGTGTCGCCCCCGCCGCCCCCCCAGGTGGACTCCAAGCAGCCTGAGCTGGGCCCAACCAACAAGGCCGAGGTCGTGACCCTGCGACTGTCTGGCCGGACGTGCGGGGACCAGGGCTCCGCCTGCGTGAACGCCCTGCTCGCCTCGCTCCGCAAGCCCGCCTACTCCAACCTCATCCAGAAAGCCGAAATCCCCAAGGGCGCCTTCCGGCAGGACGTGGGCCGCATGACGGACAAGCGCGACGCCCTCCTGTTCGAAATCACCTGCACCTGCGTGCCGAGGAGGTTCGAATGAACATCGCCCTGCCTTCTCTGAGCACCCTCTCCCCTCCCGCCCAGCGCTCGATCGCCATCACGCTGGGAGCGATAGCGGCGTGCCTGCTCATCGTCTTCGTCGCCATTCGCCCCCAGCACGAGCGAATCCGGAAGAACGCCCTGGAGATAGACGCCCTTCTGCAGTCCGAGTCCATGATGCGCGTCGACATCGCCAACACGGCCAAGATCAAGGCCCACGTCGCCGCCACCAACGCCTTGCTGGACACGCTGCTCTCCTCCGGCGTGCTCGAGCCGCTCCTCGGCTCCTACGCCATGCGGGGCAAGTCGCTCCTCGACCCCGTCGCCCAGCAGACGGGCTTCGCCATCGAGAGCGTCCGCGAGCTGTCGCAGATCGCGCTCCAGGTGCCCCAGCCTCCGCCGGAGCAGCTCTACATGCGGCAGCCGGTCGAGTTCACCGGCCAGGGCAGCTACGAGCAGATCGCCGCGTTTATCGCCCAGACGGAAAAGGCGCAGCCCCTTGCCGTCCTCTCCGGCCTGACGCTCCTCTGCCAGCCCCAGACACCCGAGACACACAAGGCGATTATCACGTTCGAGTGGCCAGCCAAGGGCGAGAAGGTCAAACCCGCGCCCGCGCCCGCAGCCAAGGGCAAGGACAAGAAAGCCACGACCAAGTGACGGAGCCCTGCTATGCAAACCCGCACTAACCCCCGCGCCATACTCCTTCTGACCGCCCTCGCCGCGTCCGCCGCGTGGGCCGCGCGCGATCCGTTCCTGCCCATCGATTACGCGCCCGCGCCGCCCCCGTCCGAGACGCCCGCCGAGCCCGAGATCCCCGCCGTCGCCCCTGCGGCGCCCGCCCCCGTCCTGCCCACCGTCAAGCCGATCACCGCCGCCGAGTGGGCCGCGGCCCGCAAAGCCCTCAAGATCAGCGGCATCACCAAGTCCGTCATCCCCGACACCGGCAAGACCGTCATCCAAGCCATGATCAACCGGCAGACGTACGCCGTGGGCGACACGGTCCCCTTCGTGCACGAGGATGTCCGCTTCCAGTGGCGCGTCGAGTCGCTCGTCGAGCAGGAGGCCGTCCTGGCCCCGCTCAAGGCCGAGCGGCTCGCCCCGAAACCCAACGATCTCAGGAACAATCAGTAAGACACCGACTGCTGTCAAAAAACCAACCAGGAGTATATGATGAAAGCCATCCGACTCGTCTGCCTATTCGCGATCGCCGCCTGTGTGTCGGCTTCGCTCACGACCGCCCGCGCGCAGGACAATGCGCCCGCCGCGCAACCCGCCGTCGAAGCGCAAACGCCGCCTCCCGCCGCCGCTCCGGCTGTCGCTCCGGCTCCGGCACCGGCCGCCGCGCCCCAGCCGACGGTCGTCCGCGTCAACGACGCGCCCGCCGACGGCGGCGAGGCGGTGGTCTCCATGTCGTTCGACGAGACCCCCCTCTCCGACGTCATCAAGGCCTTCCGGAGCGCCACCAGCGCCAACATCATCTCGAGCGGCACGAACCTGCAGGGAACCGTCAGCGTCCGCCTCGACAACGTCCCCTGGAAGAAGGGCCTCTCCTCCATCCTGGACCCTCAGGGCCTGCAGCTGCTCGAGCAGCCGCCGAACTCCGGCATCTACGTCGTCTCACCCAAGGCCATCGCCGAAATCCCGAAGATCACCCAGACCTTCACGCTCCAGCACTCCCGCGCGGCTGAAGTCGCCACCCTGTTCAAGTCGTTCCTCGGCACCGGCGGCAGCGTCACCCCCTTCCCCTCCGCCAACGTCGTGATCGTCACCGCCACCGAACAGCAGATCGGCGAATGCGAGAAGATCATCATGGCCATCGACAAGCCCCGCGCGCAGGTCTACATCGAGGCGCGCTTCGTCGAGCTCACCGCGGCCGCCAGCAAGAAGCTCGGACTCAACTGGTCGGGCCTCGGCGGCGACGGCTGGGGCGTCAGCTTCGACGGCGCGACGCTCGGCGTCACCGACAGCAGCACCCACTCCAAGACCCGCACGTCCGGCACCACCGGCTCGACCTCGACGAAGTCCACCGGCACGGGTTCCGACACGCATTCCGAATCGACTTCCGACACCTTCGAGAACGCCACGCGGGACATCACGGAGACGGTTTCCGACACGCTCTCCTCCACGCTCAACACGGAGTCCATCCTCAGCAGCGGCTCCTCCAGCTCGACCGCCGCCTCCACGACCCACTCCAAGTCGCGCACCTTCAGCGGCTCCCTCTCGGCCGACGCCTTCAAGCTGACGATCAACGCCTTCGAGCAGATCGACGGCGCCTCGGTCTTCTCGAACCCCAAGGTGATCGTCGCCAACGAGGAGTCCGCCGTCGTCGACATGACCACCAAGGAGCCGAACGTCGAGCTGACCTTCCAGGCCGCCACCTCCGACAACGGCAGCGACAGCATCTCCACCAAGCTCGCCCTCATCCCCGGCAAAGAGGAGCCCTTCGTCGGCGAGGCCTTCTTCAGCTACGGCATCAGCCTCAAGGTCACGCCCCGCATCAGCCCCTCCGGCCTGATCACCGTCGAAATCCAGCCCTCCATCAGCGAGCTCGTCAAGTACTTCGAGCTGCAGGGCATCGACGCCAAAATGCCCGCCGCCAAGTTCCCCGTCATCGAGATCCGCCGCATCAAGACGGTCTTCACCATGAACGACGGCAAGACCGCCGTCATCGGCGGCCTCACCCGCACGACGGAAGAGAACATCGACTCCGGCATCCCCTTCCTGCGCAACCTGCCGTGGATCGGCTCCCGCGTCTTCGGCTGGAAGAGCCGCGAAAGGGAACAGCGCGAAATCATCATCTTCGTGACCGTCGGCATGGCTGACCCCGTCGAGATGGAGCAGGACATCGGCATGCCCAAGAACGCCCTGTACGGCCGCCAGATTCTGTCCGGCCAGGCCAAGGAGCCGGGCGACCGCACGCTGGAGGACCTGATGAACCTCCGGGACGCCCGCCAGCCGCGCCTGAGCCCGTATCAGGCTCCCGGAGCGGTGGCTCCCTCCGAGGTGCCCGCCGCAGAAACAGCAGCTCCAGCCGCAGACGCGGCAGCTGCCCCAGCCGCAGGCTCCGAAGCGGCAGCGGCCCAGCCCGCCCAGTAACTCAGAGGCCGAACGTAGACCGACACTCCCGTGCGCGGCCGCTTTCGAACGCGGCCGCGCAACCGATCCGATAGGAGTCCCCCATGAAACCGATCCGCTCTTCACGCCTCTTGCTCGCGGGCGCCGTCGCCCTGTGCGCAGCGGCCTTGCAGGCCGCAACAAACACCTACTACGTCGCCACCAACGGCAACGACCTCGCCACCGGCACCTCCGTGAGCACGCCCCTTAAGACGATCCAGGCGGGCGTCAACAAGGCCGCCGCCGGCGACACCGTGCTGGTCCTGCCCGGCACCTACAGCAGCGGCTACACCACGCCCACCAGCTCAAGCAAGACCCGCGTCGCCATCACCAAGGCCATCACGGTGCGCAGCACGCGCGGCGCGGCGCTGACGACGATCGTCGGCGGCCAGCACAACATCACCAACGCCCAGCCCTTCGGCGCGAACTCGATCCGCTGCGTCTACATGACCGCCGGCACGCTCGACGGCTTCACCCTCCGCGACGGCTTCGCGAACGCCAGCACGATCCCCGCCGACAGGGACTCGCCCCTCATCAACGGCGGCGGCGTCTACGTGCCCAAGGACAACCGCACGGTGCAGGTGAACAACTGCATCATCACCGGCTGCGGCGCCTACCGCGGCGGCGGCGCCTACTGGGCGACCCTCAACAACTGCACGGTCGTCAGCAACCACGTCAACACCACCAGCGGCGACGGTATCTGGGGCAGCCAGGTGCGCAACTCGATCGTGCTGTACAACGGCGACGAGAACTACTCGTCCGCCTCCTCCAGCGTCGACCCGTCGCTCTTCCGCTACTCGTGCACCGACCCGATCCCCACCTCGTCCGACTACTACAACCACGACGGCGGCGGCAACATCGTGGCCAACCCGCAGTTCCAGACCGGCACGCTGCGGCCGGCCAGCAGCTCGCCCTGCGTCAACAGCGGCAACAACGCCTACGTGGACGGCGGCAACACCAACGACGCGGCGGGCAACCCCCGCATCATCGGCGGCACGGTGGATATGGGCGCCTACGAGAACACCTATGTCGCCTACGCGCTCACCGTCGTCAACGGCACCGGCAGCGGCTCCTACACGAACCACGCGGTCGTCGCGATCAGCGCCAATGCGCCGCCCGCAGGCTCCTCCTTCGCCGGCTGGACCGGCGATACCGCCCACCTCGCCAACGCGGCCAGCGCTTCCACCACCGTGACCATGCCGACGAATGCGGTCACGGTCACCGCCAACTATCAGCCCATCCCGTTCTACACGCTCACCGTCACCAACGGCAGCGGCGACGGCTCCTACATCAGCGGCGCGGTCGTCGCGATCACCGCTGACGCGGCGCCTGCGTGGGCCACCTTCGACCGCTGGACCGGCGACACCAACCACCTCGCGAACGCGACCAACGCCACGACCACCGTGACCATGCCGACGCACGCGGTCACCGTCACCGCCACCTACATCACCCCCTCGCTCTCCGAAGTCGTCGACGGCATCCTCAACCTGCCGCAGCCGGTCATACTCGTCAACGTCGGCGCCTCCGATATCAGCGCCGAACCGCCCTACGTGCGGCTCGGCCCCGCGTCCGACCACGAGAGCGCCTTCGAGGCCTCCATCTCCACGGTCTACACCAACGCCGGCACGGTCATCTTCCCTTGGCGCGTGAGCTGCGAACAGGGCTGGGACCGGCTCGTCTTCTACGTCGACGGCGCGGAGAAGGCCTCCATCTCCGGCTTCGACGTCTCGGGCGTGGTCACCCAGTTCGTCGCAGACCCGGGCCCGCACACCCTCAAGTGGGCCTACCTTAAAGACGACTCCGCCTTCGACGGCGAAGACTGCGGCTGGCTCATGCCCGTCACCTGGATCCCCGACATCCTTGCCGCCGAGCTCGGCGTGGCCGGCAAGCCGCTCGCCTTCCCCAACGGCCAGCCCGGCGCCGCCCTGCCCTTCCCCTACGGCTTCGAGGCCTGCTACCTCGACACCACCAACGCCCCGTCCGGCGCAATCAGCAACGCCGCCGTCCGCCTCGGCGGCCTCAAGAGCGGCGTACCGCTCGTCGGCGACAGCCGCACCAACGCCGTCGAGGCCGTGCTCCATGGCGCCGGCACGCTCTCCTTCCGGTGGTACAGCTCCTGCCAGGACACCGACTTCCTGCTCTGCATCATCGACGGCGTCGAGGCGGCCCGCCTCAGCGGCCTGAGCGCCAAGACCGGCGGCTGGAAGACCTTTACGACCAACCTGCTCACGGTCGCCGCGCACACCGTGCGCTGGGCCTACGCCAAGAGCCCCTCCGGCTTCACCGGGCAAGACTGCGCCTGGGTCGACACCGTCACCTGGGTGCAGTCCGCCTACGTCCTGACTGTCCAAGACGCCCTCATCGTCTCCAGCGGCCTGACCAACGGCACGTTCGCGGTGGGCGACGTCGTGGCCATCTCGGCCAGCGCGGCGCCGGCCGGCATGCAGTTCGACGAGTGGGACGGCGACACCGAGAACCTCGCCGACCCGGACATGCCGAACACCACCGTGACCATGCCCGGACGCGACATCAGCGTGCGCGCGCTCTACAAGGTGCAGACGTGGAGCTTGTCGATCATCAACGGCCGCGACGCGGGCGCGTGGCCTAACCCCGTGCACGCGGGAACGGGCGAGCCCGAAGGCACCTATCCCGCGGGCGCGCTGGTGCGCATCGTGGCCGACCCCGCCCCGCTGTGGCAGACCTTCGCCTACTGGACGAACACCACGGGAACCGTGATCTACTCGAACCAGTTCGCCGACATCTCGATGTTCGTGATGCCCGCCGCCGGCGCGGACGTGGCGATCCGCGCCGTCTACCGCGACCAGACTGCGGCCGAGAAGCTGGCGGCCGCGCTGACCATCCGCGGCCAGCCGCTCGTGGTCACCGACTTCTCGACGAACGGCGTCGTCGCCGAGGCCACGGGCGGCATCCGCCACAACGACACCGTCGTCCGCATGGGCGGCCCCTCTGTCGCCCCCGGCCAGAACGTCTTCCTCACGACCACCAACTTCACCGGCTCCGGCTACCTGCTCTTCTGGTGGCACGGCGACGCCGAGGCCGAGCAGGACGGCATTCGGCTGGAGGTCAACGGCGTGCCGCTCGAGCCCCTGATGTCGGACAAGGACACCAACAGCCTCGTGGAGGTTTGGAACCTTTACGGCTATGATCTGCGCGGCATCGATGTCGCCGACATCACGTGGCGCTACACCAGCGACGACACCTATGTCGTGCATGAGAACGAGGTGCTGGTCGACCGTGTCACCTGGATCCCCGAGGCCATGGCCAAGGCCCTCGACACCAGCTGGTTCCCGAACGTTAACAACGAGTTTGACCCGCTCTTCGAAGGCCGCTGGCACGGCGAGGGTACGTTCGACTTCGAGGGCGAAGACGGCGGCGTGGCTTGGGTGCACGACGCGCCCGGCGGCGGCGACGCGATCCGCCTAGGCGGCTTCGGCTACGTGACGAACAATCTGCTCGCCCAAGTCTCGGTCACCAACTGGGGCACCGGCATCCTGGAGTGGGACTGGACCACCCGCAGCGAGGCCCGCTACGACCGCCTCGAGTTCCTCCTGAACGGCAACCCGACCAACTGGACCAGCGGCAAAGCCTTCGGCGTGTGGTCCAACGCCCTCTTCGTGGTGCGCACTGACCCGCGCAAGACGCGTGACGAGAACCGCGTCCTCAAGCGGGTCCTGACCTACCGCTACCGGAAGGACGGCGACGTCAGCGTGTTCGAGGACTGCGGCTGGATGCGCAATGCACACTGGACGCCCACCTTCGCGCTCCAGCTCGTCGACGCGACCAACGAGCACTACGAGCTGCAGTCGCCGTACAGAGACGACCCGAACCGCTATGCGCAAGTGTTTGGCGATGCCGATCGGAACGTCTTCCCGAGCAACTCGCAGGTCACCGTGAGAGCCCACTTGCCGCCGCCCTCACCTTACCACCACTTCGAGCGCTGGACCGGCAGCGGCGCGTCGCTGCTCACTCGCGATCAGCTACGGAACAGTACGGTGACATTCGTCATGCCGACGAACGACGTCATGATGGTCGCCACCTACACCACCAACACAATCATGCTGCCCTTCTACTACCTGACGGTCAACAATGGGGCTGGTAGCGGCGCGTACACCAACGGCGCGCTCGTGCAGATCCAGGCCAACACCCCGGCGGCGGGCAAGATCTTCACGGGCTGGACCGGTAACGGAACAGACTATGTGGTCGACGTCTCCTCGGCCGCGACCACCGTGATCATGGGCACCGATGACATCGAGCTGACCGCCACCTACTCCGATTCGGGATGGACGATCGGGTCCGCCATTCCGTTCGTCATTGGCGTGCCCAACGTTACGGACTGGGCCAACGTCACATTCGACGACTTCAACCAAGCGCCGCCGTCCGTGCGCCTAGGCTCCATCGGAGACAATGAGACCGCCTTCTTCGAGGTTGTCTACACCAACGCGGGAACCGTGATCTTCCCCTGGTCGGTCAGCTGCGAGCAGGGCTACGACTTTCTCGCCTTCTCGGTGGACGGCATTATCACCAATACCATTTCGGGCTCGGCCTCCGGCACCGTCACGAATTACGTCGCCGGTGACGGCCCGCACCGCCTGCGCTGGACCTACAGCAAAGATGGCTCTGATGAGGCCGGCACCGACTCCGGCTCAGTCGGCACCGTCACCTGGATTCCGGACGAGCTAGCTGCGGAGTTCGGCGTGCGGGGCAAGCCGCTCCACTTGCTTAACACCCCCAACTCCATCACGCTCGAAGAGCCTGTGGCCGGCGCGGTCAGCAACAAGGCCGCGCGGCTCGGCGGCCCCGTACGTGTCGTCAGCGGCGCGGAGACCGCCGTCGAGGCGGTCTACTCCGGAGCGGGAAGCCTCTCCTTCCACTGGCGCACGTCATCGGAGTTGAACCACGACTTCCTGGCCCTGTCCGTGGACGGCGTCGAGACGGAGCGGATCAGCGGCACGCGGGACGGGTGGGTCTATTTCGAAACCAACCTGATGACAGTCGCCAACCATACGGTCCGCTGGACCTACCGGAAGGACGGAGCGAAAACCGCCGGCGATGATTGCGGCTGGGTTGACAGCGTGACGTGGATGCAGACCAACTACGTTCTGACCGTCCAGAGCGGGACGATCCGCCCGGGCGGCGCGACCAATGGAACCTTTGCCGTGGCCGACACCGTGACCGTCGTGGCGAATGCCGCGCCGGCCAACCAGGAGTTCGACGTCTGGGGAGGCGACACCGACGCGCTCGCCGATCCATATACGGCGACCACCACGTTGGTCATGCCTTCTCGCGACATCAATATCTACGCGCTCTACAAACCGCTCGAGTATCCCGTGTCGATGGTGAAAGGCCGCGAGGCTGGTGCTTGGACCAACGCCGTCTACGAGGGTGCTGGCGAGCCTCAGGGTTCCTACCCCGAGGGCGCGCTGGTGCGTGTCATCGCGAACGCCGCCCCGCTCTGGAAGAAGTTCGACCACTGGAGCTCCACCAACGGCGCGGTCTTTGTTGACGCGTCCAGCCCCATCACGATGTTCACCATGCCCGGCAACCCCGTCATGGTGGAGGCCACATACATCAATCAAAGCGAGAATGAGATGCTCGCTGACGCGCTGACGATCGCCGGCCAGCCGCTGTCTGTCACGAACGTCTCGCCCAACGGCGTCAACGCCTCGGCCACAGGCGGCGTGCGCTACAACGACCCCGTCGTGCGGCTCGGCGGCGCCTCCGTCGGCCCCGGCGGCCGCGTGAGCCTGGCCACCACGAACTTCACCGGCAGCGGCGTCCTGCTCTACTGGTGGAAGTCGAGTTCGGAGTCCCGCTATGACGGCGTTCGGCTCGTCGTGAACGGCACGCCTCTCGGCCCGGTGAACTCGGGCAAGGACACCGTGTGGCACCTCTGCACCAACTGGGTCACCAGCGCCGCCACGATCGCCTGGCGGTTTGAGCGTGACACCTCGTATTACGTGCGCGACAACACCATCCTCATCGACCGCGTGACCTGGATTCCGCAGGCCATGCTGAGCGCGCTCGGCGGCGTAGACTACGTACCGAACGTCAACGAGGAGAACACCGGGTTCTCCGGCGAGGACGGCGGCGTGGCGTGGGTCGGGGACGCGCCCCCCACCAACGGGTCGTCGGCGGGGGTCAACGCGGTCCGCCTCGGGCGCTTCGGCTATGTCAACAACAGCCAGCACGCGCAGCTCTCCGTGAAGCGAATCGGCACCGGCATCCTGCTCTGGACGTGGGCGTCGTGCAGCGAAGCGGACTACGACAACCTCATCTTCACCCGGGACGCATACACCAACGCGTGGATCTCCGGCAAGGAGGAGGCCTGGGAGTCCACCGGCTACGCGGTCACGAACATACTCACGGCCACCCGCGCCTTCAACAACAGGCTCCAGCACACGATGAACTTCTCCTACAAGAAGGACGTCGACACGAGCGTGTTCAAGGACAACGCCTGGCTGCGTGACGTGTCGTGGACGCCCACCGTGATGCTGTACCTCGAGTGGGCGACGCTGAACAGCTACACCCTGCCGACGCAGTTCACCAACCTCCAAGCCGTTCTCGACGAGGTCGCGCTTGGCGTCTACCCGCAGGGCACGATGGTCTCCGTCTCGGCGTATTCGGCTCCGTCGGGCTCGGCTTTCTGGCAGTGGTCGGGCGGCCCGAACATCGACGCCGTGCTGGGCGCGAATCGCTTCAACAGCAACCCGACCTTCGCGCTTCCCGCGTTCGACTTCTCGATGATTGCGACCTACACCAACATCATCGTCAGCCCGTCGCCCGCCGGCACCAAGCAGTCGAAGATCACGAGCCTCTCGGTGCAGCCGCAGGCGGCGGCCGCGCCGGCCTCGGGCTACTCTACGCTGGCGGAAGCCGCGCCGGCGGGCTGGGTGGAGCTGACTTTCGAGGGAACGTCTGACGCGGACTACGCCCTGGTCTGGAGCCCAGCCCTGGTTGGCCCCGCGTGCCAGTGGCAGACGGTGCCCGCGTCGTACCGCGAGGTGCTGGGCGAGACCGCGGACGGCAAGCGCATCTTCCGGATCTCGGCGGAGGTTCCGTCCGATACGCCGACAGGCTTCTTCCGGGTTGAGGCGCGCTAGGCAGCCCAGACACCGCGCAGCGGAAAGGTTTCCCGATGGCAGCAGTTGACCGTTATCTGATCGAGCTGGTGGGCGCGTCCGGCAGCGATTTGCACCTCTATGCCGGGCGCACCCCGTATGTCCGCATCCACGGCGTGATCTCCCCCATCGCCGAAGAGCCCGTCCTCGCCAGCGAGGACATCTTCGCGCTGGTCAAGGAGATCATCGCCGAGGCGAACCTCAACCAGCTCACGCGCGACTGGGACACCGACTGCGCCTACGAGATTCCGGGGGTCGCGCGTTTCCGCGTCAACTGCTTCCGCGACATGAACGGCTACGGTTCGGTGATGCGCGTCATCCCCGAGCAGATCCCGACCTTTGAGGAGCTCAACCTGCCCGAGGTGCTGCGCGACTTCTGCATGCTCACGAAAGGCCTCGTGGTCGTCACGGGGCCCACCGGCAGCGGCAAGTCGACCACGCTCGCCGCCATGGTCGACTTCATCAACCGGTCTCGCAACGAGCACATCATCACGATCGAGGACCCGATCGAGTTCGTGCACACGCCGCAGAACTGCATCATCAACCAGCGCGAGGTTCACCGCGACACCAAGAGCTTTGCGAACGCGCTGCGCGCGGCCCTCCGCGAAGATCCGGACATCGTGCTCGTCGGCGAAATGCGCGACCTCGAGACCATGGAGGTGGCCATCGAGACCGCGGAGACCGGGCATCTGGTCTTCGCGACGCTGCACACCAACACCGCCGCCACCACCGTCGAGCGCATGATCGACAAGTTTCCGACGCACCGCCAGAACCAGATCCGCTCGATGCTGGCGGACACGCTAAAAGGCGTCGTCGCGCAGACCCTGGTCAAGAAAACGGAGACCGGGCGCATCGCGGCCTTCGAGGTGCTGGTGGTTACGACGCCCGTCTCCGCGCTGATCCGCGAGGCCAAGACGCACATGCTGCCGTCGGTCATGCAGACCGGGCGCGGCTCGGGCATGCAGACCTTCAGCGACGAGCTGACGCGGCTCGCCCTCAAGGGCCTGATCTCGGCCGAAGACGCCTACAACAAGGCCGTCGACAAGACCGATATCGAGACCAAGTTTCAGCTGGCGGGCCTCGGCCTGGAGTTCAAGAGGAAGGCTGAGGAGAACGCGCGGAAAGCCCGCATGGCGCAGAACAAGGGCGTTCTGGAGCAGGCCCAGGCGCTGCTTGGCGCGTCACCCAACAACACGCAAGCCATGTGCGACGCCGCGTGGATCATGGCCTGCTCGCCCTTTTCGGAGCTGCGCGACGGCAAGCGCTCCGTCAAGCTCGCGGAGATCGCCTGCGGCATGCTGCGCGACAAAGATCCGTTCGCGCTGGAGGTGCTGGGCGTCGCGCAGGCGGAGTACGGTTCGTTCAAGCGCGCCGTGGACGCCACGAAGAAGGCCGCCGACCTCTACCGGCAGATGGGCAACGTGACCAAAGCCACCGCCCTCACGAACCGCGTGGCCCTGTTCGAGCACAACAAGGCTTACCGCGACGAGTGACGGCGATGGAAGCAAATTACAGGTTACTAGTTACATGTTACTAGTTACACGTTGAGTCGAATTCTTCAAGTAACCCGTAACGAGTAACCTGTAACGAGTAACCTGTAACGAGTAACCTGTAACGAGTAACCCGTAACGAGTAACCCGTAACGAGTAACGCCACCCTCCGCCCGCTACGCCTGCAGGATAGAGCCCGCTACGGCCGTCACGGTCTGCCCGCTCTGAACTGGCTTCAGCGCCAGCTCGATTTTGACGGGCACGCCGTTCGGCGTCGGGATGCGCAAGCTCTCGCGCAGCTTTTCGCCGCAGGAGGCGCGCAGGAAAAAGCGGGCGGCGTCCGGAAGCAGGTCGATGAAGCGCACGTTCTTGGCCTGCGCCTCGTCGGGAATGCCGAACGCGTCGAGCATCGCCTGGTTCACGATCAGGAAGAAGCCGTCCAGGTCGCACACGAACGCGGGCGCCAGCGCGACCTCCAGCGCAGACTGGCCTTTGCGCATCTCGTCCATCGCGCTCTTCCTGCGGTCCACGTTGCGGATCGCGAAAACGATGTTGCTGCCGCGCGTCAGGGAGAGCGTGCTCACGCCCACCTCCCCTGCGAACGACGTGCCGTCCTGCCTGAAGCAGCGCGCGTCGATCAGAATGTGGTGGTTCTCCGCCAAATTGCGCTTGAGATGCTCGAACATCTGGCTCGACATGCCGGTGATGATCTTCTCGATCGGGATGTCCCACGTGTCCTCGCGCGAGTAGCCGAGCATCGCCGTGACCCGCGAGTTGCAGTCCACGATGTGCCCCTGGTCGTCGAGAATCAGCACGGCGTCGTAGAGCCCGTTCATCAGCTGGTAGTAGAGCGCCCGCTGGTCGGTCTTGGGACGGACCACGCCATCCACGTCGCGCTCCACCACCCCGCTCCTGTCGGGCGCGGGCGCCGCGGCGGCAGCCGCAGGCGCCGCGGCAGGCGCCGCAGCGGCAGCCGCGAGCGGAACGGCCTGCTTCGGGCCGACCGAAACCGGGCCCGGCACGGGCGACGCACCGTCTTTCGGACGGAAGCCGAACGCGGGGCTCCCGGGGCGGGAGCCAGCACCCGCAGCCATCGCCCCCAGAGAGGCTGTCGGCGCGGCCGGCGCCGGAGCAGATGCAGGCGCCGCCGAAACCGGCGACAGCTTGATCGGCGCGGTCGGCGACGCCATGCGCACCGGCGTCATCACCGGACGAGGATTCTTAGACGCGTCAGCCGGCGCCGGCGCCCCCATGCCAGACATCGCAGCCTGCAAACGATTCACAGGAGCCTGAACACTCACCGCTGCCCCCTTCCCTGCCATCGCCGGCATGGCCGGCCCTTTTGGCAACTCACCCGGCGCAGCCTCCTGCTGGCGGGGCACAACCCCGGCCAGCGGCTTCTGCGCCCCCAAACCTACACCCACCGCCGCGGGCCTCTTGGCCTCAGCGGCGACCCCACCGACACTCGGCGCTGGCGTCTGTGCGATACCGCCGGACCCAGCCAACGGCCCGCCCCGCGTCGGCGTGATCAGAATAGAAGAAGAATGCGTAACGCCGACCCCGGAGTCGCTATCCGAAACCGTCAGAACCTCGCAGGCTCCCGCACCCTCATCCATCCCTTTCTTTCCAAACCAGAACTTCATGTTCGCTACACTTCCTCTTTTTTGGCAGAACAAACGTAGAGCACGATCAGTGCCAAACAAATGATCGTAGGCCTTTGGTCTTTTCGGCACGGATCATGCTTTAATTATTTCCTATCACTTCACTCAACGAGCGGAAGCAATGAAAAAAAACACCTACAACAAGGCCGTTTTGGTACGCGAACTGGCTTTTAGCGCGGGCATTACTCAGAAAAAAGCGCGGTTTGTGCTTGAGGCACTCCAGCTGATCGCCTATCGGGAGGCTGCCGAACAGGGTTTTACTGTGCCCGGCATCTGCCGTCTGGACGTAATCAGGCGCAAAGCTCGCAAGATGAGAAATCCTCAATCGGGAGAAAATATTCTCATTGCTGAGCATAACGCGCTGCGCGTGCGGGTTATTAAGAAGGCCCGCAACGCCGTGACGCCGCCGCCCGAGAACCTGATCACCGTGCTTCCGCCCGAGGCGAAAATCCTAGACGATTTCTCCCATCCGGTCTCGTTCCGCTGCAAGAAATGCGGCCAGGAGATCGAGGCGCCGCACACGGCGGCCGGCATGCAGGCCGAATGCCCAGCGTGCGGCACGGCCATCTCCATTCCGACCGAGTCGGAGCCCGGCACGCTGCACGGGCCGGCGCTGCCTGAGCCTGCCCCGGCGCCGACCGTGCCGACCTTCCAGGGCTCGGCCCCGGCCTTCCAAAGCTCAGCCGACCCTGCTTTCCAGGCAGCCGCCGCGGCGGAAGGGCAGCCCCCGGCCGAACAGCCGCCAGCCGCCGAAGCCGCCGTGCCCAAGCACAAGAACCAGACCATCCGCATCGACCTTGCCGCGCTCGGCTTCAACGAGACGCAAGGCGCCGGCAAGCCCCTCAGCCAGAAGCGCATGCTCTCGTTCTTCTGCAAGAACTGCCGCCAGGAGATCGAAGCCCCCGCCGACATGGCCGGCTCCGCCTGCGAATGCCCCTCCTGCGGCATCAGCTTCGAGGTGCCCTTCTTCTCGGATCCCGGCACGCTCCACGGCAGCGACCTTGACCACAAGTCCTCCAACGAAATCAAGGAGATCAAAGGGCGCACCATCCGCATCGAAGTCCCGGATGACCTGTAGCCCGGGCTGAAGAGGCTCATTGCATTCGCGCCCCGATTGCTGCATAATCGGGGCGTTTTTATTTCCGCAAAGAAGGTTCCGCGCCATGAGCCTGCTGACCGAACTGACCCGCGGCATCGTTAAGGAGAACCCCACCTTCCGGCTGGTTCTCGGCATGTGCCCCACGCTCGCGCTCACCACGTCGCTGGAGAACGCCATCGGCATGGGCGTGGCTGCCACGTTCGTGCTGATCTGCTCCAACGCCGCCATCTCGGCGCTGCGCAGCGTCATCCCCGCCACGGTTCGCATCCCCTGCTACATCGTGGTCATCGCCGCCTTCGTCACCATGGTCGACCTGCTGATGCAGGCCTTCACCCCCGTCCTCGCAGAAAGCCTGGGCATCTTCATCCCGCTCATCGTGGTCAACTGCATCATCCTCGGCCGCGCCGAGGCCTACGCCTCCAAGAACGGCGTGCTCTACAGCGTCGCCGACGGCGTCGGCATGGGCGTCGGCTTCACCCTTGCCCTCGCGGTCATCGCGGTCATCCGCGAGTTTCTCGGCAGCGGCTCCATCACCGTATGGGGCCATCTCGCCCTCACGGACATCCACAGCCACACGCTGGTGCTCGCCGTGCTTCCGGCCGGCGGCTTCATCACGCTCGGCCTGATCCTCGCCGCCATGAACCACCTGCAGGCTTCCGCGGCCCGCAGGCGGGGCGAAGCGGCCCCGCAGCCGCTCGACCTCGACTGCCGCCACTGCACGCTCTGCAAAACCGGCGAATGAGCGGCAACCCGTTTGCGGCCCGGGCTCCAGGCTGCGGCTCAACCCGCGCCCCGGCAGGCGACAGCCCGGATGACAAGCGAGAACCCTTCCTTATGCGCCTGACCCAAGACCCCACACCGCCGACGGTCCTCCTGCGCGACGCAGCCACCCATGAGTGGCTGCTGTTCGAGCGGCCGGTCGAAGTCGTCGAGACCTCCGACCCGGCCCAGATCCTCCCCTGCCTCCGCGCCCTCGAGGAGTCCGTCAACGCGCGCGGCCTCCACGCCGCCGGCGCAGTCGCCTACGAGGCCGCCCCGGGCCTCGACCCCGCCCTCGCCACGCGCCCCGCCGCCGCAGGCCTGCCGCTCCTCTGGTTCGGGCTCTTCCCGCCCCCGCGCCGCGTCGCGCTCCCAGACCCCGCGCCGCCCGCCCCGGCCCACTGGCAACCCTCTGTCACCCCTGACGCCTACCGCGCCGCCTTCGACCGCATCAGGCGCCACATCCACGCGGGCGACGCCTACCAGGTCAACCTGACCTACCGGCTGAGGTCGGAGATCGGAGATCAGCGGTCGGCGGTCGGCAAACAGACTTCCTTGCTCCCCCTCTTCGCCCGCCTTGTCGCGGCCCAGAACGCCGCCTACGGCGCCTGTGTCGCGACGCCCCGCTGGGCCCTCTGCAGCGCCTCGCCCGAGCTCTTCTTCAGCCTCGACGGCACGCGCCTCGCCTCGCGCCCCATGAAGGGCACGGCCCCGCGCGGGCTCACCCTCGCGGAGGACCGCTCCCACGCCGCCGCCCTGCGAGCCTCGGAGAAGAACCGCGCCGAAAACCTGATGATCGTCGACATGGTCCGCAACGACCTCGGCCGCGTCGCGATCCCCGGCAGCGTCACCGTGCCCGAGCTGTTCGCCCTCGAGAAATACCCGACCGTCTGGCAGCTGACCTCCACCGTGCTGGCCGAGACGCACGCCCCGGCCGCCGAGATCTTCGCGGCCCTCTTTCCCGCCGCCTCGATCACCGGCGCGCCCAAGAGCAGCGCCATGCGCATCATCGCCGCGAACGAGGCCGACCCGCGCGGCTTCTACACCGGCTCCGTCGGGTTCATCGCCCCCGGCCGCCGCGCCCAGTTCAACGTCGCCATCCGCTCGCTGCTTATCGGCGGCGACGGCGCGGCCGAGTTCGGCACCGGAGGCGGCGTAGTCTGGGATTCCGAATGCGCCCTCGAGCAGAGCGAGTGCCGCACCAAGGCCCGCATCCTCGGCGCCTCGGCCGAGCCCTTCTCGCTGCTGGAGACGATGCTCTGGACGCCCGCCGAGGGCGTGGCCCTTCTGGAGAACCACCTGTCGCGACTCGCCGACTCCGCCGAGTACTTCGACGTGCCCGTCGCGCTCGACGCCGTCCGCACCCGCCTGCTCGCGCTCGGCGACAGCCTCCCGCAGGCGCCGCACCGCGTGCGCCTGCTGGTCGCACGCGACGGCGCGGCCACGCTCGAAACCGCGCCCGTGGACGCGGCGCCCCCGCCGCGCCTCCCCGCCGCGCCGCTGCGCGTCGCGCTCGCGCCTCGCCCCGTCGACCGCGACGACCCCTTCCTCTACCACAAGACCACGCGCCGCCGCGTCTACGAGGAAGCCCTCGCGGCCTGCCCCGGCTTTGACGACGCGCTGCTCTGGAACGCCGCCGGAGAGATTACGGAGTCCACCCGCGCGAACGTCGTGGCCGAGCTCGACGGGCGGCGCGTCACGCCGCCCGTGCGCTGCGGACTGCTGCCCGGCACGCTGCGCCAGCACCTGCTCGACACCGGCGCGATCGAGGAGCGCGTGCTCACGCGCGACGACCTGCGCCGCGCCACCGCCCTCTTCCTCGTCAACTCCCTGCG
>CAYLUN010000036.1:0-51352 GCA_964386865.1 uncultured Lentisphaeraceae bacterium | reverse complement strand
TATCAGGGCCTTCAGCGCATTGAATCCTTTCCGGTGCCACGGGAGGCGCTGCGAGAAGCGATCCTCAATGCGCTGATTCACCGCGACTACGCCAATACCGCCCCGATCCAGATCCGCGTCTACGACAACCGCCTCTGCATTTGGAATCCCGGCGTGCTGCCAGAGAGCTGGACGGTCCGCAAACTTTTTTCGCACCACTCCTCATGCCCCTACAATCCGCTGGTCGCCAACGCCTTCTTCCGCGCCGGAGAGATCGAGGCTTGGGGCCGGGGCATGCAGCAGATTGTCGATGCCTGCGAAGCGGCGGGCACGCCCAAGCCTAAAATTACATACGATCCCAGCGACCTGTGGTTCGAGTTCCCCTTCTCGCCGGAGTATGTGCGAAGCATCTCTTTGCCGTCCGAGCCGGCCGGCGTATCGGAGAAAAGTTCGGTCAATAGTTCGGTGGAAAGTTCGGTGAAAACTACCCAAGAAACTACCCAACAAAGTTCGGAGATAAGTTCGGCAAGGTTGGGTAATCAGTTGGGTAATCGGTTGGGTAATCAGTTGGGTAATACCAAAGACAGAATGTTGAGTGAAATGAAGAACAACCCTCAAATATCCGGACATAAACTAGCATATATCCTGAAAATAAGCGCTACGGCTGTGGAAAAGAACATTAAACAGTTGCGTGAGGACGGCATTATTCAACGAGTTGGCGGCACCCGAGGCCATTGGGAGGTGCTGAAATGAGCGCCATCCCCAAGGGCTATAAGCAGACCGAGGTGGGCGTGATTCCAGAGGCTTGGGAAGTCGTGTTACTTGGCACTGTCGCCGAAACATCTTCTGGCACGACACCGTCAAGGGCGTTGATGGATCGTTATTACAGGAACGGATCCATTGCGTGGGTTAAAACTTTGGATTTAAACAATTCTTTTATCTCTGCAACTGACGAGTATGTAACTGAGGTCGCTCTGAAGGAAACCTGCTTGCAGGTCTATCCAACAGGAACGGTGCTTGTTGCAATGTACGGTGGTTTCAACCAGATCGGCCGTACCGGACTATTACAGAAGAGTGCAGCTGTGAATCAGGCCATTACAGCCATCCGGCCTAAGAAAAGCATGTTGATTTCTGATTATTTACTCTGCAATTTGAACTACCGAATTGGTTATTGGAAAATTGTGGCAAGCAGTAGCCGCAAAGACCCTAACATTACAAGCCAGGACATTAGAAACTTTCCAATAGCGTGCCCGAGGCCCATTGAGCAACACGCCATCGCCACTGCGCTGTCGGACGTGGACGCTCTGATCTCAGGACTGGGCCAACTCATAGCCAAAAAGCGCGACCTCAAGCAGGCCGCCATGCAGCAGCTACTCACCGGCAAGACGCGCCTGCCGGGGTTCAACGGGGAGTGGGATGTGAAGCGATTCGGCGATTTCGCGCTTCCCCGACGAGACAGAATCGATCCGCGAAAAACAGGTGTTCAGAACTTCTGTATCGAGCTTGAGCATATTGCATCTGCAAGCGGCGAACTTCTTGGCAGTACAAGCACGGGCGAACAGTCGTCACTCAAATCAGTCTTCCAGCCTGGCGACGTACTTTTCGGGAAGTTACGCGCATACCTTCGAAAGTATTGGCTGGCAACGTGCACTGGGGTCTGTTCAACAGAACTCTGGGTGCTCACTCCAAAGGATCAACTCGTTAAGACCGAGTTTCTTTTCCAACTCGTTAAGACCGACGAGTTCATCGAAGTAGCGAGCAATTCTTACGGGACACATATGCCCCGCTCAGACTGGAATATAGTGAAAAACTTCGAAATGGCATTACCGCCCCTCCC
This sequence comes from uncultured Lentisphaeraceae bacterium, assembly GCA_964386865.1. Taxonomy (GTDB): domain Bacteria; phylum Verrucomicrobiota; class Kiritimatiellia; order RFP12; family UBA1067; genus CAYLUN01. The sequence continues at coordinate 49,536 of CAYLUN010000036.1, read as the reverse complement.
CGAACAGACCGCCATCGCCGAGGTGCTGTCGGACTTGGACGCTGAGATCGCCGCGCTCGAAGCCCGTCTCAGCAAGACTAAGGCACTCAAGCAGGGCATGATGCAGGAACTGCTCACGGGAAGGATACGTCTGGTATAAGGAACTTGCCATGAACGACGTCATCAATATCTATTGTGATGAAAGCTGTCATCTTCAACACGACGGGTCCCCCGTTATGTTGCTGGGGGCGCTCACCTGCCCTGCGTTGAAAGCGAGAGAGGTGGCTGTTAAGCTGCGCGAAATCAAGCGGAGCAACGGCATGAAACCCGTCTTTGAAACGAAGTGGACTAAGGTGTCCAACGGCAAGTTCGGATTTTACAAGGAGACGATTGACTATTTCTTTTGTGACCCCGATCTCGGATATCGGGCCTGGGTTATTCCGGACAAAGGACAACTGGATCACGATCGCTTCAGTCAGTCCCATGACCAGTGGTACTACAAAATGTACTTCCAGTTGCTGGAGCCGTTGATTTCGCCTGATCGGCTCTTCCGTATCTATGTGGACAAGAAGGACACGCTGGGGGGCGAGAAAATCCGTAAGCTGCATGACGTGCTATGCAACAGCATGTACGATTTCGACCATAAGATCATCGAGAACATTCAGATCGTCCATTCCCACGAGGTCGAGCAGATCCAACTTTGCGACTTGCTGAACGGTGTTGTTACTTATGCGAACCGGGGGCTCCGTACAAGTGCGGCTAAACTTGCGCTGGTTCGTCATGTTGAGGAGCTTACTGGACGGTCACTTCTCAAGAATACCCTGCTCCGAGAACCCAAGCTGAATGTCTTCCATTGGAGGGCTCAGGCTTGACCATGAACGACATCCCTGCTTTCGTCGAGATGAACAACTCGCTGCCCGGTGATTACGTCGTCCGGTTCAATGAGTATCTGGACAGGCTGTATGCCATCTACAAGAGGGATGTGGCATATGGAGGACTGACTTTTCAGGGTTTGAAAGTGCGGTGTCGATTTCAACCCGAGTCGCATGGGAAACACTACGCTTTTTGGCATGTAATGCAGGAGGGAAAGCCAGGGTCAAAGCTGGAAGACGACCGCAATATTGACCCAGAGCGTTGCAAGCGTATCCACTGGATTGCATGGTGCATCAGGAATGCGGGGGCAGACAAGCGCATACGCGTGTTCCCGCAGAATAAACGCGACGGTAACCAGCCATGGGTGTTGTGGCTTTACGACCATGAGTATGCCGTCATTCTTTGGGAGCGTAGCGACTACTTCTTGTTCAAGACCGCATTCTTGGTGAAGTACAAGCGAGCAAAGGAAGACTTCGAACGCGACTGGAAGGACTACCAAAAAAAGACTGGGGCCGCCGCAAGCGACGACCCCGAAAACTCGGTCTACACATGGTAGATGAATTGGCATTAGAGTAACAAAGTGGGCCAGACATGCAAGGCGAATTTTGACGAATAGCCTTAACTCTGTAATGGACAGAATCTTATGAGTACCATCGGACAGCCAGAACGCGCCACTCAGAACAGGGTGATCGCCCTGTTCAGGGACAAGCTGGGGTACACCTACCTCGGCGATTGGACCGAGCGCGCCGGCAACCGTAACATCGAGCCGGATCTGCTGCAGGCCTATCTGAGAAGGGCCGGCGTTGGGGACGCGCAGCGCGAGAGGGCGATCCGCATTGCCGACAAGGCCGCCAATGACACGAGCAAGAGCCTGTACGAGCGCAACCGCGCCGTTTACGACCTGCTGCGCTACAGCGTGAAGGTCAGGCCGGACGTGGGTCAGAACACCGATGATGTCTGGCTGATCGACTGGAAGCATCCCGAGAACAACGATTTCGCCGTCGCCGAAGAGGTGGCGGTCACCGCCGCCGATCCCCACGCCTTCAACAAGCGCCCCGACATCGTGCTGTACGTCAACGGCATCGCGCTGGCCGTACTGGAATTGAAGCGCTCCACGGTGTCGGTGGCCGCAGGCATCCGGCAGAACCTGGACAACCAGAAAAAGATTTTCATAGAGCACTTCTTTTCCACGATCCAGCTCGTGATGGCCGGCAACGACACCGAGGGGATGCGCTACGGATCCATCGAGACCCCCGAGAAGTACTACCTGACCTGGAAGGAGCCCGGCGGCGTCGAGAATCCGCTGGACCGGTCGCTGCTCCAGATGTGCGGCAAGGCCCGCCTGCTTGAGCTTATTCACGACTTCATCGTATTCGACGCCGGCGTCAAGAAGCTCTGCCGCCATCACCAGTATTTCGGCGTGCGTGCCGCCCAGGAACGCGTTCGCCGCCGGGAAGGCGGCATCATCTGGCACACCCAGGGTAGCGGCAAGAGCCTGACGATGGTCTGGCTGTCTAAATGGATCCGTGAGAACGCCGAGCGCAAGGGCCGGAAGGACGCCCGCGTGCTGATCATCACCGACCGCACCGAACTGGACGAGCAGATCGAAAAGGTCTACAAAGGCGTCAACGAGGCCATCTACAGGACCAGGAGCGGAGCGGACCTGATCGCCAAGCTCAACACCACCACGCCGTGGCTGCTGTGTTCCCTGATCCACAAGTTCGGCGGAAAGGAGGAAGGCGAAGAGGTCGGGGACGTCGACGCCTACATCAAGGAGGTGAAGCAGGCCCTGCCGACGGGGTTCGTTGCCAAGGGCGACCTCTACGTGTTCGTGGACGAGTGCCACCGCACCCAGTCGGGCATGCTGCACGACGCCATGAAGGCCATCCTGCCCGACGCGATGTTCATCGGCTTCACCGGCACGCCGCTGCTCAAGGCCGACAGGAAGCGGAGCATCGAGACCTTCGGCGGTTATATCCACACCTACAAGTTCGACGAGGCCGTGAAGGACGGCGTGGTGCTCGATCTGCGCTACGAGGCGAGGGACATCGACCAGAGCATCACGTCCCAGTCCAAGATCGACCAGTGGTTCGAGGTCAAGACCACGGGCCTGACCGATCTGGCCAAGGCCCAGCTCAAGCGCCGCTGGGGCACGATGCAGACGGTCCTGAGCTGCAAGGGCCGGCTGGAGAAGATCGTGGCCGACATCCTGATGGACATGGAGACCCGCGACCGCCTGAAGAGCGGCCACGGCAACGCCCTGCTGGTGGCCGGCAGCATTTACGAGGCGTGCAAATTCTACGAGCTGTTCTCCGCGACCGGCATGGCCGGCAAGTGCGCGATCATCACCTCCTACGCGCCGACGGCGGCCAGCATCAAGGGCGAGGAGTCGGGCGAGGGCGAGACCGAGAAGCTCCACCAGTACGCCATCTACCAGAAGATGCTGGCCGACTGGTTCAAGGAGCCGCCGGAGGAGGCCGTCAAGAAATCCGAGGCCTTCGAGAAGGCCGCGAAGAAGCGGTTCATCGACGATCCCGGCCAGATGAAGCTGCTGATCGTCGTCGACATGCTGCTCACGGGGTTCGACGCGCCGCCCGCCACGTATCTCTACATCGACAAGCAGATGCAGGACCACGGCCTGTTCCAGGCCATCTGCCGCGTGAACCGGCTGGACGGCGACGACAAGGAATACGGCTACATCATCGATTACAAGGACCTGTTCAAGAGCCTGGAGGGCGCTGTTAAGGATTACACCTCCGGCGCCCTCGACGGCTACGTCAAGGAGGACGTGGCTGGTTTGCTGAAGGACCGGCTGGCGGAAGCCAGGGAGCATCTGGAAGAGGCCCGCGAAGCGGTCAAGTCGCTGTGCGAGCCTGTGGAGAAGCCAAAGGACTCGCAGGCGTATTTCCGCTACTTCTCCGCCCAGGAAGGCAACGCCGGGCGGCTGAAGGAGAACGAGCCCAAGCGGCTGGCGCTCTACAAGCTCACGTCAGCGCTGGTACGCGCCTACGCAGCCATCGCGAACGAGATGCAGGACGCCGGCTACACGGCCGCCGAGGCCGCCGCGATCAAGGCCGAGGTGACCCACTACGAGAATGTGCGGGACGAGGTGAAGAAGCACAGCGGCGACGCCATCGACCTCAAGCTGTACGAGCCGGCCATGCGCCACCTGATCGACACCTACATCCGCGCCGAGGAGAGCGAGAAGGTCTCCGCCTTCGACGACCTGTCGCTGATCGAGCTGATCGTCGAGCGCGGGGCCGACGCCTTGGACTCCCTGCCCAAGGGCATCCGCAAGAACCAGAAGTCCGCGGCCGAGACCATCGAGAACAACGTCCGCCGGCTGATCATCGACGAGCAGCCGATCAACCCGAAGTACTACGAGCGGATGTCGGAGCTGCTGGACGCGCTGATCGAGCTGCGCAAGCAGGCGGCGATCAGCTATCAGGAGTATCTGCGTCAGATCGTCGAACTCACGCGGAAGGCGAAGAACCCGGCCGTCGGCGGCACGTACCCGGCGGCCGTGAACACGCCGGCCAAGCGGGCGCTGTACGACAACCTCGGCCGCGACGAGGCGTTGGCGTCGGCCGTCGACATGGCTGTGCACGAGAGCCGGCAGGACGAGTGGCGGTCGAACAAGGTCAAGGTCAAGCGGGTGAAGCTGGCGATCGAGTCCGTGCTCAATGACGGGAACCGCGCCGACCAGATCCTGGAGATCGTCAAGAACCAGCATGAATACTGACAAGACCCAGATCACGGTCAGCGGGATTCAGGTGCAGGTTGTCCGCAAGGACATCCGCAACCTGCATCTCGGCGTCTATCCGCCTAACGGCCGTGTGCGCGTGGCGGCGCCGCATCGGGTCGGCGACGAGGTGGTGAGGCTGGCGGTCGTTTCCAAGCTGGGCTGGATCAAGCGCCAGCAGGCGAAATTCGCCGCCCAGCCCCGGCAGTCCCGGCGTGAGATGGTCGGCGGCGAGAGCCACTACTTTCTGGGCGCACGGTATAGGCTGCGCGTGGAGGAGCGTGACGGCCCGGCCAAAGTGCTTGTGCGCGGTAAATCGGGCATCACTCTGCAGGTGCGGCCTGGCTCTACCGTGGAGCAGCGCGAAGAGATTCTTTACCGGTGGTATCGGAGTGAGTTGAAGGCGCTGATTCCGGCGCTGCTGGAACGGTGGCAGCCGGTGATCGGGGCGAGGGTGAACGGCTGGGGCATCAAGAGGATGAAGACCCGGTGGGGAACCTGCACCCCGAAGGCGGGGCGCATCTGGCTGAACCTGGAGCTGGCCAAGAAGCCGGTGCGCTGCCTGGAGTACATCGTGGTCCACGAGCTGGTGCACCTGCTTGAACGGCATCACGACGACAAGTTCGTCTCGTTGATGGACAAGCACCTGCCCCAATGGCGGGCGCGGCAGCAGGAGCTGAACGCCGCCCCGCTCGCCAACGCGACGTGGGAATACTGAAGCGGAGTCGGTGGCGCGACACCCACGAAGGGGCGGGGGTGTCGCGCTCGCGTGTGCGACAGCAGACGGAGACAGATGGTAGGACAAGGACATGACGAAGCGTAAACCAGAGTCAAAGACGGGCGGAAAGAGGGGCGTCACCGCGAAACAGCAACGGGACGGCGAGGCGCATGACCCGGCTCAAATACCCTCTTTCACCCCCTTTGGGTTTATGAAAGATCTGGCGCAGCCGCCTCGTCCACCGGTGAACACCGACCTGCGCTACACGTCCATTGCTGGACGGCAAGTTTGGCGGCAGGCGAGCGCCGTCAATGACTTCAATCCCGACGGCATCTCGTTGCTGGCGATCGACATGGAGATTCGGGCCGCCACCATCCACGACCACGCACCGCTGTATCTTCAGAACAGCGTGGCCCAGTTCTCCAAGCAAGCGGCTGCGGAATATAGGGAAGATCCAACTGGCGCAAGGATAGTTTGTTCCACGTATACGCTGAAGGAGGCCGATTGTCGGGCGGTTCAGGACGGCGACGCCGGGCTGGCGGATCTCGCCCGAGCCCATCCCCTCGCACTGCTCGATTGCCTGGTGGTACAGTCCGCGATTGCGCGCTGGGTCTACGCCTCTTGGAATAGCGCGGACAGCGAGATTAAAAAGTTGGCCGATGATCTGCTTGCCCGTGCTCATGCGCCAAAGCCCGGGCGTAAGCGCCAGCACGACTACAATCCGGCGCAGCTCCGCCAGGCGTACGACGACCTGGTCGCGTATGGTGAATTACTGCACGAATGCTACAGGAAGACTAAGAACAACGACGAACTGTTCCGCTGGTTACCCGACTGCCTCCGGCGCGACGAAGCCGGGATGATGGTCCTGGATGAGCAAGAAATTCGACGGCACAGGTTCCCGTCCCCGTCAACCGTTGCGATACGCTACCTCAAACATAGTACAAAGATGAGCCCGTCCCTAATCCATCAGCTCGTCGACGGCGTCGCCAAAGCGTGACGACCTGGCGGCCACCCGGTCGCATGGCAATCTGCGCTATACGTAGCACCTGCCTTTCCCTCGGCATTGCCCGTCCGTTACTCCAGCAAATACCCCCGTTGATGGAGTACTTTCACTGCAATAACCCTCCCAATTGAAAGAGCAAATTTGTGGTCGGACGTCCCGCTTATTTTTGATCTGCTATTCCGTGCGAGGAGGAAACGGACAATGAGCAGGCAGGTTATGGCGGACGAGAACGATGAGAAGCGTGTGGTTGAGGTTGACCCCGAGTCCCGGTTGGAACGGAATGAGTATCCTTGGATCGTGCCCATAGGGATTGTCTACGATTTGCCGGATCTCAGCATAGTGGAGCGTGTCCTTCTGGGCAAGATCTGGATGTATTCCCACCGGAAGCGGGCCGGCCGCTGCACTGCGTCCAACGACCGCTTGGCGTATGAACTGGGCTGCGATGAGCGGACAGTCAGCAGGGCCATAGCGCGGCTCATTAAGCGTGGTCTGATCATAAGGGCCAAGAACCGCGGACGCCGGGCCCTCAAGCTGGCTATAACTGGGAAGCTGGTCGGTGGCCGGGTGATTAAGGCGCGGTTCAAGGAGTTGATCGAGGGGCAGGTCTTTGACCGCGTTCAGATGATCCTGGCCGGCAAGGGTCACGTGGCCACACCTCACCGTGTCAACAACGAGGCTTTCCCGCTTCGGCAGTTCGTACTCTGTGGGGCGTGTGGCAGTCCACTGACGGCGTCATTCTCCCGGGGCGGGTCAGGGGGGCGGTATCCCTACTACCGCTGCCGCAACAAGGCGTGCCTGGCGGTCCACGTTAAGCGAGACGGGCTAGAGGAAGCGTTCCGTCAGTACCTTAGCCGCAACGTCACCGAAGTGACCGCGCCCCGCCTGCGGCTCTTTCGTGACCGTGTCATTGACCTGTGGAAGGGACGGCACACCGCCGCTCTAGCCGAACAGGCTGCCCAGCGGAAGCGGCTTGAGGACTTGAAGGCGCAGCAGAGCCGGTTGCTCGACTTGATGTGCAAGGGTAAGATAGCCGACGAGGTCTATCAAGACAAGGCGGCCGAATTGAGCGCCGAGATCGCCATCACCCGCGTGCAAGCCCACGACTCCGAACTTGATGAACTGGACATCGAAGGGGTCTTGAACTGCGCGGAGTACATGTTCCGAAACACGGTGTTGATCTTGGACAAGCTGGACTTGGACAACCGGCAGCGGTTCCAGCGCGTTCTATTCCCCTCCGGATTAGCCTATTCTATGGCTGAAGGATTTGGAACGGGCGCAAGTAGTCCGATTATCAACGTGATACAACAGAAACAGGACGTATATTTTAGATTGGCGCGCCCACGGAGAGTCGAACTCCGCTTCCAAGGATGAAAACCTTGTGTCCTAACCGATAGACGATGGGCGCAAAAGTGGCCGATACTATAGCAGATCGTGATCGGGGCTGGCAATGGGGTAAGCGCAGAAAAAATAGGTGTTCCGATCCGCCCATCTTTGGTTTAATATCCGTTCCTTAGCAGACCCAGAAGCGAACGAGAAAACGGGATTCCTCAGCCACTATGCGTGTCGCCATCGCCTATCCGCCGTTGCCGTCCGAGAAGGGCGTGCCCCTTCTGTCGCAGAACCGGCAGTTTCAGTGGTTCAACCGCCCCACCTTTATTTACCCGGTCGTGCCGGCGCTCGCCGCGACGCAGGCCAAGCGTGCCGGCCACGAGGTGGCCTGGCTGGACGGGATCGCGTCCGAGTGGAGCGCCGAGGAGTTCGACAAGCGGCTGGACGCTTTCCGGCCCGACGTGGTGCTGCTGGAGACCAAGACGCCGGTGGTGTCCCGGCATTGGGCCTACATTCAAACGTTGAAGGCGAGGTTGCCGGAGGCGCGGATCGTGCTGGTGGGCGACCATGTGACGGCCCTGCCGGAGGAGAGCTTCGCGCGCTGCCCGGTCGACTTCGTTCTCGCCGGGGGCGACTACGACTTCCTCTTGCTGAACCTGCTCGAGAGCCTGGCGTCCGAGGTGGGGGGCGGGATGGGCTCTTCTGGGAGGCTGGAGCCGGGGATCTACTGGCGGGGCGAGGACGGCGCGGTGCGGAGCAGCGGCACGTTCCGGCTAGACCACGATCTGAGGACGGCGCCGTGGATCGACCGCGAGCTGACGCAGTGGCGGCTGTATGCGGTGAAGAACGGAAACTACCGCCGGACGCCTGGCACGTACATCATGTCCGGGCGCGACTGCTGGCACGGCAAGTGCACGTTTTGCTCGTGGACGACCCTCTATCCCAGCTTCCGGGCGCGCGACCCCAAGGAGGTCGTCGATGAAATTGGGGACCTGGTCGAGCGGTACGGGGTGCGGGAGATTATGGACGACACCGGGTGCCTCCCGGCGGGCGCCTGGCTCAAGACGTTCTGCGAGGAGATGATCGCCCGCGGCTACCACAAGCGGGTCAAGATCGACTGCAACATGCGCTTCGGCCGGCTGAGCGAGGCCGAGTACCGCTTGATGAAGCGGGCCGGGTTCCGGCTGGTGCTTTTCGGCTTGGAGTCGGCGAACCAGACCACGCTGGACCGGCTGTGCAAGGGCGTGGAGGTCGGGCAGATTCTGACGGGGGCGAAGGCGGCGTCGCGGGCGGGGCTGAACGTGCACGTTACGGTGATGTTTGGCTACCCGTGGGAGGGGGAGGCTGAGATCGCCAACACGGTTCGCCTGGCGCGGACGCTGCTGCGGAAGGGGTACGCCTATACGCTGCAGGTGACGATGCTGATTCCGTATCCGGGCACGCCGCTGTTCCGCGAACTGGACGCGGCGGGGCTGCTGGTCACGCGGGACTGGGACGACTACGATATGCGGCGGCTGGTGATGAAGGCGGGCGTGTCGGAGGAGGTCATCAAGGGCGCGGTGCGTCAGGTTTACCGCGCGTTTCTGCACCCCGAGACCATTGTGAGGCGGCTGGCTTCGACGCGCGACCCGGTCGAGGACCTGAAGTTTTACTGGCGGGGGTTCTTGTCGGTCGCAGGGCATTTGAGGGACTTCAAGGCGTGACGCGACACGTGTGAACCAGCCACGGGCGCTGCTTGGGCCGGCTGTGCTAGGCGCCGCCAAAACCGGTTTTAGGGGCTCAGGCTCGTGCATAATTGTGAACAGAAATCTCGCCCGGTTTTGTTTTTTTCCGGTTGATGGCAGGATTCACAAGTGCTACACTGTTGTTCGACTCAAGGGAAAGAAGTGTCTTCAGAAAGCGGAGCGAGCGTGTTTTTTTCGAACAAGTCGGCTAGAATGTGTGCGGTTTTCTGGGTCGTTTGTCTGAGCCAACTGGTCACGGGCTGTTGGATGTGGAAGCGGGCAGATCCGGGCGCCGGGATTGGCAGTCAGGCTGTGTATGTGGAGCCGGGTGAGCCGACGATCAAGCCGGGGTTGGTTCTTCGTGTTGCGGTCACGAACTCGGGCTCGGGCGTGAAGGAGGAGGCGAAGGAGGTCAACGCAAACGGCGAGATCCTGATGGATCTGATTGGCGCCGTGAAGTGCGAAGGGCTGACGCTTGTGGCTTTGCAGGAGAAGATCAAGGGGGCGTTGAAAGAGTACTACCTTGATCCGCAGGTGACGGTCAGTTTCGTTTATCAGGAAAACGCGGGCATGAAGTCGCCGTGGGGGTCTGTGCTCGTGATGGGCGAGGTGACTCGGCCGGGCCCCGTGAATGTGCCGTCTACAGGAGATCTGACGGTGACGCGGGCGCTGATGTTGTCGGGGAATGTGACGTCGCTTGCAAACAAGAAGAGCGTGCGTGTGACGCGGCGTGAGAAGGACGGCACGCTGAGGAAATTCAGCGTGAACATCGAGTTGATTGGCAAAGAGGGACGTGCGGATCTTGACGTGCTGTTGAAGCCAGGCGACGTGGTTTGGGTTCCCGAATCTTGGTACTGAGTGTAGAAGGAGTAACTATAATGAAACAAAGTTGCATAGGCATGTGGCTTTTCGCAGTCATGGTGGCCGTAGGTGGAGCGGGAAGTGTGTGGTCCGCCGACGCGTCGGTTCTGACTCGTGCGCAGTGGCTCAAGAAGATCGGGGAGTCCGTTCAGCAGGAGTCGGTGTTGCGCGAGACGTTGACGCAGATCGCGCCGGAAGAGCGGGTCGAGTTCACCCAGCGGATGCTCAAAGCTGTGACGCGTATGCCGGTCGGGCCGGATGAGAAGGCCGCCGCCTTTGTGCGTACGGCGGTCGCCTGTATCGCGGGGGTGAACGGCGAGATCAAGAACAAGGTGATCGCAGAGGTCTTCGCCTGCGTGCCGGTCGAGTATCTGCCCGCCGTGACGGAGGAGCTGGCCAAGCGCTTCGACCAGGAGTACAACAAGCTGACGGACGAGCAGTACGAGGCCATCGCGGTTGCGGCTGTGACCGTGGCGATTGCCCGGAACGCGCAGACCGACGAGCCTTCGGTGCGGAACACGTTCGTGCTGCTGGCTTTCCTCCGGGGCGCGAAGAGTCCGGATCTCGAGAAGAAGCTGCTGGCGCTGCTGCCGGACGAGCGCATGCGCAGCCTGGTGGCGTCGTGGCTTCCTGCCGCGCTGAAAGACCGGAACTATGACGGCTTGCTGGCGGCGGCCGATGTGGAGGCGCTGCTCATCTCCAACGAGAACATGCTGCGGTTGATCGGGCATTCCCGCTTGGACCGCCTGCTGGCGCAGATGAGCGGGGTGGAGTCGCTCTCCATGGTGATTGGCGTGAACCTTGACACGACGCCTTCGTCTGGGCTTGACCAGCCAGCTGATTTTGGAATCAACAGGCGCCCCTTGGGCTACCAGAACCAGTCGACCAACATTCGGCCGGACGTGCCGGAGCGTAACCCGTGCGAATGTGATGGTATCTCGTGGATCAGTACCATGATCAACGATCATGATTGAGTGGCAATGAGCAGGAAAAGGGGTGTTGTTATGCCTATTTGCAGAATATTGCAGGGTGCTAAGGGTGTCGCCTGTGTGGTGTTGGTTGCCGCGCTAGCCGGACAGTCGTTGGGGCAGGATACCCGCGGCTTTAACTTCTTCAATAACTTGTCGGTCTCTCCGTACGTGAGCTTCGAGTACATGTACGACTCGAACGTGAACTATGACCAGGAGGAGGTGGACGACAACATCCTGAGCGTGCAGCCGGGCGTCGACCTGAGCTACAAGCACAACGAGTGGGGCATTACCGGCAATGCGTGGTTCGCCTACGACTGGTACGCGCAGGAGAGCGATTTGAACGCGGACCGCTACGGGGAAAGCCTCGAGGCCTGCTGGGAATCGCATAAAGGGCTGGGGATTGTGCTGGGGCAGAGCTACATGAAGACCAGCCAAAACGATTCGCTCGTGGATGGCGGCCGGGGCCTCTGGCGCGACCGCGAGGAGGTGGATTTCACGGGCGCCCTGTCTTACGATTTCAGCGAGCGGATGTCTGCCACGCTGAACGCGCAGTATTCGGAGCTCGCATACGCGAACAGCGTGCGGGACTACTTGTCGCTGTATGGCTGGCAGGAGTGGTCCGTCGGGCTCGAGCTGGCCCGCAAGATTTCCGCGAAGACCGATATCCTGGTCGCCGGCTCGTACCAAGAGTACACCAGCGATGGCGCGGTCGGCATCGGCAGCGGTAGCACCGGGTATACGCTTCAGGCTGGCGTTTCATCGCAGCCCACGGATCGCATCCGCTGCCATGCGCTGACCGGCGCGAGCTGGTTTGATTACGGCGGGACGGATCAGCTGGTCGGCTGGACCTATAGCGTGGACGCGAGCTGGCAGATCAACAAGAAGTGGGCGGCGACGCTCGCGGGCTCCAGCTGCTTCCAGCCGAGCGAGGTGTCGCAGAACTCGGCGGTTCAGGTGTCTGCCCTGAATGCGGGGCTGACCTACCGGCCGATGGAGCGGCTCACGACGCGCCTCGATTTCGCGTACCGGCGCGAGGTGAGCGAATTCGTGGATGCGTCGAGCGGCTCGGTTACAGAGGACACCTATGCTGCGCGGATTCGCGCCGACTATCGCCTGAGGCGCTTTGTCACGCTTTACAGTTATGTGGATTATGAAAACGATATGTCGGATGTCAGCATTAACGAGTATAACCGTACCCGCATCGCAGTGGGTATGAATGTGAGATACTGACCGTCCTCGTTGATGGTCAGAGTGTGGACAGATCCGCCTGCGCGAGTGTGTCGAAGTGTGGGCGGATTTTCTGTTGTATGGCACGAGCGGCGCGGCTGAGTGGTGATGCAGACGGTTTTGACAAAGTACTGGTTGGCGATCCACGTGGGCCTCTTGTGGTTCGTCTCTTGGTGTGGAGTTTCCCAGCCGCGCGGCTTGAGTCATCGGCCACTTCTATGGCTCGCCTTGCTAACGCTTGAGGCGCTGATCCTTTTGCCCTCCGTGCGGAAGGGCGAGACGCTTTCGGACGCGCGCTTTAGGACGGGGCAGGCCGTGTTACGCGATGCGTTCACTTATCTTGGTTTGGCAGCCGTGGGGATGGTGTTTATCCAGTGGCTGAACAGCGGGTGCTCGCTGGTTTACCTGTCCGACGCGGACGTTTGGCAATTCAGCCCGCCGCCGGTCACCTGGCTGCCGTTTAGCATCGAAGCCAAGGCTGCCCTCGCAAACGTTTCTGTGCTGTTGGCGTGTGTGGTTGCCGGCATCGTCCTGCGTCAGGGCGTCAACCGGTCGGGCAAGCGGTTCCTCCTGCAAGCAGCTTCGGCGGTCAGCGGGGCTATCGCCGTCTACATGGTTTGGCAAGCCAGCGGCGGCGACGCGTCCTATGCCGCTTCGGCGCGGGATCCGAGCGCCTGCAACCCGGGCTCGTTTTTCGGGTTCTGGCTGGTCATGGGCATGGGCGCCTATGTGGACGCGCTGAGTCGCAGGCAGCGGGGGACGGAATTGCTCTTCGGCTTCGCGTTCATCGGCAATTTGGCCGGCATGCTGTTCTTTGCGAGCGCGCTGGCGATCGTGGTGTATGTTGTCACGGCGCTTCTTCTCGTGGTCTATTGGATGTTGCTCCTTGGCCATAGCCATTCGAAGCCCACTCAGCTGAAGCTGTTCTTTGTCACGCTGGTGGTCTGCGTGAGCGCGGTCTTGGCTGTCGTGTATGTTTTCCCGGGGAATCCGGTGGCGGAGAAGGTGAAGAGCCTGGCGGCGTGGGGTCAACACTGGGATGCGGTGGCCTCGGATCGCGAGATACGTACGTCGGCCGTTCTTAAGATTTGGAAAGGCCACCCGTGGGTGGGGGTGGGCACAGATGGCTTCTTTCATCATGTGGGAACGGTCGTTGAGGGCAAGGACTGGTCCGTGATCAGGCGCGACCAGGCCTTTGTCCGTAATGACAGCTTGCAGTTCTTGTGCGAATACGGCGCGCTGGGGGTGGGCTTGTTGCTCGCTCTGGTCGCCGCGCTCCTTGTCCCGGTCTGCTATCGCTTGCGCCTGGCGTGGCAGGAAGGACCCGGGGTCGAGTTTGAGAGCCGCTGGCTGCTGCTGCGCCTCTCCCCCCTCGTCGTGACTGGCGTCCTCGCCACGGCGCTGTGTTTCGCCGAGAGCTGGATCGCCAGCCCTTTCCGCTCGCCAGCCGTTCTGACCAGTTGGACGTTCGTTATGGCGATGGTGCCGGCGTTCTTGCCGGCCAAAGCATCCGGATCAACGTGAACATGAACGACATGAATGCATCCTGCCGATCGACAGCCAGTGGAGAGATCCGATGAGTGATACCGAACAACCTTCTTCCGGCGAGGCAAAGTCTGTCTCCCGGCGGCCGATGTACTATGGCGGGAACAATCGCGCCATGTACTACGGCGGCTCATCGCGGGCCGTCTACTACGGCGGCGCAGCGCCCGCCGCCTACGGCGCGCCTGCCGGGTCTTACGGCGGCGGCTATTACTATGGCGGGCTAGGCGGCGGTGTGAGCGACAGCGAGGAGTCGCTCATGGGCGCCGTAACCATCGGGCGCATGATCCGCGTCTGCACGCAGCGCTGGGTGACTCTGGTTGTGTTTGTCATCATCGGCCTGATCACGGCTTTTGCGGTCTTCAAGATCTCCCCGACCATCTACGAAGCTGAGAGCATTTTCGAAATGAGCCTGCGCCAGCCGACCATCATGGGCGTTCGGCGGGCGATCATCGACACCGATGTGAGCGCGACGGTCGACGAGGTGTTCAACACCCGCCTGGCGCGCCTGCGCAGCCGGGCGGTCATCGACCAGATTGTGACGCAGTATAGGAGCGACTACCCGAGCTCGACCGTAACCGACGAGCAGCTTATCGGCACGCTGGTCAGCTCGAAAATGACCCTGCAGCGCCGCTCTCGGCTGATCCGGATCGCCGTCCGCTCGACCGACGCGCAGCTGGCGACGGATCTGGCGAACGCGTACGCCAAGGCCTCGGAGATGTTCACGACGGACCAGAACCGGAACGAGTCCGAAGTGGCCGTGTCGTGGCTGTCCGCAACGACGGAGCAGCAGAAGCGGACGCTCGAGCGCACCGACAAAGACATGCTTGACTTCCGCGTGGCGAACCAGATCGATCTGATGGCCAGCGAGAGCCAGAACGCCCAGCAGTCGATCATCAAGTTAAATGAGCAGATTCTCGGGCTCGAGAGCGACATCTCGAGGTCGACCGAGCTGCGCAAGACGCTCGACGCCATACAGAGCGAGCCCGAGAAGTTCGGATCCCTGCCCGACTCCGTTCCCCGGTCGGGCGAAATCGGCGTGGCCTATCAGTTGCTGCAGAAGACCTTGGCGGACAAGAACTCGCTGTTGGCCCGCTACACGGCCAACCACCCGGAAGTGAAGGTGAAGGAGAAAGAGGTCGAAGTCTACAACCAGCAGTTCGCCGACGTGGTTTTCCGCGCCTTGGAGACCTGCAAGGCGAACCTGGATCTGCTGCAGCGACAATTGGCGCAGCTTACGCCTAAGCGCGACGAGCTGACCAAGAAGATATCGGACCTGGAGCTGAAGATGGTGTCCGCGAAGATGAAGTTGGATCAGCTGGAGCGCGAGCGGGAGGTTGCGGACGTCAATTACAAGGCGCTCCTGCAGCGGACGCGCGAGGCCCAGTTGGCCTCGGACGAAAACACGGCGATCATCAAGCAGGTTGAGCAGGCGTTCAAGCCGAAAGACCCGGTGTTGCCCAATCCGATGGTCATCTTTCCTGCGGGGCCCGTTTTGGGCCTGTTTCTCGGAATCGTCTTCGTGCTGGTTCTCGACCATCTGGAGGACAAGATCGTCGGGATATCGGATATCGAGCAGCGGCTGCGCCTGAAGACGCTGGCGGTGATGCCGCACGTGCGCCGGAAGAAGCGCGAGCAGCTGGCGCGCCTGGTCGTAGACGACAAGTTCTCGCAGTTCGCAGAGGCTGTTGCAGGGCTGCGCAACCTGCTCGACTCGCCCCGCTACCAGGAGATGTCGAAAGTGCTGCTGTGCATGAGCACGCAGCCGGGCGAGGGCAAGACGATCACGTCGTGCAGCTTGGCTGCATCGTGCGCGCAAAGCGGGCAGAAGACGCTCTTGATCGACTTCGACATGCGCCGCCCGCGCCTGGCGCGCATTTTTGAGAAGAAGCCTACGGATTACCACAGCTTGCCGCACACGCTGGCCAAGAACGACGCCTCGCTTTTCGCGGCGCTTCCCGTGCCCTCCGGGCTGGCCAACCTGGACGTCGTGTTGTCCAAAGCCTCCTCGGAGGTCAGCCCCTCCAGCCTCATGGGCAGCGGAGCCATCCTCGAGTTCTTCACCTGGGCTCGCGAGCACTATGACCGGATCATCATCGACTCGCCTCCGTTCGGCATCGTGGGGGATGTGATGGTGTTGGCCTCGCTGGCCGACTCGGTCATGATCTTGTGCTGTCCGGACCGGACAAGGTTCCAGCCGATCAAGCACGCCGCGCGGCATCTGACGGAGGCTGGCGCCCGCGTGATCGGCGTCATCGTCAACGATGTGGACTTTGGCCGGCGCAACCACTTCAGCCAATACGACTATCATTACCGCTACGCCTACCGCTACACGTCGAGGTACGGAGCCTACGGGCACGACAAGAAATCGGGCTCGAAAGCAAAGGCGCCCTCCGAGGTCCCGAGCCGCGACGGGAAGAGCGCGTTGGACGAGGACGACCTGACGCCGCCCTCGGTGGCGGTCAGGCAAGACGTGGTCGATGTGTCCATGACTGACGACGAATAGTGGAGCGCAGGCGATGAAGCGAGTGTTGGTGACAGGGGGGGCTGGTTTCATCGGTTCGGCAGTCATCCGCCATCTGATACGCTCAACCGACTCTGACGTGCTGAACCTCGACAAGCTGACCTACGCGGGCAATTTGGACTCGTTGGTTTCGGTGTCTGGGGATCCCCGGTACCGGTGGGCGCAGGCCGACATCTGTGACCGCGGCGCGCTGGAGCGGGCCTTCGCGAATTTCCGTCCCGACGCGGTGATGCATTTGGCGGCCGAGTCTCACGTCGACCGGTCGATCGACGGGCCGTCCGCCTTCATCCAGACGAATGTGGTGGGGACGGCTACGCTCTTGGAGGTCGCGACGGCGTATTGGCGCGGGCTCCCCGCTGATTCCGAGGTGAGGCGTGCTTTCCGTCTGCTGCACATCTCCACGGATGAGGTTTACGGTTCGTTGGGGGCGGAGGGCCTGTTTACGGAGACGACCCCCTATGCGCCGCGCTCGCCCTATTCGGCCAGCAAGGCCGCCTCGGACCATCTCGTGATGGCGTGGCACCACACCTATGGGCTGCCGACGGTCATCACCAACTGCTCCAATAACTATGGCCCGTTCCACTTTCCCGAGAAGCTGATCCCGCTTGTGATCTTGAACGCGCTGGCAGGCCAGCCGCTGCCGATCTACGGCGCAGGGGATAATGTGCGCGACTGGCTCTATGTGGAGGACCACGCCAAGGCGCTGGTGACGGTGCTTCAGAAGGGCGTCGTGGGCGAGACATACAATGTGGGGGGCAGCAACGAGCGGACGAACCTTCAAGTGGTCGAAGCGATCTGCCTGGCGCTGGATCGCTTCCAGCCCGCGCGCCTCACGGCGTTGTCGATCCGCACGTTTAAAGACCTGATCACGTTTGTTCCGGATCGCCCCGGCCATGATAGGCGGTATGCCATCGACGCTACGAAGCTGCGCGCCGAACTGGGCTGGGAGCCGGAGGAGACGTTCGACACCGGCATCGTTAAGACCGTGTGCTGGTACCTCGACAACGACTGGTGGTGGCGGCCTATTCGAGAAAAGAAATACGCCGGCCACCGCCTCGGAGCGGGCTAATGGCGGTCTGACGGCCTGACAGGTGGGGCACGGGGGGCTTTCCGGAGCGTCACTTGACGGCATACGCATGGAGGCTCACATGGCGCGCAAAGGAATCATACTGGCAGGCGGGGCGGGAACGCGTTTGTACCCGGCTACGCGGGTGATGTGCAAGCAGCTCCTTCCGGTTTATGATAAGCCGATGATTTACTACCCGCTGTCGACGCTGATGCTGGCTGGCATCCGTGACGTGCTCATCATTTCGACGCCTCAGGCGACGCCGGTCTTTCGTGAGCTGCTGGGCGACGGAAGCCCGCTTGGCATGCGGATCTCGTTCAAGGTTCAGGACGTTCCAAACGGCTTGGCGCAGGCCTTTGTGCTGGGGCGCGAGTTCATCGGAGATGATCCGGTCTGCCTGATTCTCGGCGACAACATCTTCTACGGCGGAGGCCTGCGGCAGCTGCTGGCCGAGAGCCAGCAGGCAAAGGGGGCGACCGTTTTCGGATATTACGTGAACGACCCCGAGCGCTATGGGGTCGTCAGCTTTGACCGGGAGGGTCGCGCCGAAACGATCGAGGAGAAGCCGGCCCACCCCAAATCGAACTACGCGGTGGTGGGGCTCTACTTTTACGATAACGACGTGGTGGATGTGGCCGCCGCGCTCAAGCCTTCGGCCCGCGGCGAGTACGAGATCACGGATATCAACCGCCACTACCTTGCGCAGGGACGCCTGAACGTCAAGCTGTTTGGCCGCGGCTTCGCGTGGTTGGACACCGGGACGCATGATTCGCTGGCCGACGCCACGGTCTTTGTCAAGGCGATACAAGACCGTCAGGGCCTCAAGATAGCCTGCATCGAGGAGATCGCGTTTCGCATGGGTTTCATCGGGCGCGAGCAGCTCGGCGCTTTGGCCGAGACGCTGCGGAAGTCAACGTATGGCGAGTATCTGGCGCGGCTTCTGCTTTCCGAAGGCTCGCCGTGAAGTCTGTTCCTCGCCCTGTTAGATCGCGTGAAGGCGTAGGCCCGCTGCCCGCCGCGCGAGGCGTGAGCGCACGCTCACGAGGGACGGGCTCTCACGCGTGTTTCGGGTGGGTGTCGCACGCGTGATCTCGCGGGGATGCGCCCCGCCGGGCAACCGTCTTGTCTCTTGCAAAAGAACTGCCCCTGTGATACGTTTAGGAAGGAAACAAGCGGCTCGAGTGTTCGTCTAGGACAAGCCGCCTTATTGAATGCGCAAGTTGTTTGTCATTAGATTGTTACGGATTATGACAGCCGGATGGCCTGCATAATTTTCGGGGACGGAGTCTGTTCGCAACCAGCTTTTTGGAATCCGACTGTCCGACATTTGACCGGTCTCTCGCGAAGATGGGCGGATGTCGGGGTTGACAATGAGGAGTAATCAAAGTGAGTAAGTTAAACACGCGCCACGTCTACACGTCCGAATCGGTTTCGGAGGGGCATCCCGACAAAGTCTGTGACCAGATTTCGGATGCGATTCTTGATGCTTGCCTCGCCTTGGACTCGACGGCCCACGTGGCATGCGAGACGGCGGCGGGCACGAATCTCGTTGTCAATGTCGGCGAGATCACGTGCAAGAGCTGGGAGAAGATCAACCCTCAAGCGATTGCGCGCGATGTGGTGAAGGATATCGGCTACGATACGCCGGCAGAGGGCTTCAGCTACGACACGTTCAATTACGTGAGCGCGTTGCATGGCCAGTCGCTGGATATCGCGCAGGGCGTCAACAAGCTTCGTCCGGAGGATCAGGGAGCAGGCGACCAGGGGATGATGTTCGGGTACGCGTCCAACGCCACGGCGCAGCTCATGCCCGCGCCGATCGTGTTCGCGCACAGCCTGCTCCAGTTCTTTACGGCGCTGCGGAAGAACGGCGAGATCGCCTATTTGCGCCCCGACTCCAAGGCTCAGGTCAGCGTGCTGCACGAGAACGGGCGGGCGAAGGAGATCTCCACGGTTGTGATCTCGCACCAGACGCGCGAGGTGCCGATCACGCGTATCCGCAAGGACATGGAGGCGGCGGCTCGCGCGTTCCTCAAAGACACGGGCATGCTCACCAACAAGACGAAGTTCTACATCAATCCCACGGGACGGTTCGTCATCGGCGGGCCATGCGGCGACTCTGGCCTGACGGGCCGCAAGATCATCGTCGACAGCTACGGCGGCGTCGGGTCGCACGGCGGCGGCGCCTTCTCGGGTAAGGACCCCTCCAAGGTCGACCGTTCCGCCGCCTATTATGGGCGCTATGCCGCGAAGAACATCGTGGCGGCCGGTTTCGCGGACAAGTGCGAAATCCAGGTGGCCTATGCCATCGGCGTCGCCAAGCCGCTGAGCATCAACGTCAGCACCTACGGGACGGGAAAAGTGTCGGAGGAGAAGATCGAGAAGATCCTGATGTCGGGCGAGGTCTTCGATTTCCGCCCGGGCATGCTGATCAAGGATCTCGGGCTGACCAAGCCCAAGGGGTGGTCCTTCCGCAAGACCTCGAACTATGGCCATTTCGGCCGCGAAGGCTTCCCGTGGGAGAAGACGGACCGCGTGGCGGCACTTCGCTCTGCGGCTGGCCTCAAGTAATAGTCACGCGCAGGGGCAGGCCGCTGCGTCTGCCCCTCCTCTTTTTTCAAAAGGACTCAAGATGACGTATAAAGTCAAGGACATCGGCCTCGCCGAGTGGGGACGGCGCGCGATCGAGATCGCCGAGAAAGAAATGCCCGGCCTGATGGTGACACGCGCCAAGTATGGGCCGGAGAAGCCGTTGCGGGGCGCGCGCGTCATGGGCAGCCTGCACATGACCATTGAGACCGCCGTGCTGATCGAGACGCTTGTGGAGTTGGGCGCCGATGTCCGGTGGTGCTCGTGCAACATTTTTTCAACCCAGGACCACGCGGCGGCGGCGATCGCGGCCAGCGGGATACCGGTCTTCGCTTGGAAGGGTGAGACGCTCGATGAGTATTGGTGGTGCACCAAGCAGGCGCTCACGTGGCCGGACGGCTCTGGCCCGCAGCTGATCGTCGACGACGGCGGCGACGCCACCTTGCTGCTGCACAGGGGCCTGGACGCGGAGAGAGACCCTTCGGTGATCGAGCAGCCGACGGAGGTTGAGGAGCTGCAGATCATCAACGCGCTCATCCGCGACATCCTGGCGAAAGAGCCGGGATGGTTCGCCCGGGCGGTCACGGGATGGAAGGGCGTCTCGGAGGAGACCACCACCGGCGTGCACCGCCTCTATCAGCTCGAGGCGGAGAAGAAGCTTCTCGTTCCGGCGATCAACGTCAACGATTCGGTCACCAAGTCGAAGTTCGACAACATCTACGGCTGCCGCGAATCGCTGGTGGACGGAATCAAGCGCGCCATGGACGTCATGATCTCGGGCAAGGTCGCTTTTGTGTGCGGCTACGGCGATGTGGGCAAAGGCTCCGCCGAGTCGCTGAAGGAGCACAAGGCTCAGGTGTGGGTCTCGGAGATCGACCCGATCTGCGCGCTGCAGGCGTGTATGGCAGGGTATAAGGTCACGACGGTCGAAGAGGCCCTCCCGTACGCCAACATCTATGTGACGACGACCGGCAACTGCGACATTATCACGGCCGACCAGATGAGCCGGATGCGCGACCAGGCGATCGTCTGCAATATCGGGCACTTCGATAACGAGATCCAGGTGGCCAGGCTGAAGGCGTGGCCCGGCGTCAAGCACGTGAACATCAAGCCGCAGGTCGACAAGTACCTCTTCCCAGACGGGCACTGCATCTACCTGCTCGCCGAAGGCCGCCTGGTCAACCTCGGCTGCGCGACGGGCCACCCCAGTTTCGTGATGTCGAACAGCTTCACGAACCAGACCTTGGCGCAGATCAAGCTCTGGAACGAGACGCTCGACATCGGGGTCTACCGCCTGCCGAAAGAGCTGGACGAAGAGGTCGCCCGCCTGCATCTGGATCAGCTCGGAGCCAAACTGACGGTCTTGACGAAGCAGCAGGCCGACTACATCGGCGTGCCGGTGAACGGGCCCTACAAACCCGAACACTACAGGTACTGAGCAGAAGCATGCGGCTCTTGATCACAGGCGGCAACGGTATGCTGGGGCGCACGCTCCAGCGCCACCTGCGGCAGCATGAGGTGTTCGTGGCGGATCTGCCCGGGGTGGACATCACCCGCCGGGCCAGCGTGGACGAGGCCGTCGACGCGTTCCGCCCGGACGCCATCATCCATGCGGCGGCGATGACCCAGGTGGACGCCTGCGAGGCGGACGCCGACCGGGCCTACCGGGTCAACGCCGTTGGCAGCGCCTTTGTCGCGCGGGCGGCGGAGCGCCAGGGGGCCCGCCTTCTGGCGATCTCTACCGACTACGTCTTCGGCGGCGCGCTGGACAGGCCCTACCACGAGTACGATCAGGCCGGGCCGAAGACCGTGTACGGCGCCAGCAAGCTCGCGGGCGAGCAGGCCGTGAGCCTGCACTGTCCCGACCACACCATCCTGCGGATCGCGTGGCTTTACGGCGAGGAGGGGCCGAGCTTCCTTCACACGATGGCACGGCTAGGCGCCCAAGACGGGCCGCCGCTCAAAGTCGTGTGCGACCAGATCGGGAACCCCACGTCAACCGACGCGGTGGCGGCGCTGATCTCGCGCCTGCTGGCCGATCCGATTCCCGGCGTCGTGCACGGCTCGTGCGAGGGCGAGGCGACGTGGCTCGACTTCGCCCGGGCCATCTTCGAGCGGCGCGGGCTCTCCCGGGAGCTGCTTGCGTGCGCCACCTCCGAGTTTCCCCGCCCGGCGCCGCGCCCCGCCAACTCGCGGCTGGAAAAGCGCGTGCTGCGCCTGGCGGGCTTTCCTCCCATGCCCCACTGGCGCGAAGCCTTGGATGCCTATCTGCTCAAGCCGTGACGCGGTGCGGCGAGCCGCCCCGCCGTTGATTGCCGAAACGTGAACGTCCCTAACCGCCGAGAAACTCCATGAACTGGTTTGCGAGAAATGTCCTGCTGGTGCATCTGGCCGCCTTCATCGTGGTGCTGAGCTGGGTACATGGCGGAACGCGCCCGGACCTGCTGGTTCCGGTGATTCCTTGGGTGACCCTCATGCTGATCGAGTGGTTGCTGGTTTTTCCGCAGGCCAAGAGCACGGAGACGCTGGCCGAGTCGCGGCGGCGTGTTTGGCGGGCGCTCGCACGTGATCCGCTGCTGTATACGGGCCTGGCTCTTACCGTGCTGCTGTGCATTCCGCTCTTCAATGTTGCCTATCCGCCCTCCTTTGACGCCGCGACGCAGCAGTGGGTCAACCCGAAGCCCCCTGTCGCCTGGCTTCCGTACAGCGTGAACCCGGACCACCACGCGGTCTTGCTTCTGTGGTTCCCGCCCGTGCTTTGCGCCGCGCTCGCGGTCAAGCACGGACTCTTGAAAAAAGGCAAGAGGCTCCTGCTCGAGGTCGCCTGCTGGAACGGGGCGGCGCTGGCTGTGCTCGGCTTCGCGCAGCTTCTGGCGGGCACGCAGAGCCTGCTTTGGCTGACCCCCTTGAACACCTATTTCTTTGCGACCTTTGGCTACCCCAATTTCGCGGGTGCGTTCTTCACGCTGCATGCCGCCATCGCGCTCGGCCTCTGGTTCCAGCACGCGACGGAAGAAGCCGGCCTCTCGCCTTACCAGACGGCGTCGGAGGACGAGCGCTCGATGCTTGCCGTTCACCGCCTGCTGGTTCCCGCGGCGCTGTGTTTTCTGGGGGCCATCGCTTCGCTGTCGCGAGCAGCGATTCTGCTGAGCGTTCTGGCGCTGATCGCGCTGATCGCGTACATGCTCGTCTTCGTCTGGTCGCGCGTCACGGCCGGCACGCGTGTGACCTTGGTTTCCATCGTCGGCGCCGTGATCCTCTCGGCCGTCGTGGTTCTGCTCGTCTTCAAGCTCGACAGCCTCAAGGCGGAGGTCCGGCAGATCACGCCCGTCGCCGTGCTGGAGCGGGTCACGGGCTCGCAGTACTATCATGCGCGCATCGCCAAGGCGATATTCCGGGATCATCCGGTCTTCGGTGTCGGCGGCTGGGGCTATCCCCGTTACCTGCACCAGTACATGACTGCCGACGACGAGAAGAGCCTCCAGATTGAGGGCGGGGCCAACGTGCACAACGACTCGCTGCAGTTCTTGGCCGAGCAGGGCGTCGTGGGCTACGGGCTGATGGTGGCCTGTGCTCTGCTCTTGGCGCTCCCCTTGTTCGGGCAGGCGTGGCGGCTGTGCCGCCTGAAAGCGCCTGCCGAGGCACAAGGCGGCACCGCTGCCACGAAAGGTTGGCTGAGCCGCATACCGCCTCCGCTGGTCGCGGTCTGGGTCGGCACGGGGGCGACGGTCTGCCACTCGCTCGGCGATCTTCCGTTCCGCGCCCCCTCGATCCTTGCGGTTTGGGTCTTGTCGCTCGCGTGCGTGTCCGGCTGGCTGCCGGTGATCCGCGATCAAGCCCGCAAATCGTGACGGTGTTCGGAGCGTCGAAGAGGAATCGTTATGCAGGACTTTGAGCTGTTCGTTCCTGGCCGGGTCTGCCTGTTTGGAGAGCACTCCGACTGGGCCGGGGGACATCGCCGGACAAACTCCACAATCGCGCCGGGCGTGGTGATCATCACGGGCACGAATCAGGGCATGTACGCCCGCTGCCGCAAGGCCGAACGCGAGTTGGTGGTTCGCTCCACGCTGCCGGATGGCACCGTGACCGACACGTATCGGGCTCCCATGGAGCTGTCCCGTTTGCAGCAAGAGGCCGCGGCGGGGGGGTTCTTCAGCTATGCGGCGGGGGTCGCCGCCTACATGCTCGACTTCTACGGCGTAGACGGGCTGGAAATCGACAACTACAAGACCACGCTGCCGGTCAAGAAAGGGCTCAGCTCATCGGCGGCATTCTGCGTGCTGGTGGCGAGGGCCTTCAACAGCGCCTATCAGCTCGGGCTGACCACCCGCGCGGAGATCGAGGCCGCCTATCAGGGCGAGATCGCGACGCCCTCCCGGTGCGGGAGGATGGACCAGGGGTGCGCATACGGACAGATCCCGGTGCAGATGACGTTCGACGGCGACCGGATCGGCGTCGTGCCGATGCGCCCCGGAGGCGATATCTTCTTGCTGGTGGCGGATCTGTGCGGCAAGAAAGACACGGTCCGCATTCTGGCCGACCTGAACTCGGCCTACCCGTTCCAGAAGAGCCCGCGCGACGCGGATGTTCACCGCTGCCTCGGCGAGGAGAACCAGCGCATCGTCGAAGCCGCCCGCGCCTGCATCGAGGCGGGTGACGCGGCCGGGCTAGGCGCGCTGATGACGGAGGCGCAAACGGTGTTCGACCGCCACCTCATGCCCGTCTGCGAGGAGCTGAGAAGCCCCCGGCTGCATGCGGTCTTGGCCGACGGGGCGCTTGCCGCGTGGGTCTACGGTGGCAAAGGTGTGGGGTCGCAGGGCGACGGCTGCGTGCAGTTCATCTGCAAGGGCGAAGGGGCTCGCCTAGAGCTCGCGGGTTACCTGCAGCGGACGTACGGGATGCCGTGCTTTGAGCTGGATATCCGGCGTCCGGCGTCGATCCGCAAGGCCGTCATTCCCGTGGCCGGGCTCGGGACACGGATGTTCCCCTACACCAAGGCGGTGCCCAAGACATTCCTGCCGGTCGTGACGCCGGGCGGCGCGGCGAAACCGGTCATCCAAGTGATCGTGGAAGAGGCGCTCTCCGCAGGCGTCGAGGAAGTCGCCCTCGTGATCCAGCCCGAGGAGGAGGCCCGCTTCCGGGCCTATTTCCAGAGCGATGTGCGTGCCGAGATTCTGGCCAAGCTGCCGCCGTTGCTCGGGGAAGAGGCCGAACGGCTCAGGCAAATCGGCAAGCGGCTGACCTTCATCCTTCAGCATGACGCGAAAGGTTTTGGGCATGCGGTCCTGCTGGCGGAGAAGTGGGTCGGCGGCGAGCCGTTCCTGCTGCTGCTGGGGGACCACCTCTACCGCACGGACGAAGCTCGCAGCGTGGCGAAGCAAGTGGTGGAGCTGTTCCAGTCCTTCGGCGACAGCCAGAGCGTGGTCGGCATTTACCAAGAAACCCTGGCGCGTCTCAAACACTACGGAACGGTGACGGGCGAATGGGTTTCCGAAGACACGCTGCAGGTGCAGAAGATGCTCGAGAAGCCCACGGAGGATGTGGCACAGACCTATCTCAAGGTCGAACGGCACGGCAAGCCGGCTTACTACTGTGTCAACGGCATTTACGCGCTAAGGCCCACGATTTTCGGTTTTCTCAACGAGCAGGCCGCCGCCGCCGCCGAGGGCGAGGAGGTCCAGCTCACGACGGCGCTTGAGGCGCTGCGGCAGGAGGAGGGGGTCAAGGGGCTGGTCGTGCGCGGCACGCACTTTGACACCGGGCTCCCGCTCATCTATGCCGAAACGGTTGTACGCTTCAGTCAACCCCTCGGGTGCTAACGCACCGGCGCACGGACGAACACATGAAAGCTCCACACAGGCTCGGCTGGCTGCCGGATGTCCCGGATGCGCGGGACGTGCTCTTCCGCAAGGTTTTCAGGGTCGCCCGCGCGGTGCCGGTGCGAACCGACCTCCGCGACGGCTGTTCGGCCGTCGAGGATCAAGGCGCGCTGGGCTCCTGCACGGCGCAGGCGCTGGCGGGCGCGTTGGAGTACCTGCAGCTTCGGGCTCTTTCCGCGGAGGAGCGCCGCGGGCGATACCGCGACCTCAGCCGTCTCTTCATCTACTACAACGAGCGCGATGATATGGGGACCGTTCGGGAGGACTCCGGCGCGATGCTGCGCGTGGGCATCAAAACGCTCGCCAAGCTCGGCGTTTGTCGCGAGGAGTCTTGGCCGTACGACGTCGGGCGGTTCGCCCGCAAGCCGCCGGACCGCTGCTATGCGGACGCTTTGACGCATACGATCACCGCGTATCAGCGCTTGGAGAGCCTCGCGGAAATGAAGGCGTGCCTCGCACAGGGAATGCCCTTCGTGTTCGGCTTTTCGGTGTACGAGCACGTGCTGAGCCGAAGCGTGGAGCGGTCCGGGGTGATCCGCCTGCCGGAGCCCGCCGAGCGCCTGCAGGGCGGACACGCCGTGATGGCCGTGGGCTATGACGACGAGCGGGAGACGCTGTTGTTCCGCAATTCATGGGGCGACGCCTGGGGCCAGAAAGGCTACGGCGAATTGCCGTACGGCTATCTGACCCGGCGCGACTTGTCCGACGACTTCTGGTGTGTTCAGGCTACGGCGAATGACCGCTATGCGCTGAACCCCCGCCGCACCGACGGCAGACTCCCGGCGTGAGCCCGCTCTGCGCGGGCCGGCGTTCGCCTGCCCGGCTCATGTTCTCTCTCTTCTCTGGCGGATTGAAGCCCCAAACCTACAGTCTACAAGCCATCGGCTATTTCTGTGATTGTACTATGAGCCAATTGCGCTTTTTTCGCGTTCTGCTATAATGGCTTCCGTTTAGCGCTTTGCATGTTTGCTACACCGTGTTTATTGATATGCATAAAGCGCGTGAATAGAACAAGTTAGGAAATGTTATTGGATCATCATTTCAGGACAATGACGGGGACGGAGTCTGCCCTTTTCCTGCCAAATCCAAGAAGATGCCGGTCTGTTCAGCCCGTTCCGATGTACGGGCCGAATGACAGCAAGGGCCGGTCGTCACGATGAAAGCCGTGATTCCGGCAGCAGGATACGGCACGCGCTTTTTCCCTGTCAGCAAGGCCATCCCTAAAGAGTTGCTGCCGATCATCGACAAGCCTGCCATTCAGTGGATCGTGGAAGAGGCCTTGGATGCGGGTGCGGAAGAGGTGGTTATCGTGACCTCTCCGGACAAGCCCGCCATCAGGAGTTATTTTTCCGCCGACTCGCACCTGAAGAAGCGGCTGGGCGGAAAAGGCAAGGCGCTGGCGGCGATGGAGCAGCTGGACGCGATTTCGGCACGCGTGCGCTTTGTCGAACAGGGCGAGCAGCTTGGGCTGGGGCACGCCATCTTGCAGGCGGCCAGTCTGTTGCTGCATGAAACGGAGCCGATCCTTATTCTGCTCGGGGACGCTCTGGTGCGAGGAGCCGAACCGTGCTCGCGTGAGATGGTCGCCCTCTCTCGAATGAACGGCGGGGCTTCGATCGTCGGGCTGGAGCGGGTTCCCAAAGAGAAGGTGTCCCGCTATGGTGTTGTGGCGGCGCAGCCGACCGGACAGGAGAGGTTCTATCGCCTGACCGGGCTGGTCGAGAAGCCGGAGCCAGAAGATGCTCCGTCTGATTTGGCGATCGCAGGGCGATATCTTCTCAGCCCCAGAATAATCGGCCTTCTGGCCGAGCAAGGCGCGGGGCACGGAGGAGAGATTCAGCTGACCGATGCCATTCAGCGACTCTTGAGCCATGAGCCCGTCTACGGCTACCGGTATCCGGGTCAGCGCCACGACATTGGTAACCCGCGCGACTACCTGTTAACCGTGCTGGCCTACGGGTCGGAGCAGGGGCTTACAGCCTGATGGCCGCGGATCGAGCGGTCGCACGCCGACCGCCAAGTTCGCATCTGGAGACGCTTCTTTAATATGCTCATCAAAACGCATTCGTATGCGCGCGCAGGCCTGATCGGCAACCCTTCGGATGGCTATTTCGGGAAGACCATCTCGTTCGCATTTAGCAATTTCTCGGCCGAAGTGACGATGTACGAAACGCCCGAATTGGGCTTCATCCCGGGCGACGTCGACGACGCCACGTTCTGCTCGACCGATGCGCTGCTGCGGGAGATCCAGCTTTTTGGTTACTACGGCGGTATTCGCTTGCTGAAATCCGTCACCAAAGTGTTCATTCACTACTGCCGAACAGCGGGGATTGCGTTGCCGTCGCGCAACTTCACCGTTCGCTACGCATCAAACATCCCGCGGCTCGTGGGTCTTGCCGGATCTTCGGCGATTTGCACCGCCATGCTCAAGGCGCTGCAAGAGTTCTATGGGGTGACCATCCCCAAGGAGATGGCTCCCACGCTGTGCCTCATGGCGGAGCGTGATGAACTGGGCATACAGTGCGGCCTGCAAGACCGCGTCATCCAGATCTACGAAGGACTCGTCTTCATGGATTTCAACCGGGATCTCGTTGAGGCGACTGGACATGGCCGGTACGAGCCTCTAGATCCTGCGAGTCTTCCCAAGCTCTACATCTCCTACGATCCGCTGCGCGCCGAGGTGTCCGGAGTCTACCACCGGAAGCTCCGGGTGCTGTTCGAAGAGAAGAAGCCCGACATCGTGGCGGCCATGACCGAGTTTGCGGATCTTGCGCAACAGGTTCGGGATGCGCTTGTCGGCGGTCAGGTTGAGAAGGTCCCCCCTCTTCTGAACGCCAACTTCGATCTGCGGGATCGCATTTTCAACGTGGACGACGCTAACCGCCGCATGGTGCACGCCGCCCGCGGCGTCGGTTGCTCTGCGAAGTTTGCCGGTTCCGGCGGCGCGATCGTGGGCTCGTATGAGGACGAAGAGCAGTATGCGCGCCTAACCGCCGTCATGTCATCGATCGGGTGTGCGACGATCACGCCCAGTATTGTGTAGACAACCCGTTTTCCGGTGTTTTTCCGCTGACGAGAGGAGACAAGAACGGTTCTATGAAAACGTGTGAACAGAAGTTTTCTCCGCGGCGCGTCCTCGTGACGGGCACCGCCGGGTTCATCGGGTTTCATCTGGCCCGCCGGTTGCTCGACGAAGGGCACGCGGTGTTCGGCATCGACAACTTCAATGACTACTACTCGGTCCAGCTCAAGCGCGACCGCCACGTCCAGCTGGAAGGGCGCGAGGGATACCAGTGGCGGCCTGCCGACCTGACCGACCTCGCCGCCCTGCAGGATGCGGTTCTCGCGTTCGAGCCCGACTGCGTGGTCAACCTCGCGGCCCAAGCCGGCGTGAGGTATTCAATCACCAACCCGCACGCCTACATGAAGTCGAACCTCGAGGGCTTCTTGAACGTGCTGGAGTGTTGCCGGCACGCGCCGTCGAAGCCGCGCCTGATCTACGCGTCGTCCTCGTCGGTCTATGGCGGCAACACGGAGCTGCCGTTCGCCGAGGGGCAGCGTGTGGATACGCCCATCAGCCTCTACGCCGCCACCAAGAAGGCCAACGAGTTGATGGCGCACTGCTACAGCCACTTGTACGGTATGCAAACCGTCGGCCTCCGCTTCTTCACGGTCTACGGGCCGTGGGGTCGTCCGGATATGGCGATGTGGCTGTTCGCGGACGCCATGCAGAAGGGCCGGGCGATTCAGGTCTTCAACAACGGCGACATGTACCGCGATTTCACCTACATCGACGACATCGTCGCCGGCATTCGGGGCTGCGTCTTCTCCGACAGGCTGAAGCCCTATGAGCTTTTCAACATCGGCAATCACCGGTCTGAGAAACTGATGGACATGATCGCTCTGATCGCGCGCGAGTTGGGCGTCGAGAACCCGCGCCTCGAAATGCTGCCGATGCAAGAGGGGGACGTGCCTGCAACGTTCGCCAGCGTGGATCGGCTTCACGAGGCGGTTGGGTATGAGCCCACGACGCCGATCGCAGTCGGCATACCGAAGTTCTTGGCGTGGTTCAAGGAGTATCACAAATGAAAGAGATGCTAAAGAGAATCGAGTCCGGGGACGTACGTGTTTGCGTGATTGGGCTCGGCTACGTAGGCCTTCCTTTGGCGGTCGAGTTCGGCAAGCGGTTTCCCACGCTAGGCTTCGACATCAACGCCAAACGGATCGCTGAGCTGAGAGCGGGCCGTGACCACACGCTCGAGCAGACGTCCGAACAGCTGGCCTCAGCCACGCGGCTCGCCTTCGCCTCGGATGCCGCGGAGTTGAAGGGCACCGACGTCTTCATCGTCACGGTTCCGACGCCGGTCGACGAGTACAAGCGGCCCGACCTGACGCCCTTGGTCAAGGCGAGCGAGACCGTGGGCAAGGTCTTGAAGCCGGGCGCGATTGTGGTCTATGAGAGCACGGTCTATCCCGGATGTACCGAGGAGGACTGCGTGCCGCTGCTGGAGAAGTACAGCGGGCTGACCTTCAACAAGGATTTCTTCGCGGGCTACAGCCCGGAGCGCATCAACCCCGGGGACAAAGAGCACACGCTGACCAAGATCCGCAAGGTCACCTCCGGATCGACGCCTGAAGCCGCCGCCGTCGTGGACGCGCTGTACGGCTCGATCATCAAGGCCGGGACGCACAAGGCCTCCTCGATCAAGGTGGCCGAGGCGGCGAAAGTCATCGAGAACAGCCAGCGCGACATCAATATCGCCTTCGTGAACGAGCTGTCGATGATTTTTCATCGCATGGGAATTGACACGATCGAAGTGCTGGAAGCCGCCGGAACCAAATGGAACTTCCTGCCGTTCCGTCCGGGGCTCGTGGGCGGGCACTGCATCGGGGTGGATCCCTACTATCTGACGCATAAGGCTCAGGCGTTGGGCTATCATCCGGAGATCATTCTGGCGGGTCGCCGTCTGAACGACAGCATGGGCGTCTTGGCCGCGAGCGAGACGGTCAAACTGATGATCGCCAAAGGTCTTGCCGTTAAGGACGCCGCGGTTCTGGTTTTGGGCATGACGTTCAAGGAGAACTGCCCGGACATCCGCAACAGCCGCGTCATCGACGTGATCCGCGAGCTTCAGTCGTTCGGCTGCCGCGTGGACGTGGCCGATCCCTGGGCGGACGCCGGGGAAGTCATGCATGAGTACGGGGTGACCCTCGTGCCCTACGAGTCGGTCGCTGCCGGTTCGCTGTTCGCGCGTTACTCGACCGTTGTTTTCGCTGTCAAACACCAGGCGTTCTCGAAACTCTCATTCGAACGCGACGTCGCGACGACGGTGATCTACGACATTAAGGCCACGTTGCCACGGGATCAGGTAGACGGGCGGCTGTAGTCGGACTTACCTGGCTATCATTACATGACCCCGGCATATGCCAATCTTCACGCGAAATATCTTATGGGATGTCAACCCAGAGACGTTTGACATTCAGAAAGGGCGACGCCTTGTCGTGCAGCGCGTTCTGATGCTTGGCACGCTGGATGATTTGCATCTCCTTCAGACGCTTTATTCGTTGTCCGAGATCCGGGATGAAGTTTTGAAGATTAAGGACTGGGACAGCAAAGTATTGAACTTCATTTCGCTTTGGCTGGATATTCCGAAGGATCAGTTCGCATGTTGCACACACAGACACTTACACCCCAAACATTGGAATTGATCCAAGCCCTCCAAGAAGAACATCTGCTGCAAGGGTTTCATCTGGTCGGGGGTACAGCACTGGCGCTGCAGATCGGACATCGTATCTCCATCGACATCGATTTATTTACAAGAGGCGATTATGATGTTGATGATGTGTTGAACCTCTTTATCAGAAAGTATAGATTCCAGCGGAACTACCAACACGGAAAAACTTTGAAGGGGGTCATTGACGGGGTTATGGTTGATTTGATTCGTCATGACTACCAAGAACTTCAGGTCATCGAAGGTAGCCGCATCCGCATGCTATCTGCAAAGGATATTGCGGCGATGAAGCTTAACGCCATCACAGGAAATGGAACACGTGTAAAGGATTTCATTGATGTGTATTTTCTTCTGGACCAATTCAGGCTAGAAGAGATGGTGGAATTCTACAAGACGAAGTATCAGCAAGATGACGGACTGATGATCCTTCGCAGCCTTGTCTTCTTTGATGACGTCGATCTTGCCGAGTGGCCTCGGCTGTTCCGCGAGGTCACTTTAACGTTCGAGCAAGTCAAGAAACGCATTATCGACGCCGTCAAGCCACTGTTGTGACATCTCAGTTTTCTGACCTCCTCGTTTTCTGCCGTGACAGCACAACCGATTCTTTTCTCAAAGGCGCAACGACATCCCGAAACCCCTTGCGCCTTGGCGGGATGAATCAAGTGTCGAATGTCGAGACGTGACCCGGTAAGGCGTTTGTTTCTCGATGATCCCATTCGTGCAATTCGCGTGATTCGCGGTTCCGTCTCCGCTTTAAAAGCTCTCACTTCTCTTCCATGTCGTTCACTCTTCCATTCGTGTTGAAGCGGTTCATCTCCCAGTTCCTCATGCCGGTTCCGCTCGTGATCGAGCTTTTCATTCTGGGGTGGTGCCTTGCGCGGTTCACCCGTTTCAAGCGGGCGGGGCAGGCGTGTAAGGTTCTGGCCGGTTGCCTGTTCTTGGCCTTCGGGTATGGGGCGGGATCCTCTTACCTGTTTGGCCACGAGCGGAAGTTTGAGCCCTTCAGCCCGGACGCCTCACAGAGCGAGCGTCTGCGCGGAGCGGATGTCGCCGTGCTTGGGCAAACGTATGCGGAGGACTCGGATCTGCCTTTCCGCTACCGTGCCACAGCCACCATGCTCCTGCGTTTGCAGGAAGGCGTACGGGTTGTCAGGCTGGTGCCGGAGAGCCGCCTGCTGGTCTCCGTGGCGGGGCCGGCTTCGGACTCGGACAAAGCGGCGTTCCTTGACGAGTATGCCGTGATGACTGGAATTGCGAGATCTCGCTTCGTGATGCTGACGGGCGCACGGGATACGGCCGACGAGGCTCGGCTCGTCGGCGAGAAAGCGGGAACGAATGCGCTCATCCTTGCGACGTCCGCCGCGCATATGCCGCGCGCCATGAAGATCTTCAGAAAGCGGGGGCTGGCGCCCATTCCGGCACCCTGCGACTATCAGGCTGTATCGGATCGGAAGCAGTGGAAATGGACCTCCCTGCCGCTGCCCTCCGGCGGAGGTTTTCAGGATTCGGAGGGCGCGCTCTATGAGTGGCTGGGCTCGCTCTACGAGCGCGTGGCAAACTGATGTCGCGACTGGCTGAAACGAGAAGCGAAAACGGTTGATAGTCAATGGTGCGTAGTCGTTAAGCAAGCACAACTCGGACTTAACGGCTAACCAGCAACGGCCAACCAGCAACGATTAACCACAGACAACGCTCATGGAATTCATTGACCTTAAGACCCAGTATCGGCGCTATCAGGCCGAGATCGACGGACGCATGCGCGCCGTGCTTGAGCACGGGCACTTCATCATGGGGCCGGAGATCGCGGAGCTCGAGAGCCACTTGGCCGCCTATGTCGGAGTCAAACATTGCCTGACGGTCGCCAGCGGCACGGACAGCTTGGAGATCGCGCTGCGGGCGCTCGACGTGGGCCCCGGCGACGAGGTCATCACCGTCCCCTTCACCTGGATCAGCTCTTCTGAGGTCATCCTGCTCGTCGGAGCCAAGCCGGTGTTTGTCGATATCACGGCGAGCGACTTCAACATCGATGTCGACAAGGTCGAGGCGGCGATCACGCCGCGCACCAAGGCGATCATGCCCGTGAGCCTGTTCGGCCAGATGCCGGACTACGGGCGGATCAACGCGATCGCCGCCCGCTACGGGATCGCGGTCATCGAGGACGGGGCACAGAGCTTCGGCGCTACGCAGAATGGCCGCCGCAGCTGCGGCGTCACCCGCGTCGCAAGCACCAGCTTCTTTCCCGCCAAACCCCTCGGCTGCTACGGCGACGGGGGCGCGCTGTTCACGTCGGACGATGCGTTGGCCGATAAGATGAGGGCCATCCGCACACATGGCGGACTCGTCCGGCACGTGCACCCGTTGGTGGGGATGAACGGCCGTTTCGACACGCTGCAGGCCGCAGTTGTTCTGGCCAAGCTGCCGCATTTCGACTGGGAGGTGGAGCAGCGCAATCGCATCGGCGCCCGCTATACGAGTCTGTTCCTGTCGCGAAGCTCAACTTTGGAACTCTCGAACTCTCGAACGTTAGAACTTGTGCCCCCGGCAGTCATGCCCGGCAACACGCACGTCTACGCGCAGTATACGCTCCGTGTGGCGAACCGAGAAGCTCTGGGAGAGCGACTCAAGAAGGCGGGCATCCCGTCTGCCGTGTACTATCCCAAGTGCCTGCACGAGCAGCCGGTCTTTGCGCCGCTGGGCTACAAGATGGGAGACTTCCCGGAGTCGGAGCGCGCCTCGCGCGAGGTGATCAGTCTGCCGATGCACCCCTTCTTGAGCGAGGCGGAGCAGGAGCAGATTGTGGGGGAAGTTCTAAAGTTCTAGAGTTCTAAAGTTCGAAAGTTCGAAAATGAAAAGAGTAGCATTAGTCGGCTGCGGACGTATTTCGGCGAGGCACGTCGAGGCTATTGCAGACACCCAGTGCGTGAAGATCGCGATGGTCTGCGACAAGGTCGAAGCGCGCGCCAAGGCCTTGTCCGAAAAGCTCGCCGTGCCCTACGTGACGGATTATCGGCTCATCAAAGGCGTGGACGTCATCTGTGTTCTGACCCCGTCCGGGTTACACCCTCGGCATGTTTCGAACATTGCCGAGCTCACCGACGCTCCCTATATCGTCTGCGAGAAGCCGCTCTCTCTGACCCTGCGCGAAGCGTATGAGGTCTATCGCCGGGTGGAGAAGGCGGGGAAGGTGCTGCTGCCGGTGTATCAGAACCGCTACAACCCTCTGGTCAAGATGGTTAAAGAGCTGATCAGCAGCGGCAAGCTCGGCAAGATCCACCAGTTCATCTGCAATGTGCTCTGGAACCGTAACGACGAATACTTCAAAATCGACTGGCATGGCACGGCGGAGTTCGACGGCGGGGTGCTCTACACGCAGGCCAGCCACTACGTGGATATGCTGCACTACTTCTTCGGCGAGCTGGCCGAGCACAAGGGCATCGGCGGTCAGCTGCGAGGCATGGAGGTCTACGACTCCCTCTCGGCTGTTCTGAGTTTCAAGAACGGCGCGGTGGGCACGCTCAACACCACGGTCAGCGTGTACGAAAAGAACTACCTCACCGAGTTCGTCCTGGTCGCGGAGAAAGGGACGATCCGCCTGTCCGGAACCAATCTGAACAAGATCGACTTCTGGAATGTTCAGGGCCTGGAGAAGCCGGATATGGACTTCACGATCAACCATCAGTACGGCAAGGGGCACGACACCTTGTATCAGTACATCGCTCAGGATAGGTGGGATATGTTCCCGGCGAAGGCCGACGTGCTGTCAGGCATCCGGATGATGGAGATGCTGAGTTACTAGAGGTCAGGGGACAGAGGACAGAGGTCAGAGGACAGAGGTCAGAGGTCAGGGGCGCGATGCAGATCCATTCGGCGAAAGAGCTGACCGTCTTCCAAAAGGCCTACGAAGTTTCTATGTCGGTCTTCGAAGTTAGCAAGCGGTTTCCTGCCGAGGAGAGATATGCGCTAACGAGCCAGATCCGCAGATCCTCCCGCTCCGTATGTTTGAACCTGCGAGAGGCGTGGGCCAAGCGAAGGTATGACGCTCACTTCATTTCAAAACTAACCGATTGCGATGGCGAGAACGCAGAGACGGACACGTCACTCGATTTCGCTAAGGATTGCGGATACATCTCTGTGGATGAGCACGAACGTTTGACTTCTCTCAATCACGAAGTCGGTCGAATGCTGGGAGCCATGATTTCCAACCCCGCGCCGTTTCTGAAACACTGACCTCTGTCTTCTGACTTCTGACCTCTGACCTCTGGCCTCTGACCTCTGACCACTGACCACTGACCTCTGACCTCTGGCCTCTGGCCTCTGACCTCTGACCTCTGACCTCTGGCCTCTGACCTCTGACCACTGACCTCTGACCTCTGACCACTGACCTCTGACCTCTGGCCTCTGACCTCTGACCTCTGGAGTCTCCATGACTGATTATTTCAAACACGAATCCGCCTACGTCGACGACGGTGCCGAGGTCGGCGCCGGCACCAAGATCTGGCATTTCAGCCACATCCAGAAAGGCGCGAAGATCGGCGAGCGCTGCGTGATCGGGCAAAACGTGAACGTGGACGGCGGCACGGTCATCGGCAACAACGTCAAAATCCAGAATAACGTCTCCGTCTACACCGGGATCGTGATCGAGGACGACGTGTTTCTCGGGCCCAGTTGCGTCCTCACGAACGTCACCAACCCCCGCTCGCAAGTCAGCAGGCACTCGCTCTACGAGCGGACGCTCATCCGGCGCGGCGCGACACTCGGGGCGAACTGTACCATCGTGTGTGGGGTCACGCTGGGGCGGTACTGTTTTATCGCGGCCGGCAGCGTGGTGACCAAGGACGTTCCCGACTATGCGCTGATGGTGGGCAACCCCGCCCGTCAGAAGGGCTGGATGAGCCGGCACGGGCATATCCTGCGGCCTGAGGGCGACCGAAGGAGTTCATCGTTGGTGGTTGATGGTTTATTGTCAGAACAACCACCGACCATCGACCATCCACCATCCACCATTCTGGTCTGTCCCGAGTCCGGTTATCGCTATGAACTATCGACCATCAACCATCGACCATCGACCATCAACCATCTTCACTGTCTCGACCTCGACGAAGAGGCTCCCTTGCCCCCCGAGCTGACCAAAGGAGTCAAGGCTTATGACGCATTCAAGGCCGAGGCATGAGCAGTCTCCAACTGTAGCCAAGAAGCGCTCCGTCCCCCTTCACTCTCTCATTTTGGAACTCTCGAACTTTAGCACTTTAGAACTACCTTATGTTTGACTCACTCATCTCGTTCATCCGCGACTGGTACAGCACGAGCGGGCCGATCGCGCTGCACGAGCCCCGCTTCGGGGCGCGTGACAAAGCGTTGGTTCTCGACGCCATCGACTCGACCTTCGTGTCGAGCGTCGGGGCCTACGTGGATCGTTTCGAGAAAGACCTCGCCGCCTATCTCAAGGCGCGCCGGGCTGTGGTGACTGTGAATGGAACCAGCGCGCTACATGTCGCCCTGCGCCTCGTGGGGGTTGAGCCCAACGACGAAGTGATCACGCAGCCGCTGACCTTCATTGCGACCGCCAATGCGATCACCTACTGTCAGGCGATTCCCGTCTTCGCGGACGTCGACCGCGAGACGCTGGGGCTGTGCCCGCGCGCCGTCGAGCGCTTTCTGGCGGAGCAGGCTGACCGGACGCAGGCGGGCTGCTTCAACCGCAAGACGGGCCGCCGCATTGCGGCCATCGTGCCTATGCATACGTTCGGCCTTCCCTGCCACGTCGACGAGCTGGTGCGGATCGGGGAGGCGTGGGGAATTCCCGTTGTCGAGGACGCCGCCGAAGCGCTCGGTTCGGCTCGCGGCGGCCGCGCCTGCGGCACCTTCGGCCGCCTGGGCATCTTTAGCTTCAACGGTAACAAGACAATCACCTGCGGCGGCGGCGGCGCGATTGTGACGGACGACGACGCGCTGGGCCGGCACGCGAAGCACCTCACGACCGTCGCAAAAGTCCCCCACCGGTGGGAGTTCGTTCACGACGAGATCGGATACAACTACCGGATGCCCAACCTGAACGCCGCGCTCGCCTGCGCCCAGCTCGAGCAGCTCGACGGCTTCTTGGCGAACAAGCGCGAAACGGCCGAGGCCTACGCCGCGTTCTTCGCGCGCTGCGACTGGGCCTCTTTCATCGCCGAGCCGAACGGCTGCCGGGGCAACTACTGGCTGAACGCCATCCTCGTGAAGGAGCCGGATCTACGCGATCAGCTGCTGGCCGCCACGAACGACGCCAAGATTTTTACGCGCCCCGTTTGGGAGCTGATGCCCGACTTGTCCATGTACAAGGACTGTTGCTGTGGCGACGTGGACAACGCCCGCTGGCTGGCCCAGCGCGTGGTGAACCTGCCCAGCAGC
Organism: uncultured Lentisphaeraceae bacterium; assembly: GCA_964386865.1. Classification (GTDB taxonomy): domain Bacteria; phylum Verrucomicrobiota; class Kiritimatiellia; order RFP12; family UBA1067; genus CAYLUN01. Next base: position 11,387 of record CAYLUN010000036.1, on the reverse strand, counting down.
ACGCGGGGTGCACGATGAGCAAGCCGACTATTTTGCTGATCGGCGCGGGCGGCCACTGCAAGAGCTGTATCGACGTGATCGAGCAGGAGGGCCGCTTCCAGATCGCCGGGATCGTGGACCGGCCCGGTGCGAACTCGCCGGCCGAGGTCTTGGGATATCCGCTGATCGGGACGGACGACGACCTGGAAGATCTTCGCGGAAGCATCGAGCACGCCTTTGTAACCGTTGGCCAGGTTCAGTCCGCCGACGTGCGGATCAGGCTGTACAGTCGGTTCGTTGAGCTGGGATACCGGCTGCCCGCCATCATCTCGCCGAACGCGCACGTCTCCCGTCACGCCCGCGTGGGCGCGGGCACGATTGTCATGCATGGCGTGACCGTCAATGCCGCGGCCAGCGTGGGCGTCAACTGCATTCTCAACAGCCACTGCCTGATTGAGCACGACGCGGTGGTCGAAGACCATTGCCATGTCTCAACCGGTGCCATCGTAAACGGGCAGGCCGCAGTCGGCGCGGGGTCGTTTGTAGGCTCCGGCGCGGTTGTGGTTCAGTGTGAGAAGGTTCCGCCGGGGAGTTTTGTGAGAGCCCGCGGCCTCTTTTTCGCGGGAAGGTGCCGATGAGCCCGAGCCAAGTGACAATCATCGCCGAGGCCGGGGTCAATCACAACGGGTCGCTTGAGCTGGCGAAGCGGCTGATCCAGGCGGCCGCCGAGGCGGGCGCGGACGCCGTCAAGTTTCAGACGTTCCGCACCGAGGCGATCGTGACGCGGTCGGCGGCCAAGGCGGACTATCAGGTGCAGACGACCGGTGTGGCCGAGAGCCAGTACGAGATGTTGAAGCGATTGGAACTGGACGAGGCGGCCCACGTCGAACTGGTGAAGGCATGCCAGGCGTGCGGCATCGCGTTCCTGTCGACGGCGTTCGATTTTCCGTCTCTCGACCTGCTCGTGCGACTGGGTGTCGACGTCTGGAAAATCCCGTCGGGCGAGATCACGAATCTGCCCTATCTCAGGCGCATCGGCGCGCTCCGGCAGAAAGTTATTCTCTCCACCGGCATGAGCACGCTGCCCGAGATCCGTGACGCCCGCGAGGTGTTAGTCCAGAGCGGCACGTCGCCGGATCAGGTGACGCTTCTCCACTGCACCACGGAGTATCCGGCACCCCTCGAAGACGTCAACTTGCTCGCGCTTCGCACGCTGTCCGAGAGGTTTCCCGAGTCGCCGGTCGGCTACTCGGACCACACGCAAGGGATCGAGGTTTCCTTGGCGGCAGCCGCCCTGGGCGCGACCGTGATCGAGAAGCACTTCACCCTCGACAAGACCTTGCCGGGGCCCGACCACCGCGCCAGCCTGGAGCCGGAAGAGCTCAAGGCCATGGTTCGGGGCATACGCAACATCTCGCTCGCTTTGGGCTCGGCGGTCAAGCAGCCGAGCGCCGGCGAACTCAAGAATCGCGAGGTCGCTCGCAAGAGCCTGGTCGCCCGCTGCGGCATTCGTCAAGGCGAGGTGTTCACCGCTGAGAATCTGGACGTCAAACGGCCCGGCACCGGGGTCTGCCCGATGCGCTGGGATGAAATTATCGGCACGAAGGCCGCCCGCGATTATCGACCGGACGAACTCATCGATGCGTAAGGTCTGCCTGTTCACCTCAACGCGTGCCGAATTCGGGCTGCTGTCCGGCTTGGCGCGCGCGATCCGCGAGGAGCCGGAGCTGCAGCTTCAGCTTCTGGTCAGCGGCACCCATCTGTCTCCCGCGCACGGCGAGACGGTGCGGGAGATCGAGGCCGCTGGGTTCACGCCGGACGCGAGGGTGCCGATTCTTGATGCAGAGGGGCGGGATGATCCAGCCTCCATCTGCCAGGTGATGGGGCTGGCCGTCGTAGGCTACGGCGAGGCGTTTAAGAACCTGTCGCCCGACCTCGTGGTGATTCTCGGGGACCGCTACGAGGCTTTCTGCTGTGCGGCGGCGGCGCAGATCTGCCGAGTGCCCGTGGCGCACATCCACGGGGGCGAGACCACGGAGGGCGCGGTCGATGAGGCGTTTCGCCACGCCATCACCAAGATGAGCCACCTGCACTTTCCGTGCTGCGAGGCGTATCGCCAGCGGATCGTGCAGCTCGGCGAAGACCCGGCGCGTGTCTACAATGTGGGTGCGCTGGGCGTCGAGAGCATCCGCACGCTCAAGTTGCTTTCCCGCGAGGAGCTCGCGTCCTCGCTCCGTTTCCCGCTGGACGCGCCGTTCTTCCTCGTCACGTTTCATCCGGTCACCTTGGAGGCTCACTCGGGCGAAGAGCAGGTGCGGGCGCTGCTTGAGGCGTTCAGCGCGTTCCCGGAGCACAGGATCATCATTACCGGTGTCAACGCCGACCCGGGCGGGGCGGCCATCGAGGAGCGGCTCCAGGCCTTTGCCGCCGCCCAGCCGGAGCGGGTTCTCTATGCCCGTTCGCTCGGCCAGCTCCGCTACTTGTCGGCCATGCGCCTGTGTGCGGCGGTCGTCGGCAACAGCTCCAGCGGCATCGTCGAAGCGCCTGCGCTCAACGTCCCGACAGTGAACATCGGCGACCGCCAGAAGGGCCGGGTGCGTGCGGCGAGCGTGGCGGATTGCGCGCCGCAGGCCGCCGACATCGAGGCCGCGCTTCGCCGCGCCTGCTCGGATGCGTTTCGCGCCGCTGCGGCCGGCCAAAGGAATCCATTCGACGGCGGCGCCACACGCGCAAGAATCGTGGACGCGCTCAAGCGCGCCCCGCTGCACGACATCCTCAAGAAACACTTTCGTGACCTGCCCGCTTCGGCTCCGGCTGAGGCCGTGTCACCGGTTTCGCGCCCAACATTCTTGAAGAAATGCCTGGTCGTGGGCTACGGCTCGATCGGCAAGCGCCACGCCTCCGTTTTGGAAGAGATGGGGTGCGGCGTCGCTGTCGTGAGCCGGCATGCGTCGCCGGAGGAGGGGCGGCCCTGCTTCCGTTCCGTCCGCGAGGCGGCCCAGCGCTTCGGGCCCGAGTATGTGGTGATCTGCAACCGCACGGCCGAGCACGCCGGCACGCTGGATGAATTGACGGCGTGCGGGTTCTCCGGAACCTGCCTGGTCGAGAAACCGGTTCTCGCCTCTACGCAACAACAGCAGCTCGCTCCGGCTTTCGCCACGGTCGTGGGCTACCCGCTCCGGTTCCATCCGCTGGTGCGGGCGGCGGCTGAGATCGTGGCCGGGAAGACCCTGCTCTCCCTCCATGCCTACGTAGGCCAGTACCTGCCATCCTGGCGCCCCGGTTCCGATTATCGGCAGTGCTATTCGGCGCATCGCGAGCAGGGCGGAGGCGTCCTTCGCGACTTGAGCCACGAGCTGGATTACCTGCAGCATTTTGCGGGGCCGTGGCGGCGCGTCTGCGCGTCGGGCGGACACCGCAGCGCCCTCGAGATCGACAGCGACGACCAGTTCCTGATGCTGCTCGACCTGCAGGCGTGTCCGGATGTCGTGTGCCACCTGGATTATCTGTCGCGCAAGACCCGTCGCTTCTGCTCCATTCAATATGAGGGCGGGACGTTGTGGCTGGACTTTGTCGAGGGCCGGCTGACCCACAACGACGAGTCCCGCCTGTTTGCTCAGGGCCGCAACGAGATGTTTGTCGAGATGCACCGGTCGGTGTTCGAAGCGACCGGAAGCGGCTCGCGCGTGTGCTCGTGGCAGGAGGCCCTGGGCACGCTTCAGCTCGTGGAGGCCGCCGAAGAATCTGTTCGGCAGGAGAAGTGGATATGCCGCAAGCACCTGTGATTCATGCGTGGATTTTCGCCCGGGGGGGCTCCAAGGGGCTTCCCGGCAAGAACATCAAGCCGCTCAAGGGAAAGCCCTTGATCGCGTGGGCGATCGACGCCGCCCGCCAGTCGCGGTACGTGTCCCAGGTTTTCGTCTCTACCGATTCGGAGGAGATCGCCGGAGTGGCCCAGCAGTACGGCGCCGTCGTGCCCTTTATCCGTCCGGCCGAGTTGGCCTCGGACCACGCGCCCGAGCGCCTGGCCTGGCGTCACGCCATCGACTGGGAGCAGTCTCAGTCCGAGTACCCCAAGATGGACGTGATGGTCGCCGTCCCCACGACGACGCCGCTTCGCACAGCCGCCGATATCGACGCGTGTGTCGACCTGTTTCTGGAAGGCGGCGCGGAGACCGTCATCGGCGTGACGCCCTCTGAGCGCCACCCGTCGTTCAATATGGTAACCTTGGACGAGCGCCACTACGCGCAGATTGCCAAGCCGCTGCAGCAGAAGGTGCACCGCCGGCAGGACGTGCCGCCGGTCTACAACATCACGACGGCGGCTTACGTGACCACGCCTTCGTTCGTCCAGAAGGCCATGGTGTACATGGAGGGGAGTGTGCGCGCCTGCATCCTGCCGGCCCCGTGCGCGGTCGACATCGACACGGCGGAAGATTTCCGCTTAGCCGAGTGGATGCTCTCGGAGCGGGGCGAGGCGAGCGCGAAGCGGACGGCCCCTTCCCTGTTCGAGAAGTTGTCGCTGGCCGGTCGCGTCGCAGTGGTCACCGGCGGTGCGGGTCACCTGGGCCGGGCGATGTCGTCAGCCTTGGCGGAGGCGGGCGCCGGCATCGCCGTGGTGGATCTGGACGCGGCCGTGTGTCAGCGTGTGGCGGATGAGTTGGCCCGCATGCACGGCGTGCCGACGCTGGGGGTTGGCGCGGATCTGGCGAACGAGGCCTCGGTTCGTGCGATTCCCGGCCGGGTCGTCGAGGCGCTCGGGCGCATGGACATTCTGGTCAACAACGCCGCCTATGTGGGCACGTCCGGTCTCACGGGGTGGGCCGTCCCCTTTGAGCAGCAGTCGTCCGACACCTGGCGTAAGGCGCTGGAGGTGAACTTGACGGCGGTCTTCAATCTGACGCAGGCTTCGCGCGAGGCGCTGCTCGCGTCCGGGCACGGCTCAATCATCAACATCGCCAGCATCTACGGCATCGTGGGTCCGAACCTCGACCTCTACGAGGGCACATCGATGGGCAACCCCGCCGCATACGCCGCCAGCAAAGGCGGGCTCGTGCAGTTCACGCGGTGGTGCGCGACAGTTCTGGCCCCGCACATCCGGGTCAACGCCATCACGCCCGGGGGCATTTTCAGGAATCAGAGCGGGACGTTTCTTGATCGGTATGTGTCTCGTACGCCGCTGAAGCGCATGGGCACGGAGGACGATTTTCAGGGTACGGTTGTCTATCTGGCCAGCGACTTGTCAAACTATGTGACCGGCCAGAATCTGGTTGTGGATGGCGGTTTCTCGGTGTGGTGAGTGAGCGTATGAAAAAACCGATTACAGACTATCTTGTTTCGCCGAAGGATACGATCCTGCAAGTCATGGCGTGCCTGGATCGCAACGCGCACGGGATCGCCCTCGTGGTCGATGCGGATGGCCGTCTCACCGGCACCGTCACCGACGGCGACATCCGGCGCGCGCTGCTGAAGGGCGCGGGCGTGGGCTCCCCGATCGAAGGGCACATGGGGAGGCGGTTCACGACGGTGACTGCGGACACGGGGCGCGCCGAGGTGCTCGACCTGATGCGGGCGCGGTGCATCGAGCAGGTGCCGATCATCGACGGCGCCGGCAAGCTGGTCGGGCTGCACGTCATGCGCGAGATCGTCGGCTCGGTGCAGCGCCCGAACTGGGCCGTCATCATGGCGGGCGGCAGGGGGGAGCGCCTGCGTCCTCTGACCGACACGATTCCCAAGCCCATGATCCGTGTGGCGGGGCGGCCCATTCTTGAGCGCATCGTGCTCCACCTCGTCGGCTTCGGCGTCCACGAGATCTACATCTCCGTGAACTATTTGGGCGACGTCATCCGCAGCCACTTCGGCGACGGCAGCGCCTTTGGCTGCTCCATCCGGTATCTGCAGGAAGATAAGCCTCTGCACACGGGCGGCGCGCTCTCGCTGCTGCCCGCGCGCCCCCAGCACCCGCTGCTGGTGATGAACGGCGACCTGGTCACGCAGGCCGACGTCGGCGCGATGCTGCAGTTCCATGAGGCCGGGGGATATCGGATGACCGTCGGCTGCGACGAGTACACGCACACCGTGCCGTTCGGCTGCCTGCAGATTCAGGAGGGCCGTGTTCTCGGAATCGAAGAGAAGCCGGTTCTAAACCGCCCGATCAACGCGGGTATCTACGTTCTGTCGCCCGAGGTTCTGGAGCGCGTTCCCCAGAATCAGGCGTTCCCGATCACGGCGCTGATCGAGCAGGCGATTGTGCTGGGCGACTCGGTCGGCGCGTTCCGGATCTCGGGCGGCTGGATCGACGTGGGCCGCCACGACGAGCTGCGGCAAGCGCAAAATGGCCTCTAAAACGCGATGAAGACCTTCGCAGAACTGATCCTCGAATCGCTCCTGTCTCACGCCGGGCCTTCTGGCACGGTGGAAGACGTGCTGAGCTGGGTTCAGCGGCGCAACCGGGAGGTGGTCGTCCAGGTCAAGCCCACGCCGTTCCGGTCGCTGAAGAACTGGTCGTTCGACCCTGCAACGGGTAACCTCCGGCACGATTCGGGCAAGTTCTTCTCGATCGAGGGCATCCGCGTCGCGGTCGATGACGGGAGGCAGCGCGAGTGGACGCAGCCCATCATTAATCAGCCGGAAATCGGCTATCTCGGGATAATCGCCCAAGAGATCGACGGCGTGCTCTGCTTCCTGTTGCAGGCGAAGATCGAGCCGGGAAACGTCAACAACGTTCAGCTGTCCCCCACGCTTCAGGCGACGCGAAGCAACTACACGCAGATCCACAAGGGCAAGCGCCCGCGGTATCTTGAGTTTTTCCAGCAGGCCAAGCCGGCGCAGATTATTCTGGACCAGCTGCAATCGGAGCAGGGTGCGCGGTTCCTGCGCAAGCGCAATCGCAATATCATCCTGAAGGTCGACGAGGCGATCCCGCTGACCGACGATTTTCGCTGGCTCACGCTGGGGCAGATCAAGGCGTTGATGAACGTCGACAACACTGTGAACATGGATACGCGCACGGTTCTGTCCGGCCTGCCATTTCACACGTTTCTCGGGCACCAGTCGGTTTACGCGCTGAACGGGTTCATGGATCAGCACGGCGTTCGGGCGGAGAGCCGGAGCCTCTTTGCCTCCGAGATGGCGCTCTCCGGCTGCCACTCGATCGACGAGATCCTCTTCTGGCTGTCGGAGCTTAAGTCCCGTTACGAACTGCTGGTGGAACGGATACCCTTGCGTGACGTCCGCGACTGGCTCGTGAGCGAGGACGAGATCGTGCGTCCGGACCGGCGCTTCTTCCGCGTGCTCGGCGTCGAGGTGCTGATCGACAACCGTGAAGTCCAGTCATGGTGCCAGCCGCTGGTCGAACCGATGCAGGAGGGGCTGTGCGCGTTCGTTATCAAGAAGATCAACGGCGTCTACCACTTCCTCGTGCAGGCCAAGGTCGAGTGCGGCAATTTCGACGTGGTCGAGATGGCTCCGACGGTTCAATGCCTGACCGGCTCGTACAAAGACGCTGGGCTCGCCGCGCCGCCCTTTGTGAACTACGTGACGGGCGCGGCGCCCAAGCGGGTGCTTTTCGACACGAAGCAGTCGGAGGAGGGCGGGCGCTTCTATCACGAGCAGAACCGCAACCTCGTGGTGGAAGCCGGCGACGACTTCCCTGAGCGCGTGCCCGAGAACTTCATCTGGCTGACCTTGGGACAGATCAAAGAGTTTCTGAGGTTTAATAACTACCTCAACATTCAAGCCCGCAGCCTGATCGCGGCACTGGATTATCGGTGAAATGAGCAAAGTCCGAATAGGTGTCCTCGGGTGCGCGAACATCGCCGTGCGCTCGGTCCTTCCCGAGCTGCACCGGCACGCGGACTTCGAGCTGGTCGGGATCGCCAGCCGCACGCCTGAGAAGGCGGCTCCGCTGGCGAAGCAATACGGGTGCGGCGCGGTGAGCTACGGCGAGTTGGTTGACCATCCCGCCGTTGACGCGATCTACATTCCCCTGCCCACAGGCCTGCACGCGGAGTGGGTCGCCCGCTGCCTCACCGCTGGCAAGCACGTCCTGTGTGAAAAATCGCTGGGCTGTACGTTCCCTGAGGTTCAGGGCCTCGTCGGGCTGGCGCAGTCCAAGCGGCTGCTGCTGATGGAGAACTTCCAGTTTCGTTTTCATTCGCAGCATGTCGCCGTTCGAGAGATCCTGAAGTCCGGCGCGCTGGGCGAGATCCGCTGCTTCCGCTCGTCCTTCGGCTTTCCGCCCTTTCCCGGCGGGTTGGAGAACATCCGGTACCACCGCGCCCTGGGCGGGGGCGCGCTGCTGGATGCGGGCGCCTACACGATCAAGGCGACCACGTTCATGCTGGGCGCGGGCTTCCGCGTCCGGGCCGCCACGCTGCGCTACGGCGCCGCGTGCGACGTCGACCTGGGCGGCTCGATCTACCTGGAGAATCAGGACGGGCTCGTGTCAGAGACCGCTTTCGGCTTCGACAACTACTACCAGTGCAACTACGAGATCTGGGGCAGCAAGGGCAAGCTGACGGCGAGACGCGCCTTTACCGCGCCTCCGGGCCTTTCGCCCGAGCTCGTCGTTGAGACCGCAGGCGGCGTCGACGTCAACGCGCTGCCGCCCGACAACCACTTCGCCAACATGCTGACGCACTTCTCCTGCACGATCAGGAGAGGGGATTTCGGGGGCGAGCATTCGGAGAATCTGCTGCAGGCACAACTGCTGCATCAGGCGCGAAAGTCCGCCGGAAACCGGCAACCAGTCTGAGCACACCTATGACTAAAATCCCGTTCAATCAGCCCTATTTGACAGGTGACGAGCAGGCCTATATGCTGCAAGCCTTGCAGTCGAGGCGTCACTGCGGCAACCACGAGTGGGGCATGAAGTGTGTTGAGCGCATGAAGGAGATGTGCGGCTTCGGCGACGTTTTCCTGACCCCCTCGGGCACGGCCGCGCTGGAGATGGGCGCGATTTTGGCCGGCTTGGAGCACGGGGACGAGGTCATCCTTCCTTCCTATACGTTCAGCTCCACGGCCAATGCGGTTCTCCTGCAGGGCGCGCGCCCCGTCTTTTGCGAGATCGAGCCCAACACGATGAACGTTGATCCGGAACGGATTGAGGCGCTCATCACCGAGAAGACGAAGATGATCCTCCCGATCGACTACGCGGGAATACCCTGCGATCTCAGGCGGATCAAGGCGATCGCCGACAAGCACAATCTGACGGTGATGGTGGACGCGGCCCAGTCATTCTACTCCAAGGATCAGGACGGGGCTTTCTGCGGCTGCGCGACCCCGCTGGCCACGTTCAGCTTTCATGAGACGAAGAATCTGGGCTGCGGCGAGGGCGGCGCGCTGATCGTCAACCGGCCCGAGTGGGTGGAGCGCGCCCACTTCATCCAGGAGAAAGGCACCGATCGCCGCCTGGTCCTGAACGGTGTGCGCAGCAAGTACGGCTGGGTCGACAAGGGTTCGAGCTTCCTGCTCGCGGACATTCTGGCCGCCATGCTCTACGCCCAGCTCCAGCATGTTGACGAGATCGTCGCGCTGCGCGGCAAGGTTACGCAAGGATACATCGATCTTTTCGGGCCTTACGAGAAGGCGGGCTGTCTGCGAATTCCTCGTCCTCCTGCCGGCGTCACGCTCAATCATCACGCGTTCTTTGTGATTTTCGACACGGCAGAGAGCCAGAAGGAGTTTCTGAAGCAGCTGCGGACGTATCAGGTGAACGCGTACATCGGATACGTGCCCCTGCACTCATTTTCGAAGGGCCTGCAGCTCGGATACCGGGCGGAGGATCTGCCCGTAACCGAAGACTTGGCCAGCCGGATTGTACGCCTGCCGTTCTACACGGATCTCGCCACGAACGGGTTGAGCTACGCCTTGGACAGTATGGGGAAAGTCCTGCGCGGACTTTATGGCATTTGAGCGGGCGTGGGGACGGGCCCTGTTCGTTTGGGCATCGAATTAAAGCTATGACAGCGGACAACGAGAGAAAGAAGCGGGACGGTCAGCCGGCGCGGCTGTCGGTGGTCGTGCCCGTCTATATGGGCAAGCTGTTCCTGAACGAGTTGTACGAGCGTGTCAAGCAGAGCCTTTCGCCGCTAGGCCAAGACTTTGAGCTGATCCTCGTCAACGACGCCAGCCCGGATCAGTGCTGGGGCGACATCGCAGAGTTGTGCGCGCGCGACACACGGGTGAAAGGTGTCAATTTGTCGCGCAATTTCGGGCAGCACTATGCGATCACGGCGGGCCTGTCGTACGCCACGGGCGAGTGGGTTGTTGTGATGGACTGTGACCTTCAGGATCGGCCGGAAGACATCCCGCTGCTGTTCGCTAAGACTTCAGAGGGATACGACTCCGTCTTCGCCCAACGTGTCGAGCGACAAGATTCGTGGCTCAAACGCATGCAGTCGCGGGCGTTCTATGCGGTGTTCGGGTACCTGACCGACACCCAAATGGACTGCACGATCGCCAACTTCGGCATCTACAACCGCAAAGTCATTGATGCCATATTGTCAATGAAGGACCGGGTTCGCTTCTTTCCCACGATGGTGCAGTGGGTGGGGTTCAGGAAAGCTTTTTGCTCGGTCACGCATGAGGAGCGGAAGGTCGGCGGCTCCTCGTACACGCTTGGCAAGCTGATGAAACTGGCGGGCGAAAACATGATTGCCTTCTCCGACAAGCCGTTGCGCCTGTGCATCAGGATCGGCTTCGGCATCGCGGCGTTGTCGTTCTTGGTTGCAGCGGTCTGTTTCGTTGCCCGGCTGCTGAGCCTGATTACGGTTTCGGGCTTCACGAGTCTTATGATCTCGGTGTGGTTCATCGGCGGTATCTTGTTGATGTCGCTGGGACTCGTAGGTGTCTACATCGGCAAGACGTTCGATCAGGTGAAAGAGCGCCCCACGTTCATTGTGGCCGAGGAAGTCAACATTGGGGCAGGCCCATGAAATATGAGTTGCTAGCGTGGGACTCTCAGTTCTTCGGCTTGCGCGTCGCGCGCATCACGATTGAGGGTGTCCCTGATGACCAACGGCTTTCGGCCTGTCTGCAGCGGAGTGACGCGGACGTGGTCTACGTCTTTGTGCCTTCGGCGCTCGCTGAGCAACATCGCGTTGCTCTCGAAGAGTCGCGCGGCCTATTCTGCGACCGGAAAGTCACCTATGAGAAGGTTGTCGATGGCGGGTCTATGGACAAGGACGCCGCCATAGAGGAAGCGACGGCTGAGTCCGAGGATCTGCTGCGGCTGGCTTACGAGAGTGGGCATTTGTCCCGTTTCTATCGTGACCCGCAGTTCCGGCCGCACTTTGAGGCCCTTTATGCGGAGTGGGTGAGAAAAGCACTGAAGTCGGCTGATGCAAAGGTGTTTGCCCTTTCCGGGGCGCAGCGCATACGCGGCATGGTGACAACCTCTGTTGCGA
>CAYLUN010000035.1:0-51593 GCA_964386865.1 uncultured Lentisphaeraceae bacterium | reverse complement strand
CGCTGAGCTTCATGTCGCACATGAACCAGGTCGGCCAGACCGGCTCCACGCCGCGCCACGCCAAGGGCCTCTCGACCTGCTGCCACGGCGAGGAGCCGCACGCGGTGGGCTGGCGCTTCATCAGCGAGCGCCGCGCCATCAACCTCGACGCCAACTGCGGCTGGGCGCAGGGCAAGGCCGACGTGGTCTACGTGGGCGACGCCTTCGAGATCATGGCCAAGGTCAACGCGCTGCTCGGCTGAACGAACGACTGAGGTCGCGATGAGCGCCGCGTTCGGCTTGGCCGGGCGCGGCGCCGTTCTTTCTGGAAGGTATCGTCGACCGCCGCTCGTTCGGGAGATCCGCGGACGAGACGGTGGCGTTCTCAGGTGAAAGCGGAGTGTAAGGCTGGGAGGGGGGGCGCCCCCGCCCGCCAAAGCGGCGTTTACACGACAGTCTGCAAGCGGTTTCTCCACGTTTGGCCGCGCGTCCGCCTTGCGCAGACTTTCGCGCTGCGGGCGAGGGCGCCCGCACTCCCGGTGGCTCCACACACGACACGCACGAACCTCGCACCCCGGCCACCAACCGATTACAAGATCGACAAAAATGGCAGTACCCTAAAGGGCCATAGATCGTATAGAATGTAATCTATATGTGTTCGACAGGGCTACGCTTAATCCTTGCCGCCGCGTCGTCAGTGGCGCTCGCCTCTGCCGTCAGGGCGGAGGTGACGCCGTTCCCTGCACTTCTGTTCACGTCGGAGTCCGCCAAGCGGATTCAGCGCTACGACACGTCGGGGCGCGTGGTCTGGGAGTATCCCGCCGAGACGGCGCGGGACGTGTGGCAATTGCCCACCGGCAACGTGCTGTTTCCGTACAGCGTGAGCAACGGCCTGGGCGGCGCGGAGACGGGCGCGATGGAGGTGACGCCCGATAAGCGCGTCGTCTGGCGGTTCAAGACGCAGGGCCAGGTCTACTCGTGCCAGCGGATGGCGGACGGCAACACGCTGGTCGGCGCGACGCAGCAGGGCAAGCTGCTGATCGTGAGCCCGGCCGGCGACGTGGTCAAGTCGTTCGCCATCAAGAACGCGGCGGCCGGGCATGGCAGCATGCGCAACGTGCGGGCCTTGGCGGACGGGCACTTTCTGGTGGCCGAGGAGAGCGCGCGTGCGGCCCGCGAATACGACGCCGACGGCAACCTCGTGCGGGAGTTCAAGACGCCGTTTCCGACTTACTCCGCGATCCGCCTGCCGTCGGGGAACACCGTGACGTGCGGGCGGACGGGGATCGTGGAGTTCGACGCGGCGGGGCAGGCGGTCTGGGAGCTTAAGGACACGGAGGTTCCGGAGCTGGGAATCCGGTGGTTCGCGGGGCTGCAGGTGCTGCCCAACGGAAATTTCTTCATCTGCAACGCGGGCGGCAAGGTCCCCTTCGCCGAGATCGATCATATGAAGCGGATCGTGTGGCGACACGACCCGGCGCGGGGCGCGCCGCCGATGGTCGGGCACGGCATCCAGAGGCTGGGTGTGGAGGGTGCGCCGCTCAAGTAGGGCCGGGGCTGCGGATCTCGGTTTAAGCCGAGCGCCGACGGGACGGGATTGAGACGATGATCATACTTGACCTCATCAATAATCTGGCCTTGCTAACCGCGCTGACGGTGCTGTCGGGCTTTATCGGCGAGCGGTGCCGCCAGCGGCTCTGGAATCAGCTTCTTCAAGGGCTGCTGTTCGGAGGCGTTGCCGTGATCGGCATGCTGCGGCCGCTGGTGCTGGGCCCCGGCCTGATTTTCGACGGCCGGTCGGTCATGATCAGCCTCTGCGGCCTGTTCTTCGGGCCGCTGTCCGTCGTGATCGCGGGGGCCATCACCATCGCGGGGCGCGTTTGGCTCGGCGGCGTCGGGCAGACCATGGGCGTGCTGGTCATTTTGGCCTCGGGCGCATTGGGCCTGGCCTTTCACCACCGGCTCGCCGGGAAGGACGAGGACGTCTCGTCTCGGCTGCTGCTGTGCGTGGGCCTGCTGGTCCACGCGTCGATGATCCTCCTGATGTTCACGCTGCCGTACGAGGTGTGCTGCGTCACGATGAGCACGCTGTTCTTGCCTGTGATCATCGGCTATCCGCTCGCGACGGTGCTGATCGGCAAGGTGCTTGCGGACCAGCGTGCCCGCGTGCGTTTCACGGCCGCCCTTCAGAGCAACCGGGAGGAGCTGAGAACCACGCTGTACAGCATCGGCGACGGAGTCGTCACGGCCGATGGCGAGGGCCGCCTGCGGCAACTCAACCCCGAGGCCGAGAAGCTGCTGGGATGGACGGAGGCGGAGGCCTGCGGCAAGCACTACGGCGAGGTTTTCCGGCTGGTGGGCGAGAAGACCCGCGATGTGGTGGAGAACCCCATCGAGCGCGTCTTGCGCGAGGGCCGGATCATCGGGCTGGCGAACCACACGCTGCTTCTCGCCCGGGATGGCCGCGAAATTCCGATCGCGGACAGCGGGGCGCCGATCCGCAACAAGGAGGGCGAGCTCACGGGCGTGGTGCTCGTGTTCCGCGACCAGTCTGCCGAGCGGGCCGCGCAGCGCACGCTGCAGGTTGAGCGCGACAACCTGCGGGCGATCATGAAGGCGTCGCCGGTGGCGATCATCGTGCTGGACGAGTCAGAGTGCGTGAAGGACGCGAACCCTGCGGCCGAGCGGCTGTTCGGCCGCAGGCTTTCAGAGCTGAGCGACCGTTCCTGCGGCGCGTTCTTGGGCTGTTGCAATCCGTCGCCCGACGCGGCGTGCGGACACACCGCAAACTGCCCGTCGTGCACGCTGCGCAACACGCTGCACGAGGTGCTTGCCACCGGGCAGTGCGTCTATGACCGCGAAATGGAGTACGTCTGCCTGGGGCAGGGCGCGGAGCGCCGCCGGTGGCTGCTCTTCAGCATGGTGGAGGTCGCCCTGGACGGCAGCCGCTACCTGCTGGCCGCCCTGAGCGACCTGACGCGCTACCGGCAGACGGAGGAGGCGCTGAAGCGCATCGAGTGGATGCTGTCCAAAAAGCCGCCGAAGCCGGAGGCGGAAAGGGCGCTGGCCAGCGGGGCGGCTGGCGGGGAAGACGGCGAGTGTTCGTCCTCGGGCGGCCGCATCGGGACGTCGGTCGGGCGAGAGATGCTGGCGAACATCGTCTCCGAATACCTCGACCTCTTGGGAACCGCGTTCGCGATCCATGAGGCCGACGGATCCTGCGTCTTCAAGCGGTCTGAGTCGGGGTGGTGCCGGCTGCTGGACAGGGGCATGTGCGTGCGCCGCGAAACCGCGGCGCGCGCGCAGGATGTTGCGGCCGGGTCGCTGCTCTGCGGGCAGCTGGCCTGGGAGGCCTGCTCCAAAGAGGCGATGGCTTCCCGCGCGCCCGCGGAACTCGGCTGCCTGTGCGGCATGCGCCTGTACGCGGTTCCGATCCTGATGCGCGGCGACGTGATCGGGGCGATCTGCTTCATCTACGGCGACCCGACGCGTGACCCGGCTAGAATCCGCCTGCTGGCCGACGAGTATCGGCTGGACTACGACGAGCTGCTGCGAGAAGCCTACGCGTATGACGCCCGCCCGCCCTACATCATCGAAATGGCCAAGGGCCGGCTACAGACGTCTGCGTGGCTCATCGGCTCGCTCGCCGAGGCGCGGCAGGCCGAGGCAGAGCACGCCAAGCTTGAGGCGCAGTTCCGGCACTCGCAGAAAATGGAGGCGATCGGCCGCCTGGCTGGCGGCGTCGCCCACGATTTCAACAACATCCTGCAGGGGATCATCGGATACGGCGAGTTGCTGGTGGAGAGGCTGCCGGAGGCCGACGAGTCGCAGGAGTTCGCCCGCGAGATCGTCGTGGAAGGCAAGCGCGCGGCGACCCTGACGCGCCAGCTTCTGGCGTTCGCCCGCAAGCAGGCGAGCGACCCGAAGGTGCTGGACCTGAACGAGGCGGTTGTCGCCACGCTCAAGATGCTGCGGCGGCTGCTGGGCGAGGACATCGAATTGCGCTGGGTGCCCGCCACGGAGCGGTGCCTGGTTAAGGTTGACCCCAGCCAGCTCGAGCAGATCCTGGCCAATCTGGCGGTCAACTCGCGCGACGCGATCGATGGCGTGGGGCGCATCACCCTCGAGACACAAACGGTGACGCTCGACGAGGCCGAGAGCGCGCTGATCCCCGGGTGCAGGCCGGGACGGTACGTGCTGCTGCTGTTCAGCGACGATGGCTGCGGGATGGATCAGACCGTCATGGAGCACCTGTTCGAGCCCTTCTTCACGACGAAGGTGCGCGGCCGGGGAACCGGGCTTGGCTTGGCGACGGTCTACGGCATCGTGGATCAGAGCGGCGGCTTAATCAGCGTCACCAGCGAGCCGGGCAAGGGCACGGCGTTCAAGATCTACTTGCCGGAACAGGCCGCGGATCATGTGGAGGCTGTGGCCATGCCGCTTGGCGACCTTCAGCCGACAGGGACAGAGACCGTGCTGATCGTGGACGACGAGGAGACGCTGCTGCGCTCGGCCCGCCGGATACTCGAAGGCCTGGGATACACGGTTCTGGCCGCAGGCAGCCCCGAGGAGGCGATTCGCGTGGCCCAGTCGTATCATCAGGAGATCCACGTGCTGCTGACGGATGTCGTGATGCCCGGGATGAGCGGGCGTGACCTCTGGCTTCGCCTCGAAGCCCTGCGGCCGCGCATGAAGTGCGTCTTCATGTCGGGCTACACGGCCAACATCATCGCCCAGCGCGGCACGCTCAACGCGGGCGTGCGATTCCTGCAGAAGCCCTTTACCAAGGCGGCCCTCGCCCACAAGCTGCGCGAGGCGTTGACCTCGTCGATCGGCTAGCGGCCCGGCCTGAGAAGCCTTTCAGCGGCCGTCCGCCGGACGGCGTGCGGCCGCCTCGAGGTACAGGCCCCACTCGCGCGGCCCGAGCGACAGCTTGCCGCTGCGGTACTCCTCGGAGACCAGGCTCGCCAGCGCCTCCAGCGCGTCGGTGCTGCGCGTCTCCCGCGTCAGCTCCGCCTCGCCCTTCAACGTGCGGCAGACGAGCAGCAGGGCCTCCATCGCTTTGTTGCGGTCGCAGGCGCCCGGCCCCAGAAAGTCCGGGTTGCGCGCCCGCAGGCCGAGGCCGAGGGCCCGCAAAACCTCGGGCCGCGCCGGGTCAGACAGCGGCAGGACGGCGGCGAGCTGCGCCAGGGCGCGCAACATGATGTAGTGATACACGGGCTTCGCGTTGTGAGGGTCGGCCCAGCGTCCCGCGCGCGGCCCGTCGGTCATTTGCCCGGGGATCACGCCGAGGCGGGCCTTGCGGACGGCGGCCGCGAGATACGCGGGCCGGTTCGTGGCGGCATACGCGTGGGCAAGCAGGTAGACGCTGAAGCTGTTGTAGTTCCAGTTCGCGGCGATCGGCCGGGCGGCGGCCCACTCGGCCGCCCGCAGGGCCGAGTCGAGGTGCCGCTTGTCGCGCGTGACCGCGTACAGCTCCAGTATCGCCACGCCCGCTTCGCCGTTGTCGAACTGCAGGCCGCCGTTGTTGCCGTCGTCGATGGCCCAGCCGTTGCAGATCATGCGCGCGAGCGTGCCGCGCCGCTCGGCGTCCGCGTAGTTGTGCTCGGCGGCCACAAAGGCTTTGCCGCCCTTTCCGCCGCGCACGTACGGAAACGGATAAAGGCCCGCGCCCGCCTGCTCCTGCGCCCACAGCAGAAACTCGGCCGCCTCGCGGGCGAGCGCGAGCCCGCGCTCGGCGCCGTCCAGCTTGGCGCGGCAGGCCGCGGCGCAGCCGGAGACCACGGCGGCCGGCTCGCGCAGCGCGTGCTGCAGCTGGGCGGGGTCAAGCCCGATCCGCCACCAGCGCAGCTTTTCGATCTTCGGAAGCGTGCGCGCGAACGCGCCCTGCGCCTCCGACGGCGTGAGCCAGCGCCCGCCTTTCGGTATGGGCAGGTAGGTGTCCGGCACCTCCGGCTCGCCCGCGCGGCCGCCGAGCACAAGCCGGTGCTCGGCCGCCTTTTGCCGGACGGCGGCCAGCTCAGCGTCGGTGGCCGGCTGTCCCGCGGCGGCGGCTACGGATGAGAGGCACAGCAGACAGACACTGCGAAAGAAACACACCATGCGGAACTCCACTTGAGTGTGACTAGCTTAGCAGAATCAGTGCCGGAGGGTAAGGGCGGAACGCGCGCCTTCTGGCCAAGTGTCCTGCGCTGTGCTATCCTGTCTCCGTTCGCCGGAAAGGGAAAACTATGAACGAGCCGACTCAATTCGCAGTAGGCTGGGGGACGCTCTCCCTCATCAATGCCGGGCTCGCGCAGGGCAAGGGGCGCAGCGGGCTGCTGTGGTGGATCTTCTCCCTGTTCCTCGGCCCCTTGGCTACGCTGATGATCGTGGCGCTACACCCGTTGCCTCCGCGCGAGTAGTGACGACGATCCGATAGAGAGGAGTCTGAGACGCATGAGACGCATGGGTCTGTTTGTCACGGCGGTGTGCGCGGCGGCTCTGACGGCGGCCGCTCAGGTCGGGGCGGAACTGCTTCCCAACGGCGACCTGTCGAAGCTGACGGATAAAGGGTGGCCCGTCGGCTGGCCCAGCGGCAGGAACGCACGCGTCGAGAAGAGCGCGGAGGGCAACCGGCTCGTGCTCGACGGCGCGGGGGCAGGCGTGAGCTTCACGATCCCGCTGAAGCCCGAGTACGGACAGCTCAAGCTCTCCATGAAGATGAAAGTGACGGGCGTCACGCTGGGCAAGGAGAGTTACCAGACCGGGCGGCTGACCATGTCCTTCCACAATGCGGCGGGCGAGCGCATAGGCGCGTGGCCGGATGTCTTCGGCATGGTCGGCACGACGGACTGGGCGGTCTGCGAGCGCGCCTACCCGGTGCCGCTGGAGGCGGCTTCGCTGCACCTGAGCCCGTGCAACCTGGGCGCATCCGGAACCGTCGAGTTCCGCGACCTCTCGCTGACCGTCTGCCGCGTGCGCGCCGCGGCCAAGGCCGACGCGCCCCTGCCGCCTGGCGCCGACGCCGAGCCGTGGCGGCTGGACGACGCGTGGCGTCAGACCACGCCGACGCGCGAGCGGGTCTGCCTCAACGGCCTCTGGGGGTTCCGCCCGCTGCTGAAAGGCGAGGCTGCGGAGCGCGTGCCGGCGGCCGGCGACTGCTGGGGCTGGTTCAAGGTGCCGGGCATCTGGCCGAGCGGCTCGCAGGAGTTCGATGGCGGCGCGCAGCGTGTGTGGCTCGCGCCATGGTTGGAGGAGCGCGGCGGCGCGAACGCTTTCGAGCAGGCGTGGTACAAGCGGCGGCTCACCGTTCCCGCGTCTTGGGCGGGCCGGCGCATCGCGCTCAGCTTCACGATGCTGCAGACGCACGCCAAGGCCTTCGTCGACGGCGCGGCCTGCGGCGAGCTGTGGTATCCGGGAGGCGAGCTGGACCTGACCGGCGCGCTCAAGCCCGGCGCCGAGCAGGAGCTGGCGCTGCTGGTCACCGCCCGCCCGCTCTCGGCCGAGAGCAACGCGTTCATGGCACCGGACCGCATCATCACCGACAAGGCCAGCGTGAAGCTCAAGGGCATCACCGGCGACCTCTACCTCTGCGCCACGCCGGTCGCCGCGCGGCTTCTCGACGCGCAGGTTATCACCTCCGTGCGCGACCGCACGGTGACCTTCGCCGCCGAAACCGCGGGCCTCGGCACAGGCCCTTGCCGCCTGCGGGCCGAAGTGACCGGCTGCGGCGAGAGCGTGCGCGCGTTCGCCTCAGAGCCGCTCGCGCCCGATGCGACTGGCGTGCTGCGCTTCACCGCGCCTTGGGCGGACGCGAAGCTGTGGGACGCGGACACGCCGCAGAACCGCTACGCCGTGTCGCTCACGCTGGCGGACGGCGAGGGGCGGGCCCTCGACACGCTGACGCCGGTGGCGTTCGGCTTCCGCGAGGTCCGCATCGCGGGCCGTGACTACCTGCTGAACGGCACGCCCGTACACCTGCGCGCGCTGCACAACACCTCGGCGAACGGCGGAGCGGACAAGGCGACCGAGTCGGCGTCGCGCGAGCTGTGCCGCCGCATGATGGAGTACGGCTTTAACGCCATCATCGGCGGCAACTACGACTTCACGCCCGGCTCGGTCGGCTATCTGGACGGGCTGCTCGAGGCCTGCGACGCCACCGGCATGCTCATGGCCTTCTCGCTGCCGCACATGAAGGACTTCGGCAACAAGCTGCAGGATCCCGCCATGGCCGAGCGGTATCGCGCCCAAACCGCTTGGCTCATCCGCCGCGCGCGGAACCACCCGTGCGTGATCTTCTACGCGATGAACCACAACAGCACCGGCTACTACGGCGACCAGAACCCGATGAAGATCGACGGCGTCTACGAGATCCCCGAGCTCGAGTCGTCCAAGAGCGCGTGGTGGGCGCGCAACCGCAAGCAGGCCCGCATCGCCGGCGCCATCGCCCAGGCGCTCGACCCCTCCCGGCCCGTGTACCACCACCAGTCCGGCAACCTCGGCGACATGCACACCGTGAACTGCTACCTCAACTGGGCGCCGATTCAAGAGCGCAGCGACTGGCTGGAGCACTGGTCGGCGCAGGGGGTCAAGCCGCTCTTCTTCGTGGAGTGGGGCCTGCCGCACATCTCGAGCTGGTCGAGCTACCGCGGGCCGCAGTTCATCTGGCGCTGCGAGGCGTTCCAGAGCCTGTGGGCGGCGGAGTATGCGGCGCAGCTCTGGGGCGACAAGGCCTATCTCGACGGCGCGGCGGCCGTCCGGGCTCTCGACCACGAGGAGGCGCTGTGGGCGAAGGGGAAGCCGTTCGCCTGGAGCACGCTCAATCAGCCGCTCCGCGACCTGCCGCAGAACTACTCCGCCGTGCAGGCGCGCTTCGCGGACGACAACTGGCGCTCGCACCGCGCGCGGGGCGTGTCGGCCATGCTGCCGTGGGATCAGGGCGACTTTTGGAAGCGCGTGTCGGAGACGCCTTCGGCCGATGTGAAAGACAGCCTCAGGGGGCTCAAATGCCCGGGCTTGGCCGCCGACCGCACGCTGCCCGGCGGGCAGTACATTCAGGATCTGGGCGTGCCGGAAGCGTTCGCCCCGGCCGCGATGGGGCGCACGCTGCAGCGTTGGAACATGCCCGACTGCGCGTTCATCGGAGGGCCGTCCGAGTCGGTCACGAGCAAGGATCACCTGTTCGCGCCGGGCGCGCCGGTCAAGAAGAGCCTGGTTGTTCTCAACGACCGGCGTCGGGCGCAGCGCGTCGGCTGGGCGTGGCGGCTGTGGCTCGGCAGCGAGAAGCTGCGCGAGGAGCGGGGCTTCGCCGACGTTGGCGCGGGCGGCAGCGCCGTAGTGCCCATCGCGTTCGCGATGCCCAAGCGGGCTGCGGACGGGGCCGAGTACCGGCTGACGGCCGTGTTCGATTTCGAAGGCGGGCTCGTGCAGGTGGACGAGTTCGCGCTGCGGGCGGTCAAGCCGCCCCAGCTGCCACGGCTTGAGGCTCGCGTGCAGCTCTACGACCCGCACGGGCTGACAGCCACGCTTTTCGACCGCCTGGGCGTGGCGTATGAGAAGTTCGACGGCAGCCGCGTGCCGGCTGCGAATGAGGTGGTGGTTATCGGCCGCGAGGCGCTGGACGGCCAGGCCGTACTCTGGCTCTCGAAACTGAGCGAGGGCCTGCGCGTGCTGGTCTTCGAACAGCGCGCGGAGGTGCTGCAAAACGGGCTGGGGTTCCGCGTCGCCGAACGCGGCTCGCGGCAGCTCTTCCCGCGCTACGCGCATCCGGCCACGCGTGCGTTCGATGCCGAGTGCCTGCGCGACTGGTCGGGCTCGGCCACGCTGGTGCCGCCGCACCTGCAAGAGCTGCCCGCCGCCGAGACGCACGATCCCAAGTGGACGTGGTGCGGCTTCGAGAACACGCGCGTGTGGCGCTGCGGCAGCCGCGGCAGCGTGGCCTCCGTGCTGATCGAGAAGCCGGCGCGGGGCGACTGGCGGTCGCTGGTGGACGGCGAGTTCGACCTGCAGTACGCGGCGCTGCTGGAGCATGTCGCGGGGCGCGGGCGCGTGATCTTCTGCCAGCTCGACGTGACGGGCCGCACGGAGAGCGAGCCGGTCGCGGAGCGGCTGGTCGTGAACCTGCTGGGCTATCTTGACCGCGCGCAGCCGGAGGTTGGGCGCGCGGCGGTCTGCCTGGGCGACGCGAGCTTAGCGCTGGCGCGCGACCTGGGTGTCGCTCCGGTGCCGGCCGGCGCGGCGGGCCGGCTGCTCGTGGTGAGCCCCGGCGCGGCGGTTCCGGAGGGGCTTTCCGGGGCGGTCGAGCAAGGACTGAACGTCCTTTGTTTAGGCCTGAGCGGGGCGGAGTTGAAGGCGTGGTGCCCGGCGCCGGTGGAAGTGGCGCGCACGAATGCCTGCTTCGCGCGCATCGAGAGCGTGCCGCCGGAGTTGAACGGGCTCTGCAACGCCGACTGGGCCTGGCACGGACGCCTGGCGTTCGACGCGCTGGCCGTGCCGGAGGGCGAGCGGAAGTCGGCGAGCGCCGCGCTGCGCGTGATCCGCCACGGCAAGGGGTGCGTGGTGCTGTGGCAGGTGCCGCCGTGGCTGATCGACGAGAAAGCGAAGCCGTACTTGCGCACGAGCAAGCGCCACGCGAACGCGATGGCCGCGCGGCTGCTGGCGAACCTAGGCGCCCGTTTCGACTCACGGCTGTGCGAGCGCTTCCTGGTCGCCGAAGAAAAGGAGTGGCACACGAGCTATTACCTCGACACGCCCGAGGCGGGCGATGACCCGTACCGCTACTACCGCTGGTGACGCGGACAACCAATAGAGGGGGCCGCCGCCGCAACGAGGCCGCGCTAGTTGATCATGAAGACGAGGCCGAGCCGGATTAGGCGCACCACGCCGGTGACCCGATCATAGGTGACGCCCCAGCGTCCGTCGCCGAGGTTGGTCGAGGCAAACGCGCCCCCTAGGCCGCCGGGCGCGCATTGCGCAATGACGTACGTCCTGCCTGCCGTGAGCAGGCCAACGTCCTGCACCTGCAGCTCCGCCCCCGTGAGCGCGAGCGGGCCCAGAACGCGGAGCAGGTCGCAGCAGCCATCCGCCGCCACGTCGGCCAGCAGCGTGCCGCTCAGCGAGGTCGAGGCTGAAAGCGTGAGCGTGCCCAGCACGCCCGCCCCGCCCGGAGCGAGCGTGCCGGTGACGTTCAGAGCGCCGTTGCTCACGAGGCCATCGCCGCTGAGCCCCGCCACGGTCTGCGCGGTTCCGCCTAAGTCCAGCAACGCGGGCCCCGCCAGCTCGAAAGCGATGGACGGATCAAGCTCGCTGGCCGTCAGCGTCAGCAGGCTGCCGTCGCCGGGGTCGGCCAACGCCCGGTAGTTGGCGGTGACGGGAGCGCCGCGCCCAAGAGCGTCATAGCCGACGCCCAGCGCCGTGGACGTCCACCAGCCCGTCGCGCTTGGGCCCGCCCCGCCCTCGCCTTGGCCGACGCGCAGCTCGAACGCGTGCGCGCCAGGCGTCAGGGTGCGGTTGGCGAACGTGGGCGTGTTCCACTGGCCGTTGCTGAGGACCGAGGCACCGTCGATCTTCAGCAGGACGCTGTCGTCGAAGCTCTCGGCGAACGTCCAGGCAGCGTTGGTCGCCGCCCGGTTCCAGAGGTGGCCGCTGTAGACGGCAGTGGTGGCGTTCACCCAGCCTGAGGTGGCGTTCGCATAGCGCGTGGCGAGCTGTACCGAGGTTTGCGGATTCGCATCCGTCGTGTTGAAAGAGCCCGCGACAACACCCTCGTAAAGCCCCGGCTGGCGCGTCGCCAGTCGGATCGCGCCGCCCGAAACAGCGATGGGGTTAGCAGCCTGAAGCGTGCCGGACACGGTGAGCGTGCCACTGTTTTCCAGTTCGCCGAGCACCGTGAACGCCCCGGTGACCGTGGCCGCGCCGCTGTTCACCAGGTCGCCGTCGAGGACGCCGTAGCCGGTCAGCGAGCCGCCCGGGTCGACGGTGATGCCCTCGACGCGCAGCGCCGCGCCGCGCAGGTCGAGCGTCGCGCCGCTGCGGACCGTGATGGCGCTGTCGTTGGTGATCGACGCGGTCGAAAGGAGGAGCAGCGTGCCCGCCTCCACGACGGTCGCGCCGGTGTGCGTGGCCGTGCCCGCAAGCGTCCAGACGCCCGTGCCGACTTTCGTCAGCGAAGCCGCATCTCGGATGCTGCCGGCGAACGTGGCGTCGGTGTTGCGGCTGCCGACAATCCAGCGCGCCGAGGAGAGGGCCGAGCCAGCCGCTCCGGAAAGCTCGCCGACGGCAACCGCTCCGGCCGCTACGTGATAAGCCCAGACCTTCGCGCCCAGGTTGAGCGCGGCACGGGCGTAGCCGTCGCCGTTGTTGATCCGGAAGTCGCCGCCGTCGCCGTCGGTCAGCGCGTTGATCCGTCCGGTGAAGCCAGACCAGTCGCCGTCGAGCTCCGTGCGCACGTAGGTCACGTAGTAGTCGAGCGTGCCGCCGCCGGCGAGCGAGCCGCGCAGGAAGCAGCGGGCGTCGGTGTTCAGCCGGCCCGCCGCGCCGCCCGGCACAAAGAGGTTCCAGTAGGCCGAATTATAGGAGTACACGTCCGAGAACATCGAAAGCGTGCCGCCCTGTAGGGTGATTGGCCCGCTGCCGAGGCCGAACTGGCAGGCCGCGTCGTTGGCCAGATACACGGTGCCGCCCTGAATGGTGGTGCCGCCGGAATAGGAGTTCGTGGCGTTGAGCGTCAGGTGCGCCGCGCCGCTCTTGACCAGCGCGCAAGTTCCGGCGATCGCGCCGCCGCCCAACGTGTAGGCGCGGGTGTTGTTCGTAACCGTGACCAAGGAGGGCAGCACGGTGCCGGTGACCGCGACGGCGCCGTTGGTCGATGAGTCGTCGAAGCGGACGGCGTCCAGGTTGTAGAACGTGTTGGTGTCCGAGCCGCTGAGCCAGTTGGTCGTGGCGTTCACGTCCCACGCGCTGCCGCTTGTTCCGCGCCAGACGAGCGCCGCGGCGTTGCCGGTGACGGCGAGCCGGACGTAAGAGGGGTTGCTGCCCGCGGCGGCCCGGAGCACGGAGAACGACTGGCGCGTGCCGGAGGGGAGGTTGTGCGAGACGGCGGCCCACGCGGTGGAGTTCGTCGCGCCTTCGATCAGCTTGTACGTGCCCGCGCCGAGCACCTTGTCGGTGAGGTTGAAGAGGTAGGCCTGCGTGCCGCTCATGGCAAGCAGGCCGCCCCGCATGGCGATGGCGTCGTTGGTTCCGGCGGGCGAGGAGGAGAGGTCGAAGGCCAGCGTGGGCGAGGCGAGCGCGAGGGTGTTGCTCGTGGTGAGCGTGGCCGCGCAGCCGCTGACAGAGCCGGGCGAGACGACGCCGCCCGGCTGCACCGAGAGCCCTCCGCCCAGAAAGCCCGTTCCCTCCAGCGTGCCGTTACTCACGACTGTCACCGGGCTGGAACTGAAGGAGCCGGTGACGGCAAGCGTGCCGTTGCTGACGATAGTCGCGCCGGCGTGCGTGCTCGCGCCGCTCACCGTGAGGCGGCCCGCGCCGACCTTGTTGAGGTTGGCGGCGCCCACGAACGATCCGGCGAAGGCCGTGTCGCGGCCGAGCGCGCCGCCGACGAGCGTGGCCGCGCCTCCGGTGGCGCTGGCTCCGACGGCCGCGCCGGAGTGCGTGCCGCTCAGCGCGCCGAAGGAGAAGGCGTTGCCGTAGGAGTTGTTGTAGAATTCCATCCGCACCGGCGCGTTGAAGGTGGTAAGCGCGCTTCCGAAGCCCGTGAAGGCGCCGCCGTTGATGAACATCCGCATCGTGCCCGAGCCGAGGATGTTCACCGTGCCGCTAAGCGCGCTGGCGCTGCCCTTGAAGTCGTCGCGCGCGACGGTTGTCTGCGCCACGAGGTTCAGCGTGCCGCCGCCACTGAAGGCGCCGGTGAGCGCGATGCGGTTGCCGAGGTAGAGCGTGCCGGTCTCGCCCTCGGGGACGACGAACGGATTGGCGAAGCCGGGCTGCGTGCCGGCGGGATATCCGTTCGCGAAAGTCCCGCCGCACAGCGTGTTCGTGCCGCTGCCGAACGACCCGCCGCTGTTGACCTGCACGGTGCTGTCGCTGATGGTCGCCCCGCCGGAAAAGGTGTTGCCGTTGTTCACGGCGAGCGTGCCGCTGCCGGACTTGCTCAGGCTCATCAGCCCGGCGAGCGAGCCGCTGCCTCCGAAGGCGTACGCCTGGCTCGCCGACACGGTCACCGAGCCGGGCATCAGGGTGCCCCCGAGGGCCACCTGCGGCGTGGAGGAGCCGGAGTCATCGAACGTCACGGTGTCGCCGAGGCTGAAGGCGGTCGGGGTCGAGCCGCTCAGGAACGTCAAGGAGTTGGTGTCGAAGGTGTTCGAGATGCCGTCGCCCTTCCAAAGCAAGTCGCGCGGCAGCGCGGCGGCCGAGACCACAACGGCGAACGTCTGCGTCCAGGCGCTGCCGTCGCCGTCCGAGACCGCGAAATCGAACCGGGCGCGCCCGAAGAAGCCCGTGGTCGGCACGAAGCGGGCCCGATAGCCGTTGGTCAGGGACGCCGTGCCGTTGGCGACATTGCACAGCGTGTAGACCACGGGCGGCCGGTTGGTGAAGCCGACCGTGTACTTCTGGAGGTCGACCTCCAGCGCGGTGGGCGCCGGGGCGAGCGCCTTGGCCACCGAGCCGTGCGGCATCGCGAGATACTGCAGGTACTCCTCCAGCAGCGTGTACCCGGCCGGGACGAACGCGCCGGCGGGAACGGCGTTGGTGTGGTCGTCCGCGCTTGCGCTGGATCCGAGCGACAGCTCCCAGAAATCCGGCATGCCGTCGCGGTCGGAGTCCGCCGGCGCGGGCGTGGAGATCAGCGTGCCGAACCCGCTGTTGCTCGCGCCCGTGCCCGCCGCGCTGCTGATGTGGTGCCGCCGCTGGGCGACGACGTTGTTCGCCAGGGTCGCGTTCAGCTCGTCGCGCAGCGCCTGTGCGGCGTCCAGCCGCAGCGGGCCGGCGGCTGAAAGCACCTTCTTGTAGGCGGTCAGGTAGCCGTCGCGCGTCACGGGGACGCCCGCCGTGGCGAAGGGCGTGGCGTTGGTGTTGAAGGCGGAGCCGGAGGCGAGCGCGTAGCCGGTCTTGGAGACGTTCAGCACGCCGTCGCCGTTGCCGTCCATGGCGCAGTCGTTGAGGTAGAGGCTGAAATTCGGCAGGCCGCTGGCGTCTTGAAGCCGGCCCTTCTCCAGCGCGACGCTGTGGGTGTAGCCCGGCGGCGAGACGAAGTAGCAGCCGCGCACGTTGGCCTTCCAGTCCGCCGTGCTGGTCGAGTCGCCCATGATGAAGCCGATGTCCCAGTCGAAGGTGACATTGTTCACCCAGTCCAGCAGCGTGGGCCGCGCCTTGGGGTTGCGCGTGTGGTTGTGCGACCAGAGCGAGTGGTGGCAGGTGGCGTGCTGCTGATCCCAGAGGCCGCCGCACGAGTGGGACTCCAGGCCCCAGGCGTTCATGCACCACTGGAACGTGAAGTTGTTCGGCGGGCTGCCGAAGCTGGAGAGGTTCTCGTCGACGCCCAGCATCACGTCGCAGTGATCCATGATGAGGCGGTCGACCGTGCTGTCCAGGTCCACGGCGTCGGCGCTGCGGGCCTCCCGGAACCGGATGTGCCGGATGACCACGTCGGTCGCCGAGATGTTGAACGTGCCGTCCCGGAAGCCGACGCCGTCGCCGGGGGCGGTCTGCCCCGCGATGGTGATCTTGGACTTGCCCATCGTGTAGGAGACGGGGATGTGGATGTAGCCGCTGACGTCGAAGACGATCGTGCGGCCAGCCGCTGGGGCGTTGGCGATGCCGTAGTAGAACGAGCCCGGCGTGGTCTCGCTGTCGCTCAGCGTGGTCACGTGGTAGACGTCGCCGTAGCGCCCGCCGACCGCGTACGCGCCCGCGCCTTCGGCGCCCGGAAAAGCGGGCAGCTGTGCGCGTGCGACAGCGGCCGCCAGGATACAGGCTGAGCCCAGGAAAGAAAGACGAAGCATCCGCATAGTTTTTAATGATAGGGCAACGTCCGCGCCGCCACAATTGCACTTACCGAAATGAGGGTTGCAGTTTACGCAGCACCGCCCGTGCTCGAAGGTTGCCGGCGCGCTGTCTTCGGCAGCGGCGTTACGGGGCGCTCGACGCGCTGTCCGCGGCGAACCGGACCATGGCCTTGATGACGCCGTCGCGGTAGCCGGCGACGGTCTCAAAGGCCTCGCCCGCCTGCTCGGCGCCGAAGCGGTGGGTGACCATCGTGCGGGCCACCGGGCGGCGCTCAAGCAGGCGGATGGCCGCGCGGACGCACTCGTTCTGGCGCCGCACGTTCTGGACGCGGATTTCGCGCCGGCGCAGCAGGTCGATCGAAAAGCTCACGCGGTCCACGGAGGGGATGCCGACGAGCATGAGCGTGCCGCTCGGCTTGAGCAGCGGCACGGCCTGATCCAGCGCCTCCTGCTTGCCGCAGCACTCGAAGACGATGTCCTCGCCGAGCGGCGCGCGCTCCGCGAGGAGGGCGTCCAGCGCGCCGGGCGCGACCGCCTCGTCCGCGCCGAGGCGCAGCGCGGCCTCGCGGCGGCAGGCCAGCGGCTCGGAGACGGTGATGCGCCCCGCGCCCGCCTCGCGCGCGGCCAGCAGCACGCTGAGGCCGATGGGTCCGCTTCCTTGGATCACGAGGCTGCCGCCGCTTGCGAGGCCGGAGAGCCGCGCGGCGTAGCAGCCGATCGAGAGGGGCTCGACCAGCGCGGCGTCCTCGGCGGTGAAGCCCTCCGGGACGGGGAAGCAGGAGGCCTCGGGCATGACGATCCGCTCGCACAGGCACCCGGAGGCCTGGCCGGGGCAGCCGAGGAACGGCATGTTGCGGCAGGTGTGGAAGCGCCCCGCGCGGCACTGGTCGCAGGCGAAGCAGGGCATCGCGGGGTCTACCGCCACGAGGTCGCCGGGCTTGACGCGCGTCACCGCGCGGCCCGCCGCGAGCACGGTGCCTCCGAGCTCGTGCCCGACCACAAAGGGGTAGCGCACCACCTGCGAGCCGATGCGCCCGGAGGCGTAGTAGTGGATGTCCGAGCCGCACATGCCGACCGCGTCCACGCGGAGCAGGACGTCGCGGTCGCTTCGAATTACCGGTTCGGGCACGTCGCGCAGCGCGACGGTGCGAAGGCCTTCCAAAACTGCAGCGCGCATAGGGGCTCCGACTGGGGTTGGCTAGGTTTCAGGCTGTCGACGGCAGGCGACAGGCTATGGGGGAACAGGCAAGAGCCAGCCCACCCCATTTGCTCGACTAGTCTAGCGGACTTGCAGGCAGGTGGCCAGAGGGGAGTTGGCCCGGCGCCACTGCTGGCTGGCGCTTTCTGCGGACTTGGGTTATCTTGCGCGCATGACCAAGAAAGACGTTCATCAGCGCCTGATCGAAAAGCTGGCCTCCGAACTGGAGTCCATTTCCGCCGCCGCCAAGAACACCATCTCCACGGCGACGAACGAAGCGCACCGCTCGGAGAGCAAGTACGACACCTTTAGCCTCGAGTCCTCCTACCTGGCGCGGGGGCAGGCCAAGCGCGTCGAGGAGCTGGCCTACGCGCTTGACCGCCTGCGGTCGCTTCCGCAGAAAGAGCTGGGCGGCGCCAGCCCCATTCAGCACGGCGCCCTCGTCCGGCTGGAGTCGGGCGACGGAGCGAAGCGGACGCTCTTCTTCTGCCCCGGCGGCGGCGGGGAACAAGTCACGGTGGAAGGGGAGGAGGTCAGCATTGTCACGGCCCAGTCTCCGCTGGGCAAGGCCATGCTGGGCAAGGCGGCGGGCGCCACGTTCGACATCCAGATTGGCGCGCGCGCCCAGACGTTTCGCGTGGTGTCGGTCGAGTGATCGCCGCGCCCGCGCCCGCTTGAAACGTCGATTGCACTTCACGCAACTCGACGCGACTATTCTCTTGCAGGAGCGGCCTGCGGTTTAGTACTGTTTCCACAGTCAGTGGCTGACGGGTGAGGTACGATGGCAGAGCAACGCTACAAAGTCGCCGTTTTTGTGGAGATGTCGCGCGGCTACGGACGCGCGCTGTGCGAAGGCATCGCCGATTTCGCGCAGGCCAACGGGCACTGGGTGTTCGAGGGCGGAGGGGAGTCGTGGGAAGAGCGGCTGCGGGATCTCGCTCCGGACACGGACGGCGTGATCGCTCGCATCCCGAACGCCAAGATGGCGCGGGCGCTGGCGCGGCTGCGGGTGCCGGTCGTGGACATCTACCGCTGGCGAGACTACCCGTCCATCACGTCGGTGGATGCGGACCATGCGGCCATCGGGCGGCTGGCCGCCGCCTGGTTCATCGAGCGCCGCTTCAAGAACTTCGCCTTCTGCGGGTACGCGGGCGCGCCGTTCTCCGACGTGCGAGGCGCAGCGTTCCGGGAGACGGTCGAGGCCTGCGGCTACGCCTGCTCGTCCTACAAGGAAGCCATGTACTCGTCGGACTATCTGGGCAAGATGATCCTGCAGGCCGAGTGCTACGGCGACCCGCCGGACCGTGACCGGATGGCGGCTTGGCTGGAGTCGCTCGAACGTCCGGCCGCCATCTTCTGCTGCCACGATATACGGGCCTACCAAGTGGTCTCCCTCTGCAAGGAGCTGGGCATCGTCGTTCCACGCGAGATGGCCGTGATGGGCGTGGACAACGACCGTATCCTGTGCGGGTTCTCCGACCCCATGCTGACGAGCGTCGACCCGGACGCGCAGCGGATCGGCTGGACGGGCGCCCAGCAGCTCTTTGCGCTGATGGTCGGCAAGAGCCGCGGGGTCAAGCATGCGCTGGTCGCGCCCACGCGCATTGTCGAGCGGGCTTCGACCGAGACCGACCCCGTCGAGCCGTTGTGGCTCTCGGACGCGCTGCGCTTCATCCGCAAAGAGATACCCGCAGGCGTGAACGCGGCAGAGGTGATCCGGCACGTGGGCCTCTCCCACACGCAGGTGGAAAAGGCCTTTGTGAAGGCGCTCGGCAACACCGTCCACGAAGAAATATCCCGCCTGCGCATGCGCGAGGCCTGCCGCCTGCTGGCTGAGACAGCCAGCCCCGCAGCCGAGGTCAGCAAGCTGTCCGGCTTCTCCTCGCCCCAGTACTTCAACCGCCTCTTCAGCCGTCAGTTCGGCAAGACCCCGGGCCAGTACCGCCGCCGCGCGTGACTCCCGCCTTGCGCCCTTTTCCCGCCGCGTGTCCGGTTGCCGCGTGGAAAGGGGGCCGCCTCTTCTGATACCTTGCGCGGCTTCGCGCCGCTAAGCAAATCCTCAGCCGAGAGGAACGGACGAACGGAAACAGAAGGAATACGAGTAAGACTTCACCTCTAGAAGCGGCGAGGGCGCCGCTTCTGCGTGGTTGCCCGTTGAGCGCTCTTGCCGCAAGGGCAAGGGGGTGCGATTTTACTTCGTTGCATCGCACCCAGAAGTCAGAATTCAGGAGTCAGAATTCAGAATTGCTTCGCAACGACTTACATACGAAAGCGCCGCCCAAAAAGGTGTCTCCCAAAGAGGAGACAGGAAGAATCTCGCGCGAATCGGACATAACTCGTTGGCATCCAACTCCTGAATTCTGGCTTCTGGCTTCTGAATTCTGTGCGATTGCAATAGTTTGCAATCGCACCCAGGGCAAGGTAAGCATGATCTTTCACGTTGACGCCTTTGGGTTTGCCCCCATAATGAACTTCCGACATGGGATCGATTGGGCTCGGAGATCGTCCCGCCAATGCCTGTGAATGTCGAACTGCTGTTGGGGGTGGCATGGAAGACAAGTCGCTGAAAAGGGTTCGTGCGGTTTTCACGCTCTTGAATCTGGTCGTCGGTTGGCATCTGCTGTACGAAGGCGTCGCGAAGATGCTGACTCCCGGCTGGACATCGGCCGGCTATCTGGTGAACGCCACCGGGCCGCTGGCGGGCGTATTCCAGTCCTTGGCCGAATCGCCCGCTCTGCTGCGGCTGAGCGACCTGCTGAACATCGCCGGGCTCACCCTCACGGGCCTTTGTATTCTCGCCGGCCTGTTTACGCGGGCCGCCGCTCTCGCCGCTGCGGCGATGATCGCGCTGTACTACGCGGCCAACCCGCCGCTGGCCGCCACCGGCATCGGCTACGCGTCCGAGGGGCACTACCTGCTGGTGAACAAGAATCTGGTCGAGATCGCGGTTCTGATCGTCATCGCGGCGATCCCGGCGGCGTGGTACCACGGTATAGGGAGGCTCTTGCCGAAACAGTCCGTGAATCTGTTCAGGCGGGTCAGGGTGCCGGCGGAGATGAACCACACCCCGCCGGGGCAGAGGGTCGGGCGGCGCGAACTCGTGAAAAACCTGATCTCGCTGCCCGTGCTGGGCGGTTTCGCTTTTGCCGTGGCGAAGAACCACGGCTGGCGGTGCTTCGAGGAGGACGGCCACAAAAAAGCCGTGACGGACGCGGTCACCTCTCCCACCATCAAGCTGACTGACGCTGTGGACCTGCGGCAGCTCAAGAAGCCGATTCCCAAAGGCAAGCTGGGCGGACACGACATCGGCCGCATCATCTGCGGCGGCAACCTGATCAGCGGCTTCGGGCACAGCCGCGACCTGATCTACGTCTCCCAGTTCTTGAAGAACTACTTCACGGAGAAGAAGGTGATGGACACCTTTTGGCTCTGCGAGGAGTGCGGCATCAACGCCACGGCGGTCAGCGCCCGTCCGGAGCCGGTCAAGATCCTGAAGGCCTACTGGAAGAACGGCGGCAAGATCAAGTGGATCGCGCCGACGTATCCGACGGAAAAGGACTTCAAGAGCAACATCGACTTCGCGGTCGACAACGGGGCCTGCGCCGCCATGATCATGGGGAACGTCGGCGACGACTGGGCGCGGGCGGGCAAGTGGGAGCTTATGGCCGAGGCGGTGGCCTACATCAAGAGCAAAGGCGTGCCGGCGGGCGTCGCGGGCCACGAGCTGGAGACGGTCAAAGGGGCCGAGGCTCACCAGGTCGGCGCGGACTTCTACATGAAGACCCTGCACAGCCGCAACTACTGGTCGTGGAACCCGGACCAGAAGAAGGACAAGCGGGTCATCGAAAACTACGGCGTCGACAACTACTGGGAGCGCACCCCGGAGGAGACCATCGCCTACATGGAGAGCCTGAACAAGCCGTGGATCGCCTTCAAAGTGCTGGCAGCTGGCGCGCTCCACCCCAAGGCGGGCTTCCGTTACGCCTTCGAAAACGGCGCTGATTTCGTGTGCGCCGGGATGTTCGACTATCAGGTTGTGGAGGACGCGAACATCTTGACCGGCATCCTCGACAGCCCGGGCTTCAAGCGCACGCGCGGCTGGATCGCGTAGGGGGTGGAGCGTTCTCGCCTCCACTCTTTACGGAACTCCGAAAGTTGCAAAAAAGACTATAGTAATTGCAATAAGTGCAATAGACGGAATTCGCCGCCGTTCGCTAATCTTCTGGCATGAAAAGCATGTTGAGTAAAGGCGCATGCACGCTCGCTGACCTTGTCAGTCCGAGTTCAGCCGTGAGACGGGTTGCGCTCGCGGCTCTGGTTGTTCTGGGAGGGTCGCTGACGGTTGCGCTGGCGCAGCAGCCGAGCGAGGCGAAGGCTCCGTCACAGGTCAAGGGCGTGCGCGTCTTCTACGCGTCGCACAGCCTGATGTGGTATGTTCCGGAGCCGCTCAGCCACGTGGTTGCAGCGGCGGGGATACGGGGTCATGAGGTAGTCGGAGTCCAGCGCATCGGCGCCTCAAGAACCCTGCAGCACTGGGAGAAGGGCGAGCCCAATGAGGCGAAGGCCGCGCTTCAGGGCGGAAAGGTCGATGTCTTCGTGATGTCGCCGATCCAGTTTCCGGACGAGGGCGTCGAGTCTTTCGTGAGACTCGGACTGGAGCACAATCCCGATATGCGCTTCATCGTCCAGCTCTCTTGGGGCGGCGGCGACACGGACAACCAGGACTTTCCAAAAGGCGCGTGGGACAGCGCCGACCGCAACAAGACGCCCGAACAGCTCAGGCAGCTCTATGCGCGCAATATCCGGGCGGGCGAGGAGCAGGCTGAAGCCATCAACAGGAAATACGGCAAAGGCAAGCGTATCATGACCCTCGTGCCGACGGCCCAGGCGCTGGTGGAACTGCGGACACGCATCTATGAGAAACGGATGCCAGGTCTGAATAACCAAGGCGAACTCTTTGTCGACGCCGCCCACCCTTCGCCCCCGCTTGAGGCCCTGAACACGTACCTGCACTATGCCGTGCTCTACGGCAAGAGCCCGGTGGGCTTGCCCATGGCCACGCCATTGAAGGCGGCGAAGCGCGAGGCCTGGGATGACGCGCTCAGCCGCGCCTTGCAGGAAATCGCCTGGCAGGCGGCGACCCACTATCCTTACAGCGGTATCACGACGGACATGGCGCGCAATCCCATCCTCCACGCGGACGTGCCGGACGTGGCCATGATCCGCGTCGGAGACAGCTATTACATGAGCAGCACCACCATGCACATGTCGCCGGGGCTGCCGCTCATGAAGTCCACAGATCTTGTGAACTGGCGACTGGTGAGTTACGCCTACGAGACGCTCGGGGAAGAGGATGCTCTCACGCTCAGCAACGGCAAGAGCGACTACGGAAAAGGGTCGTGGGCCAGCAGCCTGCGCCACCATAACGGCACGTTCTACGCCACAACCTTCTCCGGGACGACGGGCAAGACGTACGTCTACACGACGAAGGATATCGAGAAGGGCCCGTGGCAGGTCGCATCCTTCAAGCCCATGCTGCACGACCACTCGCTGTTCTTCGACGATGACGGCCGCGTGTACATGATTTACGGCGTCGGCAGGCTTCGGCTGCGAGAGCTGACCTCGGACGCCACGGCGCTTAAGCCGGGCGGGCTCGACCAGACCCTCATCGAGAACGCGGGCTTGGTGGCCGGCGGGAAGATCGGCTTGTCTGCCGAGGGGTCGCAGATGATCAAGGCGCACGGTAAGTACTACCTGTTCAACATCTCGTGGCCGAAAAACGACATGCGCACCGTGCTCGTGCATCGCGCGGACACGATCACCGGCCCGTATGAGGGCCGCGTCGCGCTACACGACCGGGGCGTGGCGCAGGGCGGCCTGATCGACACGCCAACCGGCGAGTGGTTTGCCTACCTGTTCCAGGACTGCGGTGCGGTCGGGCGCGTTCCCTATCTCGTGCCGGTCAAGTGGGCGGACGGCTGGCCCGTGCTGGGTGAGAACGGCAAGGTGCCCGAAACGCTCGGCCTTCCGGTCAGCAACGGGCTCATTCCCGGGGTCGTCGCGTCCGACGAGTTCGATCGCCGGCCCGGCGAACCCGCTCTGCCGCTGGTCTGGCAGTGGAACCACAATCCCGACAACCGGCTCTGGTCGGTTGTCGCGCGTCCGGGCTGGCTGCGGCTCGCGACAGGCCGCGTCGACGCGGATTTTCTGGCGGCGAGGAACACGCTGACGCAGCGCACCTTCGGGCCGGAATGCGCGGGAGTGACCGCGCTCGACGTGTCGCACCTGAAGGACGGCGACTGCGCGGGGCTGGCCCTGCTTCAGAAACACTACGGCTGGGTCGGCGTCAAGGCGGAGGGCGGGGCCAAGTCGGTCGTGCTGGTGAGCGCGGAGTCCGGGAGCCCCGCTGAGGTTCAGCGCGTGCCGCTGGCGCAGAACGTGGTCTGGCTGAAAGCCGAGTGCGACTTCAGGAATCGCGCGGATCAGGCGAGTTTCTTCTACAGCCTCGATGGCGCGACGTGGATCGCGCTCGGCGGCACGCTGAAGATGACCTACACGCTGCCGCACTTCATGGGCTACCGTTTCGGCCTGTTTCACTTCGCGACCCGTTCGCCGGGCGGCCGCGCGGAGTTCGACTTCTTCCGCGTCAGCGACCGGCTTGCGTCAGAGGAAGGTGCGCCCGCAGCGGTGTCGATCAAGGTGGGGCCGGAGTCGAAGGCCATCAGCCCGGATCTGTTCGGCATCTTCTTCGAGGATATCAACTACGCGGCCGACGGCGGGCTGTATGCCGAGCTGATTCAAAACAGGTCCTTCGAGTATCAGTTTGTTGAACAGCCGGGCTGGAATCCGCTGAGCTTCTGGGAGTTGGTGCGGCGAGGCGACGGGAAAGGCGGCATGAAGGTCGACGCCGGCATTCCGGTCCATCCCAACAACCCGCACCATCTCGTGCTGGAGGTTGAGCAACCCGGCGAGGGCGTCGGCGTCTCGAACCCCGGCTTTGACGGCATTCCTGTGAAAAAAGGGGAGGCCTACGACGTCTCATTCTTCGCGCGCCAGACCTACGCCGAGCGGCGCTGGGGCGGCCCGGCTGACGTCGCGAGCCGGCCCATGCCCGTGACGGTGCGGCTGGAGGGCCAAGACGGCAGGGCGCTCGGCGAGTGCGCGTTTTCCGTCCAAGGGCTCGACTGGAAGCGGGCCGAAGCGAGCCTGGTCGCCAGCGACAGCGACGCGGAGGCGCGCTTTGTGTTGCTCGCGAAAGGACGCGGCGGAATCGCGCTCGACGAGGTCTCGCTCTTTCCGCGAAGCACCTTCAAGGGACGCGCGAACGGGCTGCGGGCGGATCTCGCGCAAGCGATCGCGGATCTCCGCCCGCGCTTCATCCGCTTTCCCGGCGGCTGCGTGGCCCACGGCAACGGCCTCGGCAACATGTACCGGTGGAGAGACACCGTCGGTCCGGTCGAGCGCCGCAAGCAGCAGTCCAACATCTGGGGCTACCACCAGAGCGCAGGGCTCGGCTACTACGAGTACTTCCAGTTTTGCGAGGATATCGGGGCTAAGCCTCTGCCTGTGGTGGCGGCGGGCGTGTGCTGCCAGAACTCCGGGTGTACGGGCGAGAAGGGCCAGCGCGGGCTGCCGCTGGACGAGATGCCGTCTTACGTGCAGGAGGTGCTTGACCTGATCGAGTGGGCCAACGGGCCTCCGACCTCCACATGGGGCTCGGTGCGCGCGGCCGCCGGGCATCCGGCGCCGTTCGGGCTTGTCTATCTCGGCGTGGGGAACGAAGACCAGATCACGCCGGTCTTCCGCGAGCGTTTCAAGCTGATCTTCGATGCGGTCCGCGCCAAGCATCCGGAGATCGTGGTCGTCGGCACGGCCGGCCCCTCTCCGGACGGGGCCGATTTTGAGGCGGGCTGGGCGCTGGCCCGCAGCAGCGGCGTGCCGCTGCTGGACGAGCACTACTACCGGAATCCTGAATGGTTCTGGGAGAGCCTGGGCCGTTACGACCGCTATGACCGTGTGGGGCCGGGCGTCTACGCGGGCGAGTATGCCGCGCACGATAAGGATCGGCGGAACACGTTGCGCTCGGCTCTGGCGGAGGCGGCCTACCTGACCTCGCTTGAGCGCAACGGCGACATCGTGCGGCTCTCCTCCTACGCGCCGTTGCTCGCCAAGCAGGGGCACACGCAGTGGAGGCCCGACCTGATCTACTTCGACAACCTGACGGTCACGCCGAGCGTCAACTACATCGTCCAGCAGCTCTTCATGCACAACGCCGGCGACAGGAGCGCGGCCGTTGCGGTCGAGGGCGGCGGCGCTGAGTTCGCGGCATCTGCCGTGCGCGACACTCAAAGCGGCGACCTCGTTCTAAAACTGGTCAGCCGCTCCGACAAGCCCCTGTCGGCGAGGATTGACGTGTCGGTCGCAGGCGCGTTCGATGACCGCGCGATGCGCACGGTGCTGTGCGGCGATCCGCTGGCGGAGAACGCGTTCGGACGCGCGCCGGCCACCGTTCCGGAGGTATCCACGCTTCCTGCCGGGAAGACCTTCGGCTGTCCGGTTCCCGCTCGCTCGCTGACCGTTCTCCGGTTGCGCTCGAAGCGTTGACGGCGGACGGCGTGGAAGCGGGCCCTCCCTGCGATCGGGGTCATTCCGGGATGTCATCGTGCGGGAAGACTGTTGCGAAAATGACAATGCCTGTTGCAACAAGTCCAATAGACAATCTGACGGAGCATACACTACCTTTAAGACACTGGAAAGTACGAATCATCTAGCGAGGACGTTACGCATGAGACATCAGGCCGTCACCACTTGGACAGCAATCGCCATCGGTTTAGTAAGCGCCGCTGCTGCGGCCGACACGCTTGAGCCGGTCCGGTTTCAGACAATCAAGATCAACGGGTTCTGGAAGCAGCAGGCCAAACTCCAGACGGAGAAATGGATCCCGCACTGCGTCCGACAGATGGAGAAAGGCGGGGAGGGGCAGGAGTTGCTCAACCTCGTGGCGACAGGAGAGGTTCTGGCCGGCAAGCCGCCGTCGGTCGCGTTCCGCGGCTGTCCGTGGAGCGACGCCTACATCTACAACACGGTCGAGGCGATCTGCCTGGCGCTCGAAGTCGACCCCGCGGGCGACGCCGCGCTGGCCGCGGCGCAGACGGCGCTGCGGGCCAAGGTCGAGGAGTGGATCCCGATCATCCTCGCGGCGCAGGGGCCGGACGGCTACATCCACTCGTTCCACACGCTCAAGAAGCGGCCGCGCTTCACCGCGATCGGCGACCACGAGTTCTACGTGATGGGATATTTTCTCGAAATGGGAATCGCGCATTACCGGATGACCGGCGGCAAAGACCGGCGGCTCTACGACGCGGCCCTGAAATGCGCGGATCTTCTGAGTGCCACCTTCGGACCTGCGCCGAAGCGGACTTGGAAGAACGGGCACCCCGGCCTGGAGCACGCGCTCTGCCGGCTGGGCGAAGCTGCGAACGCGAGCGAGGGCGCGGGCAAAGGCGAGGCGTACATTGCGCTGGCCAAGCACTTCCTGAGCCACCAGCACACGATCGAGCCGAACGTCTATAACCAATCGGAGAAGCCCGCCGTCGAGATGTCAGAGGCGCTGGGCCATGCGGTTCGCGCGACCTACTTCTACGCGGCCATGGCGGACGTCGCGCGGCTCACGGGCGACGACGCGTTCGGGGCGGCGGCGGACCGGATCTGGGCGAACGCGATCCACAAGAAGCACTACCTCACGGGCGGCGTGGGCGCATCGCACAGCGGCGAGGCGTTCGGCGGCGACTTCGAGCTTCCCAACAACGCCTACTGCGAGTCTTGCGCGGGGTGCGGACTCAGCTTCTGGGCTGAACAGATGCACCGGTTGCACACGGACGCGCACTACGTGGATGTGCAGGAGCGCGCGCTGTTCAACAACGTCTTGGGGGCGGTCGAGCTGAGCGGCACGAACTTCTACTACCAGAATCCGCTGGTCTCCAGCCAGGCCCGCTACCCGTGGCACGGGTGCCCCTGCTGCGTCGGAAACATACCGCGCACGCTGATCGCGGTCAAGGATCTGATGTACTCGCTCGGCGGCAAGCGGGACGCGCTCTACGTCAACCATTTCGTGGACAGCGAGGGGACGATTGAGGGCGTCGCGGGAACCGCGCTGCGCATCCGACAGGAAACGCAGTATCCGTGGGAGGGCTCGGTCCGGGTCACCGTCTACCCTGCCGCGCCCGCATCGTTCACGCTGGCGCTGCGCATACCTGACCGCACGGAGAGCGAACTCTACACCGCTGAGCCGGAGCGCAAGGGCACGTTCAGCGTCACGGTCAACGGCCAGGCACAGCCGGTCACGGTGCGAAGCGGGTACGCGTGCCTGCAGCGGACGTGGCAGGCTGGGGATCGCGTGGAGCTGTCGCTGCTGATGGAGGTGCAGCGGGTGCGGTGCGACGAGCGGGTCGCCGCGAACCGCGGGCGGGTGGCCGTGCAGCGCGGGCCGCTGGTCTACAACTTCGAGAGCGTCGATCACCCGAAGCCGATCAAGCAGGCGGTGCTGACTCCGGACGTTGAGCTCAAGCCGGTCTGGAAGCCTGCTCTGCTGGGCGGCGTGATGGTGCTCGAGGGAGGCGGGTTCTCGGCGGTTCCGAACTACGCTCGCCTGAACCGCGGCGGGGCCTCTCAGGTCTGGCTGCTTGAGAATCGCGACAAGGCCGGGATCAACACGCTGGCGGGTCAGGCGGAGCTGACGGTATCTTTCTGCCGCGGCGGCATGGACCCCGCGGCCGTCAACGATACGGAGATGCCGAAGGGCGAGAAGGATCACGCGGCCGGCAACTTCGATTTCTGGCCGCACAAGGGCACGGCGGAGTGGCTGCAGTACGACTTTGCAAAGCCGGTGGCCGTTAAGGCCTGCACGGTCTCGTGGTTCGACGATACTGGGCGCGGCGAATGTAGAGTCCCGGCCTCTTGGCGGCTCGCGTACCGCACGGCCGACGGCAAGTGGGAGCCGGTCGCCGGTGTGGCGGAGTACCCGGTGGCGAAGGGCAAGCCGGTCGAGGTCGCGTTCGCGCCGGTCACGACCTCGGCCCTGCGGCTGGAGGTTCAGCTTCCGCCGAAGTTCTCGTCCGGAGTTTACGAGTGGGCGGTGTCGGAGGCCGCCGGCCGCTGAGCCGCTGCGAAAAATGCAATTTAGTTTGCATGAAGTACAATTGCTGCCCAGGACGTTTCGCGGTATTTTTTAAAACGAAATTTGAATGCTACGTCTGTCAAACAACGAGGAGAGTCTCATGATCACGCAAACGGGTGGGCGGGTGTGTAGTCTGCGGCGCGTCTTCTGGCTGTCGGTCGCCGGGTTCCTGTCGGCTCAGGCGTACGCTGCCACGTGGGTGGGCTCTGTGGGATCGTTCACCAACGCCGCCAACTGGGACACGGGCGTGCCGGCGGCGGGGCAGCCGGCGACGGTCGCCAACGGCGGCACCGCGCAGTTCGACGGCGGGACGGCCGCTGTTGGGACGTTCAGCCTCGGTGATGTGGCGGGATCGAGCGGCGCGTTCGAGATGCTGGCGGGCACGCTGACGAACAACCTTTTCTACGTGGGCAACACGGGAACAGGCGGTGTGACGCAGACCGGGGGCGACATCATGGTTACAGCCGTCGCCGATCCTTCGTTTGGCGTGGGCTTTGGCGTCGGCGGCGTCGGCTCTTATGCGATGTCCGACGGCTCCCTGTCGCTGCTCGTCGGCAACGGCAATTTCCAGGTCGGCGGCCGCGGCATCGGAGCCTTCACACAGACCGGGGGAGCTGTGACGGGGAATCAGTGGATGGTGCTCGGGCGTTATGCGCCGGGCGGTAACGGCACGGTGACGGTCGCGGGCGGCACGTTCAACCAGATCAACGCGAACAACCGGCTGATTGTGGGCGAGGAGATGATTGGTCATTTGACAGTCACCAATGCGGGCGTGGTCAATCTCAGCGGCGGGCTACGTGTCGGGATGAACTTCGCCGGCTCGACCGGTACGGTCTGGCTGAGCCAGGGAGGCGTGATCTCTACGCCCGAAGTCCTCTCGCAGGGCGGGCGGAGCACGTTCAATTTCGACGGCGGCACGCTGGTGGCGCGCGGAGCAGGAGTGAACAACGGCGCGTTCTTCCAGGGTCTTTCTTCAGCGTATGTTCGCGGCGGCGGCGCGCTCATCGACTCGGGCAACAATGCGATCACGGTCACTCAGAATCTGTTGGATGGCGGTGGCACGGGAGGCCTCACCAAGCTGGGCTCAGGTCTTCTGACGCTGGGGGGGGCGAACACGTATGCCGGGAACACGGCCGTCAGCGGCGGCATTCTCTCTGCCCTTAAGCCGGGCTCGCTGCCGGGGTATGATCAGCCCGGGCGCGTGTCGGTCAGCGCAGGCGGCGGCTTAGCGGTTGGCGTTAGCGGAGCTGGCGCATGGAGCGACGCGCAGATCGCGACGACGAGGGCAAACGTGCCCCTCAGTGCGGATTCATTCTTCGGCTACGACACCACCGGGGGCAACTTCACGAACAGCGCGAACATCGGCTGGTCGCACGGCCTGGTGAAGATGGGGCTGAACACGCTGAAGCTGACTGGCAACAACACCTACACGGGCGGGAGTATCGTCTACGGCGGTGTTCTTCAGGCCGATTTCGGAGCCGGGCTTCCCGGCGCGACCAATGTTACGCTCAACGGGGGAACGCTCTCGGCCGCAAGCGGAACACTTTCTCCCACGCTGGGCGCAGACGCCGGCCAGGTCAACCTAGTGTCCGGCAGCGCGAGCGGGTTCAGCGCGTTCAACGCGCCGTTGACGGTGAATGTCGGGGGCGCCGCCTCGATGCTCCAGTGGGGGGGCGGCCTGTTCAACCCGAGCGCGCTGTTGCTGAACGAAGTTGGCGCGAACCAGCCGCTCACGCTGCTGAACGGGCTGGATCTGGCCGGCGGCACGCGGACGATCAACGTGAACGCGTTGGGAGCGGCAGTGACGATTGCCGGCAATGTGAGCAACAGCACGGGCACGGGAGCGCTGACCAAGGGCGGCGCGGGCGATCTGACGCTGGCGGGGACAAACGTCTATCTCGGCCTCACAACAGTCAACGCGGGCTCGCTGACCCTGGGCCCCGCCAGCAGCAATGTCCTAGGGGCGGTGACGGTAAGCGGCGGGACGCTGACGATTACGAATGCGGCGGGCGTCACGGCGGTCAATGGAGCGTTGACGGTCGCGGGGGCGGCGCGCCTGAACGTCAGCGGGCCGACAGCCCTTTCAAACGCCTACGACTTCGTGGTCGGCAACGGAACCGGAGCGCGCGGCGTGGCGAACGTCGCGACGAACCTGAGCGTGCGGTACCTGAAGATCGGCACGTTCAGCCCGTCCGCCGGGGCTGTCTATCTGACGGGAGGCGTGCTCACCAATATGGGCGTCGCCGTGATGGGTGGCGTTGATATCGGCGAGTCGAGTTACGGATACTTCCGTCAGACCGACGGACTGTTCAGGGGGAATGAGATCGCGGTTGGCTACAATGCGACGGGCGTTGGCGTCCTCACGTTGGACGGCGGTGTCTTCGCTCCGACGCCAACGCTCTACCTGTTCTGCGGGCGCAACGGGGGCACGGGATATATTCACCTGAACGGCGGCGAGCTGACAGCCCCCGCCAATTTCGGCGTAGGCTGGGCAAACGCCGCCGGACGGGGCGAAATCAATGTGAACGGCGGGGTGCTCAATGCCGCGGCAGGCGGCTTCCGCTTCATGTCGAGCACGCCGAACAACTTCTTGAACCTCCGGGGTGGCGTGTTCCGTGCGACCACCATCAGCAAGACAACGGGCACGGGTTCGTCCTATCTGAATCTCAACGGCGGTACGGTTCAGGCCGCAGCTACCCTGCTGAACCTGATACAGAATCTCAACGGGGCTTACGTCTATCCAGGCGGGGCGGCGATCGACACGACGAATCTGAATGTGCGCGTGCCGCAGTCTCTTCTGGCCCCTCCCGGCAGCGGCGTGACTTCAGTCGCGCTGACCGGCTCCGGCGCTGGCTACATCGGCGAGCCGTACGTGGTGTTCTCTGGCGGTGGCGGCGGCACGGGCGCCACGGCGCGCGCGGTCATTAATCCTGCGGCGGGCACGGTCACGGCGATCCAGATCACGAACCCGGGCTTTGGCTACACGACCGCGCCAACGGTTGCGCTGGCAGGCGGCGGATACACGGCTGCGGCTACGCTGGGGACGGTCGCGCTGTCGGCCAATGCCAGCGGCGGCCTCACCAAGCTGGGCTCGGGCATGCTGACGCTGGCTGGGACGAACACCTACGCGGGAACGACCACGATCAGCAACGGCCTGCTGATTCTGGGCGTGGCGAATGCGCTTCCGGTTGGTGCAAGCGTGAACGTGGCTGGCGGAACTTATAGCCTGGGCGGCTTCACGGTGACCAACGGCGCCGTGACGGTAAACGGCGGCACGATCGAGGGAGGCTCCTTGAACGCCGCCTCCGTGACGGTCACGGACTCCGGAACGATCGACGCGTCGCTCGCAGGCGCGGCCAGTCTGGTCAAGACCGGCGCGGGGGTGCTGGCGCTCTCCGGCAGCAGCAGCTTCGCGGGCGCGACATCGATTCAGGGCGGTCGGGTTCAGCTAAGCTCTCCGCTGAAACACCGCTGGAGCTTCAACGGGAATGCGCTCGACTCTGCGGGCGCATCCCCTGCGAGCGCAATCGGTGCCGTGACCGTTGGCGCTCAGCAGTACCGGCTGGCCGGAGGCGCACGGAATACGTCGTATATATCGCTGGGCGCGAATATTCTACCCACCAATAACGCGCCGGTGACCATCGAGCTTTGGGCGACCCAGCACGCGATACAGAACTGGAGCCGAATCTTCGACTTCGGCGTGAGTCAGACCACCAACCTCATTATGACTTGGACGCAAGGTACCAGCCTGACGACCGATCGCGTGGAGGTCAAGCCGAATACGCCGGCCGCCCAAGGCAACAACACGATGGCGCCCTACACCCTGAACCAGGAGTACCACATCGCACTGGTCATTACGCCCGGAGCCGGTGCGGGCGGCAGCACGCTGTTCAAGTGGTACAAGATGGACGCGGCGGGAGCGACCCTGACCAACGGCTCCATGAGCGTGAACTTCACGCTGGCAGATCTCATTCAGCGGGACATGTGGCTGGGGCACTCGCAGTACAACGACAACGACGCCAGCGCAAGCTACAACGAGGTCCGTATCTGGAACGCTGCGCTGACGCAGGAGCAGCTTGCAGCGAACTCTGTTCTCGGCCCGGACGTGCTGCCTGCTGCAAGCGTTCTTCCGGTGGGCACCGCGGTCGCCCTGTCTGGAGGCGCGACCCTCGACCTCGGCGGGCACGCTCAGTCCCTCGCTGGCCTCAGCGGCAGCGGGCTCGTGACGAACGGGACGCTGGCGGTCAGCGGCACGGTCGCGCCGGGCGGCACGAATGTGATCGGCACGCTGACGTCGGCGGCTTCGACGTCGCTGACCGGAACGCTGCTGACGGATATGGCGGCGGACGGGTCGTGCGACCTGCTGAAGGTGCTGGGCAGCCTGAATGTCACGGGCGCAACCCTGCACATTCAGGATCTCGCCCAGCTCAAGGCCGGCAAGCAGTACGTCATCGCAAGTTGCGCTCCGGGCTGTCTGACCGGCCGGTTCGCCTCGACCAATCTGGACGGCGGCCGCTGGCAGGTCGTTTACAGGAATGCCACGGGCGAAGTGCGCCTGCTGAGCCGCGGCCTCCTGATCCTGATCCAGTAGGCTGTGCGCGTGTGACCGTAGACTTGGGGTGCGTGCGGCGGTTGCGGCGCTGTCGCACGTGTCTTGAGTCATACATTGTGGGGATGGGCCATGCGTTCAACCCCGAACTTAATCCTAAAACGAACTCAAAAGCTAATCTGGCGTGCTCCAAAAGGCATTTGCAGTTCCAGAAACACGGATTGTCCATTTCGCACCCGCACGCGCGCCAGAGCGTCTGGCCGGGTGTGGGCAGCCGCTTTGACACGGGTGCGGTTCGGCAGTACAATGAGACCATGACGTGTCGAATTTTCGCAAGCCTTGGGCGTCTGCTGAGACGCCGTTTTGTGGCCGGCAGCTTGTTGCTCGCCTCGTGTGCGCCGGCCGGTGCGGCGGAGGCTGTGGCCGACTCCAACTCAGGCCAGGCGCGCACGGCTATTTTCGCTGCGGCCGCTTACGGCGCCAAGCCCGATGGCGTGGCCGTGTCTACCGCCGCCATCCAAAAAGCGATTGATGCGGCGGCGGCCGCGGGGGGCGGCGTGGTGACG
The DNA here is from genome assembly GCA_964386865.1 of uncultured Lentisphaeraceae bacterium. Classification (GTDB taxonomy): domain Bacteria; phylum Verrucomicrobiota; class Kiritimatiellia; order RFP12; family UBA1067; genus CAYLUN01. The sequence goes on along the minus strand of CAYLUN010000035.1, from coordinate 18,139 downwards.
CTCCCGAGCGGGACGAACGTGACGGGTGCCTTGTTCCTGAAAGCCAATGTGGAGCTGCGCCTGGACGAGGGTGTGACGTTACGGGCCGTGCAAGATGAGGCTGCGTATCCGGTTATTCCCTACCGTGTGGCCGGAATCGAGATGCCGTGGCTCGCCGCGGTCGTCAACGCGGTCGGCCAGCGGAACGTCCGGCTGACCGGCACAGGCGTGCTTGACGGGGACGGCTCGTACTGGTGGCGGAAGTACTGGGGCGACGACCGCAAGGGCGGCCTGCGCGCCGACTACGAGCGGCGCGGGCTGCGCTGGGCGGCGGACTTCGACTGCCGTCGGCCTCCGGCGGTGCTGTTCAAAGACTGCGAGGACGTGACGGTCAGCGGCGTCACGATCCTGCGTTCGCCGTTCTGGACGCTGCATTTGCTCTACTGCGCGCGGGTGACCGTGGACGGCGTGACCATTCGGAATAACATCGGCGGCTACGGCCCCAGTTCGGACGGGATCGACGTGGACTCGTCCCGAGACGTGCTGATCCAGAACTGCGACATCTCGTGCTACGACGACAACATCTGCCTCAAGGCCGGCCGCGACGCCGACGGGCTGCGCGTGAACCGCCCCACGGAGAACGTCGTGATCCGCGATTGCGTCACGCGCGAAGGACACGGCATGTTCACGCTGGGCAGCGAGACGAGCGGGGGCATTCGGAACGTCGAGGTGTACAATCTCCGGGCGCTGGGCACGCGCACGGGGCTGCGCTTCAAGCTGGCGCTGCCGCGCGGCGGCGTGGTCGAGGATATCCGCATCCGCGAGATTGTCATGGAGGGCGTGAAGAACCCGTTCGTGGTCGGCGGCGCCGGCATGGTCTACGACTATCCGCTCCCGGACGACCTGCGGGAGTCGGACATGCCTCCGCACTGGAAGACGCTGAGGCAGAAAGTCGAGCCTGCGGCGCGGGGCGTCCCCGAATATCGCAACATCTCGATTTCAAACGTTACGGCGAGGGGGGCCGCGCAGGCGTTCGACGTTTGCGCAGACCCCGAGAAGCCGATTCGCGCGGTAAGCTTGGCGAATATCAGCATCCAAGCCCGCAAGGCCGGCCGCATCCAGCATGCGACTGATTGGACGATGGAAGAGGTCGCGGTTGACGTTCAAGACGCCAAGCCGATCAAGCTGGAGGACTGCCGCAACGTTGCGGCGCCGCGCGTGGCGGGCGCGGACTAGAGCCTGGACGAAAAAGTCGTTTCTGGCAACGGGGGGGGGCCGGGTACAGGCTCGATAAACAGCACTCCTCGTGAAAGAGGTTCTTGGATAGCCGGGCGGGCGGCCGGTCATTCCACACGTTGCAAAGTGTGGAATCGAAGGTACAGAGGCGCTAAGGGCTCAGGTTGTTTGTCAGGGCCTGCTGGCGGAAGGTTCGCGGGGAGAGGCCTTTCTGCTGCTTAAACACGAGCGAGAAGCGGCGCAGCTCGACAAAGCCGCAGGCTTTCGCGATGGAGGTGAGGGATCGCTTGTCCGGCATGGACAACAAGGCGCAGGCGTGTTCGATCCTGATCCGGTTGATCAGCGTGTACGGAGAATAGCCGGTCTCCTGGAGGAAAAGCCGCTCGATCTGGCGGCGGGAGGTTTGGGCTCTGGCCAGCAAGAACTCGACGCCGAAGGGCTCCGGCAGGTGCGCCCGGATCTCTTGAATCAACGTGCGGACTTCGGGAGAGTCCACAGCCAGCGTTTCGGTGGAACGTCGGGTGACCACGCCGAGAGGCGGGATTTGCACGCACAGTTCCTTTGGCTTCCGACCCTCGATCAGGTCGTCCAGCAAGTGGGCGGCGAGGAAGCCCAGCTCGCGATCATTCCGCGCGACACTGGTGAGGGGCGGGGTGGAGAACGGCGCGACGGTGGGGTCGTTGTCCACGCCGATCACCGCGATATCCTCCGGCACGCGAAGTCCTGCTGTTGCGCACGCCTCCAAGACCATACAGGCCCGCAGGTCGTTGCTGGCTGCCACGCCGAAGGGCGGTGTCGACTGACGCAGCCAACGGACAAGCTCCGCCTGCTGGCCCGTAATGCGGGAGCGCGCTTGGATGCCCGAGGCGACCAGCCACGGGGCGACCTTTACCTTCGCCGCCTCCGCCACTTCGCAGAATCCGGCCAGGCGCTCGCGGCTGAACCACAGGTCGCTCACGCCGTAGTAGGCGAGCCGCCGGAAGCGGCGTTCGATCAGATGTTCGGCCTGAAGGCGCCCGATGGCGCGATGGTTAAGGGTGGCCGTAGGAATCGCCAGCATCGGGACGTAGCCCATCAAGTTCACTACGGGGAATCGCAGCGTGTGCAACAGGCGCGCATCTTCGGGCGTGGTTGCCACGGCGAAAGCTCCATCTCCATGCCACTCTTTGAGCCAAGAAGCCGTCGGGTCGATCTGCTCGGGAAGCCGCGTGAAGGACCACCCGCTCCGCGCGCGGGCAAAGTCGAGAATGCCATGCATCATGCTTTCCGCGACCACCAGCATGCTCGGAAAGGCCAGCGCGATACGACGCGGTTTACATGCTCTCGCACTCATCGCCAGTATGGTACATGACGGGCCTCTTCGCGATCAAGCGGTTTGTCGCAAAAGAGCACCTTTTGTCGCAAAATGACATCTTACGCTGAGCCGCCTTCTGTGGAATACTCATGCCGTATAGATAAGGAGTTTATCATGACGAAGCAAATGTGTGTCGGCAGGCAGACTTGTTTGGCCCTCTCGTTAGCCGCCTTCGGCTTTCTGCTGGCGTGCGCGCCGGCTGAGGCGGTGAACGTGGCCAAGTTGAACACCGCCTCCATGGCGGCGAACACCAGCAACTGGAGCGCCGCGCCAGCGACGAATGACGTTGGCGAATTTGAAGCGACCTGCTTGGCGGGCAATCTGGCGGCACTGACGCTGGGCGGCGTGAACCTCGCGCTCGGCGGCCTGCAGTTCGACTGCACCATGGCCGGGCCGGCGACCATCCTGAGCGGCAACACCCTGAATCTGGCAACCCTTGGCATCAACATGGCCAACGCCAATCAGGACGTGACGGTCAACTGCGGGATCGGCATCGTCGGCAACCAGACCTGGAATGTGGGCGCCGGACGAGCCTTGGCGTTCGCTACGGGGGTCGGCGCGAGCGGCACGGCGCGCATCGTGACCAAGGCGGGCGACGGTGCGCTCAGTCTGAACGGAGGGATCAATTTCCAGAGTTCCGGCGGCGGCGAGGGGTTCCTCGTGACAGGCGGCTCGGTGACCGCCACCGTTCTGGTCATCGGGCGCAACGCCTATCCGGCTTCGGTCAGCGCCATCGGCGTGCCGTCCTCGGCCGCCGCGACCGGCAGCGGGTTTTACGTGAACGGGGTGAACACCGTCGTCACCTTCACGGCACCGAGCACGACCAGCTATATCGGCTACCAGAACTCCGGCGCGACTATGCGCATCGACGGCGGGGCCGTCACGATGGCCGGGCCGCTGGTGCTCGGCCGGACGACCAACAGCCGCTATTCCATCTTCCAGGTGAACGGTGGCGCGTACACCAACTCCAACAGCGCGACAGGCTTGCAGATCGCGGTCAACAACGGCACCACCGCGAACAGCGCGGACCTTTACATGCCAGGCGGCATAACGGCGTTCGAGAAGATCGGCTTCGGCGCTTCTTCGGACACGGTGGGCGGCAACGGCTACGTGACGCTGGCTGGCGGAACGCTCTACCTGGGCAGTGGTGGTATCGTTCGAAACACGGCGGTAGGCGCGTACAACGCCAAGATCTGCCTCAACTCCGGTACGCTGGGCGCCAAGGCCGACTGGAGCACGAGCCTCGGCGTCACGCTCAACGGCACGGTGACGATTCAGGCGGCGGACGCCGCCGGCGTCGCGCACGACATCACGCTGGCTGGCGATATTTCGACGATCTCGGGAACCGGCGCGATTAGCAAGACGGGCGACGGCATGCTCATCTTGGCCGGCACCAACTCCTACGCGGGCAGCACCACGATTAGCGCCGGCACGGTTCAGGTCGGTAACGGCGGCGCGTCCGGCACTCTGGGGGCGGCGGACGCCTCAGGCATCGCCGTCGCTGGCACGCTGGCCTTCAAGCGGTCCGACGATGTGACGTACGCGGGCGTGATCAGCGGCAGCGGTTCGCTCTCGCAACGCGGCAACGGCACGCTCTCCCTCACCCAAGCCAACACCTTCGAAGGCGGTACGACGGTTAGCGGCGGCCGCCTGCTGGCGAACAACGCCAGCGGCTCGGCCACCGGCGCCGGCGCGGTCACGCTGGAGGGCGGTTTGCTGGGCGGCACGGGCAGCGTCGGCGGTGCGGTGACCGCCAACGCCGGCGGCGGCCTGGCGCCCGGCGGCAGCGTCGGCACGCTCACCCTCAGCACGCTGACGCTGAACGGCGGGGCGACCAACAGCTTCGAGTTCAACAGCACGCCCGCGAACGACCAGGCCGTTGTCACGACGTCGGACGGACTGGTCGTCAACGGCGGCACCTTCGGCCTCTACGCGGAAGGCGGCAGCACCGCCTGGGCCACGCCGGGAACCTACAACCTGATTCAGTACAGCGGCGCCCTGAGCGGCAGCGGTACGGACGGCAGCGGCAACCTGAACAGCGACTGGACGAGCTCGGACGCCTTCAATCCGCACGTCGCCAATCCCGAGCCCGGCTTCTCGTACGCCTTTGGCGTCAGTGGGGGCTGGCTCACCCTCACGATCACCAGTGACGCGTCGGTCAACAAGGGCACGTGGACTGGCAGCTCCGACGGTAACTGGTCGGACGCCGGCAACTGGGCCGCCGAGTCCGGGACGATGCCGCCGCGGAACGCCAGAGACTCGGCCACGTTCGGCACCGGCGCTGCGCTACGCACCGTTACGCTGGACGCCAACGAGAACGTCGGCTCGCTCCTCTTCAACAACGCGAACTCTTTCGTGATCGCAAACGGCGGCTACACGCTCACCTTGGACAAGGCCGGCACCGGCGCTGACCTCGACGTGACCGGAGGCGCGGCGAACGAGATCCAGACGGCGCTCTCGCTGAATGACAACATTGCCGTAAGCGTGACAAACGGCGCGTCGCTGGCGATCTCCGGAGCCGTCGGCAACACGGGCGACAGCAAGACGCTGACCGTCAGCGGCGCGGGTACACTGGCGCTCTTGGGAAGCAACGCCTACGGCCCGGCGGCCGGCTCGGTCGGCACCACGCTGGGCGGCGGCGGCATCGTCCAAGTCGGGCATAGCAGCGCGCTGGGCGCGGGTGACGTGAGCGTTGACGAGAGCTACACGCTGCGCGCGGGCGCGGCCGGCTTGACTGTGACCAATAACATCGGCGTCGCCGCCGGAGCGGTGGCGACTGTGGACAGCGCCGGAAACAACCTGACGCTTGGCGGCCTCATCAGCGGCGACGGCGCGCTGGCGAAGAGCGGCGCGGGCGTTCTGACGATCAACACAACCAATGCGTACGTCGGCGGAACGGTGATCGGCGGCGGAGTCGTTTCTCTGGCTACCACACGCGCAGGAAGCCTGGGCTTGGGTTCCGGCGCGGTGGCCATCACCAACAACGCCCGGCTGGCGCTCTATACCTCCGACGGCAACGATCCCGGCGATGCGAACGCCTCGACGTTGGCCAACAGCCTCGTCGTGCAAGCCGGCCAAACCGCAACGATCTGGCACAGTGCGCGCGGCACCCTCAGCGGCACGCTCACGGGCGGCGGCGCGCTGAACATCCGAGTGAATTACATCCGCGGAGACATCAGCGGCAACTGGTCCGGCTTCTCAGGCCAGATCAACGTCTCGGCCCGTGACACGGATGACAGTTGGCGCTTCAACAACGGCAACCTCGGCCTGCCGATGGCGTCGGTCTATCTCGGCAACGAGGTGGACATGTACTTGTACAATCATTTCTATGGCAGCTGCTCGTTCTCGATCGGAACGCTCTCCGGCGCGACAAACAGCACGCTGGCCTCCGGCTCGGATGTGGGCGGACGCATCTGCACCTACCAGGTCGGCGCGCGGAACGAGGATTCCGCCTTTGCCGGCAGGATCGCCGACAGCACCGGCGCGACCGCCCTGACGAAAGTCGGCACTGGCACGCTCTCGCTCACGGGCACCAACAACACCTATACCGGTGCGACGGCCGTAAATCTCGGCACGCTGGATGTGGACGGCACGCTGACGGCAAGTGCAGTGTCGGTCGCGGCGGTCGCGAAGCTTGGCGGCTCGGGCACTGTCGGCGGCTCGGTCACGCTTGCTACCGGTGCCGCGGCCATCAGCTTGACGAACAACGCGGCTGAGACCTTGTCAATCAACGGCGGCCTCACGCTAAACGAAGGCAACGTTCTAACGTTCGATGTGGGCGCGACGGCCGACGCGATCGTGATGACCGGCGGCGCCTTCACCCGGAACGGCACGGTGACGGTCAAGTTGAACGTGCTCGCCGGGTACAGCGGCGGAACCCGCACCCTCGTCAACGGGATCGGGATTGCCGACACGAGCGGCTTTGTGCTCGATGGCGTGCCTGCGGAGTTAAAAGTGCGGCTGGTGGCCACCGACGGCAACCTGCAACTGAAGAGCACAGGTGGAACCTTGGTCAACCTTCTGTAACGCGTCTGGCAGGGCGCGGGAAGCGATTTGAGGTTTGGAGCGCGGCGGCAAGCGATGCTCCGCGCGACGCTGATTTGCGTTGCACGGGCCGGAAAAGCGGCGCCGCCCTTTGGTTGTCACCGCACTCCAAATCGGGCTTTCAACACAGTTCACGCGGTCGCAGGCCGGTTTGATAATAGGATCAGTTGTTGCTAAAGTGTTCACATGAAGTTCTTTCTACGGATCGTCGTTTCACTCGCCGTCACAGGAGCGATCAGGCAAGCGCTGGCCTTCGACCGCATCATCGTCTCGTCTGAGGCCCACCCGGCGGTGCGCGCGGCTGCCGCGCTTATCGCGGAGCGGCTGGCGCTGCCCGCGGGCGCGGTTCAGTCCGCGGCGCAGCCGGCCGCGGCGCCCGGCACGCTCGTGCTGAGCGTCGTGACGAACCAGGCCGCGCTGCGGCACGACGGTTACACCGCGACCTTCGGAGCTGGCGGCGCAACCCTCTGCGGCGCGCGGCCGCGCTCGCTGCTCTTCGCCGCGGGCGACGTCCACCTCTGGCGCGGCCGCGCGAGCGGAACGCTGACGCGCGATCCGGCCTTCGCGATCCGCAGCGCCGCCTTCAAGACGCACCGCAGCGTGGCGGAGTTCGTCGCCGAGCTGGGCTGTAACATCGTGCTGAGCGGAGAGTCCGGGTTCGTCACGCTCGAGAAAACGCTCCCCGAGGCTTTTGAGCGGCTCGCGCCGGCCGAGCAGGCCAAGCTGCGCCGGCGGCAGGCTGATGAAGCGGCGCGCGGCGCGTGTTTCGCGCAGGCGTGCCGCGACGCCGACGTCGACCTCTACCCGATGCTCTATGGCAACGACATGGCGCGTTGGTCGCCCGCTTTGCTGGAAGCCGCCCTCAAGGCCTTTCCGTCGGCGAAGGGCACGCCCGCCACCCAGTCGTGGGAGCGCGCGGCCCTGTGCCCGTCCGACCCGGCGACGTGGAAAATCGTCGAGGCCTACGTGCGCGAGTATGCGCAGCAGACGCCCGGCGCAGGACTGTACGCCACCTTCTGGGATCACTACGGCATCAACTGCCAGTGCGAGCGCTGTCGGGAGAACGGGCTCAGCCTGTTCCCGAACCAGCTCGCGGCGTGCGTGAGCCACTACCACGCGGCGCTGGCGCCCGTGGGCAAAAGGCTCGTGGTTCGCACCTGGTCGTCAGGCGTGCCGCACTGGCTCGGCGAGGAGTGGGTCCACGCGCCGGGTTACGACCACTTCGGCGGCGCCGGCACCAGCCTCTGGGCGCGCGTGATCGCCGAGACGCCTCGCGATATTCTGATCCAGACCAAGGTCTACCACGCCGACTGCCAGCCGGACGCGCGCTTCTCGCCGCTGCTCGGCCAGGCCAAGCCGCACGCGGAGATCGCCGAGTGGCAGATCACCGGCCAGACCACGGGCCGTTTCTACTTTCCCGCCTCGACGGTCGACCACACGGCCCAGACGATGCGCAGGAGCCTGGCGCTGGTCGGCCCCTCCGGCGGCGTCAGCCTCTACCTCGGCGGTACGCACCAAGCGCGCTACGACCTGCTGGACGACATCGCTAACAGCATCAACGTCCGCGCGTGGCGCGAGCTGTCGTGGCAGCCGGACGCCGACCTCGACCGGGTCTGGCTGGACTGGGCCACGCCGCTCTTCGGAGCAAAGGCCGCGCCGCACGTGGTGCGCGCGCTTCGCCGTTCAGAGGCCGCCGTGAACCGGCTCTTCTCGACGCTGGGCCTCGGCAGCGACACCAATTCCGGCTTCGCCAAGACCATCGCCCGGCGCGAGACGCTGCTCAAGTACACCAACCGCTACTTCCTTCCCGAAGGCCGGCGCAGCCTGGAGCCGACGCTGGAGAACGTCGCACGCGTCGTCGCGGAGAAGGACGAGTGCCTGCGGCAGATCGGCGAGATGCAGCGCGATCTGGAGCAGGCCAAGCCTCACCTGAAGCCCGAGCAGGCCGCCGAATTAGAGACGCGCGTCGGCTGGCTGCGCGAGTGGGCCGTCTGCGCCAAAGCGCTTGACGAGAGCCTCTGGCGCTACCGCTACCTGCGCCACGAGGCGGAGATGCTGACCACCGATCCCGGGCAGATGCGTTTCCTCGCGCACGCGTACGACGTGATTCAGGCCCAGCGAAAGAAGCTCTTCCAGTTCGACCCCTCTCTGAAGCTGAGTTGCTACGACGTGCCGCTCGGCCAGCTCCCGGGCGCGCCCTCGCTGGGCAGCCCCATCCCGCTCATGCGCGAACTGTACGACGCCTCGCGCGCCTGCGTCGAGTCCGCCGTCGGCCCCGGCGCGCTGCCCGCGGAGTGGATCCGCGGCCCTGCCGTTCGGAGTCTTGGCGACAAAGGAGGCCCTCATGAATAAGATACCTTTGCTGCTTGTTCTGCTACTGTGTGGCGCCTCAGCGTTTGCGGCGCAGGAGAAGGTGATGACGAAGCATTCCGCGTGTTTGACTGTGAGCGAAGATCCGGCCCGCACGAAGGGCTTCTTGGTTGACGCGAGCCGGCCCTACCCCATGCTGTTCATCGTGGGCGACTCCACCGTCCACAACGCGCACCGCGTGCAGCGCAGCTGGGGCGACGTGCTCGACACGCACTTCGCGACCAACCGCATCCGCCTGGAAAACCACGCGCTCGGCGGCCGGAGCAGCCGAACGTTCATCACGCAGGGCTGGTGGGATCTCGTCCTCAAGGCCGCCAAGCCGGGCGACTTCGTGCTGATCCAGATGGGGCATAACGACAGCGGCCCGCTCGACGACACCAGCCGCGCGCGCGGCTCGCTCCGCAGCGCGGGAGAGGAGACGCAGGAGATTTTCAACCCGATCACCCAGCAGAAGGAGATTGTTCACACCTACGGCTGGTATCTGCGCAAGTACATCTCCGACGCGCGCGCCAAAGGTATGACGCCGATTCTCTGCACGCCGATTCCCCACTGCCCGAGCGCGCCGGTCATGCCGGGCGACGTGGAGAATAGCGATTTCGTCCGGATAGCGGCCGCCGTCGCCGAGGCGGAGAAGGTTCCGCTGGTGGATATCAACCGGCTGACCATGGGCGAGTACGCCAAGCAGACGCCCGAGGAGGTCAAGGCGAAGTACTTCACGCCCGCCGACGGCACGCACACGAGCGTCGAAGGCGCAGAACTCAACGCGCGCTCGGTCGTCGAGGGTCTGCGGCGACTGAAGGACTGCCCGCTCGCCGGCTACCTCAAACCGGAGCCGGGTCGGTGAGACGACGCTCAGAGGGGGATGCGCTGACGCGGCACGACGACTCGGCGAAGGATCACAGCTGTCTCACGACTTTAGTACGCCACGTGGTCGTCCGGCTCGTAGCGCCGGACGTACTTCGTCGGTCCCTGCCAGTACGTCCGGCGCTACGAGCCGGACGAGCCGACAAGCGGGCGGACGGCGCGAGCGGCGGTCGCATCGATCAGCCTCGCCGGAAACAACGCATGCCGTTCCGACTTGTCGCCAGCTGCACGCTTTTTCTATCCTGCGCCGCGCTGGCGGCTGAGTTGAAGTTTGATTTCGGCTCAGGCCCGGCGCAGCCCGGCTTCACGCAGCTCGCGCTGCAGGCGCCCTACAACGCCACGCTCGGCTATGGCTTCCTTCTGCCTGTGGCGGTAAGCGATGCGCCGGTGTTCGCTGTCGACGTGCAGGAGGCCGACTACGAGGTGACGGTGCGCTTCGGCGACCCGGCGCGCTCCACGCTCACCACCGTCACGGCGGAGTCGCGCCGCCTGATGCTGAAGCCGGTGGCGACCGCGCCGGGCGAGTTTGTGACGCGCGCGTTTACCGTCAATGTGCGCAAGCCCGCGATCCGCGGCGGCGGCGTGACCGGGCTGAAAGACCGCGAGAAGGGGCCGCCGCCTGTGCCGGACTGGGACGAGCGGCTCACCCTCGCGTTCCACGGCCCGCAAGCGGGCGTCGCGTCGCTCGAGATCCGGCCGGCTCAGGGCGCGGTTACGCTGTTCATCGCCGGCGACTCGACCGTCACGGATCAGGCGCGGGGCCCTTACTTCGGCTGGGGGCAGCTGCTGCCGCGCTTTCTCCGGCGCGGCGTCTCCGTGTCGAACCAGGCGGAGTCTGGCTTGGCCCTGTTCTCCTTCGAAGGGCAGCGGCGCCTCAAGAAGATCCTGAGCATGATGAAGCCGGGCGACTACCTGTTCATCCAGTTCGGCCATAACGACCAGAAGGACAAGGCGAAAGGTGCGGGCCCCTTCACGAGCTACCAGGCGAACCTCAAGCGCTTCGTCGCGGCGGCGCGCGAAAAGGGCGGCATCCCGGTGCTGGTGACCCCGATGGAGCGGCGGCGGTGGTCCGACGGTAAGCCGCAGGCCACGCTCGCCGACTACGCCGAAGCCGTGCGGCGGGTGGGCGCCGAGGAGCGCGTGCCGGTGATCGACCTTCACGCCATGAGTCTCACGCTCTACGCCGCGCTCGGCGAGGACAAATCCAAGCAGGCGTTCGTTTTCTATCCGGCGAACACCTTTCCCGGCCAAGACAAGGCGCTCGAAGACAACACGCACCACAGCGTCTACGGCGGTTACGAGCTGGCGCGGTGCGTGGTCGAAGGTATCCGGGCGAAGGTGCCCGAGCTGGCCAAGCAGCTCGCGGATGACGCCAGCACGTTTGATCCGTCGAAGCCCGATGCGCCGGAGAGCGCGGACATACCCTTCGTTCTCGTGTCGGGCGCGGCTGAGAAACCGGCCGGGAACTAGTCGCTCACGCTGGAGCTTGAGCAGGCGCCGTAACCGCTTGTCAGAGAGGATGGAGACTTTACGTTGAGACGGGGGTGCAAAGCGCTGTAGCTCCGCCGCTGCGTCGGCGGAGGCGGGTGCGGAAGGATGGCGCGATGGGGCGTGCGAAGCTCGGATTCCGGCGACGCAGCGCCGGAACTACAGGCGGGACGGCGGAGCCTATGACGCGTGTGTCATGGGGTTGTGGGGGACAGCCCTTGAGAATGGAGTTTAGGTACGGCGGCGACGGCAAGTCGGAAGCGACATGCTCTACGCCATTCAACTTCTGCTGCAAACCGTATGTGCGGCAGTTCTCAAGAATTCCACGCTTCCGGAAGTGTGGAAACAAAGCCGGCAATCAGTAGCGTGGTTCGCCCGTACAGTGAGGGGCTCAAGACGGTTGCATAAAGGACAATCAAAATTGCAGGAAGTGCAATTGCGCAGAGTGGGGGCTCGCGCTACACTGACACTCATTGATGAACAGGTGTGAACCAAAGCGAGGCTTGTTCCTCCGCCGCTGTGCCGCCGTGGCGCTCGCCATCGCTGTCAGGGCGAGTGCGGGCGGCGCGGAAAGCTACGTGTTTAGCTTCTTCCGGGGCAACGGGGAGGCGGGCGTGTACCTCGCGCTGAGCGAGGATGCGCTGAGTTGGCGCGAGGCCAACGGCGGCAAGCCGGTTCTCGTGCCGCAGGTGGGCGGCAAACTGACCCGCGATCCCAGCGTCTGCCGAGGCCCGGACGGCGTGTATCACATGGTGTGGACGTCGTCGTGGAAGGACGACGGGTTCGGCGTGGCGCACTCGACCAATCTGCTGGACTGGTCGGCTCAGCGCTTTGTGCCCGTCAACGAGACCGAGCCCAAAGCCCGGAACACATGGGCGCCGGAGATCTTCTACGACGGCGAATCGGAGCAGTTCGTGGTGATCTGGGCGACGACGATCGAAGGGCTCTTTCCTGAGACGCAGGTCAAAGGCGACGGCGGGCTCAACCACCGCATCTATGCGGCCACTACAAAAGACTTCAACACGTGGTCGCCCAAACGCCTGTTCTATGACGGCGGCTTCAACGTGATCGACGCCTTTCTGTTCAAGAAGGACGGGCGCTACGGGATGATCGTCAAGGACGAAACCAAAGAGCCTAAGCCGGAGAAGAATCTGCATGTGGTTTGGTCAGCGGGCGGCGTGATGGGTTCTTGGGGCAAGGCGGGGCCCGCGTTCACCGACAACCGCGAGGCGTGGGCCGAGGGGCCCGCTGTGATCCGGGCGGGCGGCCGCTGGCTGGTCTACTACGACAAGTACAACAAGGGCGGTTACGGCGCGGTGGAAACGCAGGACTTCGTGACCTTCGCGCCAGTCAGCGTGGCGTTGCCAGCGGGCATCAGACATGGTACGGTATTTAATGTTGATGCTGAGACCGCGCGAAAATTGATGGTTCAAGACGAGAAAAATGGTCAGCGATGACAGACTCTGATCCTAATCACCAACAGGGCAGGTAACACTATGTTCAATTTGTTCTGCATGGCGGCTGTCATGCCAGCCGCTCCCACACTCGCCGGCATCGACTGGCTCATGATCGGGCTCTACTTCTCGGTTTTGCTTGGCGTTGCGTGGTGGGTCGTGAAGAAGGGCAAAGACACGGCGGACGACTACTTTCTGGCCGGACGCAACCTGAGCTGGTGGGTGATCGGCGCGTCGATTTTCGCTTCGAACATCGGCTCGGAGCATATCGTGGGCTTGGCCGGCTCCGGCGCCTCGGACGGCGTGGCCATGGCGCACTACGAGCTGCACGCCTGGTGCCTGCTGGTGTTGGCTTGGGTCTTCGTGCCCTTCTACATGCGGTCGCTGGTCTTCACCATGCCGGAGTTCCTGGAAAAGCGGTTCTCGCCGGCTTCGCGCTATGTGCTCTCCATTGTGTCGCTGATCACCTTCATTGTGTCCAAGATCGCGGTCGGCATCTTCGCAGGCGGCGTGGTCTTCGCTACGCTTTTGCCGGAGATCCAGATGAATGTCGGCGGTCACGTGATCGACAGCTTCTGGATCGGGTCGATCGCGGTCATCCTCCTGACCGGGCTTTACACGGTGCTGGGGGGCATGCGGGCTGTGGCCTACAATGACGCCGTGCAGGTCGTGGTGCTGATCGGCGGTTCGGCTCTCTTGACGCTTTACGGGTTGAATAAACTGGGCGGCTGGCACGAACTGCGCACGATCTGCGGCTCCGACATGTTCAACCTCTGGAAGCCGCTCATTCCGGCCGGAATGGAGGGCACGTGGGAGCCCGTGAAGGAAACGGGGCGCATCGCCTGGTACTTCAACGACCGCTTCCCTTGGCTCGGCATGGCGATCTGCGCGCCGGTCATCGGGCTGTGGTACTGGTGCACGGATCAGTACATCGTGCAGCGCGCGCTGGGCGCCCCGAACGAGCGCGTGGCGCGGCAAGGCAGCATTTTCTCGGCCTTCCTCAAGCTGTTTCCCGTCTACCTGTTCATCATCCCTGGCCTGATCTGTTACGCGCTGGCCCAAAGCGGTAAGATACCCGAGCTCTCTGAGGCTTTTGCGAAGCCCGGCGCGGCGCAGGGCGCCTTCCCCCTGATGGTCCAGTACCTGCTTCCGGCCGGCCTGCGCGGGATCGTGGTTGCAGGTTTGCTCTCGGCGCTGATGGGCTCGCTGGCCGGCGTGTTCAACGCCTGTTCAACGCTTTTCACCGTCGACCTGTATGAGAAGCTGCGCCCGAAAGCCACGCAGCACGAGCTGGTCCGCATGGGGCGGATCGCCACGGCGGTGATGGTGGCCATCGCGCTGGCCTGGCTGCCGGTCGTCAAGGGCGCCCACGGGCTTTACAGCTACCTGCAGTCCGTTCAAGGCTACCTTGCGCCGCCGATCTTCGTGGTCTTCTTCTTCGGCGTCTTCTGGAAGCGGCTCAACTGGCAGGGCTGCCTCTGGGCGATGATCGTCGGCTTCATCGTGGGCCTCTTCCGCATGGCGGTGGATACGCCGATCACGCTCGGGATACTCAAGAGCTACCCTGAGGGATCGTTCCTGTGGATCGTCAACAATATTAACTTCCAGTACTTCAGCATCCTGATCACCGCCATCTCCGCGATCACGATGATCGCGGTCAGCTACGCGACGGCCGCTCCCGATTACGCGACGCTCAAGGGCCTCACCTTCGCGACGACGAGCGACGAACACCGCTCGCAGACGCTGGCCAGCTGGGGCTGGCAGGAAGTCGTTGCGTCTTGCATCATCATGGCGTTTATTATCGGGGCCTACGTGTACTTCACCGGCTGATTGACTGAGTGTTCAATAGCGAACAAGGAATGTCCAATGAAGAAGGGGGCGCATAGCGTGAAACGAGCGTTTATACTGTTGACGATCCTGTTGCCGTCTGCGTCATTCACGCAGCAGCCAGCGCTGCAGGCGACGGTGCGCGCGGACAAGCCGGGGCACGCGATCCCGAAGACGCTGTACGGCATCTTCTTCGAGGACATCAACTACGCCGCGGACGGCGGAATTTATCCCGAGCTGATCGCTAACCGCGGCTTCGACTGGCGCACGCGCGAGCCCGACGGCTGGACGCGCGAGTGGCGCGGCGACGCCATGGGGCGCGTCTCTCTGCAGGGCGGCTCTCCGGTCAACCCCAACACCTGGCAGTACCTGCGCGTCGAGTGCTACGCGCCGGGCGAGGGCGCCGGCGTGGCCAACGCCGGCTTCGGCGGCATCGCGGTGAAGCAGGGCGAGAAGCATGATCTCTCTTTTTATGCCCGGCCCCACGCCGGATACGCGGGCGGGCTGACCGTGCGGCTGGAGACGGCTGGCCGGAAGGCGCTCGCGTCGTACCGCATTGAGAAAGGCGCGTGGAAGAACAGGCCGTCCAGCGAGAGGGCGCTTTCGCCGCTCGATCCGCCCGCGCCGCCGGAGTGGGTGAAGTACTCGGCCGTAGTCACGCCCTCTGAAACGGTAACCAACGCGCAGCTCGTGGTTCTGCTCGACGCCGCCGGGACGGTCGACCTGGACCTCGTGTCGCTCTACCCGCAGGACACCTACAAGGGCCGCAAGAACGGCCTGCGCGCGGACTTGATGCAGCTGCTCAAGGAGATGAAGCCCGCGACGCTGCGCTTTCCGGGCGGCTGCGTCGTGGAGGGCAACGATTTCGAGACGCTCTACCACTGGAAGCGCACGGTCGGCCCGCTGGAGCGCCGCGGCCTCAACTGGAACCGCTGGGGCTACTGGCAGTCGCACGGGCTGGGCTTCTTCGAGTACTTCCAGCTCGCGGAGGATGTCGGCGCGGAGCCGCTGCCGATCCTCGCGGCGGGAATGACCTGCCAGTTCAAGAAGCCTCTGGAGTGCATCCCGCTGGGCAGCCTGGATGGCGTGATCCAGAACGCGCTGGACCTGGTCGAGTTCGCCAACGGCTCGCCCGACACGCCGTGGGGCAAGGTGCGCGCAGACATGGGCCACCCCGCGCCGTTCAACCTCAAGTACCTCGGCATCGGCAACGAGAACTGGGACAACGTTTTTCTGGACCGGTACGCGGTGATCGCCAAAGCCGTCAAGGCCAAGCACCCCGAGATCACGATCATCTCCTCGGCCGGCGCCGCGCCGGACGGGCCGATGTTCGAGCTGGCGTGGAAGCGGCTGCCCGAGCTGAAGGCCGAGCTGGTGGACGAGCACTACTACAAGCCGCCGGAGTGGTTCCTGTCGCAGGCGAACCGCTACGACCGCTATGACCGCAGCGGCCCCAAGGTCTACGTGGGCGAGTACGCCTGCCACACGCGCGACCGCAAGAACAACCTGCTCGCCGCCTTGTGCGAGGCCGCCGCGATGACCGGCTTCGAGCGCAACTCGGACGTGGTGCGCATGGCCGCCTACGCCCCGCTCTTCAACAAGATCGGCAGCACGCAGTGGAACGTCGACCTCATCTGGTTCGATAACGCGAAAGCCTTTGGCACGCCGTCGTACTACGCGCAGAAGCTCTTCATGAACAACCTGCCCGACACGCTGCTGCCCGTCGAAACCGCGGCGAACACCGCGCCGCTGCCGCCGACCGGCACGGTCGGGCTGCATACGTGGCTCACTTCCGCCGAGTTCAAGGACATCCGTGTCACGCGCGGCGGCGAGACCCTCTACGCCTTCGACCCGAAGGCGGGCACCAAGGGGTGGTCCAAGGCGAAGGAGGGCGCGTGGTCGGTCAAGGACGGCGCGCTGCGGCAGGCGGACGAGGGCGTGCAGGACACCGCGACCAGCTTCATCGCGGGCGCGCCGTGGGAGAACTACACGCTTGAGCTGAACGCGCGCAAGCTGTCAGGCCAAGAGGGCTTCATTATCCGTGTGCGCGACCAGCGCGACAAGGCGGTGCACCTGAACCTCGGCGGCTGGGGCAACAAGGAGCACGGCATCGAGCAGAACGGCCAGAACCCGGTCATCCGCAAGCCCGGCTCGATCGAAACCGGGCGCTGGTATGCGGTCAAGATCCAGCTCGAAGGCGAGCGCGTCAAGGTGTGGCTCGACGGCCAGCCGCTGTTCGACCAGGCAATCCCGAACGGCTTGATGGCCCGCGCCTATCTGGTGGCCGGGCTGGACAAGGCGGCCGGCGAAATCGTAGTCAAAGGCGTGAACCCGCACGCGGAGGCGGTGACGGTGGCGCTCAGCCTCGCGGGCGCGAAGGTCGCCGCCCAGAAGGCCACGCGCATCACGCTGTCTGGGCTGCCGGACGACGTGAACACGATGGAGGCGCCGCTTAAAATCGCCCCGAAAGAGGACACGGTCGAGATCCCAGGCGCCGTTTCGCAGGTGACGCTGCCCGCGCATTCGCTGACGATTCTTAGAGTCAAAGCAGAGTAGGGGCTGGGAGTTGAGTGATGACTACGGAATGCGCGAAAAGAGGGGTGAAAACGGCAACCGGTTTCGCGTGTTTCGTGGTTCAAGAAGAGGAGCCTTATGTCAATTTACGCAATAGGCCTGGATTACGGCACCAACTCGTGCCGGTCGCTGATTGTGAATCTCGAAACCGGTGCGGAGGTGGCGTCGCACGTCTACAACTACCCGTCCGGGCAGATGGGGGTGATCGTCGATCCGCGCGATCCCAATGTCGCACGCCAGAGCCCGGCGGATTACAGGGCGGGCTTGGTCGAGATCGTCGTGCAGGGCCTCGCGAAGGCCAAGGTCGCCGACCCCGCCTTCTCGGCTGAGCAGGTGGTGGGCATCGGCGTCGACACGACCGGCTCGACGCCCATGCCGGTCGACCGGGAGGGCGTGCCGCTGGCGCTGCTCCCCGCTTTCAAGGACAACCCCAACGCGCAGGCCTGGCTCTGGAAAGACCACACCAGCCACGCCGAGGCGGTGGAGATCACCGCGCTGGCTCGCACGATGCGCCCGCAGTATCTGGCCAAGTGCGGCGGCACCTACTCGTCCGAGTGGTTCTGGTCCAAGGTTCTCCGCTGCAAGCGGGTGGACGCCCGTGTCTTCGAGGCGGCCTTCAGCTTCGTCGAGCTGTGCGACTGGATCCCCGCGCTGCTCACGGGCATCGAGGACCCGCTCAGGCTCAAGCGCGGCGTCTGCGCGGCCGGCCACAAGGCGCTGTACGCGAAGGCGTGGGGCGGCCTGCCGGACAAGGAGTTCCTGGCGGCCCTCGACCCCGCGCTGGCGTCGCTGCGCGACCGGCTGTACGAGGCGGCCTGCACGGCGGACGTGAAGGCGGGCGGGCTCTGCGGCATCTGGGCGAAGATGCTTGGCCTGCGCGAGGGCACCGCGGTCGCGGTCGGCGCGTTCGACGCGCACATGGGCGCGGTCGGCGCGGGCTGCTCCACCG
>CAYLUN010000034.1:0-51838 GCA_964386865.1 uncultured Lentisphaeraceae bacterium | reverse complement strand
GGGTGCCGCTAGTGAGGATTCCGGCTCAGTCAGAGCAGACGTTTTGTCACACCTCTTGCAGCATCCCCAACTCCTAACTCCTAACTCCTAACTACCCCCGGAGGTCACACCATGAACACCACATGCCACCCGTACAGCACCACCCGCGCCGCCCGGCGCTATGTCTCGCCCCGCACCCGCCCCTTGAACGATTACGAGCGCGAGACCCGCGCCCTCTCCTACATGCTCAAAGACCACGACTGCCCCGAGGCGGCCTTGCAGATCGCCGCCGCCGAAATGGCCGCGCTCGTTTGGGGACCCTGCCACCTCATACCCGCGCCCGACCACACCGGCGACACGTCCGCCAACCGCCGCCTTGCGAAGGCCATCGCCGCCCACGTGAAGGGAGGGGCGGAGGTCCACGACATCCTGACCCGCACCGCGCCCGCGCCGAGCACCTGCGACCGGCACCGCACCAAAGGCCCCGCCGTCACCGTCGAGGAGCACCGCATCGCCCGCAAGCCCGGCAAGCCCATCCCCTGCCGCCGGACCTTCATCGTGGACAACGTCCTTGTCGGCGGAAACACCATCCGCGCCTGTTTCAAAGCCCTTGGTTTCGGCACCGGCCTTGTTTTCGGCGACGCCTCTTTCCCCCACGAATAGCCCCCCGTACGGGCGGCCCCCCGTGGCCGCCCTCTCTCCCGAAAGGATACGACACCATGAAACGCAACCCCGAAACCCTAAACCTCGCCATGGACTACGCCGCCGCCATGGAAGCCGCCGCCGCTTATTGCGCGGTTGCGCAACCCGCCATCAGGACGCCCGAGGACGCCGCCCGCCTCATGCGCCCCATCATAACCGCCGCCACCAGCGGGAACGCGCAAGAGGCGTTTTTCGTGCTACTTTTGAACGTGAAAAACCGCCCCGCCGCCGCCCCGGTCGAATGCACGCGCGGCCTGATCGACACCTGCCCCGTACACCCCCGCGAGGTCTTCCGCGAGGCGGTACGCAACGGCCAGACCGCAAGCGTGATCCTTTGCCACAACCACCCGACAGGCGAGGCAACCCCCAGCAAGGAAGACCTCGACATCACCCGCCGCCTGATAGACGCCGGCCGGATACTCGGAATCCGCGTGACCGACCATGTGATTATCGGCAAGCCCGACGCCAACAGCCCCGGCTATGTCTCCCTCCGTGAAAAGAACCTCGTCGCTTTTGAATGAACACCGCGCCCGCCCGTCGGCCTCATAGGCGGGCAGAAAGGCCACCATGGACACACAAGACGCCATCCGCATAGCGGAGATCGAAACGACCGAGACCCGCAACCGGCGAGGCTGGACGCCGGACGAGATCCGGCGCTTGCAAACACCCGTCGGCACCACCGACCAGTTTCACCAGACGTGGCAGGCACTCATGCAGCAGCTTGAGACCCTGCTTTCAATCGCCCACATGCGCCACACCAACCGCACCCAGACGCTTGAGGCGGTCAGCATCGCCAAGCACCTGCTTGGCAAAGTCGGCGACCAGCTCGACAAGGCCAACCCCGAATGACGTACGGGCGGCCCTATGTGGCCGCCCTCTCTCTCCCAAACCCGAAAGGAACCCCCAATGAAACGCACACGCTACACACCCCCCGAGAAACCCCACGAACTCGACACGCTCAAACTGTTGACCACCACCGAACAGTTCGAGGTCATCACCGACGCCATGCTTGGCGAAGAAGGCGACCACTTCATTGAGATCATCGACCGACTGCACGCCACATGGCAGGCAATGCCCAAGACCTACGAGAGCACCGCGAAAGGCCGCGCCGCCCTCGCCCATCTTCACTACTTCATCGGCGGTTGCGACTGGTGGATTGTGGAGAAGGACGCCGACACCGACCACGCGGGCCAGGTACAGGCCTTCGGAATCGCCGACCTCGGCATGGGCGCCGAACTCGGCTATATCTCGATTCCCGAACTACTCGAGAACGGCGCCGAGCTGGATCTTCACTACACAGAGCCCAAGACCATCGGCGAGCTACTCGCCTAGCCCCGTATGGGCGGCCCTCCGTGGCCGCCCTCTTTTTTGCCCAAAAAAAATTGGCGCGCCCGCGGGGTCGCGCCACAAACCGCCCGTCGCGCCAATAATCGCGCCGGGGCCCTCTTGAACATAATTCCACGCCTTTCTAGTTTGTTGCTCCATATTTGGGTGGAGTCACACCGGTCAACCTCAAGTTCTTGCTGTTGTCGGTATGCGTTCGCGGCGAGGGCGCGATACGTAACTTGGCCGTTATCCTAAAATCGGGGTTGAATATTTGAGTGCGTAAGCGCATAATCATACTTTCAATTGTGTGGGAACGTCTCACGGGCGTGTCATTTGGAGTGAAGTGTTTTTAGTGAGAAAGTGTCGTGATTAATCTTCAAAGGAAAAAAACTATGAGGGTGCTTGTGTTCCTTGCCATGACCGTTGTATTAGCCAATCTTACATATGCAAATGATTTCAAAATCGTTTCGTTTTCAACGAGTGGAGAACTCGCATGGCAAGACACAAACTCAAACGGAACATACACGGTTCAGTGGACACCTTCTCTCCAAGACAACAAATGGCGCTCAGATTGGAGTGGTTTAACACAGATTGCGGCTACAGGAGGGATTATAACCGCCAAGGTTCCGATGTTTTATCGAATCCTCTATCGCCCCAGATTGATTGATGAATTGGTTCTAATATCAGGGGGAGGTCAATCCCTAGGCCCATCTTATGATTTCTATATGGCAAAATATGAGGTGCGCAATGAGGAATTTGCCCAATTTCTTAACGACGCTCAAATGAATCCGACAACGACAAGAGGTACAAACACTTATTACGCAGTAAATGGCAAGGTCTATTGCAACATTGGTTTAAGTAGTAGCACTTTGCTGTTTGACACTTCAGTCTCGAAGATTCTTTATAATCCCGCAGCAGCAATCGGCTCGCGTTATACAGTTCATCCACAGTACCTGGGACACCCAATTGTTGGTGTTTCGTGGTTTGGGTGCGTGAAGTATTGTAATTGGCTCACAATATCAAGCGGTAGAGGAGAAGAACAAAGATGCTATTCAGAGGGGGCGAACTACGCGGATTGGCGACCGGTTCATCTTACCTCTGCACAATGGACAGATGGGTTTGATTTCTTTGAAAGACAGTCATGGGTTCTAAACTACAAAGGGTTTCGCTTGCCGCAGTGGGACAGCATCGATACTGCCAGTGACTATTCGGAATGGTATAAGGCTGCGGCATGGTGTGGCACTTCTAACGTCCTTTATGGGTTTGGGCGCAGCAGTTATGTTGGCAAGGATGCCAATTACCCTAGCAGTGGTGACCCATACGAAACGTCCGCAATCGGCACAACCCCGGTGGGATATTATAATGGAAGTGTACAGGACGGAACTTATCAGACAGCCTCAAACGGAAACTACTATGGGATATACGACTTAACCGGAAATGTGTGGGAGTGGACGAACGACAGTTTAGTGGACCATGCGAAGAGATTGATGGGGGGAGGGTGGAAATTCGGCCCATATCCCAATAATGCAAGCTATGAAAACTTGCAGAATTACGGGGCAGACAACAATACTGGGTTCCGCGTCGTGACTACCTCTCCGTAGATTGCTTTCACGCAGGGTTAAGGGGCGCTCATTGGACAAACGTTAAATACAGGCAGATGCTACCGGCGCGCCCGCAGGAGTCGCGCCAAACCAACCCGGACAGCCGTTCCGACTGTCCGGGTCACCTGACTCTCATCACCATCTCTTTTGGGCATAACGAGCAAATGACTTGTGCCGCCGCCAAAGTTTATTTGCGGCAGACACAGTCCGGAACCAATGCCAGTTTCTCTTTTCATTCAACCATACGACCAGTCCGGCCGCATCGAACGTGGGATAGCGTTTCTTGTGTAAATAGATCATGCTCGCGGAAATCATGATAGCCCCTCATGCTTCCATTTCTTGATCTTGTATACGCGCTCGATAAACTCGCCCAGGTATTCGGTTGTCATCCATGTCTTGTGGCAGAGGTGCAAAACCCAGCCCAGCAGATCGGACTTGCTTTTGATCCGAGCAAGTTCGATATGATACGGGTACGCGATCTTAATCGTCAGGCATGCGCACCCGGCATCATGCTCGAAAGCCGCGTCCATTTTTTTGTCATGCTCCGCAATGATCCGATCCAAGTCAGCAAGATTAATCACCTCGCATTGTAGTTCATCACTCATCATTCCCTCACTTTCTGGCCGCGTTGAAGCGACCTGACACCCTCACGATAACACGACTCCACCTCCTCACTCACCGGCCACACCCCCAGCGCCCCCTTAGCGTAGACGCCCCGGCCGCACGGCACAGGTCCTTCGAACTCCCACGCCACATCGCCCAGAAACCACGGATCGTTCGACTTTGTTAGCGCCGACACCACCGTGATGCCGCACACGATCTGCCCGCACCAGGCGCGGCACAGGTCGAACGAAGGGAAGACGATCGCCGTCCCGAACCTGTCCGCCACCCAGACGCAGCCCGCCCGCCATTCAGAAGAGCTGAGGCTGCCGGAAGCGTGTACGAGGTAGAAACCCGGCGGCACGCGGAAACTGCGGTTCTCGCACGTCATGAGCCCCGACCGGATCAACAGCCCCCAATGCGCCTTCACCGTGAAGGCTCTCAGCTCTTTCCGTTCGATGTTCAGCGTTCGACGTTGGATGTTCGACGTTCGCATGATTCCTCCTTTGGCAATTGCTGACTGCCGACTGCTGATTGCTACTCTCCTCATTCCCGCACTTTAGAACTTTAGAACTCTCGAAGTTCCCCCGCTCCCCGTCCGACTGATCCACCCCGCGCCAGTCCCGTTCCCAGCAAATGCAGGCCGTCCCGTCCGCATCTGTCAGCTTGTCCCCGCGAGGCAGGCACATTCCGAACGGCCACAACGCGCCGCACGAACAGAACTGCCCGCACTCGCAGCACGTCTTCATCCATTTCCCCCGTTTGCTCCTTGCCGACTGCTACTGCCACTGCCGACTGCCACTGCTTCTCTGGGTAAACTCTCATTCGCGCCATTCGCGTAATTCGCGGTTAAACCTCTCCCCGGTCTACCAGGTAGTCAACGCCCTCGCGCAACGCGCACGCAACCGGCGGCAGCCGCCGCGACTCGCACCACAGCACCACGGCCGCCACGCAGCGCCGCAAAACATCGTGATCCTCATGCGCCCCGTCCACGGTCGCCACCACGCCCTCGCGTGTGGCGGAAAGCCACGCGTCGGGTATTGCCACACCCGCCGCCTGCGCCCGGTACAGGTTGTTCGGCCGTGTGCAGAGGTACAGCCAGCGCGAGACCGTCTCATCCACCTCGCGGGCGCAGACCGCCGCCCGCTCGTACAGCTCCCGGTCCATCCGCACCTTCGTGCGCCGCTCCACCCTCTGCGCGGCCAGCGCCCGCGCGATCAGTTCGCGGGAAGTGATTTTCTTTCGAGGTGCCATATCTACCACTGCCTACTGCTACTGCCGACTGCCGACTGCCTCTCACCGCTCCTTGTCCGGATCATCGGCCTCAACGCCATGCTCTCCCCAGGACGCCCACCAAATCTGAATCACGACCCAGGCCAGCCAGCACAGCCCCCATAGAAAGCGCAGCAGCGTTCTCAACAGTCGGCTCCTTCGCGCCTCCGCGCCTCCGCGTGAGACTCCGTTTCAATACCGCAGCACTCGCCACACAAGTAGGCGTCCTCATCCACCTCGTGCGGCTCGCCCTCGAAGATCGGCTTGCCGCACACCTCGCACAGCGCGACGAACGCCTCGGTCCCGACGGTCTCGACCGTCGCGCCGGGAAACAACGCCCGGAAGCGGCGCAACGCCTCGGCCGGTTCCTTCGTGTCGAACTCCACCTTGTGAAAACTTCGTCCCGTCACCTCGATCATGTTCAGCCCTCCACCGGTTCAATCTCGACGCCGTGGTCGCCGGTCAGCGCGATCCAGAGGGTCGCGATCTTCTCGGCCAGCGCCCGTTCACCTTGCACAGCCTTGACCTGCCGGTCGAGATACAGACACACCCCGTCAACCAGAAGTTCCGCCCTCCGGGAGTGTCGGATAGCCCTTGCCACATAAGTACCCGTATGCGTGTGACGCACGCGGTACAATTCCCCGGCGCTCACAACGTGCCCCCCGCATATCCGCACGCGAGCGCGGCAAGCGAGGGCTCTGCGGACGCCTCCCAGCCGTCATCGCCAGTCCGCGGCACGCCCGGACCGCGACTCGGCGCGAACGCCTCGGCGCGTGGGGTGGGGGCCTCGTTCTCCAGCCACTCCCGCACGTCCGCCGTCCGGAACACGATCGTCGCCGACCGGCTGTCCGGCGACAGCTTCCGCGCCCGGATATGGCCGCACCTCGCCAGCTCAAGCAGCCGGCGGCGCGGAATCCCGTACAGCGCCGTCACGCTATCGGCCGTTCCCCAAAGAGGCTCCATCTGTAAAACCACCGTCATACGCTCACCACTTTCTGATTCTGAATGACATCGTGTGATATAGGAACGAGAAAAAAAACAACCGGCACCGCGCCAAAGGCCGGTCCGGTTCTCCGAACACCGCCTTACCCTTTCCGGCATTTCCGCCCGCCGGTCAGCTGGTACAACGCCGAGAACTAACCGCTCGGCGTGTGAGATACAACCCTATCGTGTGATACGAACTGATTCAAAAAAAGGTCAACTGACCTGACCGGCTGCGGCTCTCCAGCTTCGCAATCCGGTCCAACTCTTCCGCGAGCTCGGCTGGAACCGAGATCGTGATTTTGATGTAGCAGGATTCGAATCTTTTCATAATCACACAATAAAAATTTATATGACACAAGGTCAAGGTGAAAATAATATTTCCAATTTTATTTTCCCATATTGTAAGACACAATCCTTTTGTGTTATACTGATTGCCAAAAGGAGATACTTATGAAGTACCACCCCATACGCTCGAAGGAATTAGTCCAGATCAGCATCACCGTTCCCAAGGAGTTGCTGAAGCAGATCGACGACATAACCCTACTTGAAGACCGCAACCGGTCTAACATGATAACCGTCATACTGAAAAGCGGCATCGCCAGCTACAACGCGAAAGCCGCCGCCTCGGCAGTCACGAAGGATGGCGCGGTCCAGGAACCCAAATGAGACGGGCCACGCTCACGCGCCGCAGGCACTTCAGATCGCGTATCCTGAGCTAGCGACGCCGACGGAAAGGGCATCCGTCACCGGATGCGGGCGTGTAACCCGTTCACTCCCTCAAAACCCTGAAAAACATGTATGGCAAATGTATGACAAACCAGCTTCAACTACATCGCCGAGACCACCCAAAACACTTATTTTTGGGCAATTTGAGGCCGAAAACGAACCATTTTCGCCTAACTTCCTCTCTTGCAACGGGTTCGAATCCCGTCCACCCCGCCATTCGATTTCTTAAGAAGCCGTGAATCCCTAAAGGGTTCACGGCTTTTTTGTTTTCTGCCGCTTCCCGCACATCCTGAAGCTGGAACGGCAGCGGCGGAACCAGAGCTTCGGCGAGGAGGTCTACCGCGGGCAACCGCTGTCGCCGCCGAACGCGGTCGCGTCCGTCCAAACCTGATGCGCGCACCCATGAACGCTGAACGCCTCTGTGCCGTTGTAGTAGAAGCGTGCCGTGCCCCCGCTGTGGGTGATCGCGAAATGACGGCACTCGCCCTGGGGGAACGGCACATACGCCCCGACCGGCCCGACGCCCGCGCACCACGCCCACCATTGGCCGTTGTCCTAGTTCCAGTAGGTGACCAGCTCACAGGCAGCAATTCTCACTATTGCCAAGAAGCGCCTCACGGCGCCACTACAAACAGGTAAAACGAGGGCGAATTCGTTCGTGTGCCCGTCAGGGCATTCCCGCAGTCGCTGTCGTGCCATAATTGGAATTGCTGCTTGCAGTACATCTGCCCGGAGTTGACCGCCTTGGATTTCTGATGCTCAGGAATCACGGCCTGTACGACGGTGGCCGAGGTGGCGACCGCCGAAACGGTCGTGACGTTGATCTTTTGCATGGGGACTCCTTCGGAGTTGGTTACTGGTTACAAGTTGGTGGTTACTGGTTAGGATCGAGGGAGGTTACTGGTTAGGGAAGTTGTTCAACGTGTAACATGTAACCTGTAACTCCCAACCGTCTTACACCGCCTCGTCGGGCAGGTCGGTTGGCACCTCGTCGAACGCCGAGGTGTAAGCCAGGTTGAGGCCGAAGTTGCGTTCGATCACCATCGACTGGAAGCCCATGCGCACGGCGCAGGTCATCAGCGTGCCGGTGATCGAGATTGAACAGTCGGGGCCAACTTCGCTTTCACACCCAGGCCGCTGTTGGCGAGCGGGGTTTCAAGCTCCTTGTCGGTCAGAGCACGCCCGGTTCCGGCAGCTCCCAGAAGAGCATGGCGACCACGTCCGAGCGGTTCGGCGAGTGCGGCAGCGACTTCTTGGGCACGAGCTTGAGCGGCGAGCTGCCCACGTCGTACTTGGCAAAGGCCAGCTCCTCGCGCAGCAGGTCGTCGTCCGGCAACAGCACGTGGCCCATGCGGCAGCGGTCGGCCAGGCCGAAGTAGGCCTCGGCGCGGGCGTTGCGGTAGAGGGCCTTGTCGCGAGGCTCGCCGCCGAAATCGAAACGCCGCAACGGCTAGCCGTCGCGGTCGAACTGGTTGTTGACGATCTTGCCGAGCCCGCCGTCGTCGGCGAGGCCGTCCTCGGGCGGCACGCCGCAGCGCCGCAGCCGCTGGATGACGATCTCGACGAGGCGGTGGTCGTCGCGCTCGTTCTCCCCCGTCTGTGACCGATCTCGCTTTTCCGGCAGGAAGGCTTTGACCGGCGCGGTGCGCAAACCCTATAATGCAGGCTGAAACGCATCAGTGGCTGCGCCCGACGTCGCTCGCGCGCCCGACGCGAACCGTGGGTGACCATCAGGCATGACTTCGCTGCAAACCATCATCATCGCCGTCGTCGAGGGGCTGACGGAATTCCTGCCCGTTTCGTCCACCGGACACATGATGATCGCCCAGAAGCTGCTGGGCATCCCGGGCGACGACGCGCTCGTCAAGGCGTTCACGGTCAACATCCAGTTCGGCGCCATTCTGTCGGTGGTGGTCCTGTACTGGCGGCGCTTCTTCCAGACGTGGAGCTTCTACTGGAAGCTGCTGGTGGCCTTCCTGCCAGCGGCGGTTATCGGCTTCGCCCTCAGCGCGGTCATCGACCGGCTGCTCGAGAACGTGCACGTCGTGGCGCTGACGCTGGTGGTGGGCGGGGCCCTCATGCTGAAGGTGGACGCGTGGTTCAACCGCCCCTCCGAGGATCAGGCCGTGGACTGGAGGCGCGCGCTGCGGATCGGCTTCTTCCAGTGCATCGCCATGGTTCCGGGCGTCTCGCGCTCCATGGCCACGATCGTGGGCGGCATGAGCGCCGGGCTGTCGCGCCAGAACGCGGCCGAATTTTCGTTCTTCTTGGCCGTGCCGACCATGGCGGCGGCGGCCGGGTACTCGCTGCTCAAGGTCGTGCGGGATCCGGCCCTCGTCGCCACGCTGTCGGACAACCTGCAGACCATCCTGCTCGGCAACGCCGTGGCGTTCGTCGTCGCGATGGCGGCCATCCGGTTTTTCATCGGCTTCCTGACCCGGTACGGCTTCAAGGCCTTCGGCTACTACCGCATCGCGGCCGGCCTCGCCCTCTTCGCCCTCCTGTTACTGGGCGCCGGCCCGGACAAACCGTAAGGCTGCGCGGCGGGCGCCCAGCAACGCTAATTATGGCCAGACCTGTCCCGTGAAGGCGGGCTGAAGCCCGGACTACGAACGGGCTGCGAGACTGGAGTGAAGCGCTTGTAGTCCGGCCTTCAGGCCGTCTCTGGCCATACGGAGTATTGCTGGCGGGCGCCAAGGCCCGCTGGGCGGGAGGGTCAGCGGACGGAGGCGAAGCGGGCGCGGATCTCAGGCGAGGTCCCGGCCGTGAGCCAGACGTCGTACTCGAAGGTCAGGCCGGGCGTGATCGCAAAGGTGCGGACGGGCGCGAAGTAGGAGCAGGCCGCGCCGGCCGGGCCGGTCTTGCGGTTGCCTTCGTAGCGGTAGCAGGTGAGGTCGCCGGTGCCGGGCGTGAAGACGCCGAGGCCGAAGTCCGCGTCGTTGACGTAGGCGGCCCAGTGCTCCGTGGTCTTCTTGCCCTGGTTGGGCCAGCCGGGGATCGCGCGGGTCAGCGCGCCGCTTGTCCACGGCTGCGGGCCGTTGTAGAAGACGAGGTTCGTGTAGGCGGCGTCAATGAAGACGGCGGGCAGCTCCTGGTGCGCGGGCGGGTGGACGGTGTTTCCCGAGTAGGTGAAGCGGTAGCGGATGTGCGCCAGCGCGTTGGTCAGGGTGATGCGCTGCTCCATCACGGCGTCGTCGATGTCCGCGCCCGAGGCCCAGTGCTTGGGCACGCTGCGCGAGACGAGCGCGGTGGGCTGCCCGGCGTTGGTGACGACCGAGCAGGAGAGCAGCCGCGCGGGCGCGCCGCGCCAGTCTCCGCCCTGCACGGGGTTCCAGCGCCACGGCTTCTTGTTCCAGAGCGAGCCGTCGGCCGCGCCGTAGTAGGACTGCTGGACGAAGCGGCCGCGGTCGAAGTGGTTGAGCAGGTTCACCCCGCCGGCCGCGCGGCCGAAGTGGAAGACGCTGCCGCCCGAGCCGAGGTCGATGCCGAGCCGCACCGTGCCGTTGTCGAGGTAGAGCGGGCGCTCGGCGGCGCGGGCGCCCGCGGCGAGGAGGGCGAGCGCGACGAGGGCGGCCCAGGCGCCGCTCCCCGTTAAGCGTTGAGCGTGGAGCGTGGAGCGTGGAGCGTTTTTCATGGCTTCCTCAGGTAGAGTGTGATGGCTTCAGAGCGGGAACGGACGTGGAGCTTCTTGTAGATGTGCTCGATGTGGTGCCGCACCGCGCTCTGGCTGATGCCGAGCTGGTCGGCGATCTCCTTGTAAAGGCGGCCGTCCACGAGCAGGTCGAGCACCTCCTTCTCGCGCGGCGAGAGCTTGAACTCGGGCCGCGACGGCTTCTGGAACGACCGCACCAGCTGCCGGGCGATCACGCCGGACATCGGCGCGCCGCCGCAGCACACGTCCTGTATGGCCGCGACCAGCTCCTCAGGCTTGACCGGCTTGATCAGGTAGCCCATCGCGCCCGCCTCGAGCGCCTGAAAGAGCGTCTCGCCGTCCTGGTAGAAGGTGAGCATCAGGAAGTGCGTGTCGGCCAGCGCGGCGGAGAGCTTGCGGACGAGGTCCACGCCGCTCTGGCCGGGCAGGTTGATGTCGGTGACGACGACGTCGGGCGGCTCGCGGGGCAGGCCCTCGGCGGCCTCCTCGGCGGTGCCGTACGCGCCGCGCAGCCGCATGCCGGGCGTGCGCTGGAGCGTGGTGCAGAGCAGCTCGCGGTGGACGGGGTCGTCCTCCACGACGGCAACGGTGATGGCGGGGACTTTGTCAGGCATAGTCGGGCGGGGGTTGGGGAGGTTCAGGGTTGGGGGGAGAGCCTGCGGAGCGGGCCTGCGCCTTCAGCGGCAGGGTGAAGGTCACGCGCGTGCCGCGGCCGGGGGCGGCGTCGATGGACAGCGCGCCGCCGAGTTCGGCGAGGCGCGAGCGCATCGAGGCGAGGCCGTTGCCCGCGCGGGCGGAAGACGCGTCGAAGCCGCAGCCGTCGTCCGAGACGTCGATGACGAGCGCTTCCCGGGCAAAGCGGATGTCGAGCGTGACGGCTGTGGCCCGGGCGTGCTTGGCGGCGTTCGTCAGGGCTTCTTTGACGGCGCGGAAGAGGGGGTGGCGGACCGAGGGCGCGACGCGGATGGCCGGGATGTCCGAGGCGATCAAGACGCGGGCGCGAAGGCCCGCGTCGCGGAGGAAGTTCTCGGCGTAGAGGGCGAGGTAGGTGACGACGTGCTCGGTGTCGTCCTTCTCGGGGTTGGCGGCCCAGACGATCTCGTTGAGGGCGCGGCTGGTCTCGCGGGCGGTGTCGAAAATCCGCGCGTTCAGGTCGTTGCCGGCCTGGGGCATATCCGGGATGTAGCGCCCCTGCGTGCTCAGCATGGCCATGCGGGTGAGGCCCGCGCCAATGTCGTCGTGGAGGTCGCGGGCGATGCGGGCGCGCTCGCGGTCGAGCGCGCGCTCCTGGGCGAGGCGCAGGATCTTGCTCTGGGCTCGGCGGCGCGTGACGGCGGCGGCCGCGGCGCCGCTGACGCCGAGCGCGAGCAGCGCGGACGCAAGCTGGAAGAGGGGGGACTGCCAAGCCAGCGGGCGGACCGTGAACGCGTGGACGGCGGGGTCGAGGCAGACGCCCTCGCGGTTGTAGGCGCGCACGGCGAGCCGGTGCGCGCCGGGCGTGAGGCGGCCGAAGGTGGCGCTGCGGGCGGCCGCAGGCTCCGACCACGGCTCGTCGTCGAGGCGCCACGAAAAGCGGGCGTGGAGGCCTTCGGAGACCGGCAGCGCGGAGAAGCGAAAGGTCGCCGAGCGGGTGCCGGCCGGGAGCGCGCCGGGGCTGTCGGCGATGACGGGCCGCACCGTGGGCGAGGTCGCGTGCGAGAGGCGCTCGGGGTCCACGCAGGCGAGCCCGTTCAGCGTCGGGAAGAGCAGGCGACCGTCGTCCAGCGCCAAGCCCGCCGGCGCGAAGCCGCCCGTGCACTCGGTGGACTCCATGCCGTCCGCCTGATCGTACAGGCGCGCGGCGTCGCCGGGGGTTTCGCCGAGGCGGACGATGCCCGAGCGCGTGCCGAGCCAGAGGCGCCCTTCGCGGGATTCGAGAAGCTGGTGGATGCAGCGGCTCGGCTGGTGCCACTCGCCGGGCGCGGGCGCAAGCGCGCGCGCGGCGCGGTCGTAGAGGTAGAGCCCGCGGGTGGTGCCGAGCCAGAGGCGGCCGGCCCGATCTTCCGCGACGACCCGGATGGCGGCGCCGCCGGGCACGTCGGCGAGCGGGGTCAGCGTCTTGGCCCGCAGGCCCACCGCCGAGAGCCGAGAGCCGCAGGCCGCGAAGAGCGCGCCCGCGCGATCCGTGACGGCCAGCTCGCAGGGGGTCTTGGTGACCACGCGCAGGAGCGGGGGCCAGGCCGGCTGCACATAGAAGAGGCCGCTTGGCGAGCCGGCCCACAGCGTGCCGTCAAGCGTGCGGGCGAGCGAGGTGACGTTCCACGTGGGGAGCGGGGCGGCGTATTCGATCTGGGCGACGGTCTCGTCGTCGCCTCGCTGGCAGATCAGGTAGTGCCCGAGCGTGGCATACCAAGAGGACGCGTCGGGCGTGTCCAGCAGGGCGGCCACGCTGGCGTTTTGCAGCAGCGGCGTCTGCTGCTCTTGCCGGAGCTGCTCCGGCGGTCCGGCGAACAAGCCGTGGCCGGCGATGCCGGCGCGGATTGCCCCGCCGGGCTGGCGGGCCAGCGCATAGAAGGCCTGCGGGCCGTCGAAGCCCGCGGCTCGCACCATGGCCACGGTGCGCGGGCGGAGGTGCAGCACGCCCGCGTCGTGCAGGCCGATCCACACGCCGCCCGCTGGCGACCGCACGATGGCGGAGGGGTAGAGAGGCCGGCCGAGGTCGGCGGCCGTGAGGTCGGAGCGCCGGCCGTCCTTGATGCGGTAGACGGCGCTCTCGGTGCCGATCCAGACGTCGCCGTCCTCCGTCTCGAGCAGGGTGCGAACGCCCAGCCGCTGCCCCTCCGTGAAGCCGGTGTCGATGCTGCGCCAGCCAGCGGGAGGCGTAAACGCGAACAGGCGGCACGGGTGGAGGTAGAGCCACACTCGGCCGTCCAGCCCCGCGAAGATGCGCTCGAAGCCTCCGGTGCGCGGCTCGGGGATCGACGGCGTCGGAACGACGTCAAAGCGCCGAGCCTTCACGTCGAAGCGGAAAGCCCGGCTCTGCGAGACGAGCCAGATGTTTCCCTCGGCGTCCGCGCAGCCGCCGTGGAAGCGGGTTTCGGGCGAGTGCGCGGAGACGCCGGGCGCGGGGAACAGCTCGGCCCGCACGCCCTCGTAGCGGACGAGGCCCTCTTGCGTGAGGCCCCAGCAGGAGCCGTCGGCGAGGCGCACGAAATCCAAGTTGGCGCCCAGCGTCGCGTCGATTAGGCGCGTGGAGCGCGGCGCGCCGTCGCGGCCGCAGAGATAGACGTCTGTGAGCGTGGAGACGTAGGCGCGGTCGGGGTCGAGCGGCAGGCATGCGGCGATCGTCTGGTTGGTTCCCTCCAGGCGCAAGAATGGCTCGGCGGTCGCGCCGTCGAACCGGAACAGCTCCTTGCCTGAGGCGAGCCAGAGAAAGCTGTCGGGGCCAGCCTCGAGATCCGCGATCTGGGAACTGGGCAGCCCGTTGTCTTGCGTCCACTGGCGGAGCACAAACGCGTCCAGCAGCCGGTCGGCGATCGCCGTGCCGGCCAGGCAGGCGCAGGCCAGTCCAGCGAGCGCGCTTCGGAGTAGAAACCGCATGTTCGTACGATAAGCCCTCGGTCGGTTCTTGGCAAGGCTATTGACCCGCCTGCTGCGGGCGTGTTCGGGCTTTCGCCCGCCCAGAAGCCGCGCGCCTTAGTGATACGCGATTCCCTGGCCCCTGTACACTGGACGTTTATCCAGCTAGGCCCCCTGCCTCCAATTCCCTATGATGGGCCTAACTGGAATCGCTACGCGTTCTCCTTTGACGCGGGGATCAGCAAGAGGAACTGCTATGAAACTGTCGCGCCTTCTCGCCTGTGGTGCCTGCGCCGTCGCGTGCGCTGGGCACGCGCAAGAGCTGACCAAAGCCAACAACACAACCGCCTTGAACCTGCCGGGGTCGTGGGTGGAGAACGCCGCTCCGACGCCGGCCGATACGCTCGTCTGGAACAGCACGGTCGCGGCGGCGGCGAACTCGAACACCACCATGGGCGCCGGCTTCGAGGTCGCCGGGCTGCGCGTAGAGGCCCCCGCGGCAGACGTGCGGATCAGCGGGGCAACGCTGGCGCTGACCAATGGCGTGGCCGGGATCACCGTCACCAACACGAGGAGCTTGTACATCGACACGCCCGTGGCGACGCTGGCCGGCTCCGCGCAGAGCTGGACGGTCGGAACCGGGCGGCAATTGGGCCTCGGGCGCGTGGTCTCTTTAGGCGCTGGCACCCTTTCTGTCCTGGGTACGGGGACCGTGGTGTTCGCGGAGAAGATCGAGGACCTGGCCGGCCGCGCCGCGCCTCTGACGATCAGTTGGAATGGGCCGGCCGGAGCGGTTGGAACCGCCGCCGCGCGCAAGGGCGTGATCCTGACTGATCGCGGCAGCGACGAAGTGACGGTCAACATGCTGGGCGGCTCGCTGACCGTCAATGCGCCGAACGACAACTACGGCCTCGCGATCGGCATGAAGCAGAAGGAAACGTGGAACCTCTCCGGCGGCACGGTGACGGCGGACAGCGGCAGCGCCCTGCACCTTGGCGGCGCGGGCAACTATGCGGGTGCCGCTGGCGAAGGTGTCATGAACCTCTCCGCAACAGGCAAGTTCGTCGCTCAAGGCACGCTGCCGTTCTACCTGGCGCGGCCCAGCCTCGCCAATAATGTGGGCGTGCGTGCGACGGTCAACCTGAACGGCGGCTCGCTGGAAACGTCGCGCGCCTTCTGGAAAATCCCCGGCTCGGCCGGAAACGCGGCGGCGTTCCATTTCAACGGCGGCCTCCTGAAGGCCACCGGCTCCATCGCCGACTGGTTTCAGAACCTGGACACGCTGGACGTGCAGGAGGGCGGCGCCGACGTGGAGGTCGCGGCCTATGCGCTGGCGCAGATCCGCCAGCCCCTGACGCACGGCGGCCTCGCCGAAACCGACGGCGGGCTGGCTAAGACCGGCGCGGGCGCGCTCGGCGTCTCGAACGCCTTCACCGGCGACATCTCCGTGCAGGCCGGCACGCTGGGCCTCGAGAACGTCCCGGCCGGCAACGTCACGGTCGCAGCGGGGGCGGGGCTGGCCTTCAAGAACCCCGCCGACCTCGCGGCCGCGCTGGCCGACACGACGGGCAAGTACACGGTGGACAGCGCCGCGCTGGCGGGGCTGTACGCGCTGACCAGCTTGACCAACCCGAGCCTGCCGGGGCTCGGCGGCCGCGGCTTCGTGAAGATGGGCTCCGGCGCGGTGACCCTCACGTCGTCCGCGGCCCTCTCCGGCGCGACCAACGGCGTGACCGTGGCGGGCGGCACCCTCAACTACAGCGCCGCCAGCGCCGTTCCGAGCGGCTCGCCGATCACCGTCTATGGCGGCGGACAGCTCGTGCTCAACTACTCGGCGTCGATGACGCTCGCCCATCCGCTAACCCTCGCCGGCAATTATGATGTGGCCGACGGAGGTGGCTCGCTCTACATTGCCTATAATGGTGGCACCGCCACGTTCAACGCGCCCATCACGCTCGCGGGCGACACCAAGATCAAGACCTTCTCCACCACGAGCACCGTCAACCTGAATCAGCCCATCGGCGGCACGGGCAACTTGGTTATCGGCGCGGGCGGTTCGGCTGCGAACCACTATCACACCATCAACCTCAACGCGGCCAGCACCTTCGCGGGCGACGTCACGCTCAAGAGCGACTCCGGCGCGAACGCGCGCTTCAACTGGGGCGTGGACAACGCGATGCCGGCCGCGTCGGTGCTGATGCTGGGCGGGCCCGCGTGGAACAGCACCTACGCAATGATCGATCTCAACGGCCACGCGCAGACCACCAAAGGCCTGGCCGACGCCGCCACGGTCGGCGCCATCCGCTCGATGACCAACAGCTCGTCCGCCGCCTCGGTGCTGACGCTGACCGACTCGGCCAGCCGCTCTTACTCGGGCGCGCTCGGCGGCCGCATCGACATCGTCAAGACCGGCTCGGGCACGCAGTCTCTGCTCGGCAGCGGCCTGAACCACACGGGCTCGGTGTCGGTCCAGTCGGGCATCCTCGTGATCGCCGCGAACGCGCTGCCGAACGCCGACCTGACCGTCGCGAGCGGCAGGCAGGTGCAGCCCAACGCGGCCGGCACCTTCACGGTCGGCCACAGCACGCTCAGCGGCACCGGGCCCGACTCGCGCGGCGCGCTCTATTTTGGCGGCTTCACCCCCGTGGTCTGGAACGGCCGGATCACCCTCGCGGGCGACACGCGCCTCGGCGCCTATGGCGTGACGCTCTCGCGCACGTTCACGGGGAGTATCGATGGCGCGGGCTCGCTCAACATCTGGGCGGGCGGCGGCGGCAACACGCACGAGAATACCGTCGTGCTCTCGGGCCAGAGCACGTTTGCGGGCGCGCTCAACATGGAAGCCTCTTTCGGCGCGAACCTCACCGTCAAGCTGAGCGGCGGCAACGACCGCCTGCCTGCCGCCGCGCCGCTGATTTTCGCTCCGTCATGGGATTCTGGCGCGAACCGCGCCTTCTGCCGTCTGGACCTGCTCGGCAGCAGCCAGCGCGCCTACAGCCTGGTCTCCGGCGGCCACGCCGACCACTGCCGCGCCGTCGTCAACTCTGCGGCGGGCACCACCGGCACGCTGACCCTCAACACAGTGGGCGGCACGGCCGTCTACGAGGGCGTGATCGGCGCGAGCGGCCCCTGCCCCTCCGCGGGCGGGCTCAACGTGGTCAAAGAGGGCGGCGGCGCCCAGCTCTTCAAGAAGGGCTCGCTCTGGTACTGGAACACCGGCGTGCCGGGAACGAACTTCATCAACGCGGACATCACGGTGAACGCGGGCGCGGTCGGCTTCTCCGGCACGGACGTGCTCGGCCCGACGAACCGCATCACGGTCAGCGCGGGCGGTGCGCTCATCGCCACCAACAAGGCCGTGCTGGCCGCCCTGATGGCTGACCCGCGCGTCACGCTCGATCCCGCCTCGGGCGTGGGCGTGTATGACGGCTGGGACGTGACCGCGGCCGACCTGACGCGGCCCTTCTACTACAGCGGAACCGCCACAAACACAACCGACAATACGGCGACGTTCCTCAACGGCGTGTCCTTTGCCGCGGGCATCATTCACATCAACCGGGAGGGCGCCGCGGGCGACGCCACGTTCGGGCCTGTAGCCGCGCCGCTCTACCTGAACGGGACGACCCTCAAGAACTTCAACACCAGCCCGATTCTCGCTGCCGCTCGCACCATCACGATCAACGCGGGCGGCGCGGCCTTCACCGCGGGCTGGGTCAAGAACCTGACCGTGCTCTCGAAGCTTACGGGCGCGGGCGCGCTCAACGTGAACTGCGACAGCGGCTTCGTGATTCTGTCGAACGCGGGCAACGACTACGCGGGCGACACCACGATCGCGACGCTGTGGGCGGGGAGCTCCGGGGCGACCGGCAAGCTCAAGCTCGGCGCGTCCGAGGTGATCCCGCACGGCGCGGGCAAGGGCAACGTGGTCTTGAACGCGGGCGCGACGCTGGACCTGAACGGCTTTAGCGAGACCGTCAACGGGCTCTCGTCGGTGGCCGCAACTGCTCTGGTCACCAACTCCTCGCTGACCGCCTCGACCCTCACGGTTGGTGCGAACGACGCGACCAGCAGCTACGCGGGCCGCCTCGGCGGCGCGGTCAGCCTCGTCAAGACGGGCGCGGGCACGCTGACGCTCGCGGCGCCCTGCGGCCACACCGGCCCGACGACCGTGAGCGCCGGCACGCTGGCGCTCGGCGGCGCCTGCACCATCGCCTCGGCGGCCGTCGAGGTGCGGCGCGGCGCGACGCTTTCGTTCGTCGACGGCGACGCGTTCGGCGGCGCGAGTTCGGTGTCCGAGCTCTTCGTCGGCGAGGAGGGCGCGACGGCCGGCGCGCAGGGCCGCCTTTCGATCCCGGCCGGCGTCGAGGTGACGGTTCTGCATTTCGCGATCGACGGGCGCTTCAAGAAGGCGGGCACATGGGGCGCGACCGGCTCAGGCGCGGCGTTCGCCGACGACGCCATCTTTGCGGGTGGCGGCACGCTGCGCGTGCTCGAGACCGGCCCGCAGCGCGGAACCGTTCTGCTGTTCCGGTAGCGCGGGCAGTGGCCCGCGCGCGGCCGCATCCGGCTCAGCTCATGTAGCCGCCGGCGCGGAGCGGCGGGCGGCTCGTGGCCCGCTTCGCTTCAGCGCTCCACCCGCGCGCGTCGCCGCTGAAGAGGTAGGGTACGCCGAGCGTGTCGGCGAGCCGCCGCATGAGGCGGGCGGCTCCGACGAAATCGCCGGAAAGAAGGAGGGGCAGCCGGCGATAGGTGCCCTGAACGTCGGCTGACAGCACCAGCAGGCCCTGCGCGGCCCAGGTGGTCGTTCGGTCGCCCGAGCTTTTGCACACGAACTTCCAGGGGCAGAGCTGAACGGCGACAACGTGTTCGCGCCGGATCGCTTGGCGGCGCCGCTCATAGGCGCCGGAGAACAGCCATTTCAGCCCATCCGTCAGGTCGGCCTTTCCGAAGTCGGGCGCGTTCGGCTCGTCCAAGACCAGGTCTTCGCCGTTGCGCGGAACAGACAAGGTGGCGAGGCGTCGGTAGCCGGCTCGCATGAGCAGCCCGATGACCAGGACGCACGAGCCCCCGGTCATCGCCGTAAGGAGAACCCCGAGCACAATCGAGAGGGGCCAGCCCGCAACGTGCATCCGGCTGTGAAGCACCCAGCTCAGCAGCCCGGAGAAGAAGATGAGAAACGGCCCGCCGAAGCCGAACAGGAAGAGCTGGTTGATCAGCCAGCCGCGGGGCGCGGGCCGCAGCTCCCAGCCGCGCTCCGTTTCGCTGAGCTGGTGGGTTAAGCCTCCGTGTACCGTCGAGCCTTCGATGACAACGGGCTCAGCGGGCACGGACGGCAAAACGTCGGAGGCGGCGTGGCGAACGGTCGGCGAGAAGCACGCGCGTTTGGCGGCCCAGGCGAGGGCCGCCAAGCCGCTCAGGGCAAAGAGGCTGAGGAACGCGCGGGCGCCCCAGAGCGCGGGGCCGGCAAGCTCCGCGTGTCCGATGGCTACAAGGCAAAGGCCTGCCGCCAGAACAAAGGCGGCGCCGACCGTAAACATGACCCAGAGTCCGGGGTGGTGTACGGCTGATTCTGTCTCTTGCCACGTGACCGCTGCTGTCATGGCCCCCCTTGCTCGTGTATCTGAAAACACCATATACCCGAATACCGCGTGTGTCAATAGCGCGACTCCCCAGGGCCGGCGCATCTTAAGTTTGCCCCGTTGAGGCTGAAATGCGGCTGTGGGACGGATTAAGATTGGGATGACGATTAGGTGAGAGCGTCGTGCAAGGCTGGGAGGGCGGGCGCCCCCGCCCGCCAAAGCGGCGTTTACACGACAGTCTGCAAGCGGTTGCTCCACGTTTGGCCGCGCGTCCGCCTTGTGCAGACTTTCGCGCTGCGGGCGAGGGCGCCCGCACTCCCAGTAGCTCCGCACATGACACGCACGAACCTCGCACCCCTGTCACCAACGATTACCCTCCGCCCTTGCGCGGGCCGGGCCCGCGTGCTACAGTAGGCGCACAATGAACGTGACACGCGCTCCCCTGTTTCTCGCCGCCGCCGCGTGCGGGCTGGCCGCTCCGCTGCTGGCGGAGAACCTCGTCGTCTACTTCGGCACTGGCGGCGCCCCTGCCAAAGGAATTTACCGCGCGGCGTTCGACACGCAGACCGGCAAGCTCGGCCCGGCCGAGCTTGCGGCAGCGGTCGGGTCGCCGGGCTTTCTGGCCCTGCACCCGGACGGCGACAAACTGTACGCCGTGGCGGACGGCGAGGGCGGCCAGGGCGTGACCGGCTACCGCGTCGGCCGCGACGGCGCGCTTCAAGCCTTCACCGCCTCACCCACCGGCGACGGCCAAGGCTGCCACGTGGCGGTGCATCCGTCCAAGCGCTTTCTGCTCACGGCGCAGTACGGCGGCGGCTCCGTGGCGCTCTTCCCGCTCGACGCCGAGGGCCGGCTGGGCGCGGCCGTGCTGAGCCGCCACGAGAAGCCGGGCGCGGGCGTGGTGCCGAGCCGCCAGAAGGATCCTCACCCGCACAGCTGCTGGTTCTCGCCCGACGGACGCTTCGCGCTCGTGCCGGACCTCGGGCTGGACAGCATCCTGATTTACCGGGTTGATCCGAACGCGCCGTCGGTCGCGCGGCACGGCCTCGCGAAGACGCCGCCGGGCGCGGGCCCGCGCCACATGCGCTTCTCCGCGGACGGCCGCTTCATCTACGTGCTGAACGAGCTGTCGCTGGCGGTCTCGGCCTACGCGTGGGACGCCGAGGCCGGAAGCGCGCGCCTGCTGGCCACCACGCCGACCTTGAGCGAGGAGGCCAAGGCGGGCGAGGCGCACAACAGCGCCGCGGAGATTCTGGCGCATCCCTCGGGCCGCTTCCTCTACGCGTCCAACCGCGGGAGCGACACCGTCACGGCGTTCCGCGCCGACCCGGCCACGGCCGCGCTCGAGGCGATTCAGGTGCAGCCCGTGCGCGGCGCCTTCCCTCGCAACATCAGCCTCTCGCCCTGCGGCGGCTGGCTGCTGGCCGCAGGCGCCGACTCGGGCACGATCGCCGTTCACAAGGTAAGCCCCGAGACGGGGCGGCTCACCTATCAGACGCGCAGCGTCATCCAGGTGCCCGCGCCGATCTGCATCCTCTTCGCGCGCCCGCCGCCGCGCTGAGCCGGCTCAGCGGCAGGGGAACGCCTCGATCTTGTAGAAGGAGCGGCTGGCGGGCGGGTCGGGGTCAACCCACTGGTTTGCGCCGTAGGGCGCGGAGGACAGGCCCTCTGCCGCCTCGGCAAAGTCGGTCAGGTTGGTTGAGCGCCAGACCGTGTAGGTGCGGTAGGCTGCGGCTGGCCAGTGGATCGTGTGGCCGGGTGTCGGCCAAAGCAGGAAACGCGAGAGCGGCGACAGCGGGTCGGTGCCGGCCACGTACTCGCCGGCATCGTCGAGTCCGTCTTGATCGGAGTCCTGCCCTTGGTTTGAGCCGTTCGGCCCGAACGTGGCGGCCTCCCACGCGTCCGGCATGCCGTCGCCGTCGAGATCGTCCGGCGGGTCTGGGTCGGGGCCGAGCATGCCGGCCAGCCACGTCTCGGGCTGGCCGGGACTCGCGCCCGCCGGGAAGAAGGCGTTGTCGCCAACGGCTGTGCGGTCCAGGGCGCCGAAGGCAAACGTGCCCCAGCCGCCGTTGAAGCCGCCCGGCAGCGCCTCGTCGGGAATCCGCAGCTCGACGCTCCAGCGCTTCGCGTCGCCGCTCAGCGCGCAGGCGATGCCGGTGTCGTTGGTCTCGGCGACCCACCCCGCGCCGTCGCCGCGCCAGACCGCGGCCCGGCCGGTCGCGTAGACCTCGACCAGCAGGCTCTCCGCGCCGGGCGCCGCGCCGGGCGCGCCCGAGGCGTCGAGCGCGAAGAAGAAACGGTGGTTGTCGTTCGTGCCGGTCGGCAGGCCCGCCGCCGCGACGCACAGGGCGTTGCTGTCGTGAACCAGCGAGACGCGGGCCACGACGTCTGTGCCGGGGTAGGCCAGGCGACGCCGCCAGCGGTCGGCGCCGTAGCCGGGCTCTTCGACATAGCCGTCGAGCGTGAGCGGCTCGGAGGCCTCCTCGACATACGGGTTGCGGACGATCAGCGTGGCCTGCGCCAGCGTGGCGGCGCTGGCGGAGTCGGTGGCCGTGAGGCGGACCGCGTAGGAGCCGGGCGGCAGGTCGGCCGGCGCGAAGCGGCGTCCGGCGCCGGCGCGCGTCACCGGGCCGTCGACCTCCCAGGCGAGCGCGGCGTCCGGGAGCCAGCCGTCCTCGAGGTCGTCGGCCTCGGCGTGGAGGAGCAGCCGCTCGCTGTAGTCGAAGACGGCGGTGGCCAGCGGCGTGCCGACTTTGCGGTCCTCGTTCTCGAAGAGGATCGCGGCCTCGGGCGGGTGGTTGGGGAGCGAGAAGGCGGCGCTGAGGCCGCGGCCGCTGAGGATGCCGTCGCTGGCGGCGACTTCGACGAGGCAGGTGCCGCCGCCCGGCAAGTCGGCGAGCGGCACGCTCAGCGAGGAGCCGGCGAACTCCGAGGCGAGCGAGCGCCAGGTGGCGCCGTCGTCGGCGCTGACGCGCACCACGTGTGCGAGCGGGCCGGGGCCGTCGTCCGCGGAGGACCACTGGATCACGAGCGTGTCGCCGGCGACGGGCGAGCCGTCGGGCTGGGAGACCGCCACGGTCGGCGCGGCATTGCCGCCGGCGAGCGTCGCGAGCGGCGCGCCGGGCGTCTGCAGGCTGACCAAGCGCAGCACGTTGACGCCCCTCAGGTCGTCAAGCGCGGCCATCCAGACGCGCTTGCCGTCGTCGGCGTCGCAGCCGCACGCGAAGTGCGTGGGGAAGAGGCGCGCCGGGAAGGTGCTCTTCAGCACGGCGTTGGAGTAGGCGCGCACTGCGTAGGTGCCACTCGGGTCTCCCGCGTTGACCAGCGCGCGCGTGTAGGCCTCAACGCCCAAGTCAAAGACGGGGCGCATGGTCGAGGAGCCCGTTGCGGTGTCGATA
This sequence comes from uncultured Lentisphaeraceae bacterium, assembly GCA_964386865.1. Taxonomy (GTDB): domain Bacteria; phylum Verrucomicrobiota; class Kiritimatiellia; order RFP12; family UBA1067; genus CAYLUN01. The sequence goes on along the minus strand of CAYLUN010000034.1, from coordinate 28,461 downwards.
ATGCCGCCGGTCAGGCCGCAGGTGATCCCGCCCTCCTCGAAGGGGCGGGGCAGGGAGGTCGAGAAGGGGCCATAGCCGGTGCCCACGCGGTTGTGGATGTGCTTCCACGTGTAGTCCGAAACCCAGCTCGCAGGGCAATAGCTCATCAGGTCGCCGGTTCCCCACAGCGGCAGCAGGCGTCGCTTGTAGGCGTTGAACCCGAGGTGTCCGGCGGCTTCGTCTGATATCGTCCCCCCCGCGTAAGGATATGAGGGGTCGGTGCCGGCTGGACTGCCGCAGCCTGCAACGTGGGCGCGTCCGTAGTTGTGGCCGAGTTCGTGAGCGAGCACGATGGCGCTGTAGCGTACGCCAATCGCGTTGGTGGAGAGGTCGTGCCCGGCGAGCAGGGAGGCGTAAGTGGCGGAAATGCCGTCGCCCACGGCGCCATATCCGTTGTAGACGTTTTGTAGCGCGGCCATCGGGATCAGAGACAGGTAGTGGTCGAAGCCGCCCGGCTCGGCGAGGGTGCCGCCCGCGCCTTCGACTTTGCGCCAGAAGAGCGCGTGGAGCACGGAGTCCTTGTCGTCGTCGGTCGGCGTGAACTCATAGGGCGAGGTTCCATCCCATCCTAAGAAGCCGTCGCGCTCCTCGATCAACGTGCGCGTGTACTCGACGCGCAGGCTGGAGGTCGGCAGCAGCAGCGCGGCCTGGTCGAACAGGTCGCGGTGGTCGCCGCGCCGCCGGGAGATGGTTCCGTAGTGGGTTCGCGTCGGGATGATCTTCAGGCCGATCGGCACCTTCTGGGTGAAGGTCGCCGTGTGCGTCCGGACGTTGTCGGCATAGCTGGTTTCCCTGAAGGTGCGCGAGGGGTTCAGCTCGGCCCGCAGCACCACAGAGCCCTCCGTGATCCACGATTCGGGCAGGCGGAACCAATAGCCCTCGTCCTGCCGCTGCCGGTTCGGCGCGTCCGTGGAGACCGGCGGGGGCAGCGTGAATAGCAGGCCGGCGATCAGAGGCGAACCCGGCAGCGGGACTCCCCCGCGGCTGCCGTGCAGGACGACCGGAGGGGCTAGGTGCAGGGACGTTTCTCCCGCGCTACTGGCGAGGAGGCGGGCGAGCACGCGGACGTGGGTGGGCTTGTCGGCGACCAGCGGCACGTCGTTGGACGGGCTCTGGATGGCCTGGATTGTCTCCAGGCCGACGAGCGCGAGGTTGCGCGTGATGGCGGCGGCGCCTACGGGCAGGCGCATGATCGTGTTGCCGTTCCGCAGCCAGCAGACGAAGCGGTCGTTGGCGCAGAGCTGGTCGGCCGCGTGGCCGAGGGAGGCAATCTCCTCCGAAGCGATCTCGAACGACACGGCGCTGCGCCGTCTCAGGGGGCCGCCGCCGCTGCTGCCGAACTGGTAGACGATGTGGCTGTCGGCCACCGTCAGGCCGATGAGGGAGGTGGAGGGGGGTATAGGCTCGGCGCCGAGGAGGATCGCGGCCGCGGGGTTCGACAGCGGGCCGGAGTAGAAGCTCGCCGCCGTGCCTGCCGCGTTGTGGGTTGCCCAGACCAGGCGGTCGCCGCCGGCCGGCTGGCGGTGCCTGGCGATGGCTAGCGCTTGGGTGGCGACGGGGAATTCGACCCAGGCGTAATCGACGATGGGCAGGACGTAGCGCACGAACCGCGATAGGGTGCCGTCGCCCATCAGGGCGATCACCTCCTTGTCGGTGACCGCGATCAGCTGGCGGAACCCGGTAGCGCTCGGCCCCGAGGAGCGGTCGGCCACGAGCTCCGGGGGGACGACCACGCCGGTGTAGGTGTGAAGGGCCCACAGGCGTCCCTGGTCGTTGAACTCGCCGGTCTCGTCCGTGGCGTAGATCCGCGAGCCGTATGTGGCCAGCTGACTCTCCGGGGTCAGCCTTGCGGGGGCCGGAAGAGCGAGGATCAATCCTCCACTGTGGTCTGACGAGCGATAGATGGTTCCGCTGTGGGTGAAGTGGTAAACGTCTAGGCTGCTGTCGGAAACGGCAATCGCTCCGCGCATGGGGGTTGGGTCGGTCGTGCCGCCCCACGGGTGCAGCTTCTGCCCGACGCGGCGGTCGACATCGACCGGCGCATGGTAGACTCTGGAGTTGCCAGAGGGCGCGCTCTCGGCGTTCGCCTTCCAGACGAGCTCCCCTCGGGGGGTCAGGAGCAACTTCTCGGCCTCGATGTTCCAGATGTAGTCTTCGACCTGCGCCGCGCAGGGTGACACGACGAGCCAGGCGAGAGTTGGTACGACCAGCCTCGAGAGGGGGAGAGAAGCGGACGACAGGTTCATGGGGCACCTCCAGGGTTAGCAATTGACTCTACTATTTTGCTACAGATTATATCCAGCGGTCAAGTAGTGCTTTCGGCCAACCACGGACTGGGCCCCCCCTGAAAGGCTCGGTCAGCCCCGCGGAATTCCACACGTGCGCCCGTCAAGAGCGGCGCGCTCAGCGACCGCTTGAATCTCTGTCGGGTGTGCGGTAACATCCCCGCGAACAGGAGATAACCGATGCGATACGTTCGTCCTCAGCACAGTCTCGTCCTATCCGCACTCTGCGCCGCCGTCCTCTGGTCCCCGCTGGCCCGCGCGGCGCTCGCGCAGCCCGGCGGCCCGCACACCTTTGCGATCGGCGAGGAGGATTTCCTCCTGGACGGCCAGCGCCTGCAGATCCGCTGCGGCGAGATCCACGCGGCGCGCGTGCCGCGCGCGTACTGGGCGCACCGCCTGAAAATGTGCAAGGCCATGGGACTCAACGCGGTGTGCGCCTACCTCTTCTGGAACATGCACGAGCCGCGCGAGGGGCAGTTCGACTGGAGCGGCCAGGCCGATATGGCGGAGTTCTGCCGCCTCGCCCAGCAGGAGGGGCTGTGGGTGCTGCTGCGGCCCGGGCCTTACTCCTGCGCCGAGTGGGAGATGGGGGGGACGCCGTGGTGGCTCTTGAAGCAGTCGCCGGTGGAGTTGCGCTCCCGCGACCCCAAGTACCTCGAGCCGGCGAAGCGCTACCTCAAGGAGGTCGGCCGCGTGCTCGCACCGCTGCAGGTCACGCGGGGCGGCCCGATCCTGCTGGTGCAGGTGGAGAACGAGTACGGGTTCTTCGGCGAAGACCTGGCCTACGTCAACGCGCTCCGCGAGGCGCTCAAGGAGGCGGGCTTCACGGTGCCGCTCTTCGACTGCAACCCGACCTACAAGCTTGGAAAAGGCAGCCCGGCCGACCTGTTCCACGTCGTCAACTTCGGCAGCAACCCCGGCCAGGGCTTCGACGCGCTGCGCAAGATCCAGCCCAAGGGCCCGCTCATGTGCGGCGAGTTCTACCCCGGCTGGTTCGACACCTGGGGCGCGCCGCACCACGTCGGTAACACCGGCGCGTATCTGAAAGACCTCGAAACCATGCTGACGCGCAACGGCTCGTTCAGCATCTACATGGCCCACGGCGGCACGACCTTCGGGCTGTGGGCCGGCTGCGACCGTCCGTTCAAGCCGGACACCTCCAGCTACGACTACGACGCGCCGATCAGCGAGGCCGGCTGGGCCACGGAGAAGTTTCACAAGACGCGCGCCTTGTTCTCGCGCCACCTGCTGCCCGGCGAGGCGCTGCCGGAAATTCCCCGGGCGAATCCGGTCATTGCGTTCGCTCCGGTCCGGGCGACGGCCGTCGCGCCGCTCTTCGACAACCTGCCGCCTGCGCTCGAGGACGCCTCCCCGCGCGGCATGGAGGCGTACGACCAGGGCTTCGGGTGCATCCTCTACCGCACGGCGGCGCCGGCCGGACCGGCCGCGGCGCTGGAGGCCGCGCGCGTCGCGGACTTTGGTTTCGTCTACCTCGACGGCAAGCCGGCGGGCGTGCTGGACCGGCGCCAGCCCGGCGGCAAGGTGCGGGTGCCCGAGCGGGTGAAGGCGGCCACGCTCGACATCCTCGTTGAGCCGATGGGGCGGGTGAACTTCGGGCGCGAGATGAACGACCCTAAAGGCCTGCAGGCGCCGGTCAAACTCGCGGGACAGGCGCTGACGGGGTGGAAAGTGTTCTGCCTGCCGCTTGACGCGAAGATGCTAGCCGGCCTCACGTATGCCGAGCGCCCCGCTTCCGGCCCGGCCTTCTGGCGCGCGACCGTTCAGCTGACGGAGGTCGGCGACACGTTCCTCGACCTGAGCGGGTGGGGCAAGGGCGTGGTATGGGTCAACGGCCACTGCCTCGGCCGGTTCTGGAATATCGGGCCCACGCAGACGGCCTACGCGCCGGGCTGCTGGCTGAAGGCGGGCGCGAATGAGGTCGTGATCTGGGACGCCGTCGGCCCGCGCGACCCCGTGGTCGCCGGGCTGCGCGAGCCCGTCTTGGACCTGCTCCGCCCCGAGCTGGACTTTGCCGCCAAGCGTCGTCCGGACGCCGTTCTGGCTCTGGCGCAGGAGAAGCCGACGCACGCCGGCGCGTTCCCGGCGGGCAGCGCCTCGCAGGACGTGCGCTTCACCGCGCCGGCCAGCGGCCGCTTCTTCTGCCTCGAGTCGCTGGACGCCCACGACGGCAAGGCCTACGCCGCAGTCGCCGAGCTGGATCTGCTGGACGTCGGCGGCACATCCATCGACCGCGCGGAGTGGGCCGTCGCCTACGTCGACAGCGAGGAGCGCGCGGGCGAGGACGGCTCGGCGGAGAACGCGATCGACGGCCAGACGGCGAACTTCTGGCACACGCAGTGGAAGCAGACGTCGCCGGCGCACCCGCACCGGCTCGTGCTCGACCTCGGCGCGGCGCGCGCGGTCGGAGGCTTCCGCTACACGCCGCGCCAGAGCGAGGGCGGCGGCCGCATCAAGAACTACCGCGCGTACGTCGGCGACGGGCTGGTCAAGCCCGGCGGCGCGCGCTGACGCCGCGCGGCGACGGGCGGAGTCTTCCTTCGAATCCTCAGCGGAGGCGCTTGGGTTCCAGATGATACGTTATTCACACTTCGCGAGGTGTGGATAAAGGGCGCCCGCGCAGCACCCTGCGCGGTGCGCGCTCTACAGGGGCGGCCACGTGATCGTGTCATCCGAATGAACAGCAATGAAGTTCTTGTCTTGCATCGCGCCGATCATGGCGGCGATGTCCGCATCGGCGAGTACGTATGTGGCAGACATTATGCCTGTAATCTAGCACGTTTTCCTCGGCCGGGTAAACCGCGAAATGACGGTGTGAGCGGCTGTGGCGCATCGTTTGGGAGCCCGCGCGATTCGGTTGCCGGATCCAGTACGGCGGGCGCTACGAGCCCGCCGAAAACGGCGGCGGTTGTCTGTCTCACGCTTTTCGGCCGTCTCGTAGATCCGGCCGTACTGGCGCAAGCGACAGGCATAAGACGGACATGCGACCCAATCGCGCGTTTGCCGCCCTGGTCTTTCCGGCGCGGTCCGCGCTTGATTTCGCGGACGGTTTGCGCAATCATGCACGTGATAAAGGAGCTTCGATATGAACATGAGATTTGCTTGTTGGGCGATCTGTGCGGCGTGCGGCGTGTCGGCCTGGGCGGCGGAGCCGGTGAGCGTGGCCTCGCCGGACGGAAAGGTGCAGCTCGCCTTCGCGTGCGGAGACGGCGGGACGGTCACGTACACGCTGCGCGCGGACGGGCGCGAGCTGATCAAGGATTCGCCCGTGGGCCGCGAGGGCGGGGCGCTGGCGGGCTCGTCGAAGCGCGCGGCGGACGCGGTGTGGAAGCCGGTCTGGGGCAAGCGCGCCGACGTGCCCGACCGCTTCAACGAGGTGACGCTCGACCTGAAGACCTACCGGCTCGTGGCGCGGGCGTACGACGACGGCGTGGCCTTCCGCTGCCTCGGCGGCGCGGGCGCGGAGCTGACCCAGTTCCGGTTCGCTGGCGACTACACGGCTTGGTACTATAACGGCGAGCACCACAACCTCGGCCCGGAGAAGCTCTCGGAGGGCGACGGCAAGCGCCTGCCGCCCATGACGGTCAAGGCCGCGGACGACGCCTATCTCGCGGTGCTCGAGGCGGACTTGGGCGGCGGCGACCCCCTGGCGCTGCAGACCAAGAAGGGCGAGACCGCCTTCAGCCTCGCATCCAAGCCGAGCGAGGCGTGGCGCGTGCTGCTCTTCGGGCGGACGCCCGGCGCGCTGGTGGACTCGCACCTGGTCGAGCTGCTGAACCCGCCGCCTGCGGAGGGCATGGACTTCTCGTGGGTCAAGCCGGGCGTCGCGGTGTGGGACTGGCGCATCAACGGCGCGCAGGTGGACGGCTTCACGTACGCGATGTCGTACCCGTCGTGGAAGCGGATGGTGGACTTCGCGGCGGAGAACAACATCCGCTACCTCGTGCTCGACGCCGACTGGTACGGCAAGGAGTTTGCCAAGGAGTCCGACCCGACCAAGGGCGGCTACGCGGGCGACGCCAAGAAGCTGATCGTCTACGCCAAGGAGAAGGGCGTCGGCGTCTGGCTCTACCTGAACGACGTCGCGGGCCGGGGCTACCCGATCGACCAGACGCTGAAGGCCTACGGCGAGTGGGGCGCGGCGGGCATCAAGTACGGGTTCATGAAGGGCTCTCCGCAGGAGAAGAACGAGCGCACGCGCATGATCACCGAGCTGTGCGCGAAGAACCGGCTGCTCTGCGACTTCCATGACGGGCCGGTCCACCCCTACGGCCAGATGCGCACGTGGCCGAACGCCGTGACGCGCGAGCTGTGCCACGCGCAGCTCGACGCCCACCGCGTGTTCCAGCCCAAGACCTTCGTGACGACCGTGTTCGTCAACATGCTCGCGGGCCCGATCGACATGAACAACGGGCTCGCCGACCTGACGCAGGCCCGCCGCGTGGACCAGGCGCAGCCGGTGCCCTCGACCCTCGCGGGCGAGGCCGCGCGCACGCTGATCACCTTCTCGGGCGCGACGGTTATCCCCGACATCCCGGAGAACTACCGGAAGCACCCCGAGCTGCTGCAGTTCATCGCCGCCCAGAAGCAGCCGTGGCGCGCGAGCCAGACGCTCAGCGGCGCGATCGGCGAGCACATCGTGATGGCCCGCCAGGCGGCCGACGGCGCGTGGCTGGTGGGCGCGGCGACGAACGAGGATCCGCGCGAGCTGGACATCCCGCTCGCCTTCCTCGGCGCAGGCGCGTACGAGGCGCTCGTGCTGGAGGACGGCGACGATTCGGACTACCGGACGCACAAGGAGAGCTACAAGGCGGCGAAGCGCGCCGTCACGCGCGCCGACGCGATCCGCGTGAAGCTCGCGCCCGGCGGCGGCGCGTGCGTGCTGCTGACCGAGGCAAGGAGGTGATGGATGAAGCTGTTGAAGGCGGTGGCTGTTTTCTTGGCGCTCGCCTGCGCCGCCCGCGCGCAGGGCGTCGACGTGCTGGCGGGCAGGCGGGTCGCCGTGCTCGGCGACAGCATCACGCAGGGCGGCGGCTACGTGAGTTTCATGGCGTATTATTTGGAGAAGCAGTATCCGCAGAAGGCCTTCGATCTCTACGGGCTCGGGCTTTCCAGCGAGACGCTCTCGGGGCTGAGCGAAGAGGGCCACGCAGGCGGGAAATTTCCGCGGCCGTGCCTCTTCGAGCGCCTCGGCCGGCTGCTGGAGAAGGTCATGCCCGAGGTCGTCTTCGCCTGCTACGGCATGAATGACGGCATCTACCAGCCGCTGGACGAAGGGCGCTTCGGCGCTTTTAAAAAGGGCGTCGAGCGGCTGATCAGCCAGTGCCAGGCCGCCGGCGTGAAGCAGATCTACCTGATCACGCCGCCGATTTACGACTTCCCGCCGGGCCAGCCCGGCTTCAACTACGACGCGGTTCTGACCGCTTATGCGGCGTGGGAGATGACGCTCAAAACTTCAGGCGCGCAGGTGATCGACTTGCACACGCCGATGGCCAAGGTTCGTGCGGGGCGGGCCGAGGTCTTCTCCAAAGACCGAATCCACCCCGGCGAGGAGGGCCACTTGCTGATGGCCCGGACAATCTTGGCGGGCGCAGGCGTGCGCGTGCCCGAGCAGGACGTCTCCGCGATCAAGGCAGACCCGCTCTACAAGCTGGTGGCGCAGCGGCGCGCGCTCCGCTCGTCCGCGTGGATGAGCCACATCGGCTACACCCGCGAGAAAACCGTCGAGCCCCAGCCGCTCGGCCAGGCCGAGGCGGAGGCTGCGAAGCTGCAGGCCCAGATCGACGACTTGCAGAAGTGAGCCGACCTTCAGGAAAAATGGCGAAAATGGAGGCTCCGCAATGACCAGACGATCGGTGTTTCAACGCGTGCTCATCGCCTGCTGCTGGGTCGCGGCAGCGGCTTCCGCCGCGCCGCCGAACATCCTGCACATCAACGCCGACGACCATCGGGCGGACGGCGCGCGGGCGCTCGGCAGCCCGGCGCTGCAGACGCCGAACCTCGATGCGCTGGCCGAGCGCGGCATGGTGTTCACCCGCTGCTACACGATGGGCTCGATGGTCGGCGCGGTCTGCACGCCCAGCCGCACGATGCTGCTGACCGGGCGCTCGTGGCAGCGCATCCCGAGGGCGCCGGGCGCCCAGCCGAACGCAGATGATCCGGCCACGTTCCTGCCGCGCGTGATCGCGGCCGCCGGCTACCAGACGTTCCACGCCGGCAAGACGGGCAACGCCTTCCCGCCGGGCATTCAGGCCTTTGAGGCCAATCTTTCGCTCGACGACAAGGCGACCGGCGGCCGGGCGAGCGCCAGCCGGGCGATGGCGGATCGCGCGATCGAATTTCTGGGGGCTCGGAACCGCGAGAAGCCCTTCTACATGTATCTGGCGCCTCCAGTGCCGCACGACCCGCGGTTGGCCGAGACGCGGTTCCGCGCGCTCTATGATCCGGCCAAGCTGGCCCTTTCGCCAGCCTTCCTGCCGCAGCACCCGTTCGACAACGGCGAGATGGCCGTGCGCGACGAGAAGCTTGCGCCCTGGCCCCGCACGCCGGAGGACACGCTGCGCCAGACCGCCGACTACTACGCCTGCATCACCGGGCTGGACGACCACATCGGCCGCATCTTCGCGGCGCTCAAGGCGCGCGGCGACTGGGACAGCACGGTCATCGTGTTCACCGGCGACAACGGGCTCTCGCTCGGCGAGCACGGCCTGTTCGGCAAGCAGAACCTCTACGAGTTCGGCGGCATGCACGTGCCCCTGATCGTTGCCGGCCCCGGCATCCCCAAGGGACGGAGCGAGGCGCTGGCCTACCTGATGGATCTCTTTCCCACCTTCTGCGAGGTGGCGGGCGCAAAGGTTCCAGCGGGCGTAGACGGGAAGTCGCTGCTGCCGGTCATTCAGGGCAAGCAAGCCCGGGTCCGCGCGGTGCTGTACACCGGCTACCGTGACTGCCAGCGCGCGGTCCGCGACGACCGCTGGAAGCTGATCCGCTACCCGCTGGTGGATCGCACGCAGCTCTTCGACCTCGAGGCGGATCCGCGCGAGCTGAACAACCTCGCTGGCCAGCCGGAGCACGCGGGCAAGGTGAATGAGCTGATGGCGCTCCTGCAGCGCGAGATGGCAGCCGCTGGCGACCAGATTCCGCTGTCCGTGGCGAGCCCGAGCCCCGCCGCCTGGGCGCCGCCGCCGTCGACCTCGAAAGCCACCGGGCGCCGCGCGGGAAAAGGGCGGTAAGCGCAAGCAGCGAAGGGCGCCGATTCCGTACACATATTGCGCAGCGGTTTACAAGACGCGGGTTTGCGCAGGGTCTATCATGTCGACACCGTTCTTGGTGCGGACAAACAAGGGGGCTTTATGAAGCAGGTGACTCTGGCGCTGGCTGTCGTGTGCTGCGGCTGGGCCGTTGCCGCGCAGGAGGTGAGTCTCTTCAACGGCAAGGATCTGGCGGGCTGGGATGGGGCGCCGGGCTGGTGGACGGTCGAAGACGGCGCGCTGACCGCGCAAAGCACGCCGGAGAAGCCCTGCAAGACGTGCAACTACCTCATCTGGGCGGGCGGGCAGCCCGACAACTTCGAGCTGACGGCTGACTTCAGGCTGAGCGAACAGGCAAACTCGGGGATCCAGTTCCGGTCTGAAACCCGTCCCGAGTGGGACACGTATGGCTATCAGGCGGACATGACCGGAGACGGCAAGCTGGTGGGGTTCGTCTACCATCACAAGCGGGGGCTGATAGCCGGGCGCGGCCAGCGGGTAGCGGTCGCGCCGGACGGCAAGAAGACGGAGGCCCTGCTGGGAGACCCCGGCGAGTTGCTGAAGGGCTTCAAAAAGGGTGAGTGGAACGCCTACCGCATCGTGTGCCGCGGTCCTGAGATCACGCTCGACGTCAACGGCGTGATGATGTGCCAGTTCACGGACAACGACACGAAAACCGCCGCCGCCAAGGGGGTCATCGCCCTGCAGATGCACCCCGGCCCGCCGATGAAGGTGCAGTTCCGGAATCTGGTGCTGAAGCCGCTGGAGGCGGCGGGCCAGGGGCGCGAGGCGGCGCTCCTCGAGATCCTCGGCTCCGGTGCCGAGGTGCAGGCGAAGGCTGCGGCCTGTCGGGAGCTGGCGCGCGTCGGCACCGCCGCGTGCGTGCCCGCGCTGGCCGCGCTGCTGGCGGATGACGGGCTCGCGGATCTGGCGCGCTACGGGATGCAGGCGATTCCCGGGCCTGAGGTGGACGGGGCCCTGCGCGACGCGCTGGGCACACTAAAGGGCCGCCCGCTGGCTGGCGTCGTCGGTAGCGTGGGCGTCCGGCGCGACACGCAAGCCGTGGCGGCCCTCATCGGCTTGCTGAGCAATGCGGATTCCGAGGTGGCGCGGGCGGCCGCGCTGGCGCTGGGCAAGCTCGCGACGCCGGAAGCCGCCACAGGCCTGCAGGGCGCGATCGGCCGTTCGCAAGCAGGCGTGCGGGACGCGGTTTGCGACGGCCTGCTGCGCTGTGCGGAAGCGTTCGCCGCTGACGGGCGCGCCAGCGAGGCCCTCGCGATTTACGACTCGCTTCGCCAGTTGCCGCAAGCGCCGGATTCGGTGCGGTGCGGCGCCTGGCGAGGAGCGGTTCTGGCGCGGCGGCAAGACGGGTTTCTCCTCCTGCTAGAAGCCCTGCGCGGCGACGATTACGGATGGGCCTTGACCGCTGCGCGAGTGTCGGCTGAAATGCGGGAGCCCGGTGTCACAAAGGCGCTCGCGGATGAGCTCGGCAAAGCCGCCGTCGGCAGGCAGATCCTGTTGGCCCAGACGCTCGGGAAGCGGCGTGACGGGGCTGCGTTGGCGGCGCTGCTCAGGGTGGCCGGGCAGGGCGAGAAGGCCGCGCGCTTGGAAGCGATCCGGGCTGTGGCGGAGATCGGCCACGCGTCTGCGGCGCCGGTTTTGATCGGGCTGCTCAATGACCCGGAGCAAGAAATTGCGCAGGTGGCGGAGAGCAGCCTGGTTAGCCTGCCTGGGACGGAAGTCGATGCTGCCGTGCTTGGTGTTTTGGGCGGCCAAGGCGGCGCGCTGAGAGTCAAGCTGATCGATGTGGCCGCGCAGCGGCGACTGATGAAGGCGCTGCCGCTGCTCCGCGCCGCCGCGTCCGATCAGGACGCGGCTGTCCGTTTGGCCGCCATTAAGGGGTACGGGAGCCTGGCCGGCACAGCCGAGCTGCCCTTCTTGCTCGAGCGCGTGCTTGCGAGCGTCAAGCAGGAGGAGCTTGAAGCTTTTGAAAAAGCCCTCGGCTCGGTGTGTTCGGGCGCGGAAGAAGAGGCGGGCGAGCGCGTGCGCCTGCTCTGCGTAGCGCTGTCGCAGTCGCGGGCCGAGGTGAAGCCCGTCCTGCTTCGGACGTTGCGCGTGGCGGGCGGCCCCGCTGCTCTAGAAGCGGTGCGGTGCGCGGCCATCGACGGCGACAAAGCGGTGCAGGCTGCAGCGATCCGCGTCATTAGCGAGTGGAAGACGGCCGATGCCGCGCCGGTGTTGCTTGAGCGGGCGGCGAATGCGGTTGACCGGGTTGACAAGCTGGTCAGCCTTCGCGGATACATGGGCATGGCTTCGAAGAACGAGCTGCCGGCACAGGCGCGGATCGCCATCTGCAGGCAGGCGGCCCCGCTCATCACGCGCGCGGAGGAGAAGCGCCTGCTGTTGGGAACTTTGCGCGAGATTGCCGACGCGGAGTCGCTCGGCCTGGCTTTGGCGTACGTGGACGATCAGGACGTGAAGGAGGAGGCGATTGCGGCGGTGCTGGGGATGACGGAGAAGCCGGTGCGTCCGCAGCAGTCTGGCGCCGCGCGCGCCGCGCTGGAGAAGGTGGCTCACGCTGCGGCGGACAAGCCTGAGGTCGTCAAGCAGGTGGACGCGCGCATCAAACGGCTGGCGGGTGATAAATAGGGGGCGGTCATGGGCACACTTTGTTCTGAGGCGAGCGGAGTAGGCGGCGCGTCGAGCCGCCGGCAGTTTCTTCGGCGAGCGGCCGGTGCGGGCGGCGCGCTGGTGTTCCCTGCGCTGGTTCCGGCCTCGGCGCTGGGTCGTGGCGGAGCGGTGGCGCCGAGTGAACGGATCGTGATGGGCGCGATCGGCGTCGGCGGGCGGGGAAGCGGTGACCTCAACTGGCTCTTAGGCCAGCCGGACGTCCAGTTCGTCGCAGTCTGCGACGTGCAGAAGGGGCGGCGCGAACAGGCGAAGCGCGCGGTGGACGGCAAGTACGGCACGGCGGACTGTGCGGCCTACCGGGATTTTCGCGAGCTGCTGGCTGAGCAGGCGGACACAGACGCGGTCTTGATCGCGACCGGTGACCGCTGGCACACGCCGGCCTCGGTGCTTGCGATGCAGGCGGGCAAGGACGTCTACTGCGAGAAGCCCGGAACGTTGGCTATCGCAGAGGGGCAGGCGCTGGTGGCGGCGGCCAAGCGGTATGGGCGGATCTTTCAAACCGGCGCGCAGCGGGCAAGCGAGCCAAACTACGTGTTCGCCGGAGAGTTGGCGCGGTCGGGGCGGCTGGGGAGGGTGCACACCGCCTACGCCCACCTCGGTTATCTTCCGGCCTGGCCGCGGGTCAACGCGGTGCTGCCCGCCGAACCTGAGCCGCCTAAAGAGGAGTTCGACTGGGAGCTGTGGCTGGGCCCTTCCCCGTGGCGGCCGTACAACAAAGCGTTCGTGCGCAGCTGGCCGGCGCCGGGGTGGTACACGCAGGTGGACTTTGCGGGCGGCATTCCGCAGTGGGGGTCGCATACGATTCTCCAGTGCCAGCTGGATCTGGGCCTTGCCGACACATCACCCGTGGAGTACGAATACCCCGCGGATCTTAAGGGCGCAGGCATGACGGTGCGTTTCGCGAACGGGCTCAAGCTGGTCGCGCAGTGCGGCGGCTGGCGCGGATCCTGCGGCGTGCGCTACGAGGGCACGGACGGGTCGGTTGCGACAGCCGACGGGTACGAGAAGCCAGACGTGTCCTCTCCAGCTTTGCTCCGGGAGTACAAGAAGCTCGTGCAGGAGTACGTCGCGCGGACCCAGCGGCCGCTGAACCACCTGCGCGATTTTCTGAATAGCGTCCGGTCGCGGCGCACGACCGTGACGCCTGCCGAGGTGGCGCACCGCACCATGACAACCAACTTGATCATGGACCTCTGCTTGGATCTGAAGCGCAGCTTAAAATGGGATCCGGTTCGAGAGTCCTTTGTGGGTGACGAGGAGGCCAACCGGCTTCGCGCCCGCGCCATGCGCGCGCCCTGGCAGGTCTGAAGGCGCCCGCCAGATGACGCAGAAACCGGCGAAAGATGATTTGGGCGGTTGACGCGGCGGCCCGAGTTCTGCTAAAGTAAGCCTCATCTAACTTGTGCGGAGTGCACGAGTTTTTGAAAAAGGAGGAGAGTATGGCTCAAGTCACTTTCAAGGGTAATGCGGTTCAGACGGCGGGTGCGCTCCCTGCAGTCGGCGCGAAAGCACCGGCGTTTACGCTCGCGGGCAAGGACCTGTCGGACGTCAAGCTGTCGGACTTCGCGGGCAAAAAGGTGGTTCTGAACATCTTCCCCAGCATCGATACGCCGGTCTGCGCCGCCTCCGTGCGGCGCTTCAACGCCGAGGCCGCAGCCTTGGGCGCGACGGTGGTGCTCTGCATCTCCGCCGACCTGCCCTTCGCGCACGGCCGCTTCTGCACGGTCGAAGGGCTCGACAAGGTCAGCCCGCTCTCGACCTTCCGCTCGCCCGAGTTCGGCAAGGACTACGGCGTCGTGATCAGCGCGGGACCGTTGCGAGGCCTGATGTCGCGCGCGATCGTGATCGTCGACGGCGCGGGCACAGTGGCCTACGCCGAGCACGTGGCGGAGATCACCAAGGAGCCCGATTACGAGGCGGCGCTGAAGGCGCTCGCCAAGTAGCGCGCTGACACGCGCTGACACGCGCATGGACGCTCTCAAGGCGGGCCGCGGGAAACCCCTGCGGCCCGCCTTTCGTTCCGGGGGGCGCATTGCGATTTGGCGCTCATGCGCAATAGGGCTCCGGCAGGTGCTCTGGGCCGGCTGAAGCCGGGACAACGAACGAACACGCTGGCCTGTTGTGCCGGCTTCAGCCGGCCCCGGTCATAGCGCAAACCGTCTCGACTCTTTTGACGCTTACCAAATACGTCCGTTCCGAGGCTGCCCGAAATAGCCCGTAATCGGTCAGTGACGGGGGTATGCGAGGACGGCGCGTTTCAGATGAACGCGTGGCGCGAGACTGGGAGCGCGGGCGCCCCCGCCCGCCGGAGCGGCGGTCACACATCCGGTCGCAGCCTGTCGTTCCATGTTTGGTTGCGCGTCTGCCTTGCATCAACTTTCACGCGGCGGGCGGGGGCGCCCGCGCTCCCAGTCGCTCCGCAACCGATACGCACTGTACTCGCGATCTCACCGGCACTTGCCGATTACAAATAACCCTCACACACGACCACCGTCATCGTGTACACTATTAGGTATCCAAAGTTATGCATGGATAGGAGGTCGCGATGAGCGGAGTCGTTGTCAGTGGTACAACACGGTGTTCTTCGAGCGGTCTTAAGGCGGGCGTGATTCTCCTCGCAGCGGCAAGCCTCGTAGCGTTGCCGGCGGCGGCGGTCAACTATGGGTGGGGCGGTTCGGCAAGTTCGGACTGGGGAACTCCCGCCAACTGGCAGCGCGGTGTCATGGCGCTCACCGGCGGCACTTTCGACGCCACGCTCTACATCACCAACAGAACAAACAACCGGATCGTCTACTCGGCTGCGAACGGCGCGACGATCTTCACCAGCAACGCGCGCTGCCTGCGAATCGCCGACGGCGCGAATGGATCTTTGGCGATTACGGGCGGTATCCTGGAGACGAAAGGGAGTGGCGATTTTGTGAGTAATGGCGCCGGCAACGGCCTTCTGCTGATCGATGGCGGCACCTATATCAGTACGAACAACGCCTTATGCCTCGGGGCGTATAGCAGTGTGGCGACGCTGACGGTCAGCAACGGCTTTGCGCGTGTCGATAAGATCAACATCTGGTGTTCGGTCGGCACGGTCAACCTCGTAAACGGTACGCTGGGTTTTACGGGAATGTCGCTTAACGGCAACGATAACATCTATATGGCCTCGATGAACCTGTACGGCGGTACGCTGCAGAGCTGGAAGAGCACGGGCAATGCTTCGTGGATGTATCCCAACACGAACTGGGTCTGCCGGCTGCTCGGCCCCGTCACGTTCGATACCCAGGCTAACACGGTTTCCAACGCGGCGTCGATCAATGGGCCCGGTTCTATCACCAAGATCGGTTTGGGCATGCTGAATCTGAATGTGTCGAACACGGTGGGCGCGATCACGGTCAACGAAGGTACGCTGGCGCTGGGCGGCTCGAACACCATCAGCTCGGGCGTCACGCTGAACGCCGGCACGCTGGCCGTCAACCACGCGGCGGCGCTGGGCGCGGCGTCGCTCACGGTCAACGGCGGCCGCCTCGACAACTCCAGCGGCGCGGCGGTCGTGAACGTCCTGAACACCCCGCTCTACCTCTACACCAACTTCCTCGCCTTTGTCGGCACCCGCGACCTGAACCTCGGCACGAGCCCGGTGACCCTGCCCGGCAGCATGGTGTTCAGCAACGGAGTGAGGACGCTGGCCCTCGGCGGGCCGGTGTCCGACGGCGGGAGCACCAACTCCCTGACCTCCCTCGGCTCCGGCGGACTGGCGCTCCTGGGCACGCTGAGCATCGGCGGGCGGCTGATGACGGCGGGCGGCGGCACCCTGCTCGTAGCGGGCGCGAACACCTACACGGGCGCGACGACGATTAGCGCGAGCACGCTGATCGCGGCCAACAACCTCGCGCTCGGCGCGACCAACGCGGCCACGAGCGTGGCCGATGCTGGCTCGCTGCAGCTGACGAACGGGATCGTGATCGAGGCTGAGACCGTGTTTCTGGCGGGCAACGGCGAGAACAACCGCGGCGCCCTGCAGGCCGCCAACAATAGCACGGGCACGTGGAACGGTGTGGTGGTGCTGAACGACGCGAACAATTGGACTCCGCGCCTCGGGAATAAGCTGAACGGCGTGCTCATCGTCAACGGCCCGATCCGGTCCGGCGGCTTCACCGGGGCGGACCACCTGTTCATCAGCGGCGAACCGGGCAATGGCCGCGTGGTCGTCGCGGGCACCAACAACACCTACAAGGGCACGACGGGCATCCTCCGCGGCACGCTTGCCTTGGGCGCGACCAACACCCTGCCGGTCGGCACCACGCTCGATCTGCATCCGACGAGCGTGGCCGATCCGTCGAAGTTCGACCTCAGCGGGTTCAGCCAGACGGTCGCCGGCTTTCTGGATAGCTCCTACACCTCTGGGCAGCGGTTTGTCACCAACAGCAGCGACACGGTCAGCGTCCTGACCGTCAACCAGGCCGCCAACACCATCTACTACGGCCACATCGACGGCAACGTCAGCCTCGTCAAGGACGGCTCCGGCTCGCTGACGCTGGCGGGCACCAACAACACCTACGCCGGCGCCACCGTGCTGAACGCCGGCACGCTCGCGCTCGGCTGCGACGGCGCGCTGAGCGCCAGCACCGCGGTCACGCTGGCCGGCGGCACGCTCAGCATCGGGGCGTGGAACAACGCGGTTCAGCAGCTGACCGTGAGCGGCGTCGCCGCGATCGACCTGGGCGACGGCACGGGGCGCCTCGCGTTCGCCGACAGCAGCGGGCAGACGTGGAGCGGCACGCTCAATCTGGCGGGGACGTTCGACCTCGACGCAGTCCGGTTCGGCTCGAACGACTCCGGGCTGACCGTGACGCAGCTTGGCATGATCCGCATCGGCGGCCAGAGGCGGTGGCTGGCGCTGAGCTCCGATGGTTATCTGCGCGAGCGCAAGGGGACGGTCTTCAGCGTTCAGTGACGGCGATGGCGAAAGGCTCCGCGGCCGCCCGCTCTACACGAGCGATTTTTCTATTTGTGAAAGCCCGAGTGGCAGTATACTGACAACCATGAGCGTACCAACAAGCAGCAGGCGTGTGGCCGTCGTGGGTGGCGGCGTGGCGGGGCTGACCGCCGCCCACCTCCTCCAGGAGCGGTTTGCCGTGACGCTGTTCGAGAAGAACGACTACGTCGGCGGGCACACGCACACCTGGGTGCTTGAAACGGGGCCCGACGCCGGCACGCCGGTAGACACGGGATTTATTGTTTTCAACGACCGCACTTATCCGAACTTCATCCGGCTGCTCGGCCGGCTGGGCGCGGCCTTTCAGCCCAGCGAAATGTCGTTCAGCTGCTACAACGAATCGAGCGGCCTCGCGTACGCGGGCACCGGGCTCTCAGGGCTCTTCGCGCGCCGCCTCAGCGCGCTTTCGCCTGCGTACTGGCGCTTCATTCTCGGCATCATGCGCTTCTCGCGGCGAACGCGCGAGCGCCTGCGCGAAGGCAGCCTGGGCGAGCTGACGCTCGGCCAGTTCTGCCAGCAGGAGCGCGTGCCTCAGCCGGTCGTCGACGACTACGTGCTGCCGATGGCCGCGGCGATCTGGTCGACGCCCTTTTCCGGCATCCGCGATTTCCCCATGGCCGCCATCGCCCGCTTCTACGAGAATCACGGGCTGCTGTCCCTGAGCGACCGACCCCAGTGGCACACGGTCGCCGGCGGCAGCCACAGCTACGTGAAGCGCTTCCTCGACACCTTTACGGGAGACGTTCGGACGTCGTGCCCGGTGCGTAGCGTGACGCGCGCCGCAGAGGGCGTGCGGCTCGCGTTCGACGCCGGCGAGTCGCAGACGTTTGACGAGGTTGTGATCGCCGCGCACGCGGACGAGGCGCTCGCGCTGCTGGCGGACCCCAGCGACGACGAGCGCGCATGGTTGGGCGCGTGGGGCTACTCGCGCAACCGGGTGCTGCTGCACACGGACGAGGCGCTGATGCCGCCCGTGCGCCGGGCGTGGGCCTCGTGGAACTACCTGCGGCCAACGAGCGCCGCCGCCGACGCGCCCGCCTGCCTGACCTACTACATGAACCGTCTGCAGAGCCTGCGCTGCGCGGCGCCCTATCTGGTTACGCTCAACCCGCTCCGCCCCGTGAGGCCAGCAGCGCGGATCGCGGAGTTCCTGTACGAGCACCCGCTCTTCACGGCTGCCGCCGTGGCTTCGCAGGGGAGGCTGCCTGAGCTGAACGGCCGGCGCCACACCCACTTCTGCGGCAGCTACTTCAACAACGGGTTCCACGAGGACGCGGTCGCATCGGCCGTGGCCGTGGCCAGCCGGTTTGACTGCACCCTATGAATTCGGCTCTCCTCTTTGGGACGGTCCGTCACGCGCGCGTCTCGCCCGTGCGTCACACGCTCGCGTACCCCGTGTGCCGGTATCTCTTCGACCTCGACGAGCTCCCGCAGCTGGATCGCTCGCTGCCGCTCTTCGGCTACAACCGCTTCGCGCCGGTTTCGATCTACGACCGCGACGGCCTCGACCGCGGGCCGGGCACGCTCCGCGAGAAGGCGGAGCGCCTGCTGCGACAGAACGGCTACGCGGAGCGGCCCGCCCGCCTGTGGCTGGTTACGGATGCGGCTTGCTTTCGGTATGTCTTCAACCCCGTCAGCTTTTACTATGCGTTCGCCGGCTCCGGCTCGCTCATCGCGATCTTGGTGGAAGTGAACAACGTGGTGGGAGACCGCCACCTCTACGTGGTGCCCGGGTCGGCGGCGTCGCCAGACCCGGCCTTTCTGGCGGCCTGCCGCCTCGAAAAGGCGTTTCACGTTTCGCCCTTCAACGCGGTCGAAGGGTTCTATGAGATGCGCTTCTCGGACGCGCGGACGCGGCTCGAGGCGCACATCGACTTGCACAAGCCGGACGGGCCTGTCATGACGGCCAGCCTCACGGAAGAGGGCCGCGTGCCGCTTTCGCGCGAGGCCCTGCGCCGGGCGCTGTGGCATCCGCTGCTGGCGCCGTGGCGCACGATGCCCCGCATCCTGTGGGAGGCCGCGCAGCTGTATGTCGTCAAGCGCTTGCCTTTTCACGCCCGGCCGGTAGCCTCCCGCGCCGGGTCGCTTCGCTTGTGCGCGCCTTCGCCGTTCCAGCGCCTCTGCGGGCGAGCGATTGAAGCCGCGCTGGGGCGCATCCGCGTGGGGCGGCTCGACCTGGAGACGCCCGAGGGCGCCCGCGTGCTCGGCGACCCCGCGGGCGCGCACCGCGCCCGCCTCACCGTGTGCGACTGGTCGTTCTACACGCGCGTCGCCACGGGCGGCGACATCGGCCTCGGCGACGCCTATATCGAGGGCCTGTGGGACACGCCCGACCTCAATGCGGTGATCCGCCTCCTGATCGACAACCGCGCGCCGCTCGCAGACCGGCGGCTCGCGCCGACCCTCGCGAACGCCTTGCTGGAGCGGCTCGGCCATCTTCTGCATGACAACACGCTGCGCGGCAGCCGCAAGAACATCCACGCGCACTACGACCTGAGCAACGCGTTCTTTCAGACCTTTCTCGACCCCAGCATGATGTATTCGAGCGGAATCTATCTGCGGCCGGGCGACTCGCTGGAACAGGCGCAGGTCAACAAGCTGGACGCGATCATCGAGAAGGCCCGCCTGCGGCCCGGCGACCACGTGCTGGAGATCGGCTGCGGGTGGGGCGGCTTCGCGCTGCGGGCGGCTCGCACGCGGGGCTGCCGCGTGACGGGGCTGACGCTCTCTGCGGAGCAGTATGCGATGGCCCGCGAACGCGTCCGAGCCGCCGGCCTCAACGACCGGGTCGAGATCCTGCTTCAGGACTACCGCACCTTTTCCGGCGCGTTCGACAAGATCGTCTCCATCGAGATGCTCGAGGCGGTGGGCCACCGTCACCTCGGCACCTTCTTCCGGCGCTGCGACGACCTGCTGAAGCCCGACGGGCTGGCCGTTGTCCAGGTGATCACCATCCCGGACCAGCGCTACGAGGTCTACCGCAAGGACTGCGACTGGATCCGCAAGCACGTCTTTCCTGGCGGCCACTTGCCGTCGCTCACCGCGATGTGCGAGGCGATGACGCGCGACTCCTCGCTGCTCGTCGAGAGCGTCGAGAACATCGGCGTGCACTACGCCCGCACGCTGGCGGACTGGAAGCGCGCGTTCTTGAAGCATCCGGAGCACCGCGAGCCCATCGCGCGTCGTAGCGCGTTCCACCGCAAGTGGCTCTACTACCTCTGCTACTGTCAGGCCGCCTTCGAATCGCGGACGCTCGAAAACCTGCAACTGGTGCTGACGCGGCCAGGCAACCGCGCGCTGCCGCAGGCGCCCTACGGCGAGGAGGGATCATGACGCAGACGCTTCTGGCGGCCGCGCTCGCCGTTTTCGCCTACGTGAACCTCATCCACCTGCTCGCGCTGTGGAGGCGCGACAACGGCATTATGGATGCGGCGTGGGGCCCGGGCTTCGTGCTTGTCGCCTGGCTGGGGCTGGCGCAGGGCGGCGACCCTGACCCGCGGCGGTGGCTGCTGGTCGCGCTTGTGACGGTGTGGGGCCTGCGCCTCTGCGGCCACATCCTGCTGCGCAACGCGGGGCGCGGGGAGGATTTTCGCTATCGCAACTGGCGCGCGTCGTGGGGCCGCTGGTTCTACGTGCGCAGCTACGCCCAGATTTATCTGCTGCAGGGCTTCTTCATGGTTGTCGTGGCGATGCCGCTGATCGCTGTGAACGCCCGTGTCGGCGGCCCGCTGGGCGTGCTCGATGCTCTGGGCGCGCTCGTCTGGCTGGTGGGCTTCGGCTTTGAGGCCGCCGGCGACTACCAGCTGCTGCGGTTCATGCGGAACCCCGCGAACAAAGGGCGCGTCATGCGCGAGGGGGTCTGGCGCTGCACGCGACACCCGAACTACTTCGGCGAGGCGACCCTGTGGTGGGGGTGCTTCCTGGTCGCGCTGGGCGTGCCGGGCGGCGCGTGGGCGCTGGTCAGCCCCGTGGTTATCGCCTGGCTCTTGCTGCGCGTGTCGGGCATCCCGATGCTGGAGGCCAAGTACGCCCAGCGCCCCGACTACCAAGACTACATGAGGACGACCTCCGCGTTCTTTCCCTGGTTCCCGAAAGGCGGCTGAAACGTGCGGAACGCGCTCATAGCCACTGTCTTCCAGCTCGGCTGGTTTGCGTGTGTGCTGAGCGGGGCGAGCCAGCAGCCAGCCGCCGCCGCCGGCGCCGCCGCTGCCGTCATCGCCTGCAACCTCTGGCTGAGGCGGGGGGATCTGGTCGCGGATCTGCGCCTGGTCGGATGGGTTACGCTAGTCGGATTCGCCATCGAGACCGTCAACCTGCTCATCGGCGCTTTCTCGCAGACCGCCGCGGCGCGGGCTCCTTGGCTGTGTCCGCTTTGGCTGCTCGCCCTGTGGGCGATGTTTGCAACGGTCTTGCGCGGCCCGCTGGCGTGGCTGTCTGGGCGCTATAGGCTCAGCGCGCTGCTCGGCGCCGCGCTGGCGCTTCCGAATTATTATCTCGGCGCGCGGCTGGGTGCCGTGACGCTGTCCGCCGACTCATTCAAGGCGGCCGTCGCCCTCGTGGCCGCGTGGGGCTTCGCCTTGCCGCTCCTGGTCTGGCTGGCCGACAGGCAAACGCGGCGCGGCATCGGTGCCTGAATCGGCGGACGCGATTCAGCCGCTGCGCGCGATTCAGCCGATTCCTTCGAAACTCTCAAATAAACGTTCCCCCGCAGACGTATTAGGGGTGTAGCAGCTCGGAAAGATGGGAACGCGCGGACCTATGAAGAGCGTGGACACAGAGCACGATGGGGCGGAACAGCGCCGGCGTGCGGCCATGGAGGCGTTGATCGACACCTACCAGACGCCGCTGCTGCGCTATGCCGCGCACCTGCTGAACAACGCGACGCTGGCGCAGGACGCCGTGCAGAACGCGCTGGTCAAGCTCTTCCGCCAGTGGCAGCCCGGCCAGCGGCCGGACGACCGGCTGAAAGCGTGGCTCTTCCGCGTGGTCCACAATGAGGCGGTCGATCTCATCCGGTCGGAGGAGCGCCGGCGCAAGCATCAGGAGGGTCACGTGGCGCTGGTGCTGTCAGAGACTTCCGGCGGCCTGTACGAAGATCCGAAGCCGGACGAGCGGCGGGAGATCGTGTGGCGGAGCCTCGGCGTCCTGAGCGACGCGCAGCGGCAAGTGGTTCTGCTCCGCATGCAGCAGGAGCTGAGCTACGAGGAGATCAGCGCCGTGACGGGTCAGAGCATAGGCTATGTGGGCAATCTCCTGCATACGGCGGTTCTGAAGCTATCCGCGCACGTGCGCAGAGTGGAAGGGGGCGCGCGATGAACCGGTGCGAACACACATCTCAACTGACCGCTTACCTGCTGGGCGACCTGCCCGAGCGGGGTGCCGCGGCGGTGGCTGCGCACCTTGCGACGTGCGCCGAGTGCCGCGCCACGGCCGATGCGTTGCGCGAAACGCTGGCGCTGCTGCGCGAGGCTTTCCCGGCGGGCGAGCAGGACGGGCCGGGGCCGGTCTTGGCTGCGGTCCGCCGCGAGAAGCTGCTGTCGGTCAGGCCGCTCGCGCAAGTCGATTTCAGGAAGAACTGGTTTGCGCGGCGGCATCCCCTGTTGACAAGGGCCGCCGTGTGGGTGCTGGTTCTGGGCGGCCTGTTCGCGGTTCTGTCAGCGGCGCTCTTCCCCGCCATCTCAAACTCCCCTCGGGCCGCACGAAGGGCGCTTGAGCGGAATACGCTGAAGACGCTTGCCAACGAGTGTGTGATGGAAAAGCCCCTCGGCGACGTTGCTGCCAAGCGTCCCGGCGCTGCGGTTCCGGCGAGCGCCCCGACCGGAGCGGTCGCGCTCGGCGGCGGCAAGACGGAGGATGAGTCGGGCCACTATCGCTACAGCGGTGTCGAGGCGAAGGGCCAGCCTCGCTCGGAGGCGCTGTTGCGTGATGAGTCAGGGCTCGGAACCGAGCGTCGCACGAAGGAGCGCGCCGCCCCTCTGGAGGCTGTCGCGGGCAAGAAGGTGTGGAAGGACGCCGATGCCCCTGCGGCGAGGCCAGGGCCTGCTCAGCCGTCAGGCGGAAAGCCCGCCACGTCTGCGACCGCCCAATCGGATCACCTGTATCGCGAGAATCTCGAAAAGAGTGAAACCGACACTAAACGCCTCGCCGACGCGCCCTCCGGCTCCGGTGTGCCGGCGGCCGCAGCCGCAGCCACCTTCTCTCCGGCCCCCGCGGCCTTCGATTCGGTTTCCATTGTCAAGTCACCGATCCAGATGAAAGGGGTCTACGCGAGCCGCTCTCCGGGCGCTCGCGGGGCCATCCATGGCGGCGGTGGCGGGGCTTATGCGAAGGACG
This sequence comes from uncultured Lentisphaeraceae bacterium, assembly GCA_964386865.1. Lineage (GTDB taxonomy): Bacteria > Verrucomicrobiota > Kiritimatiellia > RFP12 > UBA1067 > CAYLUN01. The sequence continues at coordinate 4,858 of CAYLUN010000034.1, read as the reverse complement.
AGAAGCTCGCGGTCAGCGCGTTGGAACCCGATCTGCCCGTGGAGTTCATAGGCGGGGCTCTGGCCGCAGAGGCCAAGCAGGACGGCGCTGGGCTGGCGGATAAGACGCGGCTGACGATCGCCGTGCCGAAGCCCCAGTTCACGGGCACGCCGAAAGACATCCGAAGTCCGAATCTGGAGGCCGCGGGGGCGCGTGATGTCGGCCCCTTCACCGACTACGAGACGGTCGCGAAGGCGAAGACCACGGAAGGGCCTCAGACCGAAGCTTGGTTCGGCCTGGTGGTGGCGGGCCGGTCGTTGCCCACGGCGGGCCGCGCTGGAGAAGGGCGGGCCGAAGATGTGGGATGGGTCTCCAAAGAGCTTCAGGAGGTCGTGTCGGACAGGAACGGCGTGGCCGCGAAAGCAGACCTCGGTTACAATGCGGAAAGTCCGTCGGTTCAAGCCTCGGTCACGGCTGTGCCGGGCGAGCCTAATGATCTCTACGCTGGCGTAAAGATCGCTGCCCTCAAGCGGCGCGAACCCCTGCCCGTGAACCCCTTTGTCGCTGCGAACGTCGAGCCCTTCTCGACCTTCGCCATGGACGTCGACACCGCGAGCTACGCGCTGACGCGGCAGGCGCTGCGCGCGGGCGCGCTGCCTGAGCCGGAGCGGGTGCGCACCGAGGAGGTCGTCAACGCCTTTGACTACGGCGACACCGCGCCGGAGCGCACCGTGTTCCGCGTCTACCAGGACGGCGCGCAGTCGCCATTCGGCGCCGGCCTGCAGCTGCTGCGCATCGGCGTCAAGGGCCGGCGCTTGGGCCGCGAGGAGCAGCGGCCGGCCATGCTGACCTTCGTGATCGACGTGTCGGGGTCGATGTCGCAGCCGGACCGCATCGGCTTCGCGCGGCTGGCCCTGACGTCGCTGCTGGAGCACGTGTCGTCGCGCGACCGCATCCAGATCATCGCCTACAGCGACCACGCGCAGCTCGTCCTTGAGCCGGTCGCGGCGACCGAGAAAGCCCGCGTCATCGCCGCCTTCGAGCGGCTGCAGTGCAACGGCTCGACGAATCTGGAAGAGGGCCTGATGCAGGCCTACGAGCAGGCGGCGAAGGGCTTCGTGCCCGGCGCGGAGAACCGCGTGATCCTGCTCTCCGACGGCGTGGCGAACCTCGGCGCGGACTGCGCCCAGGAGATCCTGGACAAGGTTGCGGCAAACCGCAAGCAGGGCATCACGTGCTCGGTGTTCGGCGTCGGCTCGGGCACCTACAATGACCGCATGCTCGAGGAGCTTGCCAACAGGGGCGACGGCGTCTACCGCTTCTTGGACTCCGAGGCGGCGGTGACGACGGCGTTTGTCGACGACCTCGCCGCCACGCTCAACACGATCGCCAAGGACGCCAAGATCCAAGTCGAGTGGAATCCCGCCGTGGTGCGCCAATACCGGCAGCTCGGCTATGAGAACCGCGCCCTCCAGAAAGAGCAGTTCCGCGACGACACCGTCGATGCGGGCGAGGTGGGATCCGGGCAGTCGGTGACCGCGCTCTACGAACTGGAACTGGCGCCCGAGGCAGCAGCCGACGCCGCGCTGGGCACGGTGCGCATCCGCTACCAGCGCACAGACACCGGCAAGGTCGAGGAGATTGAGGCGACGCTCGCGGCGTCAACGGTGCTGCGCCCTGCGCATGCGGCGAGCGCCTATTTCCGGGTCGCAGCCAGCGCGGCCGAGTTCGCCGAGTTGTTGCGCGGCAGCCCCCATGCGGCGGGCGGGAGCTTCGACGCGGTCGCGGACTACCTGCGCCCCGCCGTGCTGGGGCTGTCGCTCGACACGCGCGTCAAGGAGTTGCTGGACTTGGTCGCGGCCGCGGCCGCGCTGAAGCGGTAGCGGTTGGCGCGTCCGGCTCGTAGCGCCGGACGTTCGTGGCGGTCCCTGCCCGTGCGGCCGAACCTGCGGGACGGCCGAGAGGGCGCATGTCATACGCCATGCGGCTGGACGTGTGCAGGGCCTGGGGGGCGAGACTGTGTCGAGCCGCAGCGTCCATCAGATGTTTGGGTTCTTCTATCACATACAAGGACGGTGACTATGAAACGCTCAGTTCTCTCGCTGGTGGCAGCTTCTATCGGTGCGCTGGCCGGCGCGACAGAAATCGGCCCGCTGACGCTCGAGGGCAAAATTGTCGGGGAGCACCTGACGATGGAGCTGCAGTTTGAGATGAAGGGGCTGAAGGCGGGCGAGCCGCTGGAGGTTCTGGACGGTTCGGTCGCCGTGCTGGAGGATCAGCTGCCGCCGGGCGTGACGCTGGAGCCCGAGGGCGCCAAGCTTCGACTCCTGCTCAAGGGCGGCCTCTGGCAGCGGCGGGCCAGCGGCAACGTGCGCCTGCGCTTTGCGCCGCTCCAGCGGGCCGAGGGCGACCGGCAGAGCGTGCGCTTCGCGGTGCCGGTGACCGCCAAGCGCACGCTCTCCGTCTCCTGCGACCGCCCGGGGCTGGAGGTTGAGATGCCGTGCGCGAGCGCCGTCGTGCGCGGCAAGGCCGGCGACGGCTCAGACCGGGTGTCCGGCTATCTCGGCTTCTCGCCGGAGGTCACGCTCGCGTGGAAGACGGCCGTGCGCAAGCTGGAGTCGGAGCTGATCGCGTCGTGCGACGCGCTCACGTCCATGACCGTCACGCCCGGCACCGTGCGCCTGCGGACGCAGCTCACCTACCGCGTGGCTCAAGGCGAGCTGGCCAGCCTGACGCTCGACGTGCCCGGCGTGACCGTAATTCAGGTGGCAGGCCCCGACCTGCGCGACTGGTCGGTGGACAAGAGCGAGCCGGCCAGGCCGAAGCTGCGCGTGACGCTCGGCCGGCCGCAGCGCGACACCTACCGGCTCGACGTGGAGTGCGAGCGGGCGATCCCGGCGTTCCCCTGCGAGTTCACGGTCGAGCCGCCCGCGCCGCAAGGCGTGATCCGCGCCTCCGGCCTGATGCTCCTCGGCACCGACAGCGCGGTGCGCCTTCAGGTGGGCGCGCTCGCGGGCCTGACCCAGACCGACCCGGCCGCCTTCCCGCGCCAGGCGTTCGGCGCCGCGCCGGCGCGCAGCGTCACCACGTACCAGTACGCGGCCGTGCCGTACGCCGTGACGCTGAAGGCCGAGGACATCGTGCCGGCGCTCACCGCCGAGACCGGCCTGCTGTGCAAGATGGAGGAGGGCGTCCTGACGGTCGAGGCGAACGTCCAGCTCGAGGTGCGCGACGCGCCCGTGCGCGAGGTCAGGCTCGTGACGGACGCGGACGCGTCGTGGACCGTGGCGGCCGTGAGCGGCCAGCAGGTCGCGGAAAGCGATGTGGACGTGCGCCCGGCCGCGGGCGGCCGCGAGATCCTCGTGCCGTTCCGCAAGCCGGTTGAGGGCGCGGCCGTGATCTCGCTGCGGCTGGAGCGCACGCTGGCGGCGGGCGGCGACGCGTTCGACGTGCCGTCGGTGGCTGTGCCCGAGGCGCGCGCCCAGCGCGGCTACGTGGTGGCCGCCGCCGCGCGCGGCATCCGGCTCGCCGCCACGCGCACGCAGGGCCTGGCCGAGGCGCACACCGCCTCCACGCCGCTGCGCGCCGAGGGCGCTCAGCTCGCCTACCGCTTCCGCGAGGCGGGGTGGGCGCTCCAGCTCGCCATCGAGCGCGCCAAGGCGTCGCTCCACGCCGAACTCTTCCACCTCATCTCCCTCGGCGAGGGCGTGGTGTACGTCTCGACGGCCGTCACGTGCCACATCAGCGGCGCGCCCGTACAGAGCCTGGCCTTCCGCATTCCCGAAAGCATCGCGCTGTTCGACGTCACGGGCGCGAACATCGACACGTGGACGCGCGAGAATGACCTCTGCACCGTCAAGCTTCAGAGCCGCGTCATGGGCGACTACACCTTGCTCATCACCTATGACCGCCCGCTCAGCTACCGCGGCGGCGACCTGCGGATCGGCGAGATCGAAATGGCTGACGCCGAGAGCGAGCTGGGGTATCTGGCGGTCGCCACGGCCGCGAGCCTCAAGCTGGAGGAGGGCGACGGCATGCCGCCGACCCTGATCCGCATCGGCCGCGAGGAGCTTCCCGCCGGCTACGCCGCGACCGTGACAGCCCCCGTGATCGGCGCCTACAAGTACGTGCGCCGGCCCCACGCGGCCACGCTCAAGGTAACGCCCTACGCGACCGAGGGCCTGCTCGGCCAGGTGGCCGACTACGTGACGCTTTCCACGCGCCTCGCGCGCAACTGCGAGAGCGTGACCAAGGCCGTGTATTCGGTCAAGAACGCCGCCTGCCAGTACCTCTCGCTCAAGCTGCCAGCCGGGGCGACCCTCTGGTCCGTGCGGCAGCTCGCCGACGACGGCGGCAAGGGACGCGACCTCTCGTCGCAGCAGGCGGAGGGCACGCTGCTGGTGCCGGTCGAGCGGCCGCGCGATCCGAATCAGGCGGTGACGATCGAGGTGGTCTACGCGCTGGCGGGCGCCAAGGGAAGGCGCACGACAACGCTCGAAGCGCCGGTTCTGACGGACGCGCCGGTTACCTTCGCAAGCTGGGAGGTCGCGGCGGGCGACAAGGTCAGCATCAGCCGCGCCGGCAGCAACTTGTCGGCCGAGTCGGCGCCCGCCGCAGGTCGGCTGCCGATCTACGACAGCCAGTCGGCGCGCGCGCGCCGCTTTTACCGCGCCGCCAACCTCGCGAGCGAAGCGCCGCTGCAGGTGACGGTTACGCTGGTGCCGGCGTGGCTCGGCGGCGGCTCGCTGGCCGTGCTCGGCGGCGGCTCGGCCGTCGGCCTGCTGGCGCTGCTGGTCGCGGCGGCGCGCCGCCGCAAGCTCTGGCTGGCGCTGGCGCTGACGAGCCTCGGCGTCGCGGCCGCGCAGCTCGAGGTCGGGCT
>CAYLUN010000033.1:0-51991 GCA_964386865.1 uncultured Lentisphaeraceae bacterium | reverse complement strand
GGACGTCGTTGATGTAGCCATCAGGGAAGAGCGGGCGGATGGGGCGGTCGATGATGCGGGCGGTCAGGATTTCCTTCTCGCTCGGGCGCGACTCGCGCTTGAAGAACCCGCCTGGGAAGCGTCCGGCGGCGTAGTACTTCTCGCGGTACTCGACCTGCAGCGGGAAAAAGTCGATGCCCTCGCGCGGCTTATCGGTGTTGGTCACGCCCGAGAACACCATCGAGTCACCCAGACGGCAGACGGTGGCGCCAGCGGCCTGACGTGCGAGAAGTCCGGTCTCAATAGTCATCACAGCCCCGCCAACGTTGACGGAGACCGAGGTTGTGTCATTCATTCTGTGTGTGCCTTTCCGCGGACAAGGACCGGAAAGCGATGCGCCAGGAAAGATGGCTCACTCACGGGAGTGAAGTTGGAAGTCCGCGCGAAAGTCTCCGCCCCTGCGGAGCAAGAGAAGGTCAGCCGCGCGGCACGTGCCGCGCGACCGGCAACCGAAGCGCTTTTAACGGCGCAGGCTGAGTTCCTTGATGACCTTCTGGTAGGCGGCCTCGTCGTCGCGCTTGAGGTAGTCAAGCAAGCTGCGGCGAGTGTTCACCTTGCGGATCAGCCCGTAACGGGAACTGTGATCCTTCTTGTTGGCCTTGAGATGCTCGGTGAGCGACTCGATCTCCTTCGTGAGAACGGCGATCTGAACTTCGCTCGAACCGGTGTCACGCTCGTGACGCTGGAACTGCTTCCGAATGGCGGTCTTATCGATCTGGCTCATAGTCTGCTTAGCGGTCCTTGTTCCGCAATTTCTTTTCTTTCGTTAACTTTCCGGCGCACACTATAGAGAATCCCCCCGCTCGCTGTAAAGCGAAATCAGGCCGGAAAGGCCAGATCACCCGCAGCGGGGATGGGCTCCTTAGACGCACCGCAGGAAGGGCACACAATAGAGGATGGCTGGAGCAATGTCAAGGGGGGGCTGCCGGCGGCCGCAAAAAAGTTGTCCCTCACTTTCTTGACTGAGCCCGGCGACACCCCTATACTACAGAGCTTGTTTTGTAACAGATAGTTTCGCGGTATCGGTTCGGACGATCAACGTAGGATTAACTTATGGCAGGCGAGAAGTCGGATCAGGTGGCCCAGCAGGCGCAGAATCTCTTCAACAAGGGTGTGACGGCGTTCGAGCGCGGCAATTTGGATTACGCGATAGACATGCTCATGCAGTGCGTGACTCTGGCGCCAGGGTTTTCTCGAGCTCGCAAGTTCTTGCGGGCGTCGCAGATCGCCAAATTCAAGCGCGAGAAGAAGGGGCGGATGGCGGCGCAGATGCAGGAGTTTAGCGCGATGATGCTGCGCATGAAGATCGCGGGCCTGCAGAAGGCGGGCAAGACCGAGATGGCGCTGCTGGAGTGCGAAAAGCTGCTGGCGATGAACCCGCTCCACCCGCAGAACGTCGAGCTGGCGGTGGAGGTGGCGGACGCCGCCGGCCATCCCGACGCATCCCTCTTCACGGTCGAGGCGGCGTACGAGAACAATCCGGACGACATGAAGCTGCTGCGCCGCGTGGCGGACTACTACATGGCCGTCGGCGAGTACACCAAGGCCCGAGACGCGTACGTCAAGCTCAACGCGTTCCTGCCGAACGACCAGACCATTTTCAAGGCGCTCAAAGACGCCGAGGCGCGCGTGACCATGGCGGCCGGGTGGGAGGAGACGGCCGGCAAGAAGGAGGGCTATCGCGACCTCATTGCGAACAAGGATCAGGCCAAGAAGCTGGACATGCAGGCGAAGGCGGTGGTGGCTGGCTCCGACGCGGACGCGCTGATCGAGGAAGCGAAGGAGCGCATCGCGAAAGAGCCGAACAACCTCAACTTCTACCGCGCGCTGGCTCGGCTGTACACGCAGAACAAGCGCTTTGACGAGGCGGTCGTCACGATCGAGGACGCCCGCAAGGTCAACCCCTCAGACCCCGAGCTGGACCGCGCGCTGACGCAGGCCAAGATCTCGGCGTTCGAGGCGCGGATCGACGGGCTGAAGGCCTCCGGCGACGCGGCCGGCGCGCAGAGCTTGGAAGTCGAGATGAACCAGTTCGTGTTCGACGACTTGGCTTCGCGCGTGCAGCGCTACCCGAACGACCTGAAGCTGCGTTTCGAGCTGGGCCAGCAATATTACCGGTACGACTACTTCGACGACGCGATCGGCCAGTTCCAGATGGCCCAGCGCAGCCCGAAAGAGCGCGTCGAGTCGCTGTACTACCTGGCGAAGTGCTTCTCGAAGAAGGGCCAGCGCGACATGGCCGTGATGCAGCTCGAAACCGCGAACGACCAGCTGCAGATCATGGACGACCTGAAGAAGAAGGTCGTGTTCGAGCTCGGCTGCCTGGCCGAGGAGGGCGGAGACATCGAGAAGGCGTTCAGCTACTACAAGGACGTTTACTCGGCGGACATCGGCTACGAGGACATTGGGGTGCGCATGGAGCGCATTTATAAGCTGCGCCAGACGCAGCAGGGCTGAGCGTCCGGGCCACGCCGGGTCTTGAGATAGGGGGCAGCCATCTCCGGCCGCCCCTTTTTCGCGTCACCATGGCGAGGCTTCGGTGATGCCGAGGAGGCCGGCGGCGTTCGCGCCGAGAATGGCGCGCACCTGGTCGGGCGGGCGCCCCGAGCCCCTCGCGTAGCGCAGGGCGTCGGCAAAGCCCAGCCAAGGCCAGTCGGTTGCGAACAGCAGCCGCTCCGCCGGATGCTCGCGCAGGATGCGCTGCGCCAGAGGGTCGCCGAAATCGGGGCCCAGCACGGCGGTGTCCAGCCAGACGTCCTTTCCGAGCAGGTTCTCGGCCGAGCCGCCCCACTGCCGCCAGCCGCCGAGATGGGCCGCGATGAAGCGCAGCCCCGGCACCTCGCGGGCCACCCGGGAGACGCGCTCGGGGCCGCACAGCGGGTCGAGCGGGAAGCCGACGTCGAAGCCGCAGTGGCACTGCACCACGAGGCTCAAGTCGCGGCAGCAGCGGAAGAGCTCCAGCATGTCGGGCGCGTCGAGCACGAACTCCTGATAGTAGGGGTGCAGCTTGATGCCGCGGATGCCGCACTCGGCCAGCCGGCGAAGGTGCTCGACGCGCGCGCCGTCTGCCGGATGCACGGAGCCGAAGGGGATTAGGTGGCGGGCGGCGGTTTCACCGCGCTCGCCGTCGCGGATGGCCAGCGCCTCGCGGAGGATGACGTCGAACTGCGAGGGCTTGGTGGCGATCGGGCAGACGACGGCGTAGTCGACGCCGTCGCGGCGCATGGACTCAAGCAGGCTGCCGACGGTGCCGTCCGCGGCTGGCGTGACCGGCACCCAGGCCTTGGCCGTGAGCGTGCTGAGCACCTTCGAGGCCATGGCGTCGGGGAAGGTGTGGGCGTGCACGTCGATCACCATGAAACGCTCTCCCTGGTTCACGCGGGACGCGGCGCCGGACTTCAGCCGGCGCCCGGGCTCACGGGGTGATCCGGATGCAGTCGTCCTTCACGGCGACGGAGTAGCCCCGGCTGTACGAGTCCACGAGCTTCCTCAGCTCGTCGACCGGCGGATAGTCCGGGTCGACGCCGAAGCAGCGCGCGTCGTCGATGAGGATCACGTGTTTGAACGGCTTCGCGCGCAAGATGGTGTGCAGCTCCTCGCAGATGGGCGTCTCTTTCTCGCCCTTGATGCTCATGCCGGACGAGTAGTGGCCGTCGAGGTAAAACAGGGCGGGCTGGCCGATGGAAGGCATGACCTCCTTCAGCTTGACGCCGCTGTCTCCCTGGATCAGCGTGACGTTCTTGGCGCGCTTGAAGCGCTTGGACACCTTGCCGAACAGATACGGGCTCAGCTCGATGGAGTACACGCGGTCGAACTCGCGCCGCAGCGCCTCGACCATGTCGCCGTAGCAGGTTCCGGTTTCGATGAAAACGCGGGGGCCGAAGCGCTTCGCGTGCTCGCGGATGATGTTTTGCTTGAATAGGTGCGGGGGAGGGATGGGCGAGCCGCACCGCTCCCAGCGCGCGAGCTCTCCGGGCCAGCGCCGCTTGACCTCCCAGTTCCGCAGTTCGTCGTAGAAAGGCCAGTCTCTCGCAATCCGCTTTAAGAAATCGGTGATCATTCAGTACTCCCGCGATTTGTTTCAGAATTGTAGAACAACCCGAAGGTCGGCACAAGGCAAAGCTGGCGGGGCGGCAGGTTCGACGGAGCGGCGGCGCGGGCGCCTAAAACGGGTGTTCTCAGAAGGGGGAAGCTGTGGCATAATGGTCTTATGAAATGGCTGGCATCGCTCGTCTTCCTGTGCCTTCCGGCGTGGGCCCAGTTCACGGCTGACGACTTTATGAAGTCCTGTGTCTACACGAACCAGGCAGGGGCGGCCTTCCCCTACCGGCTCGGCATGCCGCAGTTCCCCGAGGCGGGGAGGAAGTACCCGCTGATCCTGTTTCTGCATGGCTCGGGCGAGTGCGGCACCGACAACCTGAAGCAGATCAGGGTGGGCGTGCCCGCTCTTGTCCGGTCGCTGATCAAGCAGTCCGAGCCGGTGATCGTGCTGGCGCCCCAGTGCCCGAGCGACAGCTGGTGGGTGAAGCAGCTGGCGATGACGGCCGATTACGCGGCGCCCGGGCAGCCGGCGCCTTCGCTGGAGGCCGCGCTCGAGCTGTGCCGGCATCTGGTGGCTGAGCGGCAGGCTGATCCCGACCGGCTCTACATTACGGGGCTGTCGCTGGGCGGCTTCGGCGCGTGGGATGCGATCCAGCGCGAGCCAGCCCTGTTCGCGGCCGCGATACCCATCTGCGGCGGCGGCGACATCCGGCGCGTTCAGGACCTCAAGCGCTTGCCCATCTGGGTGTTCCACGGGCGCGACGACAAGAACGTGCCGGTCGGCTGTGGGCGCCGGATGGTGGAGGCGCTGCGGCAGAACGGCGCCCGGGTGAAGTACACGGAGTACGAGAACGCCGCGCACAACGTGTGGGACCGCACCTACGCCGACCCGGCCGTGATCGAGTGGCTGCTGAAGCAGAGCCGCGCGGCCAAGAAGCCGTGGTGGCGGTTCTGGTGAGGGCGCGGTTCGTGCGCAGCGCCCTGTCCCTGCCTGAGGAGATCAAATGAAGACCCTTGTCGCCGTGATCCTGTTCGCCGCCGCCGCCAACGCGCAGACGGCGACAAACCTGTTCGAGATTCCGCTGGTCTACCCCCAGCACCGCCACCTGCAGCAGCGCCTGGCGCAGTCGGTGCGGTCGGGCAAGATCGACGAGATGGAGGCGGTTTGCCGCGAGGGCGTGGCCCTGCTGCCGCGCGACCCGACGTGGCAGTACAATCTGGCTTGCGCGCTGGCCTACCGGGCGGACAAGCGGCCGGCGCTGGAGGCGTTGGATCGCGCGATCGAAATGGGCTTCCGCGATTACAGGGCCATCGCCGCGGACACCGACCTTAAGCAGGTGGCCGCGCTGCCGAGGTTCAAGGAGTTGGTGAGCAAGGCCGAGCGCCTGGGCGGGAAGCCGGTCGAGGGCGTCCCCGAGGTCAAAGCCTCCACCGTCCTGATGGGGATGCCGGCTGAGATCCACGCGTCGAACACCGTCTGGGACTTCGAGGCCGGGCGCTTCAGGACGTTTTTCACGCTCTTGAGGCCCGACCTCAAGAAGATGTCGGCCTACGCCCCCGAGTACAGCGGCCCGGCCGAGGAATGGGTGCGCGGGTGGCTGAAGGAAGAGACGGCGTCAGGAAACTTCGGCGACTTGTATGTGAACCGCGACGACGGGCACTCGCGCCTGGTCGTGACGAACTTCCCCGGGCTGACGCCGGTCGTCTATGGCGCGCAGGCCCGCCATCAGCGCGTCCATCTGAGCCTGCCCAACACGGCGTTCGACTATCCGGTTCTCGGAAATTCGTCGATGTCGATGGTCAGCGGCCCCTTCTGGCGCAGCCTGCCACGGGCCATCGTGACGGATCCGCTGCAGCCGATCGCCGCGCTCCAGTACTACCTGAACAACCAGTGCTGGTTTTATCCCGAGCACAAGGACTATGACCCGGAGACAGGGGACCTGTTTCCGGCCAACACGCCGTACTATGTGATCAGCCAAGGGTCCTCTTACTCAGACCAGCCGTTCTTGCGCGCGTTTGCGGCGGCGCTGGCAGCGCTCCAGCCTGCGGCGAAGCACGCGCTGATCGCCCGCCAGCAGGTCGCCCCCGCGCTCCAGATGCTGCTGCGCGCCACGCAGAAGACGCTCAAGAAGCCGGAGGACTACCTGACGGGCGCGGCGCACCCCGTCGTGTTCGACGCCGCCCAGCTGGATGTCGAGGCCCTGGTGAAAATGGCGCATGCGCTGACCCCCGAGACGCTGCCGCCGCTGGTGGCCCTGCGCACGATCAAGGACGCCGAGGCCGAGATGGGCGTGGACTTCTTCGATGTGCGCCCGGAAGGCCTGTTCGACACGCCTTTCGCCATCGCGCGCGTGGTTCGCGGGATGGCGCGCGAGCGCCGGATGACGATCGAGGCGGCCGCCTCGCCTGCGCCGCAGGGCGGGGCGAAATACCTGTGGGTGGTTCTGCAGGGGGACGCCAAGAAGGTCGCCTTCAAGCCCTTGGATGAGAGCGCCTCCCGCGTCGAGCTGACGGTCTCGTACCACGGCGCCTACCGGCCGGCCGATGCGAGCGGGGCGCCCGCACGGCTGACGAGCAGCCGCGTCGACATCGGCTGCTTCGTCAAAGCGGGGGCGTACTATTCGCCGCCCGCGATCCTGTCGTTCTACTACCTCCCCAGCGAGGAGCGCGTCTACCGCGACGACGGGCAGATCTTGTCCGTGGACTACAGCAACGCGGCGCACCGCTACGCCGACCCGGCCCTGACGCTGCAAAAGGGGTGGAAGGATCTGTACGAGTACGACGCCCAGGGAAAGCTGCTGGGGTGGTACCGCACGCGGAGCGGGGGGCAGCCGGAGCGCTTTACGCACAAGGGGCACAAGGTGCTGGCAACCGACAAACAGAACCGCCCGACGAAGGCCTGCGCCGTGCAGTACATGCCGCGCCAGGCGGGCGGCGAGCAGCTTCCTCCCACGCTCACCTGCGCCGAGACGCCGCAGCTCTTCACGTACACCTACGCCGGCGAGGGCGACAAGGCCGGCACGGCTACTCCCACTCGATAGTGGCGGGCGGCTTGGAGCTGATGTCGAAGACCACGCGGTTGATGCCGCGCACCTCGTTGATGATGCGGTTCGAGATGCGGGCCAGCGTGTCGTACGGCACGCGCGTCCAGTCCGCGGTCATCGCGTCGATGCTGTCCACCACGCGCAGGGCGCAGACGTTCTCGTAGGTGCGCTGGTCGCCCATGACGCCCACCGAGTTGACGGGCAGCAGCACGGCGAAGGACTGCCAGATCGATTTGTAGCTCGGAAGCTTCCGCATCTCCTCCTGCACGCGCAGGTCGGCCTGCTGCAGCAGCGCGACGCGCTCGGCGTTGACCTCGCCCAAAATGCGCACGCCCATGCCGGGCCCGGGGAAGGGCTGGCGGTCGAGCAGCTCGTGGTCCATGCCCAGCACGCGGCCCACGGCGCGCACCTCGTCCTTGAAGAGCTCGCGCAGCGGCTCGACCAGCTCGAACTTCAGATCCGGCGGCAGCCCGCCGACGTTGTGGTGGCTCTTGATGGTCTGGCTCGGGCCCTTGAGGGGGCTGACGCTTTCGATGACGTCCGGGTAGATCGTGCCCTGGCCCAGGAACTTGCAGTTCTTGAACCGGCGGGCCTGCTCGGCGAAGACCTCGATGAACTCGCGGCCGATGATCTTGCGCTTCTTCTCGGGGTCTTCGACGCCTTTGAGCGCGGCGTAGAAGCGGTCCTTCGCGTCGATCACGTGCAGGTCCATGCCGAGCTTGGCGTGGAACATCTGCTCCACCTGCTTGTCCTCGCCGTAGCGCAGCAGGCCGTTGTCCACGAAGATGCAGTGCAGGTGGTCGCCGATGGCCTTGTGCAAGAGCACCGCGACGACGGAGGAGTCCACGCCGCCGCTGAGTCCGAGCACGACCTGCTCGTCGCCGACCTGCCTCTTCAGCCGCTCGACCGTCTCGTCGACCCACGAGGAGAGCTTCCAGTCGCCGTCGCAGCCGCAGACCGCGAACAGGAAGTTGTGCAGGATCTGCTGCCCGTGCTGGGTGTGGACGACCTCGGGGTGGAACTGGAGCGCAAAGAGGTTGCGCGCGTCGTGGCGCATCGCCGCGTGGGGGCAGGAGAGCGAGCGCGCGGCGACCTCGAAGCCGGCGGGCATAACCTCGACCTGGTCGCCGTGGCTCATCCAGACGTCGAGCTCCGACGGCAGGCCCGCGAACAGGCGGTTGCCGGGGACGGTCTCGATGCGCGTGTGCCCGTACTCGCGGTGGTCGCCGGGCTTGACCGTGCCGCCGAGCGTCTTGGCGGTGAGCTGCATGCCGTAGCAGATGCCCAGCACGGGGACGCCCAGCTCGTAGATCGCGGGGTCACAGAGCGGCGCGCCTTTCTCGAAGACGCTGTTCGGCCCGCCCGAGAGGATGATGCCCGCCGGCTTGCGCTCGCGCAACTGGGCGGCGGTCGTGTCGAACCGGATGATCTCCGAGTAGACCTGCTGCTCGCGCACGCGGCGGGCGATGAGCTGGGTGTACTGCGAACCGAAGTCGAGAATGGCGATCCACTTGTGCTGCATGGGGCGAGCTCCTTTTATGCGGGCGTAGTTTAGTGTTTTCCGGGGGGGCTTGGGAAGTGGAAAAACGGGCGGTCGCGCCGGACGGGTGCGAATCGCGCGCAATTTGTCTTCATACGCCGCGCACAGGTTGGTAGAATCTTCCTCCAACGTGTGAGTAGAGGGGGAGGTGTAGCATGGCGACGGATGTCCTGATTCTGAATACGGCTGTTCTCGACCTGCGGAGCCCGGACTTCGCCTTTGCCGACCGTCTCGTCGGCGCGGGCGGGCTGGCCAAGTGCGCGACGGCCGACATGCCGCTGTACACGCAGGCGCAGCTCAGGGGCTACGTGGAAAGCGGGTGCGCGACGGCGGGCGGGCCGGGCAACACCGCGCCGCTCGTGGCGCGCGCCGGACTGCGCGTGGCCGTGGGCGTCAATCTGGGCGCGGGCGGGTGCGCCGGGCTCGACGTCCAGGGGCGCGCCTTCCACGACACGCTGACCCGCAACGGCGTGGACATGTCCGCCACGGTCGTGCACCCGTCGCTGCCGACGGGGACGACCTTCATCCACGAGGCGACGGGCGGCGAGCGGGGCGGCATCGCCTACTTCCCGAACGCGAACAACGACTTCGATTTCGAGGCCTTCAAGCCGCACGTCCGGCGCTTGGCGCCGCGCGTGGTCTACTACATGTACTCGGGCCTCTCCGACCGGGGCGACGCCAACGGCGGCCGCGACTTGGCCGCATTTATGACCTGGTGCCGCGCGCAGGGGTGCGTCACCATCGCGGACAGCCACACGCTGACGGGCAACCCGCAGGGTCTGATCGCGAGCGGAGAGCCGGTGGCCGCGTATCGGCTGCTGATCCCGCTGCTGGGCGAGCTGGACATCTTTTTTACGTCGGCGGACGAGGCCCGCATGATCCGCAACACGCTCGACCCCGCGCACCGCACGCACGGGCTCGACACGCGCGAGAGCTGCCTGAGCTACCTGGACTTCGTCGCGGAGTACGCGGCGGGCCGGGGGCTCGGCCGCACGCAGCTGTTCGGCGTGACGGTCAAGAACGGCGCGTACGCCAGGCTGGTGGGGCCCGGCGGCCGCGTCGGCGCGACGGATTTCTACGAGTCGCGCTTTCGGGTCGGCAGCGTGATCGATCTGGTGGGCGCGGGGGATTCGTTCCGCGCGGGGCTGGTCGCCTTCATCTCCCAGCACCGGGACGAGTTCGTCAAGGGGGCGCTGGACGTCGGCGACGCCGTGCAGATGGGGAACCTCATGGCGACGCTGTACATCACGTCGCCGCTGAGCGACCGCTACGGCACGATCCCTTCGTTCGCGCGCTTGCTGTCGGCCGTGCGCAGCGGAAAGGCGTTCGCGACGCGGGAGGAGCTGACCGCCGCGCTGCGGTAACAGGAAAGGTCGTGCCGGTTGTGAGCCATGTGTTCGTGGGCTTTGGGTTCGGGCCGATACAGTCCGGGCTTTTCGCGAAAGAGGCGCGCGCGAGCGGCGCGTTCTCGGAGCTTGTCGTCGCCGAGGTGGACGCGTCGCTGGTGGCGGCGGTGCGGGGCAACGGAGACCGGTACGCGCTGAACGTGGCCTGGGCTGACCGCGTCGAGGGCGTGACTGTCGAGGGCGTGACGCTCCTCAACCCGGCCGACGCGGCTGATCGGGCGCGCCTGCGCGCGGCGCTGGGCCGGGCGACGGAGATCGTGACGTCCCTGCCCTCGGTAGCCTTCTACGCGCGGGGCGGCGAGACGTCGGTGGCCCGCCTGATCGCGGAAGGCCTGCGGGCCGGAGCGGGCTCGCCTGCGGTGGTCTATACGGCCGAGAACAACAACCACGCGGCCGAGCTTCTCGAGCGGGAGGTCGGCGCGGTGTCCGGCGGGCCCGGGCGGCCGGCCCAGTATCTGAATACGGTGATCGGCAAGATGAGCCAGGTGATCGCCGACCCGGACGAGATCGCGCGGCGCGGGCTCACGCCCGTGGCGCCGGGCTTTCCGCGCGCGATCCTCGTCGAGGCGTTCAACCGCATTTTGGTCTCGCGCATCCGGCTGCCGGGGTTCGCGCCGGGCATCCGCGCCTTCGAGGAGAAGGAGGACCTGCTTCCGTTCGAGGAGGCGAAGCTGTACGGCCACAACGCGGCCCACACGATGCTGGGCTTCCTGGGCGCGCTCGACGGGGCGTCGCTGCTGTCGGAGCTGCGCGGGCGAGCGGAGCTGATGGCGCTGGTGCGCCAGGCGTTTCTAAGCGAGGCGGGCGCGGCGCTGGTCGCCCGCCACGCCGGGCTCGGCGATCCGCTCTTCACGGCGGTGGGCTTCCGCGCGTACGCCGACGACCTGCTGGAGCGCATGACGAACCCGCACTTGTCGGACACCGTGGCGCGGGCCGTCCGCGACCCCCTGCGCAAGCTGGGGCGCGAGGACCGGCTTTTCGGGGCCATCCGGCTGTGCCTTGGCGCGGGCGTCGCGCCGGAGTGCCTGGCGGCTGGCGCCTGGGCCGGCCTCCGCACGCTGGCGGCGTCACCCGAATGTCCGCAGACGCCCGAGTTTGGCGCGTGCCGCAGCGGGCGCGCGTTGGACGGCGGCGCGATCGAGAGGCTCCTGGCCTCGCTGTGGGGCGAGAGCGGCCCCGCCGGAGAGCGGGCTCGGATCGCCGACGCGCTGGCGCGGTCGCAGGCGCGGCGGACTGCGGGCTGAGGCCGGGCCACAGTCGGCGGGCGCGCCGGCCCCGACGACGGGCTAGCGGAGCTTCTTGACAAAGGCGGCCATGCGGTCCATGGCCTCTTTGAGCTGGTCGATGCCGGTGGCGTAGGCGCAGCGCAGGAAGCCCGCGCCGCAGGCGCCGAAGGCCGTGCCGGGCACGCAGGCCACGTTGCACTCGTTGAGCAGGCGCATGGCGAACTCGTGCGAGGTCAGGCCCGTCGACTGGATCGACGGGAAGACGTAGAACGCGCCGCGCGGCATGAAGCAGTCGAGGCCCATCTCGTTGAGCGACGCGACGATGAAGTTGCGGCGCTGGTGGTAGGAGTCGCGCATCTCGGCGATGTCCGTGTCGCCCTGCTTGAGCGCCTCGAGGCCGGCGGTCTGGCTGATGGACGAGGCGCACATCATGCAGTACTGGTGGATCTTCATCATGGCGTCCGTCAGCGGGGCGGGCGCGCAGACGTAGCCGAGGCGGAAGCCGGTCATGGACCAGGCCTTGGAGAAGCCGTTCAGGAAGATCAGGCGGTCGCGCAGGCGCGGGAGCGCGGCCATGGAGTGCCGGCCGCCCTCGTAGGTGAGTTCGGAGTAGACCTCGTCGGAGATCACGAGCAGGTCGTGGCGCAGGGCGAAGTCGGCCAGCGCCTCGGTGTCCGCCTTGTCGAGGGTCGCGCCGGTGGGGTTGTTGGGGAAGTTCAGCAGCAGCACGCGCGTGCGCGGCGTGACCTTCTTCTCCAGCTCGGCGACGGTGAGGCGGAAGTCGTCCTTGCGGAAGGTGTCCACGGCCACGGGTACGCCGTGGGCCATGCGGATGAGCGGGGCGTAGGCCACGAAGCAGGGCTCGTGGTAGAGCACCTCGTCGCCGGGCGCGAGCACGGCGCGCAGGGCGATGTCGAAGGCCTCGCTGACGCCGACGGTCACGAGGATCTCGGTCTTCCAGTCGTATTTCGCGTGGAAGGCGTGGCGCGTGTACTCGGCGAGCGCCTGGCGCAGCTCGGGCGTGCCGAGGTTGGAGGTGTAGCGGGTGGCGCCGCGCTCGATCGCGGCGATGGCCTTCTCGCGGATGTGCCAGGGGGTTTGGAAGTCGGGTTCGCCGATGCCGAGCGAGATCACATCCTTGCGGCTGGCCACGATGTCGAAGAAATCGCGGATGCCGGACTTGGGGATGTCGCGCAGGTGCGGGGCGATGAAATCACGGGCAGACTTGGAGACGGTCGTCATGGGGTTCACTTTCCATCAGGACGCCTTGGTCCTTGTAAGTTTTGAGCATGAAGTGGGTGGCCGTCGAGAGCACGCCGTCGAGCGGGGCGAGGCGGGCGCTGACGAAGTTGGCGACTTCCTGCAGGCTCTTGCCTTTGACGATGAGCAGCAGGTCGTAGCCGCCTGACATCAGGAACATGGATTCCACTTGCGGGAATTTGCTGATGCGGGTGGCGATGCGGTCGAACCCGCCCTCGCGCTCGGGGCGGATGCGGAGCTCGATCACGGCGCGCACGTCGGAAGACTCGAGGCGGTCGGTGTTCAGCACGGCCTGGAAGCCGCGGATGACGCCCTCTTCCTGATACGCCGCGATCCGCGCTCGGATGTCGTGCTCGGTGACGCCCAGCTCCTTGGCGAGGACGGCGTCGGGCTCGCGCGCATTCTTTTTCAGCAGGTCCAGCAACGGATCCATGGTGTGCCTCTTGGTCTCTGGGTTCAACGGCTCTGCGGTTGAACGGTTCACGGTTTATCGGGTTCAATGAAACGGCGCCAGTGTAGCGCAAAAGGGCCGCGGGATGCAAAGGTTTAGAGCGGTCACAGCACCTCGACCTGCTCGGTTTCGGCGGTGACCGAGACGGCCTGGCCGATCAAGTCGACGTTGAGCACGACCTTGAGGGTGCCGGCCATGCGGGCGACGCGGCCCTCGACGCCCATGAAGGGCCCGCTCATGATGCGCACGAGGCGCCCCTTGGCCAGCGGCCTGACCGGCTTGAGCGCGGGGTCGGCCCGGAGCGCCCGGCGAACCATGATCAGGTCGCGCAGCATGCGGCGCGGGTCTGTGGGCTCGAGGACGCGGACGAGGAGGTTCGTCTGGAGTATCTGGAGCCGCTGGGCGGCCGCGAACCTGGCGAAGACGTAGCCGGGAAAGACCGGGAGCGTGGCGCTGACCTTGCGGCGCTGCACCACGCGCGTTTTCTCGCGCAGCGGCAGGTAGAAGGGAATGCCGTAGAGGGCGCAGTACTCCGTCACCTTCTTCTCGGTGCGCGGTTTCACAAAAAGCACTTTCCAGTCACGCATGGGGCGACATAATAACGGAGGGGGCGCCGAATGGCAATAGGGTAGCGCGGCCGGCCGTGTTTTAGGTTGGGAATCGTGCGGTCGAACGGTTAAGATACGCGCTTTTAGACAGACCGGGGACTACGATGAAGCGATGGTTAACAGCAGTGGTGGTGGGCTTTGTGGCGCTGGCCGTGCGGTCCGCGCCGGTCGCGGTGGTGCAGGGGAACGGGTCGCTGGCGGTGGGGGAGCGGCGTTTCGCGCAGGCGCTGGCGCGCCACGTCGAGCGCTGGTACCGGGAGGCCGGGGTGGAGGCCACGCTGACCGACGACACCAACCTCAAGGCCGCGCTGGCGGGCAAGAAGGTGGCCGTGCTCGTGTACGTCGCCCAGCCAGACGCGGAGCAGATGGGGGCGCTGTCTGCGTTCGTGGGCCGCGGCGGGCGTCTCATCGTCTGCTACTCCTCGTCGCCCGAGCTGGCGGCGCTGATGGGCGTCCGGTGCGTGGGCTATCAGAAGGGGTCGACGGACGGGCGCTGGTCGTCGATGCGCTTCGTCAAAGGGGCTCCGCGCGGCGTGCCCGAGTCGATCCTGCAGACGTCGCAGAACCTCTTCTTGGCGCAGCCGGTGGAGGGGCGCTCGCAGGTGCTGGCGTGGTGGCATGACCGGCAGGGCCGGCAGACGGCCGAGCCGGCGTGGCTGTCCTCGCCCGTGGGGTACTGGATGACGCACGTGCTGCTGGCGGACGGGGACGCGGAGGCCAAGGGACGCCTCGTGCTGGCGCTGGCGGCGGCGCACGACGCCGCGCTGTGGCAGCCGGCCGCGTCGCGCGTGCTGCAGGACGCGCGGCGGGTGGGCGGCGTGGCTGGGCCGGAGGGCTTGTCGGCGCTGGCGGCCAAGGTGGCTGAGCCGGCGAGGCGCACCCGCGCCGCGGCGGCGGCGAAGGCCGCGCAGGCGAAGGGGCGCGAGGCGGCGCAGCTGCTGGACGCGGGCAGGGGCTACGAGGCCTGGCAGGCCGCCAATGACCTGCGGGAGCGCATGTACGAGGTGTACGGGATGGTGCAGACGTCGCGCAAGGGCGAGATCCGCGCGGTGTGGGATCACTCCGGCATGGGGCTCTATCCGGGCGAGTGGGGGCGGACGTGCCGCCTGCTCAAGGACGCGGGCATTTCGGACCTGTACGTGAATGTGGCGGGGGCTGGCTTCGCGCACTACGCCAGCGCCGTGCTGCCGCGCTCGCGCGTGTTCGACGAGCAGGGCGACCAGCTGGCGGCGTGCCTGGCGGCGGCGAAGCCGCTGGGCTTGCGCGTTCACGCGTGGCTGCTCTGCTTCTCGACCGAAGGGGCGACGCAAGACCGCGTCGAGGTCTTCCGCAAGCAGGGCTGGCTGCTCTCGGGCAACGAGCTCGCGGCGCGGGCGTGGCTGGATCCGGCCGTGCCCGAGGTGCGGAGCTATCTGGTGGCCGCGGTGCGCGAGCTGGCCGTGGGCTACAAGACCGACGGCGTGCACCTCGATTTCGTGCGCTACCCGGACTACGCGTCGAGCCTGGGCGCGTCCGTCAAGGCGCGCTTCGAGCGCGATTCCGGGCGGCGCGCCGCAGACTGGCCGGAGGACGTGAAGAGCGGCGCGCTGCGCGAGCTGTTCGTGCGGTGGCGGGCCGACCGGGTGGGCGACTTCGTGCAGGCGTCGCGGCGGACCGTGCGGCGCGACGCGCCCGGCAAGCTGCTGACGGCGGCGGTCTTCGGCAAGTACCCGTCGTGTGTGGACGCGGTGGGGCAGGACTGGGAGTCGTGGCTGAACATCGGGCTGGTGGACTACGTGGTGCCGATGAACTACACCGAGGACCTCGGCAAGTTCAACGAGTGGCTGACGCAGCAGACGCGCGTGCGCAAGCAGGCGCTGAAGGTTGTTGCGGGCATCGGCGTGACGGCGGCGGAGAGCCGCCTGGACGCGGCGCAGGTGATCGATCAGATACAGGCCTCCCGCCGCGCAGGGGCCGCTGGATTTGCGCTGTTCGATTTGGACACGACGCTGCGGCAGGAGGTGCTGCCGGTGCTGCGGATGGGCGTCACCGCGCCGTGAGACTTGCTCAGTCGCGCAGGCGGATGTTGGCGAACGTGCCTGTGGCGAGCCTGGCAGGTTCTTGCGCGGAGACGGAGAAGCCGATTGTGTTGGCGGAGGGCAGGGCGACCTCGCAGGCTGCGAAAGGCTCCCAGACGCGGCCGTCGGCGGACACGCTGGCTTCGAACGCGTGGCCGCGCCGGGTGATCTTGAGGTGCATCGGAAGCGGGAGCTGCCGGTCGGAGCATTTGACGGTCTCGGGCTTGCTGTTCGGCTGCCTGATCTGCAAGAAAAGCTCGCCGCTACCGAGAAAGCCGAAGAGCACGCCAGGCCCGCGGGCTGGATCCTCCCCCTTGACGAGCAGTCCGGTGACGGCGCGCCTGCCGATGTTGTCGGCGGCGGGCTTGACTTGCGCAGAGAACGCATAGTCGTTCGAGGCTCTCGTCCAGACGAACCGGCAGTGGTCATCGCCGCTCAGCATGTCTGTGCCCGGGCCCTGAACCGTTAGCGTTCCGCCCATCCGCAAGGTGCTGCCGCACGGCGTGTCTCCGCCCAGATTCATGCTCTGCCAGATCAGGTTGTTGTCGGTGGTGAAGAGATCCAGAACAAATACGGCCGTCTCGGGGCGAGCCGGGGGCTGTCTGTCGGGCAGAGCCGGAGCCTCGGAGGGGACTGAAACCTCTGGGTATAGCAGCAGGCGCGTCTGGCGGAACGAGTGCGCCTGTGCCGCGATCAGCAATTCGAGGCCGACGATCACCGGGCCGAAAACGATGATGATGGAGGCGTGCCGCCGAGCATACGCTGGCGTGGGCTGCAGGCGCAGGCGCAGGCGCGCGAGCAGCAGGCGCAGCACGTCCAAAACGCTGGGCTTGACGGGCGTGGGCGCATCAAGCTGGCTGAGGGACTCCCGGACAGCGGCGGCGACGGCGTCGCTCGTGGCGGGGCGATTCTCCGGGTCTGGATCGAGCATGCGCAGGATCAGGGCGCGCGTAGGCGCCGACACGTGGCGCGCCAGCGAGCCGAGCGGGACGGAGCGCCGGAACAGCTTCGCCTTCAGCGCGCTGATCGTCTTCTCCCCGTCCTGCCGAACGCGCCCGGAGAGCAGGTGGTAAAGCGTGGCCCCAAGGCTGAAGATGTCGCTGCGGTGGGTGTCGGCGGCTCCCAGGAGCAACTCCGGGGCGATGTAGTTCGGCGTGCCGACGAGGGCGCCGTGTCCACCCTGGCGCGTCATGCCAGAGAGTCCGAAATCGACCAGCTTGGCGTTGCCGTCGCGGTCGAGCACGATGTTGCTTGGCTTGAGGTCGCCATGCACCAGGCCCTCGCGGTTCAGGGCGGACAGGCCGTCGGCCACATCCAGCGCCATCCGCAGGGCGGTGCGCTCGTCGATGCGCCCCTCGCGCGCCAGCTTCTGGGCGAAATCCTGTCCACTCACCAGCTCCATGACCAAATAGGGGTGCCCGTTTGAGAAGTTGAGCGCATACACGTGGGCCACGCGCGGATGGTTCAGCCGCCCCGCGGCGCAGGCTTCGTTGCGCAGGCGCTCGATGGACGCCGGATCGTCGACATGGCAGCCGCGAACCAGCTTGACCGCGACTTGGCGATTCAGGGTTTCGTCGGTCGCGCGGTAGACAGACCCCATTTCACCGTCGCCGATGTGCGCGTGCAAAAGGAAGCCGCCCACGCGCCCCGATACCAGAAACGTGCCGTTGCAGGCTGGGCAATGCAGGCTCGACAAGGGCTTGGCGTCCGCATGCGGCACAACCGCGCCACAGTGCGGGCAGCGGGTTTCCGCCGCGCAGTCGAACAGGATGCCGGCCCTTGGGCGGGCCTTCGAGTCCGCCGCAGGATCGCGCTTGAGCGGCTGCAGGGCCATGTGGGTGTTCGGGTCAGTTTCCACGGGTTGACTCCAGCCCGCGCCAGACGGCTGACCGCGCGTCAGGCAGGCGGCTAACCACATCTATCTCGGGCACGGATGAAGCGCGTGCCGGCACAGGCGTTCGCGTAGAGGGATACACACACACTCCTATAATTATCTAGACTTATGCAAGAAATGTGCCAATTTTGGCATCTTCGCGCCAGACGGGGCGATACGTTCATTTGCAGGTTCGGCGGTCGGCCAGCGGCCGGGCATACCAGATGCGCAATCCCTGCTAATTATATGAATTCGTGAGCGTTTGACCCTCTGCTTGGCGTGTTGTCGCTGGGGCAGGCCAACCGTCAGATGGGCACCGCTCGGGGGGTCGCCATTCGCTAATCTTAGAAAATCTGTGTCAGAAGTGCGAACAGTCAGGCGTTTTCTGGCGCGAAGCGGGCTGTTCTCCTGGGCAGCCGTGCTTCAGCGCGCGCGGGGGGGGTTACGCAGGCGCAGCTGGCCACAGGCGGCGTCGACGTCCTTGCCGCGGGATTTTCGGAGCGTGGTGTTGATCTTGGCCTTGAGCAGGGCGTCGAGGAAGGCGAGGCAGACGCGGTCGTCGGGGCGCTCGCCGTCGAAGCCCGCGACGGGCGAGAGCGGGATGAGGTTGACCTTGCTGGGCATGTTGCGCAGGAGGCGGATCAGGGCGTCGGCGTGCTCCGGCCGGTCGTTGAGGTTCTTGACGAGGGTGTACTCGAAGGTCACGACGCGGCCGGTCTTGGCGTTGTAAGCGCGGCAGGCCTCGAGCAGCTCGGCGATCGGCCAGCGCGTGTTGACGGGCATGAGGCGGCTGCGCAGGGCGTCGTCCGTCGCGTGGAGCGAGACGGAGAGCTCGAACTGCAGGCCCTCTTCGGCGAGGCGCTGGATGCCCGGGACGACGCCGCAGGTGCTGAGCGTGATGTGGCGCGCGCCGATGTTGATGCCCTTTTGGTCGTTGAGGATGCGCAGGGCTCGGAGGGTGCTGTCGTAGTTGTCGAAGGGCTCGCCCATGCCCATGACCACGATGTTGCCGGGGCGCGGCAGGACGGGCTTGGCGCCGGGGGCAGCGGCCGGAGGGCGGAGGGCGGAGGAGGCGCGCATGAGCTGGCAGGCGGCCATGACTTGGCCGACGATCTCGCCGGCGGTGAGGTCGCGCACGCAGCCGAGCTGGCCGCTGGCGCAGAAGGCGCAGCGGAAATCGCAGCCGACCTGCGTGGAGATGCACTGGGTCATGCGGTCTTTGGAGGGGATGAGCACGGTCTCGATGCGCTCGCCGTCCGCGCAGCCGAGGAGGAGCTTGCGCACGCCGTCGGGCGAGTCGTGGATGCGGACGGTTTCGAGCGGGGCCAGCGTGAAGCGTTCGGCGAGGGCCTCGCGCAGCTCGCTGGGCAGCGTGGTGAGGTCCTGCCACGACTGCGCGAACGACTGATAAAGGCCGGTGACGATCTGGTCGGCGCGGTAGGCGGGGACGCCGAGTTCTTTGCAGAGCGGCTTCCACTCGGCGGGAAGAATGCTCCAGGCGGCGGGGTGTGACGGCACGCTCATTCGGGCTCTTTGATGCCTTGGTGCGGCTTGAGCAGCGGGTTCTTCTCGGTCGGCTTCTCGGGGGCTTTGTAGGGGTCTTCGGCCACGCGCTTGCCGGTGTCGTCGAACGGCTTCTTTTCGGGGACGACGCTCGGGTCGGGGGCGAGGGTGGGCACGGAAATCTGCGTCCGCTGGACGTAGGGCTCGACGTTGGCCGGCGCGGCCTCGGAGAGCCGCTGGCCGGTTTCGCCGCCGGCTGATTTGAAGGTGGTCCACGAGCCGCTGGTGGCGGACTTCAGCGGGGCGCCCGCCGAGCGGGGCTTCTCGGCAGGCTTGTAGGCGGGGGCTTGGTAGGTGCGGTCTTGAAGCGTCTTGCCCGTGTAGGCCTTGGGCTTGAAGCGGGTCTCGTCGTCCGCCGCGCGGGCGGTCAGGGCGAGAAGGGCGATGACGCCGAGGCTCAAGGTGGCGCGGGCGGCTCGCCCGTGGAACACGGGAAGAGCGCCCGCGGCACGGGAAGAAGAGCGAGAACGTGTGTGCGGTGAACGTGGCATGGCGTTTCAGGAGTGGGCCGGGAGGCTCGCCGGGGGGCGCTTGAGCGTCTCGAGGGTTTGGCGGAGCAAGGAGGAAAGCTCCTCGTAGTCGGCGTTCTGGCTGACGGTCAGGCGCAGGATCGCGGCCTCCAGCTCGGCGTAAAGCAGCTCGGTCGTGAGGCGGGTGCTGACATTCTGCAGCTCGCCCCGGCGCACGCCCTCGACCACGAGGCGGTGGAGGATGCGGCGCAGGCCGACGGTGTGGCTGGCGATGATGCGCTGGAGGTTCTGCCCGGAGCGCTGGGCCGCGAGCACGTAGTCGAGGATCACGGTCAGGATCACGCGCTGCTCGAACAGGAGCTGCAGGACCGCGTGGAGCAGCCGGTCGAGCCGGGTGATCACGCTGTCGCCCGGGTTCAGGATCTCGGCGAAGCGGTCGCCGAGGATGTTCGCGACCTCCCAAATGGCGTAGTTGAAGATCTGGCGCTTGCTGTGGAAGTACTTGTACAGGGTGGTGCGGGCGATGCCGCAGCTGTCGGCGATCTTCTGGTACGTGACGCCGTCATATCCCTGCTCGGCGAAGAGCTGGATTGATTTCGAGATAATGGCGCGGCGGCGCGCCTCATGGTCGATGACGATGCCCATTCAGACCCCGTGTGTCGTGGAAAAGCGATTACCGAATTCAATCTTCTATTTTTTATCAAACCGGGGGCCGCGTCAAGCGGTAGGTTGACATTTATTGAAAAGAATCCGCGCCTCTGTTTGCGGGGCGGGCATTTCTTTGCTATCATAACCCTCTTTCATTTGGCCAAAAAAGATGAAATGCGAACTGTGTCATAAGGCGGACGCCGAGACGGCGGTCCGAAAGCGGGTGGACGGCGAGGACCAGGAGCTGTATGTCTGTCGCGCGTGCGCCCGGGAGGCGTCGCGTGCTGCGGCTCCCGCGTCGGGCCGGCAAGCGCCCGGGGCGGCGCCCGCCGACGGCGAGGCGGCGATGCCGCTGATGAGCATGATCCTCGACGCGGCGTTCGAGATCGTGGGCCGCGCCATGAACGTCACGGAGCCGACCTGCCCGGTGTGCGGCATTACGCGGGCCGAGTACCGGAAGGTGTCGCGGCTCGGCTGCCCCGCCTGCTACGAGGCGTTCGCGAAGGAGCTGGAGTCGGCGATTCTCGAGCTGCACCGGTCGCTGCAGCATGCGGGCAAAGCGCCCGAGCGCGGCAAGGTCGCCCGCCAGCTGCAGCAGCTGGAGGCCGAGCTGGCCGCGGCGGTGACGGGCCAGCGGTACGAGGAGGCGATCGCGCTGCGCGACCGGATCAAGCGGCTGAGCGGGGCGGCGTCCGGCCCGGAAGGGACGGCCGCATGCTGAACCTCGAGACCGTTTTCTCTCTGAAAAAGGCGCGGAGCGTGCCGGCGGGCGACATCGCGATGACCTGCCGGGTGCGCCTGGCGCGTAATCTGGAGGGCGAGCGCTTTCCGGACTGGGCCACCGAAGGTGACCGCGAGCGCATCTACGGCCGCGTGAGCGAGGCGCTCGCCGCGGAGGCGCCGGAGTGCCGCGTGACGCCGGTCGCCGCGCTGGACGAGCAGGACCGCGACGTGCTGTGCGAGTCGCACTTGGTCAGCAAGGACCTGCTCGAGCGGGCGGCGGGCGGCGGCGTGGCGTACGCGCCGGACGGCTCGGTCTGCGTGATGATCAACGAAGAGGACCACCTGCGCATTCAGGGCTTCGGGCTGGGGCTGGAGCTCGAGTCGGCGTGGCGGGCGGCGGACGCCCTCGACACGCGGCTGGAGCGCCACCTGGCGTACGCGTGGTCGCCGCGGTACGGCTACCTGACGGCCTGCCCGAGCAATGTGGGCACGGGCCTTCGCGCGAGCGCGATGCTGCACCTGCTGGGGCTGCGGCTGCTGAGCGAGATTGAGGCGACGGTGCGCGGCCTGGAGCGGATGCGGCTGCTGGTGCGCGGCATGGCGGGCGAGGGCTCGGAGGCCGCGGGGCAGATCTATCAGGTTTCGAACATGGACTCGCTCGGCAGGGGCGAGGCGGAGATCATCGGGCAGGTCAAGCGCGTCTGCGCCGAGGTGGTGCGTCAGGAGCACAACGCGCGGGTGCGGCTGATTCAGGAGTCGCCGCTGGTGCTGGCCGACTGTCTGGCCCGCTCGCTGAGCGTGCTGCAGAACGCGCGGCTGCTGGCGACGGTCGAGGCGCTGGAGTTCCTGTCGGCCCTCCGGCTGGGGGCGTCGCTGGGGCTGTTCACGCGGCTGAAGGTGGCGGACGTGGACCGGTTGATCCTGCTGATGCAGCCCGGACACCTGCAGAACAGCATGGGGCTGACGCTGACGCCCGAGGAGCGCGACGAGATGCGCGCGGAGTTCCTGCGGCGCAAGGTCGCCTCGGTGCGGCTGAAGTGCTAGAGGAAGCGAAAACCCGGCCCGCAGAACACACGGAAGAACACAGAATGGCAGGCGGCTTATGAACGGATTCGGCAATTTCACGGCGCGCGCGCAGCGTGCGATCCAGCTGGCGGCCCGCGAGGCGGACCGCTTCAACCACCCGTACATCGGCACCGAGCACCTGTTGCTCGGGCTGGTCGCGCTGGGCGAGGGCGTGGCGGTCGAGGTGCTCGAGGAGCTGGGCATCGCGATCGATGACGTCCGCATCGCGGTCGAGCGCCTGGTGGGGTTTGGCGGCGAGACCAAGACCAAGGGCGAGCTGCCCTACACGCCGCGGACCAAGAAGGTGCTTCAGCTGGCGGTGTCGGAGGCGCACGCCATGCAGCAGCCGCAGGCGGGCACCGAGCACTTGCTGCTGGCGCTGCTGCGCGAGGGCGAGGGCGTCGCGGCGCAGGTTCTGCAGTCGCTCAGCGTGCGGATCGACGACGTGGTCGAGGGCATTCGGCGCTGCCTCGAGGAGAGCGGCGAGGAGGAGGGTTCGGCGCCGGGCGCGGGCGACGCGCACGACGAGGACGGCGCGCCGAGCGGCGAGGGCGGGCCAGCCGGGTTCCCCCCGGGTGTTCCCCCGCCTGCCGACGCGGCCAAGAAGGGCGGCAAAGAGCGCACCAAGACGCCGGCGCTGAACGCCTTCGGGCGCGATTTGACAGAGCTGGCCCGCAAGGGCGAGCTGGATCCCGTGGTCGGCCGCAAGAGCGAGCTGGACCGGGTGATCCAGATCCTGTGCCGCCGCTCGAAGAACAACGCGGCCCTGCTGGGCGAGGCCGGCGTGGGCAAGACGGCGGTGGTCGAGGGGCTGGCGCAGTCGATCATTTCGGGCGACGTGCCGGAGCGGATGCGCGACAAGCGCGTGGTCGCGCTGGACATGGCGCTGATTGTCGCGGGCACCAAGTACCGCGGCCAGTTCGAGGAGCGCATCAAGGCGGTGGTGGACGAGATCCGGCGCGAGAAGAACGTGGTTCTGTTCCTCGACGAGCTGCACACCATCGTGGGCGCGGGCGGGGCCGAGGGCGCGATGGATGCGGCCAACATCATCAAGCCCGCGCTGGCCCGCGGCGAGCTGCAGTGCATTGGCGCGACCACGCTGACGGAGTACCGCAAGTACATCGAGAAGGACGCCGCGCTGGAGCGGCGCTTCCAGACCGTGCGCGTGGACGAGCCCTCGGTGGAGGAGACGATCGCGATCCTCAAAGGCATCGCGCCCCGCTACGAAGCGCACCACAACGTGCTCTACGACGCCGCGGCGCTGGAGTCGGCGGCCAAGCTGACGTCGCGCTACCAGCCGGGGCGGCAGCTGCCCGACAAGGCGATCGACGCGATCGACGAGTCCGGGGCGCGCGTGCGGATGCGCGTGGCGGTGCGGCCGCCGGACGTGCGCGACTACGAGCAGCGCATCCGCGAGCTGGGGCTGAAGAAGGACGTGGCGATCCGAGACCAGCACTTCGAAGATGCTGCCGCGCTGCGCGACCAGGAGCGCGTCGCCAAGCAGGAGCTGGAGGCGATCGTGGCCACGTGGAAGAGCGAGCACGCGGAGAAGGCCCTGCCGGTGACGGTGGACGACGTGACCGAGACCGTGGCGCACATCACGGGCGTGCCGATCAAGCGCATGAGCGAGACCGAGCTGGCGCGGATGCTCTCCATCGAGAAGGAGCTGCAGCAGGCGGTGATCGGCCAGGAGCCGGCGATTCAGGCGGTCGCGCGGGCGCTGCGGCGCTCGCGCGCGGATCTGAAAGACCCGAAGCGGCCGATCGGCTCGTTCATCTTTCTGGGGCCGACGGGCGTGGGCAAGACGCTGCTGGCGAAGGCGCTGGCGGAGAAGATGTTCGGCGACGACAAGGCGCTGATCCAGATCGACATGTCCGAGTACATGGAGAAGTTCACGGTCTCGCGCCTGATCGGCTCGCCGCCCGGCTACGTGGGCCACGAGGAGGGCGGCCAGCTCACGGAGCGCGTACGTCGCCGGCCCTACAGCGTGGTGCTGTTCGACGAGGTCGAGAAGGCTCACCCCGACGTGATGCACATGCTCTTGCAGATTCTGGAGGAGGGGCGGCTCACCGACAGCCTCGGGCGCACGGTGGACTTCCGCAACACGGTCGTCATCCTCACCTCCAACCTGGGCTTCGACTACGAGAAGTCGGGACAGGGGCTCGGGTTCGTGCGCGAGAGCGGGGCGGAGGACTACGGGCGGCTGCGCGACCGGATGATCAGCGCCGCCAAGCAGGTGTTCAAGCCCGAGCTGCTCAACCGCTTCGACGACATCATCGTGTTCAAGAAGCTCGACAAGGCCGACGTGGTCAAGATCCTGGACATCGAGCTGGGCAAGGTCCGGCAGCGGCTGGAGGCCAAGTCGATCCGGCTGGAGCTGGACGCGGCGGCGACCGAGTTCTTGGTCACGAAGGGCTTCGATCCCGCGCTGGGCGCGCGGCCGCTGCGGCGGACGGTGGAGCGGCACCTGGAAGACCTGCTCGCCGAAGAGCTGCTGCGCGGCGTGCTGACCGAAGGTGTGATCGAGGCGAGCGTCACCGAGGACCGCCTCGCGCTGATGTTCCGCATGCGCGGCGAGCTGCCCCTGCGCACCCCGCAGCCCGGCGAGGTGGCCGAGCGTGCGGCGGCGCCGGAGGGAGAGCGTGCGGCGGACGGGCCGGGGGGGCTGGAAAAGCCCCGCCGCCGGACGGCCGGCGCCCCAAAACGCGCCAAGCGCGACGAAAAGTGACGGCAATTGGAAAAACCCGCTTGCAAAGGTCGGGTTGGAGTTGGTATTGTATCGCGTTTCACGGAGGAGCAAATGGTCAAAATCAGACTTCGCAGAACAGGTTGCAACAACAACGCGTCATTCCGCGTCGTGGCGACGGATGAGCGTTCGCCCCGCGACGGTAAGTTTTTGGAGATTCTCGGCTGGTATCTGCCCAAGCAGGAAGGCGAGAACTTCAAGGTGGACTTGGAGCGTGTCGCCTTTTGGCAGTCCAAGGGCGCCCAATTGAGCGAAACCGTGGCGAGCATGGTTCGCAAGGCTAAGAAGAGCGCCGTCGCGCAGGCTTAACGGCGGCTGGCGGTCGGGTATGGGCGCACCCTTGCGTATCGACGTGTTGACCGTGTTTCCCGGCATGCTCCGCGGGTTTCTCGAGGAGAGTATGCTGAGGCGGGCGGCGCGGCAGGGGGCGGTGGTTTTCAGGACGGTCGACTTGCGGGATTTCGCGCACGACGCGCGCCGCACCGCAGACGACCGGCCGTACGGTGGCGGCCCCGGCATGATCATGAAGCCGGAGCTGTGGTTTGAGGCGATCGAGGCGGTTCGCACGCCCGAGGCGCGGGTGGTCTTAATGACCCCGTCCGGAGCGACGTTCCGGCAGGCGGAAGCCCGTCGGCTGGCGCGGGCGAAGCACCTGATCTTCCTCTGCGGCCACTACGAGGGTATTGACGAGCGCGTGCGCGCGGCGCTGGTGACGGACGAGCTGTCGATCGGCGACTACGTGCTCACCAACGGGGCGTTGCCTGCGGCGGTGGTGGTGGATGCGGTGGTGCGGCTGTTGCCCGGCGTGCTGGGCGGCGGCGAGGAGGCGACCCGGGACGAGTCCTTTACCGAGGGCCTTCTCGAGTTCCCGCAGTACACGCGCCCGCCGGCGTACCGGGGCATGGCCGTGCCGGCTGTGCTGCAGGGCGGCAACCACGCGCAGGTGGATGCTTGGCGTGCCGGGGAGGCGCTGGACAGGACGGCGAGGCGGCGCCCGGACTTGCTGAAGTGAGGGCCGGGGCGAGACGGTTTTTTTTGAGGAGTAAGGAGTAGGGAACATGATTAGCAAAGCGATTGACAAGATCAATGCCGAGCAGATTGCGAAGGCGACAAAAGACAAGGCGGCGCCGGCTTTCAAGGTCGGCGACAGCGTCAAGGTGTTCGTGAAGATCAAGGAAGGCGACAAGGAGCGCGTGCAGGCGTTCGCCGGCACGGTGATCGCCCGCGATGGCGCCCTGAGCAACAGCGCCACCTTCACGGTGCGCCGCATCTCGTTCGGCGTCGGCGTGGAGAAGGTCTTCCCGCTCTACTCGCCGTACATCGACAAGGTCGAGGTCGAGCGCTCCGCCAAGGTTCGCCGCGCGAAGCTCTACTACCTGCGCGAGCTGACCGGCAAGAAGGCGCGCCTGCGCGAAGTGTAAGAGCCCCGCGCGGGAGTCTCTGCACGTCCCTGGCGGACGGTTGAATAAGACGAAAGCCCGGAGGCGGTTCAGCCTCGCGGCTTTCGTCTTTTTTGTGCGCCCCCTACTTGCTGCTCAGCGCCCTGCGCAGGAGCGCCTCGGTGTCCTTGACCGCAGGATCCGCGTCCAGGGCGGCTTGCACCATCTTGCGGGCTTGCTCCTGCTGGAAGCCGAGCGAGGTGAGCGCGAGGACGGTGTCGCGCAGCATGGCGCTGTGGGCGTCGCCGCCGCCCGCCGTGCGGCCCGCGAGGGCCTCCAGCGGGTCGACTTTGTCGCGCAGCTCCACGATCATGCGTTCGGCCGTTTTCTTTCCGATGCCGTGCACGGAGCTGATGCGCTTGATGTTGCCCTCGGCGATGGCCGAAGACAGCTCGGCGACCGTCAGGCCGCTCAGCACGCTGAGGGCCATCTTGGGCCCGATGCCGTTGACCCCGATGAGGCGCTCGAACATGCCTTTCTCTTCGGGCTGCTCGAAGCCGAAAAGGATCTGCGCGTCCTCGCGGATGTGGTGGTAGGTGAGCAGGCGGCAGGCCGATCCCGTGGCCGGCAGCCGGTCGTAGGTGCTCAGCGAGATGAGCACCTCATAGCCGACGCCGTGCACGTCGAGCGTGACGAGGGACGGCGTCTTATCCACCAGCGTGCCATGTAGGAAGGCGATCATGGAAGGGGGTTCGGCTGTAGACTGTTAGGCTGTTAGGTGAGAGGCTTGCGCGAGGGCCAGTCGAATGGCTCTGCCCAATAGCCTATCAGCCTGCAGCCGAACAGCCTGATTCTAAATCACGGAGTCCTGTTCCAGCCGCGGCGCGTGCGTGAGCACGTAGCGCTCGGCTTCGGAGCACCAGAGTCCGTTGCTGCGGCCGCAGATCTCCGCGAGGGCGGCGAAATAGGGGTCTGTCTCGCCGAGTTTCGCGAAGTCCGCGATCGCGGTCATGGGCATGGAGACGTGGGTGTAGACGAGCTTCTTGCCGCCCGGAATCTTGGGCAGGGTCTTGGTCGTCTCGGCCACGGAGTCGATGCCGCCGACGTGCGTGATCATGACGGACGGGGTGATGAGCCCCTGCGCCGCGTAGTTCATCGAGTCCTGCAGGTCTTTCGTGTTGCCGCCCGAGGAGCCGATGACGTGATGGCCCATGTAGTGCACGTCGTAGAAGTTGATCGCGGCCTTGAAATCGCCGTGCGACGGGCCGGCGAAGAAGTTCAGGCAGCCGAGGAAGGCCAGCAGGGCCGAGCCCTGTTCGATCAGGGCCGGAACCGGCGCGAAGACCATGACGTCGTTGTAGCCTTCGTTGTCGTTGGCCGACTTGATGAAGGCCACGGGGTCGTCCTTGCCGGCCGTATTCAGGTAGATCAGGTCGACGCCGCACTCCTTGGCGTGGGCGACCGGGAAGATCTCGGCCGCGCGGTCGAGGCGGGCCTGGTCGATGTCGGTGATCACGAGGCGTCCGGGGCGGTGCTCCGGACCGTGGATCGCCACGTCGATGGCGCTGAGCCCCATGGGCCCCGCGCCCGCGAGGATGACCATCGAGCCGCCGTTCTTGATGCCCATCTGGTGCACGTACTCGCCGGCCTTGAAGTGGTAGCTGCAGCGGTAGGCGCCGACGATGCAGGAGACGGGCTCGGCGATCGAGGACTTGTAGTAGGCGTCGCCGTCGTAGGTGAGCAGGCAGTCGAGTTCCAGCACCTCCTTGGGAATCACGATGCGGGTGGCGTCGCCGCCGATCCAGCGGAACGAGTAGCCGGGTGCCCAGTGCTCGTGGCCGGGGATGTTGAGCGCGGGCTGCACGCCGTACTTCTGGCCGACGCGGAACTTGTGCTGCCAGTTCTTGCCGACTTTGAGCAGTTTGCCGCAGAACTCGTGGCCGAGGATGATGGGGTTGGTCGCGATGTCCTTGGGCACGCGCTTGTGGTTTGCGCCTTGGATGGTGGCCTTGTAGTCCGACATGCAGATGCTGTTGGTGACGATATCGGCCAGAATCTCGTCGTCGGTGATTTCGGGGAGGTCGAAACGCTCTAAACGCAGGTCGTTTTCGCCGTAGAGTCGCAGTGCCAGAGTTTTCATCGTTTCCATGCTTGAGTTTGGTGTCCTGTTAAGCGAAGATAATGGCCTTTTTTTACGCCCTAGACAAGGCGAAACTGGAGAAGTTACGAGTTGGGATTGAGAAGTTAGGAGCTGTCATGCTGACGTTGGTTTTGAATGGCGTGTTGGGTGTGTTGCTGATGGTGGCGCTCGGGCTGACCGGCGCGGCTCACTGGGGCTGGTCGGTCTTCTGGGGGCTGCTGGCGTTCGCGGCCGGGCAGGGCGCGACAGGCTATCTGTTCCAAAAGCGGGTGAAAGCCGCGATGGGCGGCGTGCAGAAGATTCTGGAGGACGGGCAGAAGCGGCTGCAGCAGAAGGTGAACCAGTGGCAGATGCGGCCGCCGGGCAGCCTCAAGCAGGCCCAGGCCGAGATCGAGCGCGAGCAGCGGGTCTTCGTCGAACGCGCGCTGGAGGCGTCTAAGGGCTTGGAGCGGTTCAACCGGTGGGTGCCGCTCATGGGGCGGCAGATCGCGACCCTGCGCATCCAGCTCTACTGGATGCTCAAGGAGTTCAAGAAGGTCGACGAGCTGATGCCCAAGGCGCTGGTCATCGACCCCATGATGGCGGCCCTCAAGATCGCCCGCATGCACATGACGGGCGCCGAGGGCATCGACAAGGTGTTCAAGAAGCAGGTCCTGCGCCTGCGCTACGGGCAGGGCACCCTGCTGTATGCGCTCTACGCGTGGATTCTGGTGCAGAAGAGCGACCTCGACGGCGCGCACAAAGTGCTGATCCAGGCCTGCGAGAAGATGGAGAACGAGACGCTTAAGCGCAACCGCGAGCACCTCGCCAACAACCGCATCGGGCACTTCTCGAACGCGGGTCTGGGCGACGAGTGGTACGCGCTGCACCTGGAGCAGCCCAAAATCAAAATGCAGCGGCAGTCGCAGTTTTCGGGGCGGCCGTTCTGAGGCTGCGCGGATGCCGATAGAATCGGGATGATCGACGGAATCGAACGGATCGGCTTTTTCGATTCCGTCGATATAAGGACGCGGGTGGGGCAACTATGAATACAGGTGCGTTGCGTGTCGGGGCGCCTGCGCAGCTCGGCTGGGCGATGGCGGCGGTGGGCGTGGTGCTTTTCGCCCTGTATCTGGTGACGCTCAGCCCGGGCGTCTATCCCGGCGTTTCGGCCAGCTACGTGTCGACGGCGATGGGCTTTCAGACGTGGGGTTCGGCGGCGCATCCGCTGTGGCGGCTGTTTGTGTCGCTGTGGCTTCGGGTGCCGGGCTGCGGCGGGGCGTGGTGGCTGAACCTGTCGAGCGCCTTGTGGGGCGCGGTCGCCGCCGCCCTGTTCTGTCGCTATGTGGCCCGCTGGGTTTACGCGACGATCGGGCTCGGATGGGAGAAGAAGAGCGGGCCGAAGGAGGTTCAGAGCGAACTGACGGAGGACGAGGCGAGGGAAGCGCGGCGCGCATCCCTCGTTTCGGTCGCGTCAGGCGCCTTCGCTGCGGTTCTGCTGGGGACGGGGCTGGCGGTCTGGAGCGCGTCGACGCGGTTCCAGCCAGAGACTTTTGACCTCATGCTCGTGTGGGCCGCTTTCGCCCTGTATCAGGACTACACGCTTTGGCGCGGCTCGTGGCGTCTGTATGCGTTGGCGCTGCTCTGCGGACTGGGTATGGCCGAGACGACGATGTTCTGGGTGGCGACGCCGTTTCTGGTCGGGGCGATGGTTGCATTTCTTTATCGGCATCACCGGCTGCGCGTCGGGCTGTGCCTCGGGCTGGTCGGGGCCGGCCTCTTGGGGCTTGGCTTATATTGGCTGTCTGCGCATCAGTTCGCGCAGTCCGCCGCGGGCGCCATGGCTGGCGACTGGCATTGCGCGCTGCGTCAACTGCTGAAGCTTCAGTTCAGAGAAGTCGCACTGCACCTGCCAGCAAGAGGCTGGCCCTTTGTGCTGCTGTTGCTCGTCGTGCCTTGGCTGGCCTTTCAGATGGGGTATTGGTGGCGGCTCCACCGTCAGCGGGATTTCCGGGCAGATGCCCTGTTTTGCGTCTGCCTCGCCGTGACGGTTCTGCTACAGTTCAATGCGCCTCTTCCGCCGTGGGCGCAGTGGCAGCTCGTGGGGCGACTTCCCGTGCTGGAAGCGGCTCTTGCGGCCATGCTCGGAGGCTGGTCGTGCGCGTACTGGGCGTACGGCGTGTTGTTCCGCTGGGAGCCGGCCAAGCTGATCGACGGCAAAGAGGTCCGCAACTTCGAAAAGCAAATTCGCTTGAAGAGGCTGCTATCCAGTGGAATGTGCTTGCTACTGTTGGCGCTGACGACGCTGGCCGCGCTGTGTAACGGCCTATTTGCAAGCGGGCGCCGCGGAGCGTTCGCGGATCGGTGTGCGCAGGAGATTCTGGATCAGCTGGGCACGCGGACCTGGCTCGTGACCGACGGCGTGCTCGACACCCACCTCGCCGTGCTCGCCGGGCGGCAAGGGCAAGCGTTGCATCTTTTGGACCTGACAAATGAGCGCGATGCCGCACAGTCACGGCGGCTGCGGCGTTGGATTGAAGAAGAGCCCCGGCTGCAGCCGTATCGCGCGAAGCTCATCAACGCGGCCAGCCTTGGGGTCGCAACGTTTGTGCGTGAGTGGCTGGCTGCGGATCCGAAAGCAGAAACTGCGCTCGCACTGTACGGCGTGCCGGACTTCTTCACGGAGACGGGCCTGACCGCCCGTCCGGAGCGTTTCCTGTTTCTGGCAACCCGTGACCTTGAAGGGCTGCGGACGCGGCCCCTGCTGGACGAGCACCGGGCGTTCTGGAAGCGTCTGAGCGTGCAGCTACCCCTCGTCGAAGAGGCGTGTGACCCGGTCGACCAGTTGAGTAATCTCCTGCGTCGGCATCTGTCGCTTGTCGCCAACGACCTGGGCGTTCTGCTGATGGATTTGGGACGCCCGGAAGACGCGTATAGCACCTTCGCCGAGGCGCTCGTGCTGGAACCTGAGAACCTGAGCGCCAAGCTGAATCGCGCGATTCTGGTCGGAGAGGGGCTGCACCCGCAGGATAAGGAGAAACTCGAGGCCTCCATAAAAACGGCGCTTGCCGCGTTCAAGCGCCAGCCCACGGCTTTCGAGATTGTCCGCGCCTATGGGCAGATCCACTCGCCGCAGGCGCTAGCCAGCGTAGGTGCGATGTGGGCGCGTCTCGGGCAGTACGGGCTTGCCCAGGGGGTCATGGAACGTGCCGCCTCGATTGCGAAAGAAGGGGGGGCTCGGACGGCCATACAGGCCTCGCTGGGGGGGATCCGGTTGACCGCCCGCGATACCGCGCAGAGCGAAGCCGATTTCCGCTCGCTATTGAAAGCCCAGCCCGACAACCCTTCCGCGCTGATCGGCATGCTGAATCTGGCGCTCCTCAGGAACGATACCGCCGATGCCCGCACGTGGCTTGGCAAGGCGCGACAGTCGGGGGCCGATGCCACCTTTCTGGGCTTGGCTGAAGCGCGGATCGAGATCGCTGAAAAGAAGTATGACGCCTCTTGCGCGCGCCTGTTGGAACTGACTGACGCGAAGCCGCAGAATCTCGACGCCTGGGCTCTGCTGGCCGTGGCCATGATCCATCAGGGACGGGGTGCCGATGTCGAGCGACAGGTGTTGCCGAAGATGGAGGCGGTTGCGGGCAAACAGGCGAATCCGTTGGTCTTTCAAGTCCGCGGGGCCGTTGCCCGCACCAAGGGTCCGGCATCGTACGGCGTGGCGCGCGATGCCTATCGCTGCGCGCTAGCCCTTATGCCCGGGCAGCGCGACGTGCTGGAGATCGTCTTGGAGCTTGATCTGGCGGTGGGAGATGACACCGCTGCTGGACGGGACGCGAACGATCTGTTGCGGGCCGACCGCGACAATCCCCATGCGCATTTTGTGCTGGGCACGCAGGCGATGGCGCACGGGGAGTTTGAGACGGCGGAATGGCATCTGCGAAAAAGTGT
The DNA here is from genome assembly GCA_964386865.1 of uncultured Lentisphaeraceae bacterium. Lineage (GTDB taxonomy): Bacteria > Verrucomicrobiota > Kiritimatiellia > RFP12 > UBA1067 > CAYLUN01. Next base: position 19,782 of record CAYLUN010000033.1, on the reverse strand, counting down.
CGCGTCAGGCGCTAGCGCAGAGGCGTGGAATAATCTGGCGGGGATACTGCTCAAGAAGGGCTCGCTGGACGAGGCGGAGAAGGCCGCGCGTGAGGCCGTCGTGAAGGCCGACAAGAGCGCACCTTTTCTGGACACGCTGGCGGACGTACTGCTCAGACGGGGCAAGGTGGCCGAGGCGCAAACGTTTATCGGGAAGGCCCGCTCGCTGGCCCCCCAAGACTGGCAGGTGGCCTTTACGGCCGCACGCATCCTGAAGCAGGCGGGCCAGCCGGAGGAGGCTCGCGTCCTCCTGCGGCAAGTTCAGGGGCACCTCGACGCGTTGCCGCCGCCCGTGCAGGAGGAGGTCGCTCGCGTGGCGCAAGAGTGGAAGTCACGGCGGTAACAGATTGGATTATCCATGCGGTCAGAGCCGATGAAAAAGCAGATGCGACTTCGCCTGCCAGGCGCGGAAGCTCTAAGTGTTGATGCGAAGGTACTCGCCCTTGGGGCGCCTTGGCGCTCGGGTGACGCCGTTGCGATTTGCGCCGAGCTGACGGGCCTTTCCGGCCGGGTCTGCGGGTTTGGGGCTGAGCGGACGCCTGAGCGGGCGGAGCCCTGTTGGGCCTTGGCCTGGGCGGGCTTGCAGTCGCGACCGTGCTTGCCGGGCCAGCCGTACCTCTACCGTTGTCCGCATGGTGTTCCGTGCGCCTGCATTCCCCTGCCGCATACCGCTGCGCCGAGCCAAGCCCACATCTGGCTGCGGGCGTGTTCGGCTCCCGCCGGGCATCTGCAGCCCTGTTCCGACAGTCTGGCCTGCGGGGATACGGCGCTTTGCGAGCATCATGCGAACGGCGATTTTTATCTGGCGGTTGATCTTTTAACGATCATGGCCGACAGTGCGCAATGCGCGGGAGTGCTGCTCCCTTCTTCCGTCCGTCAGGCCTCGAAACGTCTGACTGCGCATCAGCGGCTCTTGGTCCGGCACGTGTGCCGGGCGGTGCATGCGAGGTGTGAGGATGTGAGTCTGCGGCTCGGAGCGTTTGCCGCAGAGAATGCTGTTTCGGTCGCGTATCTCTGCACGCTTTTTACGCAGGCCGTCGGTGTGCCGTTCCGAAGTTATCTTCAGGCCTGGCGTATGGCCAAAGTCCGCCGATGGCTATCCGAGAGCCGTCTGAGCATCAAAGAGATCGCCGTCCGCGTCGGCTACAACGACCCGAACCGCTTGCGCCTCGCCTTCAAGGCTGCCACCGGTCTGCCGCCGCGCGAGTGGCGCGAGCGGCGCTTGGCCGAACGGGAAGTGGGGCGTGTGCCGCAAACTGAGCCAGACAGTTAAAGTCGCGACGGTTTTAAAAAAGTCGCAACGGTTGCGGGAGGTGGGCGTTTGAGCGTAAGATACGGTGATCAGGAACGAGTGTCGTCCTGAACAAAGCGCAAGGGACTGAACATGAACAAAATGGTAGTGAGTGCAGCATTGGTTATGGGGCTTGTCGCGGGGTCGCAGGCGTATTCGGTCACCTCCAATTTCGGGGTCAGCGGGCCGAGTATCACGACAGACCACGTTGAATACACGCTCGTGGTCGGGGCGGGTGAGACGGTCAGCCAATTAATGATCGGCTATTTCGCTGCCGTGGCCCCGATCTCCGATTCCTTTTATGTGAATGACGGCGCAGCGGGTGTCGGCGGCACTTGGGCTGTGACTCTCTTCCCTGTCAGCGGCGGCACGCAGAACCCCGCTTATGTGGCGCCGGGAACCGCGCAGCCCGGTTATGACACGGGTATTACGGGGCCACTTCTGAGAGCCACTATTGGCGCTGGCGACCTGACTGCAGGCACCTATTATTTCGGTTATGCGGTGGCCAGCGGCACCTATAATGTGGGTGAAGTGGCGTTCGGCGTCATAGGTAGCGGCGCCCTTTTTGACAACTGGAGCAACGGCGTTGATACCGGAACCGGCCCGGTTTACGGCGTCGTCCCCGAGCCCACGTCCTTCGCGCTGCTGGGCCTTGGCGCCGCCGCGCTGGCGCTGCGCCGCCGCGTCCGCAAGGCGTAGGCTGTTCGTTTGCTGATGACGCTATCGAGAGCGCCGCTCCGGCAGACCGGGCGCGGCGCTCGTTGTTTTTTATCGGCCCGCGAACACACGCGAATGGCCTCGAATAGGGAGACGGGCGCGATTGACTAGGGAGTAAAAGGGCCGGTTACGTTCACGCGTCCCACGGATTGAATACGTCGGCACCCGTGAAAGCGACATCTGCGGTGTTGCGGGTTACGAGCGTCAGGTGGTGCGTGATGGCGGTCGCGGCGAGAAGCGCGTCTATTGTCGGGCGGGGGTGGCCGGATCGTTCAGACTTCGCGCACAGTTTCCCCCATTCCAAGGCGACCTCGGCGTCGACGGACAGAAGGCGGTTTCCGAAACGTGTGCGGACGTCGCTGTCGAGCCAAGTCTGCAGGCGGCGAGCTATGACGGCATCATCCAGCCGCAGGATACCTTTTCGGAGTTCTCCCAGTGTGAGGACGGAGAGGTAAATGCGGTCGTTCGGCACGCCCGCGATCCAGCGCAGCACGCATGCGGCCGGCTTGGGGCGGATGACTTCCGAAATGACGCAGGTGTCAAACAGGTAATTCACAAGCGCACCTCGCGTCCGGTGTCTTCACCGCGTGCGATATCGAGTTCAACGCCGCACAACGGCGATTTCCGGAAGAACGCGACGAACGAGTCCGAAGGGGCACACTGCTCGGCATACTGCCGTGCGGGCAGGATCACCACGACCGGCACCCCACGGCGCGTGACGGACTGCGGCCCTTCGCGGAGCGTTTTTTCGACCACTTCGCTGAACCGGTTCTTCGCATCCTGCAACGCCCATGTCGCTTTCACAGGAACCTCCAATCTAGCTAGTCTGTCTAGACGGTAAGAGTGTAGATCAGCCGGCTCATGCGTGGCAATTCGTTTTTTCAGTATTTTCCACTGCGGGCAAAGCCCGTAACCCAACCGGAGGCGAATCCGATACCGACCCCGAGAAAGATGCGTTTCAGATGAGGTCGCTGACTCAGATTAAGATTAAGTTTGAACGGGTGCGCGCCCACAGCATCTCTCATTATGGCCAACCCTGTCCCGTGAAGACGGGCTGAAGCCCGGACTACGAACGGCTACGCACGCGGGTAGACGTGTTTGTAGTCCGGCCTTCAGGCCGTCTCAGGCCATAATTAGAATTGCTGGCGAGCCCAAGGGAACGGTTGACAGCGGCACCGAGGTGCGGCATGATGCACGTCCAAATGAGCGAAGCAGACAGACTTGAGCTGTGCGGGCTGGAGGTCGCGTGCGTGATCGGCGACCGGCCGGAGGAGCGCGGCCGCGAGCAGCGGCTGGTGGTGGACGCGTCGCTGGCGCTCGACCTCGCCCCTGCGGCGGCGAGCGACGCGCTGGCGGACACGGTGGACTACGCGGCGCTGGCCGACGCGATTCGCGCCGGGCTGCGGCGGGCGCGCTTTCAGATGATCGAGAGTGCGGCGGAGTGCGTGGCGCGCGTGTGCCTGGCCGACCCGCGAGTGCGGTCGGTGCGCGTGCGCGTCGAGAAGCCGGGCGTGATCGCGGGCCTGCGTGCGGCGGCGGTCGCGATCGAGCGCGGGCGAGAGATCGGCGGCTCAAGAGCGTCGGGGGCGCCGCTTCTGCGGAGCGTCGCGGAACAGCCCGGGCGGAAGGGGGACGCGCAATGATCGGGCTCCCGAAAAAGGCGATCGTTCTGGCGGCGGGCCTGGGCACGCGGCTGCGTCCGCTGACGCTGGAGTGCCCGAAACCGCTGATGACGCTGTGGGACGTGCCGCTGCTGGAGCACGCGCTGCGGCTGCTGGAGGCCTGGGGCGTCGAGGAGGTCGCCGTCAACCTGCACGCGCACCCCGACAAGATCCGCGCGTATCTGGCCGGGCGCAAGGGGCGGGCGGCGCTCCGCACGTCGTTCGAGCCGGAGATTCTGGGCACGGGCGGCGCGCTGCGGCCGCTGCGCGGCTTCGTGGGCGACGAGCCCTTTTGGGTGCTGAACGCGGACATCGCGGCGGCGCTCGCCCCCGAGCCGCTGCTGCGCGCCTTCGAGACCGGCGACGGGCTGGCTGCCGCGTGGCTCGAGCCGAAGAAGGGCCCCCGCACGGTCGAGGCCGACCGCCGCGGGCGCATCACCTGCTACCGCAGCCCGACTCCCGGCGTCGCGGGCACCTACACGTTCTGCGGGCTGCAGCTGCTGTCGCCCGAGATCTATCGCTATTTGCCGGAAAAGCCCTTCTGCACGCTGGTGGCCGCCTACGAGCGGGCCATGGAGGAGGGGCGGTTCGTGAGCGGCGTGGCGGTTCAGGGCAGCTACTGGGACGATGCGGGCACCCTCGAGGCGTATTTGCGCATCCACGGCGAGGTCAAGCGGCGCGCGAAGACGGGCCAGATCGGCGGCGGCCTGTACGACGCGCGGGCCGACCGGCTGGCCGCGGGCGACGCGCACTTCTTCTGCGTCGGAGGCGAGGCGTCGGCGGGCGCGTCGGTTACGGGCGAAGACAGCGTGGTGTGCGGGCAGGCGCGCGTGGCGGACGGCGCGGCGATCAAGCGGTCGGTGGTGGCGGGCGGAACGGTCGGCGGCGCGTTGACGGGCGCGGCGTGCGTGAGCGCGGGAGAGGCGGGCGACGACGCCCTGCCTGCGGCGCTGGCGGCGCTGGGCTGGCCGGCGGGCGAGGCGTCGGCTGAATATCTGGGCGAGCGCGGCTCGAACCGGACGTTCTGGCGGCTGCGCGCAGGGAGCCGCTCGGCGGTCTACATCCGCTATTCGCTGGAGCGTCCCGAGAACGCCCGCTACGCCGGGCATGCGGCGCTGTTGGCGCGGGCGGGCGTGCCCGTGCCCGCCGTGCTCGTGGACCTGCCGGAGCTGCGCGCGCTGGCGCTGGAGGACTGGGGCGACGACTCGCTGCAGCGGCGCATGGCGGCGCGCCCGAGCAAGGCCGAGACGTGGTATCCGCCGGTGGTCGAGGCGCTGGCGAGGCTGCACCGCGAGGGAACCCGCGCGGCGGAGGCGGAGGGCGCGGCGCTGGAGCCGCCCTTCGACGGGGCGCTCTACGCGTGGGAGCGCCGGCTGTTTGAGCGTGAGCTGCTGGTCGCGCGCTACGGCTATGAGGCGCTGCCGCAGGCGGTCGCGCAGGAGCTGGAGCGCGTGTCCGCGCGGCTGGGCCAGTCCCGGCAGGTGGTGATCCACCGCGACTTCCAGTCGAGCAACATTCTGTTTCGGGGCGCGCGCTTCGCGTTCATCGATTTCCAGGGGATGCGGTACGGGGCCGCGGCCTATGATCTGGCTTCTCTTTTGTACGACCCCTATGTTAAACTAATTCCTTCGTTGCGAACCCGTCTCGCGGCGCATTACGGCGGGTGCCAGCCCGAGCACACCGAGGCCGTGGAGCTGATCCACGAAGGCGCGGTGCAGCGGCTGGTACAGGCGCTGGGCGCATATGGACGGCTGGCGGGTGTGGGTCAGCCGGGGTTTGTAAAGTTCATCCTGCCTGCGCTGGAGAATCTGCTCGAGGCGTCCGACGCCAGCGGTCTCGATGCGGTGGGCGGGCTGGCCGAAGAGCTGATCGCGCGCGAGCAGAGCCGCTGCGGCGTGTGAGGGGCTTTCCGGCCGGCTGGGAGTTGTGAAGACTCGAACGACGGCACATGAAGACCACGATGCAGCAGTTTATCACGCGCGTCCGGCGCGAGGCCAGGCCCAAGCCAACGCACGTGTCGTTGAAGGCGATGGGGCGCACGCGCGTGTTCCTCGGCTACGATTGGGGCGGCGACACGTTCGTCTTCGAAAAGGATGTCTGGAAAAGCCAGGACGAGCACCTGCCGATCCTGATGGTCCAGAAGCGGGATCTGGTGCGCGGGTCGAGCGGGTTCATCCTGACGCTGACGACCGGCAACCACACGGTGGCCGCGGTGCCGCTGCTCTCGGGCCAGTTCTGGAACCTCGGGCGCGTGGCGACCACCCACCGCAGCCGGCTGCTCCAGAACAACATCGTGTGCGCGAACGTGGTGGGCAGCTTGATCGAGGTCTCGCAGCGCGACGTGCCGACCAAGCTGGTGACGCAGGCGGACGAGTGGCTGATGGGGCTCGGGTTTGCGCTCAACGACGTGATCATGGCGGAGCGCAACGACGTGACGCTGGAGCTGTACCGGCGGCAGGGCCAGGAGTGGCGCATCAAGCCGCTGGCGTGGACGCGGCGCGAAATGGAGCAGGCCATCGCGGCGAGTCGCACGCGCATCAACTCGTGCCTGCGCTACTACCACAGCGCCAAAGGCGTGCATTTCCTCTCCTACGCCGAATTTCACAAGCTGATGGCGCAGGCGGAGGGCGACTACGCGCAGTTCATCGCCTGCCTGCGCGAGCTGGTCTCGATTTTTGAAGGCGACGTGCGCTCGTGCATGCGCGCGCTCAAGTTCCACGGGCACCACGAGATCGAGCTGTTTGGGCTGCGGCGGGGCGAGGCGTTCCAGCGCCTCGTGCCTGAGCTGGAGAAGCTGATGGAGGGCATCGCCCTGAAGCGCCTGACGCCCGCCGAGGTCGGCATGCGGCTGCAGTGCATCGACGCGCTGTTCAAGGCGTCGCTCGAGCGGCCGGAGCTGGCGGACGAGGGCAGCGACGATTTTGTGGAAACCCTCTACATGCACTTGACCGGGGCTGTCTACACGGGGCAGGGCGACGCGGTCGCGCCCGCGTTCGACGACCGGCGGACGGCGCTGCCGGGGGCCACGTTCCGCGGCGGGCGCCCCGACTACCATCCGGGCTCGGACGAGCGCACGCGCATCCTGCTGACGAACGTGGAGCAGATGATGAGCCAGGACGAGTCGGTCGAGTACGCCAACATCTACGAGGTCCGCTCCAGCGAGGGAGGCCTGTTGGGGTCGGGGGTCACGCGCGAAATCGTGTTCAAGACCAACCGGCGGCCGCTGTGCACGAGCCTCATCGAGAAGCGGCTCAAGCTGACGATGCCGGGCTATGGCAGCTACATGCTGGCGCGCGTCCATGCGTTCAAGGCGCTGGGGGTGAGCTTCGGCGAGTACCGCCTGCTCATGCGGCTGGACAGTCAGGTGGGCCGCGAGATGAACTACTTCATCCGAAACCGCTGCCCCGGCGAGCCGCTGGACGACATCCCCGCGCGCATGTTCTACCGGATCGGCGACTCGGTGGGCAGCGAGACGGAGGACGACCCCGACGTGGTGCTGGCGCTCGGGGCGCTCCTCGGGAACGCCGCCGCGCAGAACCTGGTGCTTAAGAAGTACCTGCCCGAGACGGACAGCTGCCGTTTCGGCGAGGGCAAGGAGATCTTCGAGTTCGGCTTCGACATCACGAGCAAGCGCGAGATGCCGCTGCGCGTGATGCTGTGCTCCATGCGCGGCTCCTTTGGCTGGCCGGACGTGAGCTACACGGAAGAGAACCTCAGCCATCTGTTCGATTTCTACTTCGCGCGGTATTCGGACGTCCTGCACCGCTTCTGGCTGAAGCACCGGCAGGCGGTTAATCTGGACGAGTTGGCGAACCGGTTCTTCGACGGCTTCGAGCTCAAGACGCGCGAGATGAACTGGAGCTACTCGGTGCGGCGAGAGCAGTTCAACGAGTTCGCGCCGCCGCTGCGCGCGAACTACGGCTTCGAGAAGAAGTGGCTCTTCGCGCTGTGGTCGCTGGAGCGGCAGGTGCGCCGCCTGGCGCAGCTGCGCGTTCTGTTCATCGACAAAGTCCGCGCGCTGGACGCGAAGCCGGTGCCCGGGGAGCCTGCAAAATCATGATCATGTCCAAGACCGCTGACAGCCTGTCGTCAGCGTTTTCGCCCCGCGCGAAGATCAACGTCATTTACGTCGAGGTCACCGACTCTGCGCGCGAGCTGGAGCGCAGCCACCTGTGCGGCCCCACGGCCGGGCTGATTCAGGCCGAGGCCTTGGGCGGCGTGGCGCTGCTGGGCGCGGAGCTGACGCAGCCGGAGGAGACGGTGTCGCTGCGGCTGCGCGTCTCAGGGCCGATCGGCGGCGTGCTCGTGGAGGCGGCCGCCGACGGCGGCCTGCGCGGCTACACGCAGGTCAAGGTGATGAACGAGCTGGACGAGTGCGAGGAGCTGGACGCCTCGGCCGCCCTCGGCGACTGGGCCGAGGTGCAGATCGTGCGCTCGGTTCCGGGCAAGATCCTGTCGAGCGGCGCCACGGAGGTGAGCCCGGCTTCGGTGACGCGCGGGCTCGAGCAGTACTACCATCAGTCGCTGCAGCGGCACGTGCTGGTGCAGATTTCCGCGCTGGCGTACGGGGGGTTCATCGATGGCGCGCGCGGCGTGCTCATCGAGTGCCTGCCGGACGGCAACCGGGAGGTCTTCGCCCGCATGTCCCGGCTGGTTGAGGACGGCACGGTCATCGAGTGCCTCGAGGCTTCGGCGTCCCTGGCTTCGCTCTGCGAAACCCTCGGGCTGAGCGACTGCGTCGTCCAGCCGCCGAAGCCGCTGCGGTTCGCCTGCCGCTGCACGCCCGAGCGGGTGGAGTCGGTTCTGGCCGCGATGCCGACGGCCGACTTGGAGGCGCTGGCGGGCGAAAGCCGGCCCGCTCAGGTGTTCTGCCACATGTGCGGGAAAGGCTATCAGGTCGGCGAGGATCGCTTGCAGGCCCTGTTGCGGGCGCGGAAGTGATGTGTTAGACTGGCGCAACTTTTTACGGATCAGGGGGACAGCTTAATGTTTCGCAAATGGGGCCACCCAGTGTGTCTGTGGTCGTCGCTCGCGGCCGCCGTCCTCGCGGCGTTTTGCCTGTACGCGTTCGCCGTTTGGTTTGGCAATCTGAATCAGGACGAGGGCTGGTATCTCTATGCGGCCCAGCGCGTGTCGGAAGGCGCGATGCCGTACCGCGATTTCTTTTTCACGCAGGGCCCTGTGATGCCGTATGTCTACGGCCTGTTCGCCAAGCTGTGGTCGCCGCTGGGCGTGCTGGGCGGCCGGCTGATCACGGTCTTTTTCGGCCTGCTGGGCTGCGTGCTGACGGCGCTGCTGGCGCGGCGAGCCGTGCCGTCGCAGCGGGCCGCCGAGGCCGGCGTCCTGGCCTTCGCGCTGACGGCCTGCAACCTCTACCACGTGTACTTCACGACGATTCCGAAAACGTATGCGCTGGCCTCGTGCCTCGTCGCGGCGGGCTACCTGACGCTTTCGCTCTGCCTCTCGCGCAGGAAGAAGACGCGCTCGCTGATGTCGTGCATGTGGGCGTTGCCCGCGGGGCTGCTCTTGGCGCTGGCCGCGGGCACGCGGCTGTCGCTGGGCGCGCTGCTGCCGGTGACGGCGCTCTGGCTGCTGGCGACCTACCGCAAGACCGGCTCGGCCTTCTTCTGGTTCTCGCTCGGCGGCGCGCTGGGGCTGGGCGTCGTGTATGGGCCGACGCTGCTCGCGGCGCGCGAGCCGTATCTCTTCGCGCAGAGCTTCCACGTGGAGCGCGGCGGCCGCGACGTGTTCTTTATGGCCGGGTCGCTGGCGCGGACGGTGCGCGCGTATTTGCCCCTCTGCTTGCTGGGGATGGCGCTCTCCGTGTTTCGGCTCTTCCGGGGCGCAGCGGCGGCCGAGCCCGTGTCGAACGAGGAGCCGACCGGGATTGCGTACCGCGGGCTGATTTGGCCCTCGCTGTGGCTCTGCGCCTTCCTCGGTGTTTTCTTGGCGCAGCTCGCGAGCCCGTATCCCTACGACGATTACCAGGTGCCCGTGATGGGGCTGCTGGCCGCTGCGCTGGCGGGCTGGACGGCGAACATCGCCTCCTCGGGGGCGCTGCGCGGCGGCCTGTGCCTGTTCTGGGTTCTGGCGTCGCTGCTGGGAACCTTCGGCTCGCCGCTGCCGCAGGAGTGGCTGGTGGTGCGGCAAGACCGCTTCTGGGCCGTGCGCAAGCCGGCCTCCGACCTCGCGCTGCTGCGCCAGACGGCGCGCGACGTGCGGGCGCTCGCGGACGGCGACCCGCTGCTGCTGACCCAGGACGTCTATCTCGCCGTCGAGGCCCGCATGCGCGTGCCGGCTGGCCTTGAAATGGGGCCGTTCAGCTATTTTCCGAATTTGACGGACGCCGATGCGGCACGCTTCCATGTGATGAACAAGGCCAGCCTGACCGCTCTGCTGGCGTCGTCGCCGAGCCGGGTGGCCGCGTTCAGCGGATACGGCCTGGCGATCCGCGCGCCGGTCATGGACGAGGTGCCGCCGGAGGACGTGCAGATGTTCCTGAGCGTGCTCGGCCGCAACTATGACCGCGCCCAGGAAGTGCCTGATTTCGGCCAGCAGGCCACCACGCTCCAGATTTTCAAGCGCCGCGCGCCAGTCGGCGAGAAGAAGCCGTGAGAGAACCGCATGCCTGAGATCCTGAACACCCTCCATACGCCGCGCGATGTGCAGGCGCTCTCCGTCGGCCAGCTCCCCGAGTTGGCCGAAGAGGTGCGCCGTGTCATCTTGGACACCGTCAGCAAGACGGGCGGCCACCTGGCTTCTAACCTGGGAACCGTCGAGCTGACGATCGCGCTCCTGCGCGTGTTCTCGCCGCCCGAGGACAAGGTCATCTGGGACGTGGGGCACCAGGCCTACACGTGGAAGCTGCTTACCGGCCGCCAGGCGCGCTTTCACACGCTGCGCCAGCGCGACGGGCTCTCCGGCTTTCCCAAGCCCGAGGAGAGCGAGTACGACGCGTTCGTGGCCGGTCACGCCGGCACGGCGCTCTCGGCCGCGCTCGGCATGGCCGTGGGCCGCGACCGGCGCAACGGCGGCGGGCAGGTGGTCGCCGTGATCGGCGACGGCTCGATGACCAACGGCATCTCGCTTGAGGCCCTCAACAACCTCGAGGACATGGCCAGCAAGGTCATCGTGATCCTGAACGACAACGAGATGTCCATCTCCGAAAACGTCGGCGCGCTCTCGCGCCGGCTCGGCCGCATGCTGGCCGACACGCGGTACAACCGCATCAAGGCCGCCGCCGAGCGCGCCGGCCACCGCTTGCACATGACCCCGCTGCGCCGCGTGTACCACCGCCTGGAGCAGGCGATCAAGAGCCTCTGGCTGCAGAACGCGTTTTTCGAAGAGTTCGGACTGCGTTATGTGGGGCCGATCGACGGCCACGACTTCGGCGCGCTCGAGAGCGCGCTCTGGTCCGCGCGCGGCGACAAGCGGTCGGTGCTGGTTCACGTCGCGACACAGAAGGGACGCGGGTTCAGGCCCGCCGAGCGCGCGCCCTGCCACTGGCACGGCGTGGGCTCCTTTGAGCTGGACGCCAAGGCGCCGCCCGAGGGCAAGCCGGGCTACTCGCAGGTCTTCGGCGCCACGCTGACGGCGCTTGCGGAAGAGGATCCGGCCATCGTGGCGATCACGGCGGCGATGTGCGGCGGCACGGGGCTCGAGCCCTTCGCGGCGCGCTTTCCGGCGCGCTTTTTCGACGTCGGGATCTGCGAGGCGCACGCGGTGGTTTTCGCGGCCGGGCTCGCGGCCAGCGGCTACCGGCCGGTGTTCGCGGTCTACTCCACGTTCCTCCAGCGGGCCGTGGACTGCGTGATGCACGACGTCTGCATTCAGCGGCTGCCGGTCATCTTCTGCGTGGATCGGGCGGGCGTGGTGGGGAGCGACGGCCCGACGCACCACGGCATCTATGACATTCCGATGCTCCGCTGCCTGCCCGGGCTCGTGATCATGCAGCCCAAGGACACGGTGGAGCTGGCCGCCATGCTTAAAACCGCGCTGGCCCTCGCTGGGCCTGTGGCGATCCGTTATCCGCGCGACCCTGGCCCGGCGGTGACGGTGCCCGCGGTGATCGGGCCCGTTCCTTTCGGCAAGGCCGAGGTCGTGAGGCCGCTTGCGGCGGGCGATGGCCCCGTCGTCTGGCTGTGGTCGCTGGGAGACCTGGTTCCGCTGGCGTGCGCGGCGGCGGAGATGCTGGCCGCCGCGGGTGTGCGGGCGGGCGTGGTCAACGCCCGTTTCGTCAAGCCCGTGGACGCGGAGCTGCTGGCCGAGCAGGCGGCGGCTGGGGCAGCCCTCTTCGCGACGCTGGAGAACGGCGCGGTCGCGGGCGGCTTCGGCTCGGCGGCACGCGAGGCGCTCGCGGAGCGGGGCGTGCGCGTGCCGGTGCGGGCGTTCGGCTGGCCCGACGCGTTCGTCGGCCAGGGCACGACGGCCCAGCTACTCGAGGCGGCAGGGCTCACGCCGGCGCGCCTCGCCGAGGACATCCGCGGCATGCTGTGAGCGGGGCGAGAAGAAGCAGGCTGTTAGGCTGTAGGCTGTTAGGCTTTTAGACTGTTAGACTGTTAGGCTATTAGACTGTTAGGCTGTTAGGCTATTAGGCTGTTAGGCTGGAGGGATGACGATGGCGGCGAAAAAGAAGAGCGCGGATCCGCGTCCGGACTGGGACACCTATTTCATGGAGATCGCGACGGTGGTCGCCACGCGGGCGAACTGCTCGAGGCGCAAGGTCGCGGCAGTCGTGGTGTCGGAGCACCGGCTCATTTCGACCGGCTACAACGGCACGCCGCGCGGGGTCACGAACTGCTTCGAGGGCGGCTGCGCGCGTTGCGCGGGCACGGCGCCGTCGGGCTCGAGCCTGGAGGAGTGCATCTGCGTGCACGCCGAGCAGAACGCGATCTGCCAGGCTGCCTACTACGGCATCCGGCTCGCGGGCGCGACGATCTACGTGACCATCAGCCCGTGCCTGACCTGCGCCAAGCTCCTCATCAACGCGGGCATCAAAGAAGTTGTCTACGGCGGCGACTACGCCTTCACGGAGCAGACCGAGCGTCTGCTCAAGGAAGCCGGGGTCACATGCCGTCGTTACGTGAAGAAGTAGCCGGCCAGACGCGCAGGCGGAAGAAGCGGGTGCGGTAGGCGTCGTACGCCTCGGGCGGCAGTTCGAGCGTCCAGAGGTAGCTGTCGCCGACGCTCTCCACGCCGAGGTAGGGGGCGTCGATGTCGAACCACTCGGCGAGGTCTTCGGAGGCCTGCAGAGAGGCCCACACGTCGTCGCGCCCGAAGGCCTGCCGGTACGAGATGCTGATGCCCTCTTGCCCGGCCTCAAAGCCGGCCATGTCCGAGCGGCCACGGTCCGCAGGGTCTTGCGGGTCGGCGCCGGTGTAGTACTCGATCAGGTTGGCCACGCCGTCACCGTCGTCATCGCCGTCGAGAGCCGCGAGGCCGCGCAGGCCCAGCCACTCCCAGTAGCCGCCGCGCCCCGGCGTGGGCACGGCCGCCTGCCAGGGCGTGCGCGTCGCCAGCGGGCCGAACGACGTGCGGTTGAGCGAGGCGCCCTTGCCGTCCGCGCTCTTGGGCCAGGAGCCGCCGGTCTTGTACTCGAGGGCGTCGAGCACGAGCCCGACGCGGTTGCGCAGGATCACCGTTTCGCCGCTGTCTGAGAGCCCGCCGTAGAGCCAGCAGGCGACGGGCTTGACGGCGGCGCCGTAGCGCTCTTGGAAGGCTTCGCTGTTGCGGACGACGACCGCCCGCTCGCCGGGCTTGAGCAGCACCGGGCCGAGGGTCAGCTCGTCGGCGGGCTTGCCGTCCGGAAAGCGGCACCCCGTGAGGCTGATGTCGCAGTCGGCGACGTTCAGGATCTCGACGAACTCGTAGGCGCGGTCGGTTAGCTCGGGCAGGTGGTTGACGGTGTCGTCCATCGCAGGGTGGTAGTGGACTTCGCTGAGCTGCACGTCGCCGGGCAGGGCGTAGCGTCCGCCGAGCAGGTATTCGGCGCGCGCGGCGGTGCTCCAGCGGCCGTCGGAGGTGTTATAGGCGCGGGCGAAGAGAAGCGCGGAGGCGGTGAGCGTGATTGTCGTGCCGGGCGCGCAGGCGTGCGCGGAGGGGTGGGCCGCGCTGTTCCAGAGCGCGGGGTCGCTGCCGTCGAGCGTGTAGCGGATCGTGTTGCCCTCGGGAGCCGTGAGCGTCACGCGCAAAACGCCGCCTGCGGCTGCGGCGCTGGAGCCGACGGAGAGCACGGGCGGCTTGAGCAGGAGGCTCTTGACGGCCTGGTTCTGGTCGATCCACGCGGCGTGGTTGGTCGCGAACCAGGTGAGCCAGTTTACCTCGCCGGTGTGCGTGCGGCCGAAGGCGTCGTTGGTGGGCCACTGGCCCCACCGCACGTAGTCGCGGGTAGCGGCGGCCTCAGGAAGCAGGGCTTTGAAATTTGCGATGGTGGCCGCCAGGTTGGTCTCGGACAGCACGCCCTGCCGCAGCTCGGCCCAGCGGTCCCAGTAGAGGCGGCGGAAGTGGGGCTGGAGGTGGAGCTGCCTCCACCACGCTGCAGCCGAAAAGAAATAGTCGGGCGCGAAAGTCCACGCGTCCCAGCGCTTGACGTTCGGGTAGGTCGATTCGGGATAACCGTAAGGGCCAAGCGAGCGGTCGAAATCCCAGACCGGTCCGGCCATGACTTTGCCGCCGCGGTCCTTGTGAAACCACGCGCTAAGAACGAAGGCGTCGACGCCCATCGAAAACATGTTAAAGATATGATGGTCGATCCACGAGGGCACGTCGAGGTAGCGGGGCGCGCCGGTGGTCGGATTCATCGGGTCGGCGCTGTAAAGGGTGTCCTCCAGCTGCTGGCAGAGGGTGACGAGGTAGGCGGACTGCTCGGGCTGGAGGGTGTCCTTCTTCGGGTAGCCGATGACCATGTAGCGGGTCGCGTCGCTGCTCGGATACTTGCGGGCGGTCTTCCAGCTGAATTCGTCGTAATCCACGCGGTCGCATTTGAACAGGTAGCTGCCGGAGAGGGCGGGCTGGGTGACGTCGGCGGGCGAGACGATCTCGTCGGTCGGCACGCGCCCGCCGCCGGCCTTGACGCGCTCCTCCAGAACGAAGAGCCCGTAGTAGTTCGTGGAGAGGAGCGGCGTGGCCTCGTTGCCGATCAGGAACACCTCCACGAAGCGCGTGCGCGGGGCGTAGCGGCCGGCTTGGCGCGAGAGGTCGAACATGAGGGGGTCGTGCAGGTACGTGCGGTCAAAGTTGTAGCAGCTGATCAGCGCGAAGTCCGAGCCGTTCGGAAAGCCCTTCAGGTCGACCTTCTTGTCGTCGTTGTCCTCGCCCCAGAAGGTGAGGGCGTAGGGCTTCTTCGGGAAGCCGGAGGACGAGGAGCCGCGCACGTGGACCCCGGCGCGGCAGGTGAGTGACGGCGCGCTGGTGAGGCAGGCGCTGCCGCCGGCGGGCTCGATGAAGTGGGCGGCGACGGCGGTATAGTTGGTGGACTCGGCGTTCGGCAGGCCGTTCAGGATCGGATCGGCTTCGGTCAGGATCAGGATGGGTATCGCGGTGGCGAAGGCGAGCGTCGCGGGATCCGTGGACGCGAAGGTGTAGTGGCCTGTGGCGGTCTCGCCGCTGCGGCCGGCGGCGTCGAACACGCGGGCGCGCAGATGCGTGGAGCCGGCGACGGCGAGCGGGTTGGTGTAAAGCGCGCTGGCGGCGGACGGGTCGCCGCCGTTGGTGGTGTAGCGGATGGTCTGGCCGGGCAGGGTGCCGGAGAGTTCGAGCGTGAAATTTGTGGTGAAGATGCCGGACGCCACCGAGTAGGCGACGGTCTGCGGCAGCCGCTGCGAGGAGAGCCCGCCGTTCATCACGCCGGGCGTGGCGGTGGTCAGGAAAGTGGGGTCGTTGGTGGCCACCATCGAGCGCACGATGGAGGCGAGGCGCAGCTTGAGGAACAGGTCGCTGCTGGAGGCGTTCGCGTTCATCAGATGAATGGCCAGCACGTTGGTGCCGTCGACGAGCGTGTTGGTGACGGCCGTGACGTCGGTCAGCGCGAGCGTCGACGGGTCTCCCTGGATCAAGGGGGCGTAGTTGGTGCGGCTCAGCGTCTCGTACGGGTGGGTGTTTGCGCCGCAGGCGTAGGCGCCGTTGACGAAGGCCGCGGCGCCGTCGTCGTACGTCATCTCGAAGGCGAGCGACTGCACGACCGACGCGCTGGGGAGGTCGAACGCCGCGCGCAGATAGACGCCGGGCTTGCCTAATGCGATGCTCTGAAGGCTGAAGTTGATCTCGGGCAGCCACGCCGGGTTCTTGGTGGCGTAGCCGACCGGAAAGAGGCCGTTGGTCCACGACGAGTCGTCGAAGACGCGCTTCCGCCAGAGGGCGCCGAGCGCGTCGTTGGTGGGGCAGTAGGCGCGCACCGGCGAGGTGTTGGAGACGATGGTGACGGTCTCGTTGGTCGCGAACTCGAGGCCGTAGCCGTAAGCAATGTTCTCGTATTGGGCGGGAAACTTGACGCCGTAGTCGTGAACCAGCGTGCCGGTGTCGTCGTAAAGGCCCAAGTACTCGCCGTTCTTGCTGAGCGCGAAGTTGGCGTGGAGTTCGCCGGCGGGGTCGCGCAGGTTGGCGTTGGAGGCCCAGACCAGCCGCGTCCCCCAAGGCGGCAGGGTGAGGTCGGGGATCAGCCACTTGTCCGGATCCGTCGCATTGTCGGTCAGCGACCAGTTCAGCAAGTTGACCGGGCTGCCCGTCGTGTTCTGAAGCTCAAGCCAGTCCGAGGCGTTGCTGAAGGAGTCGAAAAAGAGCCCGTTGTTCTCGGCCATGAATTCGGAGATGATGACGCGCGGTTGGGCGAGGCTGCTCGGCGCGGCCAGAATGAGCGCTGCACCCAGCATTTTGAGACCGATTCTCAACATGCCGCCAGTATAGCCGTGAAAGCCCCCGCGGTTCAATCACAATGGCGCCGGCGTCCTGCCCGGCAATTCTCATTCGGGTCCGTCCTGCTCCGGGAAAGCGGGCTGAAGCCCGGACTGCGAACCGCGACGCACACGGGAAGAGGCGTTTGTGATCCGGCCTTCAGGCCGTCTTAGTCCACAATGAGGGTCGCGCCCCTTGCCACAGGCGACGCGGTGCGGCATACTGTCGGTGTCAATGGAGGAGGATCGGGGCATGGTTCGTAAGCGCGAGGCGGGTTTCAATCTGATCGAGCTGGCGGTCGTTGTCGGAGTCGCCGCGCTGGCGATGGTGGTCTTGTTCCGGAGCTACCACGACGGCATCACGCGCGCGGTGGCGAGGGTCACGGGGATGAAGGGCGGGGAGATCTACGCGGCCCTGACGGCCGCAACATTGGACCGGGAGCCCCTGTTGGGCCCGCAGTGTTGGCCCGCCGTGGCCGACCCTGCAGCGGAAGCCAACGCGGTCGGCCTGTCGGCCGGGGGGTTCGCGAACAGCACGGACTTCTTCCGGTATCTCCTCGAGAACCGCCTCTGCGTGGGGCTTTCCTACGACAGCCTCGTCACGGGCGGTGTTCCGGTCGGCCGCCGCAACGCGTTCACGGCTACCAACAACATCTGGACGGTTGCGGTTCATGTAGACGGGGCCGCCTCGGATATGCTGCCGGTGTTGCTTACCCGGAACGTCGACCTGTCGCCGCTGGTGGCGGACGCAAAGGGGAAGGGCCTGTCTCAGCGGCTCGTCTATGATGTCGAGTGGGGCACGCCTTTCAACGCGTGGGGCTTCGTCTGCGTCCGCAAGGGCGGCGCGGTCTTCATCGGGCGGTCGAAACGCACGACCTACAACAACCTGTTTCCCGGCGGGTTTCCGAGACATGCCGGCGTCGACGGGTCGGGCCGAGCCGTCTCCAAGCCGCTGACCTACCTGACGCCCACCCGCGCGGTTGTGCCGGGCGGAGGCGCGTAGGTCGGGATCGCAACCCCGGCCGACTCGATGCGGCGACGGACGGCAGTGGAACTTCAAAGAATCAAACGTATGAAACGATTCTTGCGTCTGATCGTGCGGTGCAGTTCAGCCATAACGGCTCAGCGCAGCTTCGCCCAAGCGCCCGCCTTGCCCACAAGCCTGGGGGGCGAGGCTGTGCCAAGCCGTCGCTTAGCGCGGCGTGAGGCGGAACTGGTCGAGCTTCGAGCCGGCCTCGCGCGGGCGCAGGGTGAGCGTGACGGCGCCTTGCGGCAGGTCGAGAACGGCCGGGCCACGCGTGCCGGGCGCGGTGACATCGCGCCACGTCCACGCCTTGAAGACGCCGGGCGACCACGCGACCTCGGGGAGAAGCGCCTTGCCGGCGGCGTCGCGGACGGAGAGGAAGAACGAGTCGTCGTCCGGCGTGGGAGTGAGGACGCGGCCCGCGAGCGTGTAGCGGCCGGCCGCCGCCACAGCCAGCGCGTAGGTGGCTCGGCCGCTGCCGCCGCCGCCCAGGCCGTCGGTTTCGGACACCCACAGGTATTTGCCGCCTGAGGCCGCGGGGTCGCAGGAGACCTCGTAGGGCACCGTGGCGGACGCGTCCTCCGCCTCCCACGCGGTGGGCCCTTCGGCGGCTACCGCGACCGGCGCGGCTTGCCGGCGCGTCTTCAGGTAGGTTTGGATCACGGGGCTCGCTTCGAGGATAGCGCGGCCGATGTCACGGCCGTCGAGCCCGAGCACCGTGCGCGGCGGCGCGGGCGAGGTGACGGGGTCGCAGTCAAACGGTGCCTGTGCGCAGACGGAGAGCGGGCGGGCGAGCCCGCTCACCTGGACGCGCAGGCTGTCGGGCGTGACGGCCACTTCGGAGGCCGAGGCGACGAAGGCCTTGCGAAAGGCCGCGAAGGCCTCGTCGTTGGTGAGGCCGCTGCCGGCGCGCAACCAGAAGGCGGCGCCCGCCTGGGCGCGCGAGGTGTGGTTCGAAGGGTCGAGCCACGCGTGCGTGACGGTCAGGCGGGCCGCGCCGTACGGGTTGCCGTCGTCTACGATGGCGGCTGGGCTGGTCAAGCCCTCTTGCCCGCGAGCCCACGGCACGCGGATCGCGATGGCCGCTGTGCCCTGCCGCAGGAAGACGGCCGCACCTTGCGGCACGGCATTCGTCGAGGGGCGTTTGTCGTCGAGGGCCACGCGCGCGTCGTTGATCCAAAGCGAGTCGAGGCGCTTGCGGAAGAGCAGGTGCGACTCGAGCGTGCCGGTCGCGTCCTTGAAGTCGGCGTCGCGGTAGACGGCCACACCCAGCGCGTCGGCGCGGTCCTGCACGCCCGCCCACCACGGAGAGAGGTGGAAGGCCTTGGAGTGCGCCTTGCCGTCGAACACGGTCTTCTTGCCGTAGGGGTCGTGGCGGCCGTCGGGAATGAACGAGAGGCGCGGCAGGCGCTCGGCGCGCGTGCCGGGAAAATCGGCCGAGAGCGAGATGTCCATGCGCCCGGAGTAGGCCTTCCAGCTGGTGCCGAGCGTGACGTCGCGGCAGACGTAGTGGGTGCGGCTGCGGAAGGGCTCCGCGCCCCAGGTTTGCTCGACGAGGCGCGGGTAGCGGGTCGTGCAGAGCTGCCACAGCTCGGCGGGCGGCTGCCAGCGTGCGTAGAGCGGCGTGAACGAGGTGAAGGTATGCTTGGGCGGCGCCGGCAGCCAGCCGCTGGCAGTCAGGGCCTGGTCGAGCTCGCCAAAGCCGTAGACATAGTCGTACGTGCGGCTGTGGGTGCCGGCGAGGCGCTGGCCAGGCGCGAACCAGTTGAGCGCGATGTCGCGCCAGAAGACGGCCAGCAGCGTGCGCGCGAGGTCGCGGGCTTCGGCTTTGCCTGCCAGCGATTCCACGAGCGCCAGTGACTCGACGTCCACGCCGGTGTAGGTGGGGCTGTCGTACTCGTGGACGCCCTCCTCCCAGAGGGTCTTGATGAAGAGGGTGAGCCGGCGCTCGCCTTCGGCCACGGCCTTCGCGTCGCCCAGCGCCTCGCCCAGCAGGATCAGGTCGGAGGCGTTGAGCAGCGCGATGTTGGTGTAGGTCGTGCGCGGCTGGTGGTTGACGAGTCCCTGGAGCCCGAGCGTGAGCAGCGCGAGCAGGCGCTCGCGCGTGGCGGGGTCGAGCGCGTCGCGGTGGAAGCGCCAGAGCAGCGCGCCGTGCTGCATGCA
>CAYLUN010000032.1:0-54743 GCA_964386865.1 uncultured Lentisphaeraceae bacterium | reverse complement strand
GGCGTGCTGCACGATGACCGGGTTGACCAGCAGCCCCTGGAAGTAGATGCGCACGTTGGGGTAGGCTTTGAGGTAGAGCGCGAAGTGGGAGGCCAGCTGCTGGACGGCCCAGGACGTGTCGAGCAGCGAGCCGAGCGGCGTGCGGATCTCGGAGATCAGCACCTCGGTTCCGGTTCCGGGGCCGGGCGTGGCCACGTCCGTCAGGGTGAAGTGGCTGGGGTCCTCGGCCGCGCCGGCGAGCACGAAGGAGCGCAGGCCGGCGTCGGTCTGCATGGTGGTGCGCCATTCGACGTGGTTGCCGAGGCCGAACGCCTTGAAGCGCCCCTTGCCCTTGCAGCCGTGAAGCACGCGGCCCGAGAGCGGGGTCTTCACGGCGTCGCGCTTCCAGGAGCCGCCCAGATTGCCGAAAAAGGTGTTCGCCTGGAGCGCGTTGACGCCCAGGCCATCGTCGGACACGCGGATGGCGTCGATGCCGCCCAGCGGGTTCTGGATGACGTCGACCTTCACATCGAAGGCGTCGGCGTCCAGCGCGTTCCAGACCAGCTCCGTGAGCGCCTGAATCGGCGAGGCGGTGCATAGGGACAGGATGTGATCCTTCTGGGCTTGGACATAGATGTCTTTCACAGGCCGCGCTCCTTTAATTAGCGTGAAACGCCACTAACATAGCGAAACGGGGGCGATTTGGATAGTGGTTTTCTCGCGCGGCGGCGGAGCGGGCGTTTGAGGCTTGATCGCCGTCCGGGGTTCTGCAAACATAGGGGCGATGGAAGCGAATCCGTGGAAGATCGGCCTGGTGGCCGCCCGCGCCAACCTGGTTCCCGGGCTGGTTCTGCAGGCGGCCGCGTGCGCGCTGCTGGCCGGATATCTCTGGGCGCCCGCCGTCCGCGCCGCGCTGGAGATCGTGGCGGGCTGGCAGGAGCGGTACGGGGTCGCCTTTTCGTTCGCCAGCTACTTCTTCTTCTGCGGGGTGGCGCCTTATCTTTTCTGCCTGGCCCTTCCGAGCCTGCGGCCGCGCCAGCCGGGCCGGGCGGCGCTGTTCGTCGTGGGCTTCTGGGCGCCCGTCGGGCTGATCCTGCCGCTGTTCTACGCCTTTCAAGGCTACCTGTACGGCGACGGCACCGACCTGTGGACCCTCGTGTGCAAGGTGGTCACCGACCAGTGCGGCTACACGGCCTTTTTCGCCTCGCCGGTTGCGGCGGTGGCCCACCTCTGGAAGGCCCGCGACTACCGCTGGCACGAGGTGGCGCCGCTGCTCGGCAGGGGGTGGTACCGGCGGCTGGTCGTCCCGAACCTGATCGCGAACTGGGCGCTCTGGTGCCCCAGCATGTTCATTATCTACAGCCTCCCGCCTGCGCTCCAGTCGCACGTGGCTGGCCTGATCGGCTGCTTCTGGGCCCTGATGTGTCTGGAGATCGGCGTCCACACCCGGCCGGCCGCGCCGGGACGTGAACCGGCGGGTGGCGGGCGGCGTTAAAGAGAAAGAAGAGGCGACTATGACGATCATCGAACCGCACATCCACATGCTGTCGCGCACGACGGACGAGTATCAGGCCCTCTACCGGGCTGGGATCCGCGCCTGCGTCGAGCCTTCGTTTTGGCTCGGGTCGAACCGCCGCTACGCCGGCTCGTTCTTCGACTATTTCCAGCTGATTCTCGAGTTCGAGACCGTCCGGGCGGCGCGCTTCGGCATCGACCACTACTGCGCCATCGCGATGAACCCCAAGGAGGCGGAGGACCGCGCGCTGGCGGACGAGGTGATCGACGGGCTCGCCCCGTACCTGGACCACCCGCGCTGCGTGGCGCTGGGCGAGGTCGGGCTCAACCTCAACACCCCCAACGAGGAGCGCGCCATGATCCGGCAGCTGCGGCTGGCGGAGGAGCGCCGGATGCCGGTGGTTCTGCACACCCCGCACGTAGACAAGCTGCGCGGCACGCGGCGCATCCTCGACATCATCAAGGCCGAGGGGTTCACCGTGGCGCGCATCGACGTGGACCACAACACCGAGGAGACCATCAAGCTCACGCTGGACGCGGGGTGCTTCGCGGGCATGACGGTCTACCCGTACTCCAAGCTGAACCCCCAGCGGGTGTCGGCCATGGTCAGGCAGTACGGCCACGAGCGCGTGATCGTGAACGGCTCGGCCGACTGGGGCGTCTCGGATCCGCTGTCGCTGGTCAAGGTGGTCGAATACATGCGCGGGGACGGACACGGCGAGGCGGTGATCGAGGATCTGGTGTTCAACACGGCCATGCGTTTCTACAGCGCCTCGCCGAACTGGAAGCCCGACTTTAACATCCGGCCGCTCGACCCCAGCGTCTACCAGCGGTAAGGACGCGGTCGCCGACGCGGCCGCCCTCCGCATCCGGGCTTGTGTTCCGGCTCGAAATCCGGTTTAATAACCCGACGCAATAAAAAGCGGCGGTGGTTCGCGGGCCACGGCCGTTTCCGCTTGTGTTTGCAATCCTTAGAGGAGTCGAAGTCATGCGTATATCATGTCGTGCGTGGGTGGCTGTTGCGATCTGCGCGGCCGGATGGGCGATCGGTGCCGAGAACACGGTCAAAGAGGTGAAGGTTCGTACGCTCGACCAGTTCGGCTCCGACGCCACGGACGTGCTCTCCTACTGCGGCGTCAAAGCCGGCGCGGAAGTCTCGCAGGAGGCGCTCTCGAAAGATGTGCGCGCGCTGCTCGACACGGGGCGCTTCGGTTATGCGGGCGTGGAACTGGAGAAGGTGGCCGACGGCTACAACGTGATCTACGTGGTCAAACGCCGCTACCGCTTTCAGGAGCCGCTGGCGATCAAGGGCTCGGACTACCTGAGCGAAACCAAGATCCGCAAGCTGTCGGAGCTGAAGAGCGGCGACTACATCGACGAGCCGATCCTGACGACCAAGGCCGGCAAGATCCGCGACGAGTATGTGAAGAAGTTCTTCCCGACTGTCAAGATCGGCGCCGAGATCCAGCCGATCGAGGGCAGCGCGGGCTTCGCGAACGTGACCTTCACGGTCGAAGAGGGCGAGCGCGTCAAGATCCGCAAGTATCGTTTCACCAACAACCCGTCGATCCCCGAAGAGGAGCTGCGCTCCTCATTCGGCCAGCGGCCCTGGTATGACCCGCGCGGCTGGTTCTCGGACACGCCGGTGTCGCAGCAGGATCTCGAAGACGCCCGCCAGCTCGCCGAAGACATCTACAAGAACCGCGGCTTCCTCGACGCCAAGGTCGCATACCCCGTGTCGGAGAAGGTCGGCAAGGAGAAGGTGGACATGGTCTTCGAGGTGACCGAAGGCGACGTCTACACGGTGGAGTCCACCGCGATCCGCGGCGTGAAGCTCTTCCCCGAGAACGAGGTGCTGGCCGCGAACGCCCGCCTGCAGACAGACATGGTGGCGGGCCAGCAGACCCTGGACGACGCGGCCAAAGACATCCGCGACTACTACGGCTCGCGCGGCTACGTGGACACCGCGGTCCGAGCGGTCAAGGAGCCCATCCCCGGCAAGCCCGGCCGCATGGCGATCACCTTCGAGGTCCGCGAGGGCGAGCTGGTTTACATCCGCAACATCGTGATCCGCGGCAACAATAAGACGAAGGACAAGGTCATCCGCCGCGAAATTCTGGTCAGCCCCGGCGAGATCATGAACGAGGTTCGCATCGGGGTCAGCGAAAACCGCCTGAAGAACCTCGGCTACTTCGCCAACGTCCGGCATGTCACGGAAGGGGCGGAAGGGAACAAGCGCGACCTGGTCTACGAGGTGGAAGAGCAACGCACGGGCAACTTCATGGTTGGCGCGGGCTTCTCCAGCGAGGATGGCGTGGTCGGCTTTATCGAAGTCTCTCAGAGCAACTTCGACATCTTGAACTGGTCCGATTTCACGGGCGCCGGCCAGAAGGCCCGCCTGGGCCTCGAGGTCGGAACGCAGCGCCAAACCGCGGAGGTGTCGTGGACGGAGCCTTGGTTCCTCGACCGCCCGCTCGCGCTGACCGTCGAGCTGTACCGCCGGATGCGCTGGTATGACGAGTACGACGAGATCCGCACGGGCGGCTCGGTCGGCCTCTCCTACCCCGTCAAGCTGGGCCGCGTGGGCGCGCGTTACACCCTCGAGCTGGTTCAGATGGACGATGTGGACGACTCCCTCTGGTTTACGGAAGACGGCGAAGGCTCCACGCCGTCCACGTGGGGCGGAACCGCGAACAAGTACTTCGAATACCAGGACGACGAGTACGGCGACGCCCTCAACAGCGTGGTCCGCTTGTACTGGGCGCACGATACGCGCGACAAGGCGTTCGTGCCGACCAAGGGCTACCAGACGACGGTGTTCGGCGAGGCCTCCGAAGGCATCCTCGGCGAGAACGAATACTACAAGTTTGGCGCCAACTATCGCCACTGGTTCAGCATGCCGTGGTACAAGCACGTGCTGAGCCTGCGCGGCCGCTTTGAGACGGTCGACGCCTACAGCGGCGAGCTGCCGATCTACGAGAAGCTTTTCCTGGGCGGCCCGCGCTCGATCCGCGGCGTCGAATACCGCGACATCGGCTCGAAGTTGTTCGACTCGAGCGGCGACCATGCCCCGATCGGCGGCCAGACGCTGGCTCTCGTCACCGCCGAGTACACGGTCCCGGTGTTCAAGGCTGTGCGCCTCGCGACCTTCGTGGACATCGGCTCGCTCGGCGAGGACGCGTTCGATCCCCAGCTGTCGGACGTGTGCGTGTCGGCCGGCGTAGGCGTCCGCATCGACATCCCCGGCTTCCCGATCCGCTTCGACTTCGCCAAGCCGGTGGTGGAAGACGACAGCTACACGGACGAGGAGTTCTTCTCGTTTGCCATCGGGTTTGAATAGTGCTTAGAGGGGCGGGCCTCGCGCCCGCCCGCGAAAGGGTGACATGAAACGAGCGAGCGTTTTTTTGGCGGCCGCCCTGGCCGCGACGGTTCTGGTTGCGCAGGAGAAGACGGTGGTCGTCAACATGATGGACCTTGTGCAGTTCCATCCTAACAGCACGCGGGATCGCAAGCTGATGCAGGATACGGACAAGGAGCTTAAGGCCAAGCTGGACAAGCAGCGCGACCGCGTCGAACAACTCAATGAAGACTACGAACGGGCGGTCAAGGAGGCCCGCAACCCGGCGCTCAACGATAAGGCGAAGGCCGAGGCCGAAGATAAGGTCATGAAGCACCGCGACGTGCTCGTCGAAGCCGATCGCGATTGGAATTCGGAGAGGCAGAAGTACCAGCGCGAGCTGAGCGAGCTGAACACGCGCCTGCTGCGCCAGGTTACGGGCGACCTCCGCGAGGTTCTCGCGAAGTTCGCCCAAGAGAGCAAGTACGCGATCATTCTCGACGGCACGTCGCTGGCCTACTTTGACGCCAAGCTCGATGTGACCGACGACGTTCTGAAGCGCATGGGCGTGGATCCCAAGGTCCGCAAAGAGGCCAAAGAAAAAGACGCCAAGGAGAAGGACGCCAAAGAGGCGCAAGCCAAGGCGGCGGCCCCCGAGAAGAAGTGATGAGGATGCGAGCCAGAGAGGTCGCCGCGCAGCTGTCGGGCCGGGTGTCGGGCGACGGCGAGGTCGAGCTGCTTGCCCTCTCGAGCCTCGAGGAGGCCCGCCCGGGCGACGTCTGCTTCTGCCGGGACGCGAAGTATGAGAAGCAGCTGGCGGCCACCCGCGCGAGCGCGGTGCTCGTGCCGCAGGGGTGGCAGGGCGTTTGCCCCGCTCCGGCGATTATCCGCGTCGACGACCCCAACGCGGCCTTCGCGAAGGTGGGCGAGTGGTTCGCGCCGCCCCCGGTGGTGCGGGCGCCCGGCGTGCACCCCACGGCCGTGATCGGCCAGAACGTGCGGCTGGGGGCAGGCGTCCACGTCGGCCCATGGACCGTGATCGAGGACGGCTCGGCCATCGGCGACCGCTGCGTCATCGAAGCGCAGGTTTTCATCGGCCAGGGCGTCACGCTCGGCGAGGGCTGCCACCTCTATCCGCAGGTCACCGTGCGCGAGGGCTGCACGCTCGGATGCCGCGTCATCCTGCATTCCGGCGTGCGCATCGGCGGCGACGGCTACGGCTACAACCCCGTGCTCGGAGCCGACGGCTCAATCCGCATCGAGAAGATCCCGCAGATCGGCGTCGTGGAACTGGGCGACGACGTGGAGGTCGGCTGTAACACCACGATCGACCGCGCCCGCTTCGGCCGCACGCGCATCGGCAACAGCGTCAAGATCGACAACCTCGTCCAGATCGGCCACAACGTGCAGGTCGGCGACTACAGCGGCATCATCGCGCAAGCCGGCGTGGCCGGCAGCACCCGCATCGGCTCCGGCTGCCTGATCTGGGCCCAGGCCGGCATTTCGGGCCACCTGACCATCGGCGACCGCGCCCAGGTCGGCCCCAAGAGCGGCCTCTCCAAGAGCGTGCCCGCTGGCGAGTACTACATCGGCCTGCCGGCTTGCCCCAAACGGGAGTTTGGCGCCCAGCTCTTGGTGCCGCGCCAAGTTGAGAAGCTCAAGGCCAAGGTCGCCGAGCTGGAGGCGCGCCTCCAGGACTTGGCCGGCCGATAACGTCAAGGTGCGGAAGGCGCAGCCGGGAGGCAGGGCGTAGAAGCCCTGCCCTCGCCGCTTCTACAGGAAGTTACCCTCTCGCACATTCCGTTCCACAGGCGGCAGGCTTTTCTCCAGCCTGGACGGTCTGCGCCAACTTGACACAGCGACGCGGACATCCTGTCGCTCTCCCCATTTTGAACGCGAACCCAGTTGTTAACTTTGGCTAATATTTATGGAAGATGTGGCCAAATTGAGCTATTAAAGCCGAGTTTGACTGATTATAGTTGTTTGGCACGGTCAGTGCTTTTATACAACCGTCGAAGCGAGGAACGGCAAGATGAGTTCAAAACAGGTCCGTAAGGCCATAACTTCACTCACTCGCTTCGGCCGACGGTTCAAAACGGTTGCCGTGCTCTGAGTGAGGTTATGGCCTAGTTATTTTCTCGGGATGGAGCGATTCGAGGTTCAGCGGTTCGACGAGCAAGAGGAGGTGAACATGATATCGAAGAGTGTAAAATCCATGGTTCTTGCGGGCGCGGCATTCGCCGTGTGCATGGTTGTTTTCGCGAAAACCGACGCAACGGTGTTCGATTTCCGGCGGGGCTTTTCAGGCGTGGCCGCTCTGGCGACTCCGGCCGTCGTGTTCATACAGGTTGAGAAGCAGGTGCCGATGGGAAACATGCAGTACTACTTCAACAACCCCTTCGACCTGTTCGGCGAGGAGTTCGGGGAGCGCGTGCAGCCCTATGGGCGGCAGAACGCGCCCCGCCGTAGCCGCCAGCCGCAGCAGATGTTCAAGCAGACCGGCCAAGGGTCGGGCTTCCTGATCAGCAAGGACGGCTACATCCTCACCAATACGCATGTGGTCGGCGACGTGGACAAGATCACCGTGCGCCTGGTTGACGGACGCGAGTTCAAGGCCAAGCGAATTGGCGCGGACTCCAAGACCGAGGTGGCCCTCATCAAGATCGAGGGCGAGAACCTCCCCTTCCTGAGCATCGGCGATCCCAATAAGTTGCTCACCGGCGAATGGGTCATCGCGATCGGCAACCCCTTCGGACTGAAGGAGACACTTACTGTCGGCGTGGTGAGTGCTAAAGGACGCAGTAACATCGGTATTGCCGACTACGAAGACTTTATACAAACCGATGCGGCGATCAACCCCGGCAATTCCGGAGGGCCCCTCTTGAACATCGACGGCGAGGTGGTCGGAATCAACACAGCCATCTACAGCCGTAGCGGTGGCTACATGGGCATCGGGTTTGCCGTGCCGATCGACATGGCCATGGGAATTAAAGAGCAGCTCGTCGCAACTGGCAAGGTGACAAGGGGTTACATGGGCCTGATCCTCAATCCTGGAGACGTGACCGAAGAGATGGCCAAGTCTTTCGGACGCAAGGAGGCGGGCGGCGTATTGATCGCCGACGTGCAGAAAGACGGACCGGCTGAGAAGGCGGGAGTCAAGAGCGGCGACATCATTATCGAGCTGAACGGCAAGAAGATCGAGAGCAATTCGGCCTTCCGGCGCGATGTGGCACAGATCTTGCCTAATACCCAAGCGAGTCTGGTGATCGTCCGTGAAGGAAAGAACAAGAAGCTGACCGTGACCGTGGGAACGTTCCCGGACGAGGAGGGTGTGGAGGCGGGTGCTCAGGCCGCCGCAGATCCGTTGGAGAAGATCGGGTTCCAGGTTCAGGATTTGACCGAGGATTTGGCGAGGCGGTTCGACTACGAGGTTGGCCGCGGGGTGATTATCGCCGAGGTGGAGCAAGGTTCGCAGGCCGAGGAAGAGGGGCTCAGGCCGGGGATGCTGATTCTTGAAGTGAACCGTACTGAGGTGAGCAGCGTGAAACAATTTGCAGAAGCAGTGAAAAAGGCGAAGGGCGGCAACCTCCTGTTGCGCGTCAAGACCGACAAGGGGGCGATCTTCCTCCAACTGCGAACAAACGACTAACCACACAACCCATAATACATATAAGACCACTCCTGTCATGCAGCACCGGGGCCGGGTAACACCGGCCCCGGTTTTTTTTGCCTGCGGACTACTGGAACAGGAGCAGGATCAGCGCCATGACCGGCAGGCAGAGGAGGGTGCTGAGGGCGATGGCCGAGCCGGCGAGGGTCTTGTCCGCGCCCATCTGGTCCGCCATGACGTAAGAGGTGACGGCGCACGGGCTGGCGAGAAAGAGCAGGGCGATGAGCAGCGTCTCGCCGCGGATCCCGGTTGCGTAGCCGAGGCCGAGCCCGGCCAGCGGCATGCCCACCAGCTTGAGCAGCGTGGCGGCCGCGGCTGGGCGCAGGCTGGCGCGCAGCCGCTCGGGCGTGAGGTCCGCGCCCAGCGCCAGCAGCGCGCAGGGCAGCGCGGCGCGTCCGAGCGCCTCCACGGACTTGAACACGGGGTCGGGCGGACGCCAGCCGCTCGTCATGCAGAACACGCCGAGCCCGCAGCCGATGATGAGCGGGTTGCTGAGGATCGCGGCGAGCGTGCGCAGCAGCTGGCCTGAGGCGGGCGGCGTACCCGCCGACCCTCCATGCGATGCGTCCGGCCGCGTCAGGATCAGCACGGCCCAGAAATTATAAAAGGGGATGGTCGGGGCCAGCGCGAAAGCTGCCGCGGCCGAGGCCGCGGCATGCTCGCCGAAGGTGTAGATGATCACGGGCAGGGCGGTGTAGGCCAGGTTGCCGCGCATGGAGGCCTGCATCAGCGAGCGCCGCGAGCCTTCGGGCAGGCCCATTGCGCGGGCGGCCAGCCAGCCCGCGCCGGTGATCGCCACCGAGCAGATGCAGAGCAGCAGGCCGATCCGCAGGCCTGTCGCGCCGGCCTGAGCGGGCGCCACCGCGATGGTGCAGAACAGCAGGCTCGGCAGGAGCACCCAAAAGCCGAGCCGGTTCATCGCCGCAAAAAAGGTCTCCGGGAGAAAACGGAAACGGCAAAGCGCCGCTCCGAGCGCCATCAGCAGGCACACCGGCAGAACCGAGCTGAGGACGGCTGAGATCATACTACGCGTCGAAGGTTTCCTCGCCGTGCCAGGCCTCGGCAGGCGGAGCCGCGAGCTGTCCCGCCGCGATGCGCTGCCGCACCGCCTCGAAGAGCAGGATGGTGGTGGCGGCGGCGACGTTCAGCGAGTCCGCCAGCCCGAACATGGGGATGCGCACGCGCAGGTCGGCCGCGGCCATCCACTTCTCGGTCAGGCCGTACTGCTCGGTGCCGACCGCGATCGCGACGTTGCCGGTGAGCGGCACGTCGCAGTGGAGGTGCTCGGCGTGGGGCGTGGCCGCGAGAATGCGGAAACCGCGCTCGCGCAGGAAGGCGAGGGCCGCGTCGCTTTCCGCCTCGACGACGGGAACGGAGAAAAGCGTGCCCGTGGAGGCGCGCACCACGTTGGGGTTGTGGATGTCGGTACAGCGGTCGCAGACGATCACGGCGTGCACGCCCGCCGCGTCGGCCGAGCGCAGGATCGTGCCGAGGTTGCCGGGCTTCTCGATCGCTTCAGCCACCACGACGAGCGCGTGCTCGGGCAGGCGCAGGTCGGCGAGCGCGCGCGAGAGCTGCGGCCCGACGATCAGCAGGCCTTCGGGCCGCTCGCGGTAGGCCAGCTTCTCGAAGACGGGCGCGGAGCACGCGTAGAGCTCCGCGCCCAGCTCGTGGCAGCGCTGGACGATGGCCGGCTCGTTGAGGTTCTTGAGGTACAGGTCCTCGCAGAAGAAGAGCATGTGCGGCCGGTAGCCGTTGTCTAGCGCGCGCTTGCACTCGCGGTAGCCTTCGACCAGCATCTGGCCGGCCTCGTCGCGGTGCGACCGCTGGCGCAGCTTGACCGCGTGTTTGACCTTCGGGTTTGCGAGCGATGTGATCGGCAGAGGCGTCATGACACGCATACAATATCAGAATCCGGCGGCTGAAAACAGGCGTTTACGTAAGCCCCGCATTTCAGCATTTCAGCTTGTCCGCAACGCGCATCACTGAACCCGGTAACCGAATTGGCCCGTGTGCCTAAGCCGCGCGCGCGTTTGACTTTACGGGCGAAATGGCGGAAAGTATTCGAACCATGTTACGAAACCTGCGAACGAACGACCTGACCCGCGGCCTGCTCGCCGCGCTTCTGCTGGCGGCGCCTGCGTTTGGAACGACCTTCATCTGCGACCCCACGGGCGGCAGCCCGCAGGGCGACGGAAGCGCCGCACGGCCGTGGCGCACGCTGGAGGAGGTCGTAAGCGCCAAGCTGATCCGGCTCGCGGACGCGCAGGGGAAGACGGCGAACCCCAACGCCCCCGTGCGGTCGGGCGACACGGTGCTGCTGCGCTCGGGCTGGCATGGCGTCATCCGCATCGCCTCCGGCTTCAACGACGCGATGCTCACGCTGGCCGCCGAGCCGGGCCAGACGCCCTCGGCCGGCTCCGTCGAGATCGGCGAAGGTAGCAACTGGACGATCAAGGGGTTGACGATCTCGCCGTCGCTCGCGCCGACTCCCCTGGAGCGCCCGCCGAAAAGCCTCGTGACGCTCGGCGAGCGCGGCGGCGAGGCCAGCAGCAACCTGATGGTCGAGGCCTGCTTCATCTACTCGGCGCTCGACACATCGGCGTGGACCGCAAAAGATTGGATCGAGAAGCCCGCCAGCGGCATCTTCCTGGGACGTCACGGCAGGGGGCATGTGGCGCGAAACAACTATGTGCTCAACACGCGCTTCGGCATCAACCTCTGCGCGCCCGGCTGCGCGGCTGAGGGCAACGTCGTCGACGGCTTCTCCGGCGACGGGCTCCGGGTCACGCGCAGCGGCCAGATCGCCCGGCACAACGTGATCAAGAACATCTACGTCAGCGCGGCAGACGGCGACGACAACCACGACGACGGCATTCAGGCCTTACCGTTCAACAAGATGAAAGAGCCGGTCAGCGACGTCGCGATCCGCGAGAACCTGATCGTCGCCTGCGAAAATGACGGCTTGCCGTTCCGCGCGCCGATGCAGGGCGTCGGCTGCTTCGACGGCCCGCTCGTCCGGTTTCACGTCGCGGACAACGTCATCTGCGTCAACACGTGGCACGGGCTGTCGCTCTACGACGCGCAAAGCTGCGTCATCTCCAACAACGTGGTCTTCAGCCGCTGGACGAACCGCGAGCAGCCGTGGGTCATGCTGGGATCGAAGCAGAAGCTCGCACGCGGCAACACGGTGCGCGACAACCGGGCGCGGGCCTTCAACCTCAAGGACGATCCGGAGGTGAAGGCTGAGAGCAACGGGCCGGTGACTGAGGCGGAATTTCAAAAAAGGCAGGCCGAGCTGCTGGCCCGCATCAACGCCCGCTACGGCGCGACACATCCGGTCGCGAAGCGCCCGAGGCTGTGACAGCGGAGACGCGCGAATGGCCCTAAGACAAGCGACGGCTCGACGCAGCCTCGCCCTCCACCACGCTGCGGATTGGCTTGAAAGATGGAGGGCGAGGCTGTGCTGAGCCGTCAGCAAGGCAATGCAAATGTGCTTGGGCACTTGACACACACGGGAGGGCCGGGTTCCACCCCGGCCGCGGACGGCGTGGAAGCCGTCCCTCCCTGTGTGTGGGGCCGCCCTTGAGTCCGTTTACGCCAATCAAAGCGTGTTCGCGGTTAGGGATTCGCCGCGAACGCGCGGCGGGCGAGTTCGGCCGCCGCCTTCGCGTCGCCGCTGAACGGCCGCAGGACGAGGGCGTACTTGTACGGCTTCGTTGCGGGCAGCAGGAACTCGGGGTGCTGCATCGCGCCCCAGCTGTTGTCGCCGCCCACGCCCATCTGCACCAGGTCGAGGTTGAGCGTCACGTCGTTGCGCGTCGGCATCTCCCACGGGTGCATGCAGCTCATCAGGTCGTCGGTCGTATGGTGCAGGGCGTTGACACTGAGCAGCGGCTGGCCCACGGCCAGCAGGCCCGCGCCTTTGCCGTCGCACAGCGTCACCCAGCGCACATCGACCTTATTGCCCATCTCCGTGGGCTCCGTGTAGGCGAACGCCTGCTCGGCCACCGTGCCCTGAAACACATCCACGCGGGCGTCGCAGCGGTCGGAGTAGGTCTCCTGCGGCCCCGGCCCATACCAGCGCAGGTTCTCGAAGCCCGCGGCCACCGTCATCTGCAGGCCGAAGCGCGCCAGGTTGGGCGGCTTGGCGTTCGCCTCGGGCGCGTAGTCGGCCTCGACCCGCACGTCGCCCGTGCCGAGGACGCGGTGCGTCAGCGTGTACTGTCCGCCGACGCCGGGCAGCGGGCCGGCGGCGACCACTTTGACCTCGCCCGGGTTGGGCTGCGTGACGGTCACGCTCGCCGGTTTCCAGTCGCGGCCGACGTGGCGCCAGGCGCCGAACTTCTTTTCCATGCCGTAGCCGCGGTCGTTGTCCGTCGGCGCGCGCCAGAAGTGCGGGCGCAGCGGCTCCTTGACCAGCTCCTTGCCGCCGGCGGTCAGCGAGGTCAGCAGGCCGCTGGCTTTGTCGAAGGCGACGCGCAGGCCCGCGCCTTCGACCCGCGCGAGGCCGTCCGCCTCATGGAGCTTCAGAGGCGAACCCTTGCCGAGGTCAACGGCGGCGGCGGGCGCGGCGAGCGGCAGCTTGAACTGCGCCCACGCCACCTCGTGTCCGGCGGGCGCCCAGAGCTGTTTGTCCTTGAGCGTGAACGAGAGGTCGAGCCAGTACTCGACGCCGGGTTGGGGCTGCACGTGCGGCAGCGCGACCTTCACCGTGCCCTGCGCGCCGGGCGCAAGGTCGAGCGGCGCGAGGTCGCCGTCCGCGACGCGTTCGCCGTCGGCCTTGAGCGTCCAGCGGCCGGCCACGTAGCCCTTGGGGTTGATGAAGTCGTAGCGGTTGGCGATCTTGACCTCGCCCTTGCTCAGGTCGCCCGCCTCCATCTGGAGGTGCTGGTAGACCTTCTTCACCTCGGCCAGGCCCGGATGCGGCGTGCGGTCGGACGAAACCAAGCCGTTACAGCAGAAGTTCTGGTCGCTCGGGACATTAAGGGGGCCGAAGTCCCCGCCAAAAGCCCAGAAGATCGTGTCGCCCGGCTTGGGCTTCACGAAGCGGCGGCCGCGCTCGGCGCCCTGCGGCTGCGCGAAGCTCTGGTCGACCCAATCCCAGATTGACGCACCCTGCAGGTGCGGAAGCGCGTAGATCTGGCGCCAGTACGACCACAGGTCGCCGGTGCTGTTGCCCATCGCGTGGGCGTACTCGCACATGATGTAGGGCCGCGCCTGCTCCTTCGACGCGTACTCGCCGAGCTTCTTCGGGTTCGGGTACATCGGGCAGACGATGTCGGTCCACGGCGCCTCGTCTGCTTCGCACGAATGGACGAGGCGGCTCGGGTCGCGCCGCTTCATCCAAGCCGAGGTGGCTTCGAGGTTACGCCCGCGGCCGTTCTCGTTGCCCACGGACCAGATGATGATCGACGGGTGGTTCTTGTCGCGCTCGACCATGCGCACCGTGCGGTCCATGTAGGCCGGCTCCCACTCGGCGTTGCGGGTGATGCCCTGGTCGCCGTGGCACTCGATGTTCGCCTCGTCGATGACGTACAGGCCGTACTCGTCGCAGAGGTCGTACCACTGCGGCTGGTTGGGA
Source organism: uncultured Lentisphaeraceae bacterium (assembly GCA_964386865.1). Classification (GTDB taxonomy): domain Bacteria; phylum Verrucomicrobiota; class Kiritimatiellia; order RFP12; family UBA1067; genus CAYLUN01. The sequence continues at coordinate 40,658 of CAYLUN010000032.1, read as the reverse complement.
AAGTGGCTGGTGCGAACGAGGTTGATGTTGTTCTGCTTCATCAGCCGGACGTCTTTGAGCATCGAGTCGATCGTGATGGCCTGGCCGAGGTAGGGGTCGTGCTCGTGGCGGTTGACGCCGCGGACGAGGATGCGGCGGCCGTTGACCAGCAGGTCGCCGCCCTTCAGCTCCACCTTGCGGAAGCCGATGCGCTGCGGCACGGTGACGATCGTCTTGCCCTTCTCGTCCTTGAGCGTGAGCAGCAGGCGGTAGAGGTTCGGAGTCTCGTCGGACCACTTGAGCGGGTTGCGCACGGCGAAGCTGCAGGCGTAGCCTTGCCGGGCGCCCGCCTCGAGGCGCAGGGGCTCCGGCTTCGGCCGCAGCGGCACCTCCTTGCCGGCGGCGTCCAGCAGGCTCACGACGGGCGTGACGCTGACCGCGCGGCCCGCCGCGTTGGTGAGCCACGCCGCCACGGACAAACGCGCATCCGCGTACTGATCGTCGAGGTCGGTCTTGATCTCGAGGTCGCGGACGTGCTGCAGCGGCGCGGCCCACAGGTAGACGTCGCGGAAGATGCCGCTCAGCCGCCAGAAGTCTTGGCACTCCAGATACGAGCCGTCGCTCCAGCGGAAGTTCTCCACGGCGATCTGGTTCTTGCCGGGCTTGACGAAGCGCGTGACGTTGAACTCGACGGGCGTGCGGCTGTCTTTGCCGAGGCCGACCTTCTCGCCGTTGACCCAGAGGTAGAAGAACGAGTTCACGCCGTCGAAGGTCAGGTAGACCGGGCGGCCGCTCCACTCGGCCGGCACCTCGAAGGTGTGGCGGTACGCGCTGACCGTGTTGTAGGGGTTGTCCTGCGGGATGAAGGGCGGGGTGGGCTTGCTGGCCGGCCGCCACGCGACGTCCTTGGACACGTCGTAGCCGGCGGGCGGCTCCAGCCACGGGTACTTCGTGTTCGTGTAGATGGGCACGCCATGGCCTTCGACCTCGACGTTCGCGGGCACCGCGATGGTCGTCCACGCCGCGTCGTTGAAGTCGGTCTTGAAGAAGTCGGGCACGCGCTTTGTCGGGTTCTGCGAGTAGAAGTATTTCCACGCGCCGTTCAGCGATCGGTACCACGGCGACTTGACGCGCTCGGCGTTCGAGGCGTGGTTCACCGATTTCGCGGTCGCCTCGTCAGGGCAGGCGATCATCGTCGCGTGCATCGGCTCGGAGCCGGCTCCGAGCAGCTTATGATTCTGCCAATCGCACACCGCCGCCTCTTGAGCCGCCCCCAGCCCGCTCAGGCCGACCGCCACAGCCGTTCCGCACACCCAGCGCTTGCTCATCGTCCGTCCTCCTTGTGGGATTCAACTTTAGAAGGAGTGGATTCTATACCGGCCCTCGCCCTTTCGCAATGAGAAGGTTTGAACCTGTAGTCTTCTTGTTGATTATCGCTTGATTCCGCTCGCGGATTAGCCTACGCTCTTCCCCCGTTTACAGCGAGTTCCGAATAACCGGGTTGAGAGAGTTGAGAGGCAAGATAAGGTGAATGACAGACCGCATGTTGTGATCATAGGCGCCGGGTTCGGCGGGCTGCGCGTGGCCAAGCGCCTTGCGGGCAAGCCGGTGCGCGTGACTCTGATTGACAAGCGCAACTACCATCTGTTCCAGCCGCTCCTGTACCAAGTGGCAACCGCCGGCATTTCCCCTCACGAGATCGCGTACCCGGTGCGGGCGATCTTCCGCTCCCAGAAGAACTTTGAATTCCTGATGACGCGTGTCACCGGGGTCGACCTTGAGAAGCGCACCGTGCACACCGAGCAGGGCAATGTGCACTACAGCTACCTGGTCGTGGCGGTTGGCGCCTCGGTCAACTACTTCGGAAACGCCTCGCTGGAGCGGCACGCGCTGCCGCTCAAGGACATCAGCGACGCGGTGACGATCCGCAACCACGTGCTGCGCATGTTCGAGCTGGCGGCCCACGAGCGGGACGTGCACAAGCGCCAGGCCCTGCTGACCTTCGTGACGGTCGGCGGCGGCCCGACCGGCGTCGAAAGCGCGGGCGCGCTCTCCGAGCTGATCCGGCTGGTGCTGCGCCGCGATTACCGCTCGATCAACACGGACAATGTGCGCGTGATCCTGATGGAGAGCGCGCAGATGATTCTCGCGGGGTTCCCCGGCTCGCTGCAGGCGGCCGCCCGCAAATCGCTGGAAGACAAGCGGGTGGAAGTGCGCGTCGAAACCCGCGTGAAGGACTACGACAGCGAGAAGCTCACCCTGGACAACGGCGAGATCATTCCGACGCGCACCGTCTTGTGGTCGGCCGGCGTGTGCGCGGCGAGCCTGACGGGCAAGCTCGGGCTGGAGCAGACCCGGAACGGGCGGATCCGCGTGCTGCCGACGCTGCAGGTGCCCGGCCACTCGAACGTGTTTGTGATCGGCGACGCGGCCTATCTGGAGGAGAACGGCGCGCCGCTGCCGATGGTGGCCCAGGTGGCGATGCAGCAGGCGCAGGTCGTGGCTCACAACATTCTGGGCGACCTCGGCAAGAGCGCGCTGCGCGAGTTTCGGTACCACAATTTGGGGACGATGGCCACGATCGGCCGAAATGCGGCCGTCGCCTGCGTGTTCGGCGTGAAGTTCCACGGCTACCTGGCCTGGATGGTCTGGCTCACCATCCACCTGATCGCCCTCATCGGCTTCCGCAACCGGCTGATCGTGCTGATCGACTGGGCGTGGAACTACTTCTTCTATGACCGCGCCGTGCGCCTGATCACGCGCGAGTAGTTCCCGCGTGACCTCGCGGCGCAGGTGGCGTACACTGGCGGCATGAAAGCCCCTGGTGTCGAAAGCGCCGCCGCTCCGCGAAACCGTCTGGCCCGCGAGACGAGCCCGTACCTGCTCCAGCACGCCGGCAATCCGGTGGGCTGGTATCCGTGGGGCGAGGAGGCCTTCGCCAAAGCCCGCCGCGAGGGCAAGCCGATCTTCCTCTCGGTGGGCTACTCGACCTGCCACTGGTGTCACGTGATGGCGCACGAGTCGTTCGAAGACGCCGGGATCGCCCGTCTCCTGAATCAGCACTTCGTTTCGATCAAAGTCGACCGCGAGGAGCGCCCTGAGATCGACCGCCTCTACATGGCCTACGTGCAGTCCGTCACGCGCGGAGGCGGGGGCTGGCCGATGTCCGTCTGGCTCACGCCCGAACTCGAGCCCTTCTACGGCGGCACCTACTTCCCGCCCGAAGACCGCTACGGCCGGCCCGGCTTCGCCCGCGTGCTGGAGAGCCTCGGCGAGGCTTGGCGCACCGCGCGGCCCAAGCTCGAGGCGGCGGGAAAAGACGCGCTCCGGCTGCTTCAGGCGCACGCCGCGGCCGGGGCCGCTCCGGAGCCGGTGGGCGAGGAGACGCTCGCGGCCGCCGCGGCGGCCTTCCTGTCCTCCTACGACTCAGCCTGCGGCGGCTTCGGCGGCGCGCCCAAGTTCCCGCGCCCCTCGGCCCTCGCCTTCCTGCTGCGCCACCACGCGCGCACCGGCGACAGGCCGCCGCTTGACGCGGTGCTGCACACCCTGCGGGCGATGGCGGACGGCGGCATCCACGACCACCTCGGCGGCGGCTTCCACCGCTACGCCACCGACGAGCGCTGGCTCATTCCGCACTTCGAAAAGATGCTCTACGACCAGGCCCAGCTCATCTGCGCCTACCTGGAGGCGTATCAGCTCACGGGCGAGCCGTTCTTCGCCGACGTGGCCCGCGGCGCGCTGGCCTATGTGCGGCGCGACCTGACCGGCCCCGAGGGGCAGTTCTTCTCGGCCGAAGACGCGGACAGCCGCGTGCCGGGCGAGCCCGGCGTGTCGGCCGAAGGCGCGTTCTACACGTGGACCCCCGGCGAGGCGTGCGCCGTGCTGGGCGACGCTGAGGGGCGGCGCTTCGGCGCGGCTTTCGGGCTCGACCGATCCGACCACCTCGTCGACGGCCGCTGCGTGCTCGCCGCGTCGCAGGCCGACGCCCGCGACCTGCTGGCGCGACACCGCGCCGCGCTGCTGAAGAGGCGTGGCGACCGTCCGCGCCCGCACCGCGACGACAAGGCGCTAGCCGCTTGGAACGGCCTCATGATCTCCGCCTGCGCCCGCGCCTATCAGGTGCTGGAGGATCCGTCGGACCTCGCCTCCGCGCAGCGTGCGGCCGCGTTCGTCAGGCGGCGCCTGAGCGATTCAGCGGCGGGGCAGCTCCTGCGCAGCTACCGCGACGGCGCGGCGAATGTGGGGGGCTATGCGGAGGACTACGCATTTCTGATCCAGGGCCTGCTCGATCTGTACGAGGCGGACTTCGACCACAGCCATCTGGAGTGGGCGCTGGCGCTTCAGGACAAGCAGGACGAGCTGTTCTGGGACGAGGCGAGCGGCGGCTATTTCAGCTCCGCCGCCGGTGCAGCCGACGTGCCCATCCGGTTCAAGGAGACGCACGACGGCGCGGAGCCCTCCGCCGGCTCCGTCGCGGCGATGAACCTGCTGCGGCTCGCCGCGCTCACGGGCGCCGCACGCTACCGCGAGCGGGCCGGCGCGCTGTTGGCCTGTTTCGGGCGGCGCCTGCGTGACCAGCCGGAAAGCGCGCCGCAGATGCTCGCGGCGCTGTCCGTGAGCCTGAGCCCGCCGCAGCAGGTCGTGGTGGCGGGCGACCGCGAAGCCGGCGACACGCGCGGTCTGCTGCGGGTCGCGCGGCGAAGTTTCTCGCCCGGCCGGAGCGTGCTTCTCGCCGACGGCGGTGCGGGGCAGGCGGCCCTCGCTCGCTTCCAGCCGACGATCGGCGAGATGAGGAAAATCGGCGGTCGCGCCGCCGCGCACGTGTGTCAGGCGTTCGCTTGCCGGGAGCCGGTCACGAGCTGCGAGGCCTTGGAACGCCTGCTTCGCGACGGATGCCGCGTGCCTGAGGCAGCCGCGCCGAAAGGGCGGCCTGGCCGAACGGGCATAGCGCGGTGACGTGTTCGTACGTGACCGCTAAGAGAGAGCCGAAGCACCATTTGTACGCCCAGGCGCTCACAGGCGTAATGCGTCACGCGTGTTCGTCGCGCCGGCTCGAAGCCCGCGCTTGTCCGCAGGCGCGGGTCGCGCCTGCGGACTCCGCAAGGTGTTACTTGCTCTTGATGCCGGTTCCGGCGGCCCCGTCAATGTATAGGCCGAAGAAGAAGAACGGGAATCCGGTATAAAGGGTTCTGGACGGCGTTGCATTAATGACCGCCGTTGCGCCAGCGCTCTTGGCGTCCTTGGCAATCTGGGTCATCTGAGCGGTATCGGTCTGTGCGGGATAGACCTCCATCAGTTTGATGCCGGGGATGCCGACAGCCAGTCCGATTTCGGTGCTGGTGTAGTATCCGGTCGCCTGATAGTTCTCGAACGTTCCGTCACCCGTGGTCACGTTCTGCAGCTGGGCATCCTTGGCGACCTGCGCAAGGTCGCACTTGCCCGGCAAGTGGGCGCAACCCGTAGCCATTAGACAGGCCAACGCTGTGACAGTTCCGAGTTGAGTAATAGGGTTCATGCTGATCCTCCTTGTTGTGGCCGTTTCCAGCCAGATGCCTATGGCCGTTCACAGTGACCATCACTTGAACGTTTATGTTTTTATTCTATAGCAAGTTTGTGGTCATTTGCAAGCACGCCTATCAAACCAAGGGTAGGCAGAAAGGCCTACTCACAGAATTCGTTCGCCCATCCCCACGGGCTACGCGCGCCCGTCGCGCCGCCCGGCGAGCCGAAGAGAGCGCCTCCGACCACGCGGTGGTCGCCGGCCTCTGAGCCTAGGTCGCCATCTCCGAGTCGACGCGCGACCGCTTCACCAAATCCCCGAAGGCGTCGATGCGGCGGTCGCGGAAGAAGGGCCACATGCGGCGGACCGCCTCCGTGCGGGACAGGTCAATGTCGACCACGAGGTTCTCCTCATGATCGGCTGAAGCCTGCGCGATAATCTCTCCCTGCGGCCCGGCCACGAAGCTCCTTCCCCAGAACTGGATGCCGTGAGTGACGCCCGAAGGGTCGGGTTCGTAGCCGGTGCGGTTCACGCTGATGACGGGCAGGCCGTTCGCGATCGCGTGCGCCCGCTGCGCGAGCTGCCACGCCTCGCACTGCCGAGCCTTCTCGGTGTCGACGTCCGTGCTCTCCCAGCCGATCGCCGTCGGGTAGATGAGCAGATCTGCCCCGGCCAGCGCCATGAGCCGCGCGGCCTCCGGATACCACTGGTCCCAGCACACGAGCACGCCCAGCTTGCCGACGGATGTCCGGATCGGGGTGAACCCCAGGTCGCCGGGCGTGAAGTAGAATTTCTCGTAGTAGGCAGGATCGTCGGGAATGTGCATCTTGCGGTACTTGCCGGCGACGCTTCCGTCTTTCTCGATGACGACCGCCGTGTTGTGGTAAAGACCCGGCATGCGCCGCTCGAAGAGGGAGAGCACGAGCACCACGCCCAGCTCTCTCGCCAGCGCCCCGAACGCTTCGGTGCTCGGGCCGGGAACGGGCTCCGCCTGGTCGAAGTTCGCGGGATCCTCCACCTGGCAGAAGTAGAGGCCGTTGTGCAGCTCCTGCAGCACGATCAGCTCTGCTCCCTGCTGGGCGCAATCCCGGATCGCGGCCATCAGCCGCTCCACGTTGCCGGGCCGGCCCGCTGTATTCGCCTGTTGGATAAGTCCTGTTTTCATTGCAGATAACCTTCGGGGTACTGCATGGTCACGCAGTGCAGCGAGCCGTGCTGTTTGATCAGCGGCAGGCAGTCGATGCCGACGACCTCCCGCCCGGGAAAAGCGGCCTCCAACTGGGCGCGCGCCGCCGCGTCCTTCGGCGAGCGGTAGGTCGGCATCAGCACCGCGCCGTTGACGATCAGAAAATTGGCGTAGGTCGCGGGCAGGCGCTGGCCGTCTTCGACCACGCGGTCCGCCATCGGCAGCGGGATCAGCGTGTAGGGCTCTCCCGCGAGCGTGCGAAACGCCCGCAGTTCGGCCTCCATTCGTGCCAGCGCGACCGCGTGCTCGTCGGCCTCGTCCTCGCACCGGACGTAGGCGATGGTGCGCGCGTCGCAGAGGCGGGCCAGCGTGTCGACGTGGCTGTCCGTGTCGTCCCCGGCCAAGTAGCCGTTCGCCAGCCACAGCAGGCGGCGCGCGCCGAACGTCTGCAGGAAGAACGACTCCAGCTCCGCCTTTGTGAAGTGGTCGTTGCGGTTGGGCGAGAGCAGGCACGCCTCGGTGGTGAGGAGCGTGCCCTCGCCGTCGGACTCCACGCTGCCGCCCTCGAGCACGCAGTGCAGCATGTTCCGGTACGTGACCTCCGGCGCGAACGCGCCCCGCTTCGCCAGCGCGCGCGTGATCTGGTTGTCGAAGTTCGCGGCGAACTTCATGCCCCAGCCGTTGAACGCGAAGTCGTAGACGTGCGGCCGGCCGTCCTCGAAGACGCTGAGCGGCGCGTGGTCGCGCGCCCAGGTGTCGTTCGTGGGCAGCTCGCAGAAGCGCACCCGCGCGAGGTCGAACGAGGGGCCTAGCTGCTGCCGCACGGCGTCGGCGTCGGGGCAGACGATCAGCAGGCGCTCGCGCCGGGCGACCTCGCGGGCGATGGCGACGAAGCAGGGGATGACCTCGTCGAGGCTGTCTCGCCAGTCCGTGCCTTCGTGCGGCCACGTGAGCTGCACGCCGCTCTGCGGCTCCCATTCGGCGGGTAAACGGTTGTGGGCTGTGAGTTTCATACGCGAAAAACCAAGACACAGAAGGAAACACCGCCGACGCTTATACACCAAGCGTGTTTAGGAGTCAACCCGTAGCGACTGCCCAGAGCGTAGTCTCCCGTAGCCTGCGCAGGCAGCTAGCGCTGCTTGCCGACGAACCAGGTCGCCGCGAGCGGGTCGGTCTTGAAGAAGGCCAGCAGTTGGCCGGCGACCTTGCGGCGTCCGCTCTCGCTGGGGTGCGTGCCGTCGCCCGCGAGATCCGCGCGCTCCCAGGCGAGGCCGTCGGCTTTGCGCGGGGTCGTGCCGTCGGCCCAGAGGTACGGGCCCCACAGCAGCAGCGGGGCCGGGGCGTCGCCGCCCGTACAGGCGAGCGCGGCGTCGCCGGACATCTGCTCCTGAATCAGCCCGCGCACGGCGAACGCGCCCTCATAGGCGTAGGGCTCGGGGTTGAGCGCCGTGGCCGCGTAGCCCGCGTAGATGCGGCTGCCCAGGTAGGCGACGCGCAGGTTCGGGAAGCGCGCCTTCGCGTTGCGCAGCACGGCCCGCGTGTCCTGCTTGAGCTTGCCGACATGCTCGGCGAGATCGCCGCGCGGCCCCTTGTTGGCGAGCTTGACCCAGACCGCCTGTACCTGCTTGGGCGAGACCCGGGCCTGCGCCAGCCGCCGCTCCGCCTCGGCCCACGGACGCGCGGCGGGATCAACCCACTCAGCCATGGCCTGCCCGCCCTGCGCGCAGTCCACGACCGCCACGGCGGGCGACTTCTGCGGGTCTTGATCCGCGAGCTGCTTGAAGAGCGAGTACTCCTGAGTCGCGTTGGACATGCTGATGGAGACGAGGCCGATCTTGCCCTGCTGCGAAGGCTTGCCCTCCGCGTCCAGCGGCTCAATCCGCGAGGTGGCGCGTGCGGCCGCCGCGGCGTGCGCGGGAGGCGGCGCGTTGCAGCCCGCGCCGTAGAGCCCGCCGTCCTCGCCCTTGTATCGGTCGGTCGCGGCCATTTCCGTAAGCGGCTTGAGCCCCGCCGACGTCTGGCCGGCGCTCGGCGCCGCAGCCCTCTTGAGGTGCGAGCCGAGTTGGAGCCGGACCAGCACAGGCATGGGGTCACCCGGATTGACGGTGACCGTCACGGCCGCGCCGTTCGTCAGCCCTTTCGCCTCCAGTCCTCCCGCGAGCGGTTGGCCGGCCGCATCCACGAGCTGCACGTCGTCGGCGGCCCTCAGCGTGCGATCGCGCCCGTTCGCAAACATCTGCACCACGCGCGAAGCGGGATCAACCTTCTGGAGCGTGCCTTGCGCCTCCAGCGCGGAGACCATGCCCGACAGCAAACATACGGCGGAGAGGGCGGCGGCCCTGACCTGGCTCGCCGCGAAGAGAAAGCGGTCTGACATAAGCCCTCCTTATAGCCACATAGAACGTCCGAGCCGCCCTTCTATTGGGCGTGATTAATCGCTCACCCACTCCGGCGCGGACAGAAGCCCGATCTCCGGGCGCGGGTCGGACGGCGGCACCCAGAACGTCTTGCTCCATGCGGCATCCGGTCGCTTCCAGTCGCCGAAGAGCGGCGCGACCGACGTCCAGACCGTAACCCGCAGCTCCGCCTTTTTGCCGTTGGCTCGCTCCGGCACCGCCCACTCGAAAGGCGCCCACGCGCGTTCGCCGAGCGCCTGCCCGTCGAGGGTAACCGCCGTGTACAGGCCGCCCGTGTTCAGCCTCAGCCCGTCCGCTCCGCCAGGCACATCCACTTGGGTCGTATAGGTGACGCTTCCCGCGAAGTCGGCCAGTCCCTGCTCCCATAGCGCGCCTGTGCCTACGACCTCGGGGAGGGGTTCGATCACGCGCTGCCGCACCGTGAAGGCGCCGGTCAGCCACGCGACCGGCAGAAAGTAGTTGGTGTCGCTCCCGCCCGCCGTAATTGTGAAGGCGTGCTCGCCGGCCTCCAGCCGGAACGGCGGGGTCTGCCGATACAGCTCGCTGAGCCCCGGCCGCACCGCGTCGCACGGCTGGCCGGCCGCCGCAGGCTGACCGTCCAGCGCGACGGCGCTGGGCTGCGGGTGGTTGCGCACCGCGAGCCGCACGCCCTCGATGGCCTGCACGACCTTCACCCGCGCAAGCCCGTTTGTGCCGAACACCAGCCGCAGGGTGTTGCCGTGGCTGAGGGAGAGATTAAAGGTCTCCTCGCGGAGGACGGTCGCGCGGCGCGCTCCTTGGCGGTCGGGGCGGCTTTGCCCGTCCCACAGCCACACGCCGCGCGCGGGGAGGTTGAACGCCACCGGCTCGCCCGTGCGCCGCAGCAGGCGCAGTTCTCCATGCGCTTTCGCCGCGAGCCCCAGCACCGCAACACCGCCGTCCAGATAATGTCGAACCAGAAGATCCTCGTCCGGCTTGCCGTCCGCCGCCTCCACCCACACGGCGGGCGGGCAGACCGTCTTGGCGAACGCGGCGGCCGCGTCGGGCGACGGAAAGAGGCGGCCGGTTCGCTCTTCTCTCAGCGCAGAGCCCTCGAAGGCGAACACCACCGGCTTGTCGCAGGGCTCGCCCTCCTCGTAGAGGTCGTAGGTGAGCTGGTGCGCCGAAAAGCGCCGGAGCGTAGCGAGCAGCGCCGGATGCTGCTTGCGCTTGGCCGACAGCCTCGCGGCCTCGCGCTGCGGGTAGCGGATCGCGATCTCGCAGCGCTGCGGCTTCGCCGCGTAGCGCGACGCGACGCGGGCTTCGTCGCCCAAGAGCCGGAGCGCAGGAAACCACGGCTGCGTAAGCGTGTGCGGATTGAAGTAGCCGCACTTTGCGACGTTGCCCCGCGCGTCGAGCGGCGCGATGGCCAGCAGGTAGCGGTCGAGCTTGTGCATCGCGCAGAGCCAGAGCATCTGGCGCTGCGTCGCATGCCGCATATCGCTCGGGCCGAGCGCGAACAGTTCGACCAATCCGCCCCGCCCCTGCCGGCCGGCCGCGTGCTGCGCCACCGCCAGCGTGAGCCATTCGATGTGCGCGGGATCGTAGCGTGTCCCGATCTCGTCCATGCCCGGCAGCGTCAGTCCCTTCAACGCGCGCAGCGGATTGCCGTTGTAGAGCGCGGAGTCGCAGGTGTTGTTCTCCGCGATCAGGTGCCCGGTGGAGAGGACGCCGACGCGGTCGCACCACGCGCGGATCGGGTCGAAGTACGCCTTCCGGAAACGCGCGCCGAGCAGGTCGGCGTAGACCGCCCACACCTCGTCTTTCGCGCGGTCGGCGAGGTAAGCCGCTACGTCCGCCCGCAGCTCGCGGCCTGTCTGGGCCCTATACTCCGCCTCGGCGCCGTCGAAATAGCGGAAGGTCAGCGCGGGCTTGCCGGCCGCCCGCACAGGCACCGGATGCGCGGGCTCGTCGGTGAAGATGCCCGCGACGGTCGAGCCCAGGTAGGGCCGCAGGCGCTGCTCGTAGCGCTGGTGGGTCAGCTCGATGAAGCGCTCCATCGCCTTAAAGCTGTAGTTGTCGGCCCAGCCGGGCGAATGGAACACCTTCCACTCGCAGGCCCCGGCGGCGTTCGTGTAGACTGCGTATTGGCGCGACTCGAAGTCGGGGTTCTCCGCCGGCACCCGCCCCTTGCACGAGCCGCTCGGCCAGTTGTACTCGTCGTAGAGCCAGAGCGACATGCCGAGCCGCTTGGCGTGCTCGCAGAACCATTCGCAGACCTGCAGCCACTCGTCGCCCATGTACGCCAGCTCGAGGCCGCTCCGAGGGTAGATCAAGTATTGGTCGATGCCGACGGCCTTGTACGCTTCGAGGGTCTCGCGGACGGCCTGCTCGTCAGGCCTGCCCGTGATCGCCCCCATCGGGATCAGCGGGCAGCGCGGCTCGTCCGCGGCCAAGGCATACGACCACGTCAAACCGGCCGCTATCAAAACACGTGCGTTTCTCATGTAGCGCCCTCCGACATCCGCCGCTAGCGCAGCGTGAGGCGGCCCACCGCGTAGCGGCGTGCGCCGTCGTCGCCCGCCATGGGCAGGGCGTAGACGGGCGTGCCGTCGCGCCGGCCGACGGAGACGAACACGTCGTAGTCGCCCGCCCTGGTGGTCGGCGCGACGAGCCCCGCGCGGAACCGGCAGGAGCGCGGCACGGCCGTTGCCTCGCCCGGCGCGCCGACCGGCAGCAGCTTGACGTCGAAGCCGTCGTCGACCAGCACCGCGACCAGGCCGCCCTTCGCGTCCTTGAGCGTCAGCGCCGGGAAGCCTCCGCCGTAGCAGGGCGCGACGCCCGCGTTGGCCCAGGCCCACGACACGTCGAACCACCCGCCGACTTGGGCCGCCTGAGGGAACGTGACCTCTCTCAGCTGGAGGCGGTAGCCCAGCCGGCGGCCGATGCGTGCGATCGTCTCGCGGTTCTCCTCGAGCAGCTGCTGCGGCCACCAGTGGATCGACAGGTAGCTCGCGTGGTACTCCTCGACCGACTTGACCAGCAGGCTCTGATCCCACGCCTTGCGCTGCACCGAGGACCCGTAGTGCTCGTGCTCCAGAATCACGGGCAGGGTGGGCCAGTAGCGCTGCGCCTGATCGGTGTGGTACCACGAGTTCGGCGGAGGCTGCACGAGGATGCTGTCGTCGCGCAGCGAGACGCCCTTCGCCCGCGCGTAATCCAACAGCGGGTAATTGCCCGAGCGGTTGCCGGGGCCGGAGACATCGTCGCTGATGCACAGCAGGGTGCGCGGGAAGTGTTTCACGTGCAGGTCGATGTGGCGCTTGATGTCCTCGTCCATCTTCGCCTGCGGCACCTGGCTGCTGGCGCCGGTGTGGCCCTCACCCCAGAGCCCGTACGAGCCGATGTCGATGAACGCGACCGACGGGTTGCCGTCGTACCGCGCGGCCATCGCCTTCAGCAGGTTCTCGAGCTTGGCGAGAAAGACCGGATCGACGAAGTCCGGATCCCAGAACGCGCCGGTTTCCGATACGCCTTTGCCATAGTTCCAAAAGACGCCCTTGGCTCCGGCGCTCTTGACCCACTCCGGCGTGGCGAAGCGCAGCCAGCTCTCGGAGCAGGTGATGCGGAACGCCACCTGTCCGCCCCGCGCGATCCAGCGCTGCGCCGGCGTGTCAAGGATCGCCCAGTTGAAAACGCCCTCCTCGGGCTCGAGGTGCGCCCACGGGATGCGCAGATAGGCGACTGAGCAGCCGGGAAACCAGCTCAGCGTGTCCGACGGCTCCAGCTGCGAGCCGTAGTTCTTCGGGATGTTGGAGTAGAAGTGCATGGTCCAGCCCATGCCCGGGTTGATCAAGGCGCGCCCGTCGTCCTCGGGCCGCACCACCACCTTGTCCTGCGCCGCCGCTCCGAATGCGGCCATCAGAAGCCCCGCCGCCAGTGTCTTCATAATCGGTTCTCCGTTGACTTAGCTCCGAGATTAGCATAAAAGCTGCACCGATGACCATAATCGACCACAGCATGAGCCGCCGCGCGTTCCTGGGCGCGGCTGGGGCGGGCGCGCTGGCAGGCGCACGCGTGACCGCCGCGCCGGCGAGCGCCGCCGCGCCGCGCAAGGCTCCGTTCAAGGTGCTCTACAGCAACGACACCACGAACATCGTGAGCTGCCCGAGCCCCTTCAAGCGCCGCGAAGAGCCGTTCGGCGATAAGCACCTGCGGTCGTCGGTCGCCGAGACTGCCGGCAAGGGCGTCGACGTCCACCTGCTCCAGCCGGGCCTCGGCTGGGTGCCGTGGTGGCCAAGCGAGGTTCTGCCCATGAGCCAGCATGTTGCGTGGTTGAAGGCCAAAGGCGACAAGCCTAGCTCGTTTGAGAATTTCGTGCTCAACGGCGGCGACCTTGTGCGCGTCTTCATCGACGCCTGCCGCGCCTGCGGCCAGACGCCCTTCATCTCGATCCGCCTCAACGACGCGCACCACATCTACCGCGGCATGGCCGCGAAGCCCGAGGCGCGCGAAAAGGCGCTGGCCGAGTTTCAGTTCTTCGCCGACCATCCCGACTGCCGCATCGGCCCCGACGCCGAGGGCGGCGAGCGCATGCAGTACATGCTCGACTGGGGGCGGCCCGAGGTGCGCGCCTACAAGCTGCGGCTGATCGAGGAACTTTGCGCCACGTACGATTTCGAGGGCCTCGAACTCGACTTCATGCGGCACTGGATCTTTTTCAACCTCAAGAAGACAACCGCTGAGCAACGGCGAGCGATCCAGCTCGACGTCGTGCGGCAGGTACGGCAATTGCTCGACCGCCACGCCCAGCCCGGCCGGCGCCGCTGGCTCTGCGTGCGCGTGCCGTCGCACCCCGAGACCTACGACGCGACCGGCATCGACCTCGCCGCCTTCGCGGCTGCGGGGGTGGAGATGGTGAACGCCAGCAGCCACTACTTCACGGACTGCCAATTGGAGCTCGCCGAGATGCGCCGCCAGCTTCCCGGCTCGGTGGCTCTCTACGCCGAAGTGCAGTTCGTGAGCGCCACGTCGCAGCGCGTGACCGCGCCGGACGGGAAGGCCAGCATCCCGGTGAACCGGCGCACGACGCCGGAGCAGTTCAACACCGTCGCGCACCAAGCCTACGCGCAGGGCGCGGACGGCGTGAGCGCCTTCAACTTCCAGTACTACCGCGGCACCTACAGCCCGACCGATGTCTACGGCACGCCCGCCGAGCCGCCCTTCGGCGTGTTCCGGCGGCTCGGCGACCGAGCCTGGCTCGCGCAACAGCCGCAGCACTACTTCGTCGGACAAGGGCAGGGCCATCCGAAGCTGAAGGGGCGCCCCTTTCAAGACCTCGTGCAGCCTGGGGCGACCGCGTCCCAAGCGCTGACGCTGGCGCCGCCCGCGGGCGGCTGGCAGAAGGGCGGGCGCCTGCGCATTCAGGCGCGCGCGCCGCTGGGCGACAGCCGCTGGTCGGCGACGCTCAACGGCGTCGCGCTCGAACCGACGCCGGACGTCTCCGAGCCCTATCCGACAGCCTACCCCGTCGGCCTCGGCCAGCCCGAGGACTACCGCGCGTGGACCGTGCCTGCCGCGCTGCTCCAAGCGGGGGTGAACGAGATCGCGGTCACGTTGGAACGTGGCCAGACGTCTACGCTCATGTATTTGGATCTTGCGGTGAGCTGACAGCGCACGCAGATGTGCGACGGACGGCACGGAGGCCGTCCCTCCATGCGCGGTTACGCTTGTATGGGCCGGGGCCGGCTGAAGCCGGTACAACGTACGTACGTCGCGAACCTGCGCAACCCAGGCTTATTGTGCCGGCTTCAGCCGGCCCACAGCACCAGTCCCCGCCGTTCAGCGCTCGCCTACTTCAGCTCCTTCACGCGCACGTTGCGGAAGTAGATGGCGGCGCCGCCGTGCTTGCCCTGCAGGCCGATGCGCCCCTTGGTGGGCAGCTCGGCCCACGGCCGGCTGAGCCACGGCGGGATGTCCGTGCCGTCCGGGTTCTTTTTGGCGGAGGTCCACTGCGAGAGGTCGGTGTCCACCGTGACCTCGCCGTTGACCGCGACCGTCACGTGCTTGCCCTGCGCGGTCACCGTCATGCGGTTCCACTCGCCGGCCGGCTTGCCGTTGTTGACCTTCGGGGGCAGGTGGCCGTAGAAGCCGCCGTTCTTGGCGTGCGGCTGCTCCTTGGCCCAGTGCGGGTTGTTGTCGTCGAGGATCTGGACTTCGACCGTGTTGGGAATCCAGTTCGCCATGTCGCTGCAGTAGATCAGCACGCCGCTGTTCGCCGCGGGGTCGCACATGTACTCGAGGTCGAGCACGAAGTTTTCATAGTCGCGGTTGCTCCAGATGGCCTCGTCCTTGTTCGCGGTCAGGTTGGCCTTGCCGTCGATGAACCAGACGCCTGGGCTGTAGACGGCGTTCGTCAGGTCCAGGTTGAAGAGCGCGCTCCAGTTGCGCGAGTCCGGGTGCGCAGACGCCGCGCACCGCTGGCCCGCGCACCGCTGGCCCGCGCACGAGGCGCCGCAGGAGGGCGCGCGAGTGGCGCACCCCTTCTGGGCGCCGCAGGCCTTCTCCGAGGGGAGCGTGGAACAACCGGCCGTCGCAAGGAGCAGCCCCGTAAGCGGAACCCAAGTCAGCATCTTCATGGCGAACACCTTTCTTAAGAAAACGTGGCACTCAGCTTACGGGCCAGCCGCCCGAAAGACAATCCAAAACGCGCGTCAGCGGAACGAAGGCGGGCGGCTCGCACGCGACGAGGCCCACGCCTGATTAGGCTCTGGCCCCATCACGAACTCCAGCGTGCCGCCCGCAGCCACTTCGGCGTGCGTCACCCACGCGCGGCTCAGGGGCTGGCCGTTGAGCGTCGCCGACTGGATGTAGAGGTTGGCCGGCGAGTTGCCGCGCGCGACAACAGAAAAGGACCCGCCCGGATAATACGCGGGGTCGAGCCGGACGCTCACCTTGTCGAACACGGGGCTCGTCAGCAGGTAAACGCCGTCGCCGGGGCACACGGGGTGCAGCCCCATCGCGGACAGCACGTACCAGGCCGACATCTGCCCGACGTCCTCGTTGCCGCAGAGGCCGCGCACGCCGGTGCCATACGCCTTGCGGCAAATCGTGCGCGTCCACTTCTGCGTGAGCCACGGCCGCCCCGCGTAGTTGAAGAGATACGCCACGTGGTGGCAGGGCTCGTTGGGGTGGTTGTAGTAATCGTTCCAGAGGAAGTCCGCAGGCGTCTTGTCAAAGAACGTGGACAGCTCGCGCGCGAAGGCCTCTTCGCCCATCAGGCCGGCGAGGCCGTACACGTCGTGCGGCACGAACCAGCCTTGCTGGTAGGGGTTGCTCTCGGTCGTGCCCTGATTCTGTCCGGTCTTCTCTCTCCACGGCATCCACGTGGCCGAGCCGTCCTTCTCGTTCTCCAGGCGCGTGCGCAGCCAGCTCACCTCGGCGCTCCAGCAGTTGGTGTAGGCGCGCGCGCGTCCGTAGAAATCGGCCTGATCGGCGGACTTTCCAAGGCTTTTGGCGAACCGCCCGACGCACCAGTCTGAATAGGCGTACTCCAGCGTCTTGGACAGGCTGCCGGGCGAGAACCCCAGCGGGCCGTTGCCGAACTTCTCCGCGGAGTTGCGGCACTGGCGGTACGCCTCCTCGACGTCGTAGCCGCGGATGCCCTTCTCGTAGGCGTCGACGATCACCGAGACCGCCGGGTTGCCGAGCATGCACCCCGTGTAGGCGTTGAGCAGCTCCCAGCGCTCCAGATAGTTGCGCGTGCTGAGCCGCGCCATCTGCAGCAGCGAGTTGATTTCGTCGTTCACCACGTCGGGGCGGATCACCGACAGCAGCGGGAACTGGCTGCGGAACACGTCCCAGCCGCTGAAGATCGTGCGGTACACGAAGGTGTCCGCGCGGTGCGTCTGCCCGTCCGCGCCGACGTACTCGCCCGTGACGTCGGACGTGCTGCGCGGGTCGATCATGCAGTGGTAGAGCGCCGTGGCGAAGATCTCTCGCTCGTCCCCGCTGCCGCCTTCGCAGGCGACGCCCTTGAGCGCGTCCGCCCACAGGCCGCGCGACCGCGCCCGGACGCCGTCGAAGGCCCAGTCCGGGATGTCGTGCGCGAGGTTGGCCCGGGCGCCTGCGGCGCTGACGTAGGAGAAGCCCGCGCGGAGCAGCACCGGCTCACCGCTCGCGGTGGCGAACTCGGCGAAGAACCCCGTGTTGGTGCCGACGTACTCCCGCCGCCCTTCGAGCACGCGGTCTTTGTCCCACACGCCGAACGTCTGGAGGGGCTTGCTGAACACCGCGCAGAAGTGCTGCGTAAAGCTCACGTGGCCACCGCCTCGGCCCCACCCGCCGTCCTTTTCCGAGCACTCCATGAACCCTTCGATGGTGTGGTCGTCGACAACCCGCACCGACTGGCGGCTGTGCGAGAGCCACCGCTCCTTCTGGCCGATCCGCCGCCCGAGATCGATCTGAATGCGCGCTGCGCCCGACTCGGGGTAGGTGAAGCGGATGATCCCGGCCCGCGGCGCGGCGGTGAGCTCCGCCTTAATCCCGTAGCGGAGGAGGTCGACGCTGTAGTACGCGGCGGACGCCTGCTCGCGGTCGTGGCTGTAGGGCGACTTCGCTTGGTCGCGGTCGAGCTGGCGCGGCCCCGTCGCGGCCATCACCTGGAAGTTGCCGAGGTCGCCGTACCAGCCGATGCCGCTCATGTGCGTGAAGCTGAAGCCCTCAATCGTCTCGTGGTGGTGCGAATACCCCGGCCCGTTGTCGCCGCCGGTGATGGTGTCGGGGCTGAGCTGGATCATGCCGAAGGGCGTGGCGGCGCCGGGGAAGGTCTTTCCGAGCCCGTGGCCGCCATAGCCCCCCAAGGTGATGGCTCCAATCATGGGGTTGATGTGCTCCACCATGTCTTTGGCCGGACAGGTGAAGGCGATCAGGCTGAGGGCTACGGAGCGAAGGAGGGGTTTCTGATTCATGGCGAGTGGTCTCCTCATAGGGGGTCTGGTGAGCCGGCCGGATCCGCGTCCGCCCAATGTGCGGCGCGGGAGAGCGCCTTGCGCCAGCCCGCGAGCAGGTGCTGGCGCTGCGCGTCGGCCATCGCCGGCAAATAGTGCTTGGCGGCGGGCCGCGCGGTCAGGCGCTCGGGGGTCTGCCAGCCGAGCGCGAGAGCGGCCAGCGCGGCCGCGCCCAGCGCCGTGGTCTCCATGCAGGCGGGTCGCTCGACGGGACAGCCGAGCAGGTCGGCCTGGAACTGCATCAGGAAGTCGTCGGCGGAGGCGCCGCCGTCGACGCGCAGCCGCGCGAGGGGCCGCCCGGAGTCGGCCTCCATGGCGGTCACGACATCGCGGCACTGGTAGGCGATGGCCTCTTCGGCGGCGCGGACGATGTGGCGGCGGCCGGTGCCGCGCGTCATGCCGACGAGCGCGCCGCGCGCGTACATGTCCCAGTGCGGGGCGCCGAGGCCGGCAAAGGCGGGCACGAGGTAGACGCCGCCGGTGTCAGGTACGGAGGCGGCGATCGCGCCGGCGTCGGACGAGCGCTCGATCATACGCATCTCGTCGCGCAGCCACTGCATGACGGCTCCGCCCATGAAGACGCTGCCCTCCAGCGCATAGGCGGGCGCGTGAGGGCGCGCCTGCGCCGTGAGCGTGGTTAGGAGCCCGCGCTGCGACAGCACGCACGCCGCGCCGGTGTTCATCAGCAAGAAGCAGCCGGTGCCGTAGGTGTTCTTGGCCTGGCCGGGCGCGAAGCAGCCTTGGCCGAAGAGCGCGGCCTGCTGATCTCCCGCCGCGCCGAGAATCGGCGGCGTGTGGGAGCCGAACTCGGGAAGGCGGCAGACGGCAGCGGCTCCCGACGAGGGCAGCGCGGTCGGAAGCATGGGGGCGGGAATGTCGAAGAGCGCGAGCAAGTCCTCGTCCCAGCGCAGGGCGCGGATGTTGAAGAGCTGGGTGCGGGAAGCGTTTGTGAAGTCGGTCACGTGCGCGGCGCCGCCCGAGAGCTTCCAAATCAGCCACGAGTCCACCGTGCCGCAGAGCAGGTCGCCCCGCCGGGCGGCCTCGCGTGCGCCGTCCACGTGGTCGAGCATCCAGCGGATCTTGCTTGCTGAGAAGTAGGCGTCAAGGACGAGGCCGGTCTTCTCGCGGACAAGAGGCTCGTGGCCCTGCCGTTTCATCGCCGTGCAAGCGTCGGCGGTTCGGCGGCACTGCCAGACGATGGCGTTGTAGATGGGCCGGCCGGTTCGGCGGTTCCAGACGATGACGGTCTCGCGCTGGTTGGCGACTGCCAAAGCGGCGATGGCGGACGGCTCGCAGCCCGCGCGCGTCAGCACGTCGCTCATCGCCTGACGCTGCGACAGCCAGATGGCCTCCGGGTCATGCTCCACCCAGCCGGGGCGGGGATAGAGCTGGGGAAACTCCTGATGCGCGGCCGCCACCACGTTCAGCGCCTCGTCGAACAGCATGGCGCGCGAGCTGGTCGTTCCTTGATCAAGGGCGAGAATAAGGGACGCATCTTGCATGTGTACGCTCCTTTCCGGCAGCCGCTTTGGCAGGGACTGGCGGCCGCCGCTGCGAGCCGGCCGCGGGCTCACTCCTCCGGGTTTCTGGCCAGCAGGGATAAGAAGGTTTCGGCGAGCGCGCCCGGCTTCGCGCTCAGCGCCCACTTCGCTTCCGCCTCACAGATGACGCCGCGCGCGCTCAGCTTCTTGAGGTGTCGAAAGAGGGCGGCCTCGGACATCCGGCCTGCGCGAGCCAACTCGGTGAAGGCCATCTGGCCGCTTCTCTGCAGGCTGCGCAAGATGGTCAGGCGCCGCGGATGGGTGAACGCAGTCAGGCACCGAATCAGCGTCGCGTCCGAGACGCGGCCAGCGAAGACGGCGCGGGAGACGCCTTCCAGAATTGGAGCCGATTGGGGCACGAGCGGATCGGGCGAAGGATAGTAGTGAACCCAGCGACTGACTCGGCTGCTGTGAAGGAGGCCGCGGGCCTGCAGCGCGCGCAGACACAGGCTGGCCTGATCCGGTGGCAGCTTCGCTGAGTCCGCGACCTCGCTCACGGTCGCTCCGGGGCGGAGGAGCACCGTCCGCAGGCAGGCGAGACGTCTCGCATTGGCCAGCGCCCGGCAGGTTCGCCAGAGGGGCGGGAGGTCGCTCATGACTTGCATACCTTTCAATATGTGCAAGTCTATACTGCCGCGCCGGTTACTGTCAAGGCGTCCGCGAAAAGCTATATAGTGAGGCTAGACAGCCAAAACGCCCTTGCGGATAAGCGGTTGCTTAGCTTTCACATATTGAAAGGTATACGCGGTCATGCGAACCGGGAAACGCCGCGGTTGAAGGCCTTTGCCGCAGGGCGAAGGCGGCGGGAACAGGCCGATGCGGCGCTTGGTTCGGGCAAGAAATACGTTGTGGGCAGGGCTCGCTTCGGGTTTAATGGAAACGACATCTTAAGAAAGGGAACGCCATGAGGATGTGGACGTTGGTGGTCGGAGCGGGGTCGCTGGCCTGCGCTGCCTGCGCGGAGGTCTCGATCAAGGAGGAGAACGGCACGGTGCGCGTCGAAATCGGCGGCTCGCTGTTCACCGAGTACCACTATCAAGATGTCGCGCGGCCTTTTCTCTATCCCGTCATCGGGCCGGATGGCACGCCCATGACGCGCAATTGGCCGATGGTCAAAACCACCAACGAACCGACCGATCACGTACATCATAAAGGGCTCTGGTTTGCGCACGGGAACGTCAACGGGGTGGACTTCTGGTCGGAACAGAAAGCCTATGGCAAGACGGTACACCAGCGTTTTCTCGACCTGAAATCGGGCCAGGAAGAGGGCGTCATCCGCTCGCTCAACGCGTGGGCCGCGCCCAGCGGCACTGTCGTCTGCACGGACGAGCGCCTGATCCGCTTCCGCGCCGCCCGCGGCGTGCGTGAGATCGACTACGAGATCACGCTGATCGCTTCGCACGGCAACCTGACGATCGGCGACACCAAGGAGGGCTCGATGTCGATCCGCCTGCCCGCGTCGCTGAGCGTAAGCGGCACGAACGGGCTCGGGCACATCATCACCAGCGAAGGCCTAAAAGACGGCGCGGCGTGGGGCAAGCCCGCGAGCTGGGTCGACTACTATGGGCCGGTCAACGGCAAGACCGTCGGCGTCGCGATGTTCGACCACCCGCAGAACCCGCGCCACCCGACGCGCTGGCACGTGCGGACGTACGGGCTTTTCGCGGCGAACCCGTTCGGGCTGCGCCCCTTTGACAAGCAAGCCAAGGAGTCGGGCGACCTCACGCTCGCGGCGGGCGAGCGCGTCACCTTCCGCTACCGCTTCGTGTTCCACGCGGGCGACGAGCGGCAAGCCGAAATCGGAGCCCGCTATCTTTCTTACAGCGGACAGCCGCTCGCCAAGTGACGGCGCGCCGCTATAAGAACGTCCTCCATCGGTCTGTAGAATTTGTGGACGTGACGGAGTCAGGAGAAGTCTTCTTATGAACGGAACCTCAAGGCGGTCCTTTTTGATGACCTCGGCAGCGGGCGTGTCCGGCGTGGCCGCGCTGACCCAGGCCGCTGGCTGTGCGACTGCGTCCGCGCCGTCGGCGGGCGCGAAAGGCGCGTACCGCTTCACGCGCGAGATTCCCGCCGAGTGCGGCTACGACCTTGTGGTTGCGGGCGGCGGGCCGGCTGGCGCGTCGGCGGCGATTTGTGCGGCGCGGCTCGGAGCGAAGGTGCTGCTCGCGGAGGCGACCGGCTGCCTCGGCGGCATGGGCACGTCGGGGCTTGTCACCGCGTTCGATCCCATGGCTAACGGCGAGCGCATGCTGGTCGGCGGCCTGATGCGCGAGATCGTCACCTCCATGCACACGCGCGGCTTTCTCGGGCCGCAGGTGACGGAAGATTACTACAGCAAGCGCTACCACTGCTGGACGCCCTTCCGCGCCGAAGGCTACAAACTGGTGCTCGATGAGCTTGTGACAGCCGCCGAGGTCGACGTGCGTTTCTACACGCGTGTGATTGAGGCGGATGCCAACACCGCAGACCAGACTCTGACTGGCGTCATCCTTCAGAATGTCGAGGGTCTGCGCTACGTTCGCGCCAGGACGTTTGTAGACGCTACGGGCGACGCGGCTCTCGCTGTGCTCTGCGGCGCGCCGTGCCGAGAGGCCGGCCGCGATACGCCGAACATCATGCCTCCCACGCTCTGCGCCCAGCTCGGCGGCATCGACTGGGCGCGTGCGAAAAAGGCGAATCAGCAGGCGCTGATTGAGAAGGCGCTCGGCGACGGGTTCTTCAGCTCCAAGGACCGCCATGTGCCCGGCCTGTTCCAGGTCGGCGAAACCACGGGCATGCTCAACGCGGGCCACATTTTCCGCATGAACGCGGTGAAGTGCCGCAGCCTGAGCGACGGCATGATGCGCGGACGCCGGCTCGTGCAGGAGTATCTCGCGTTCTACCGCAAGTACGTGCCGGGGTGCGAAAATGCGGAGCTGGTCACAACGGGCAGCCTCATGGGCGTGCGCGAGTCGCGGCGCATTGTCGGAGAGTACGAGCTGGTCTACGATGACTACATCGCGCAGCGGCAGTTTCCCGACCAGATCGGCGTGTACAACGCGCCGGTGGACATCCACGTCTACGACGACTCGGAGGCGGAATATCAGCGCTATCACGAGGAGTTCACGAAGATTGGCAAACTGAAGGCTGGCCAGTGCTTCGGCATCCCCTACGGTATCCTGGTGCCGAAAGGCTGGAAGAACCTGTGGGTGGCGGGCCGCTGCAACTCCAGCGACGTGCGCGTGCACGGCTCCATCCGCGTTCAGCCAGCCGCCTCGATGATGGGCCAGGCGGCGGGCACGGCCGCCGTACAGGCGATCGCCACGGGCCAGCCCGCGTGTGACCTCGACGCCGCCGCATTGGTCGAGACGCTCCGCCGCGCCGGCGCCTACCTGCCGCAGGATAAGCTCAGCCGCCAGATGACTCGCGCACACGCGTGAGAAGGACTCCGCTGGAGCCAAAGAGGGTGACGATGATAGCGGCATCAGATTCCAGTGATAATAGCCAAAGGCTTGCCGGCGCCCGCAGGCCGTTCATGTTTGTGGTGTGTTTCCTCTGGGCAGCCTTGTTGATTGGCCCCGCATCCGCCGACTATCGAATCTTCTGGGGCGATGTGCATGGCCACACAGCGAACTCCGACGGAAAGGGCTCGCTGGACGAATACTTCCGATACGCGCGAGAGGCCTCGAAGCTGGACTTCGCCGTCGTCTCCGACCACGACTTCGGCAACGGGCCTCCTTGGCGCATGCCGCAAGCGGTCTGGGCGCGGACGCAAGACAAGGCGGATGAGTATACGGTAGACGGGTGTTTTGTCGCCATTGCGGGCTACGAGTGGACGTCGCAGCCCAAGTACTGGACGGACGTCGCTCAAGGTCAGCCGTCGGAGCGCCTCTTCGCGGGGCGGCCGAAGTTCTACAACCACAAGAACGTGTACGTCCCGAGAAGGACAGGCGCCTTTTTCAGCGCCAAAGATGCGGCCGCCATGACGCCGGACCTTCTTGCGGCGGCTGTGCTGAAGCAGGGCGGCCTGGTACAGAACAACCACCCAAGCAAAGGGCCGGAGGGAGCGGATCAGTGGGCGTACGACCCCATTCATGAGTCCGTCATCGCCAACACAGAGATCGACGCAGATACGGTGCAATACAGCGGGAAGACGTACGCCCTCGGCGTCGAGCAGACGATCCGCGAGTTCCTCAATCGCGGAGGCAAGACGGGGTTCGTCAAAGGCACGGACACGCACGCAGGAAAGCCAGCCGCGCGGACGGCTGTTCTGGCTAAAGAACTGACGCGCGACGCGCTGTTCGACGCGCTCCGGCATCGCCGCACCTACGCCGTCACCCATGCGCGGATCGGGCTGAGCTTCAAGATCGACGGGCATGAAATGGGTGAGACGTTCGAGGCCGCAGGTCAGCCGACGATCGACGTCGACATTCAAGGAACGGACCTCATCAGCGAGGTTGAGATTGTCCGAGATGGCACAGTCCTTGCCGCGCGCAAACCCGGGGTTCGGCAGGTGGCCTTTTCCACTGTTGATGAGGCCTTCACGGGGAAGAGCTACTACTATTTGCGGGTCACGCAAGCCGACAGAGACGAGCACGGCAACCCGTCCCGCGCGTGGACCAGCCCGATTTGGGTGAGTGGCAAGGCCACGGTGAGCCGCCCCGCTACCGGTAGCGGAAGTCAGGCCAAGTAGCCCGTTGGCGCCGCCCACGTTGGGTCGGAATTCGGACTACCTGAACCGTTGACCGTATGGTATCATCTTAACTTAAGCATTGGATTTATCTTTGGTACTCAGGGCAGCGGCTGAGCCGCGCAAACGGAGGGAATATGGCCGAGAAGAAATTGTTCGCAGTGGATTTGGGCGCGTCGGGAGGCAAGTGCTTTGTCGGGTTCTTCGGCGACGGCACGTTCCGCATGGAAGAGGTACACCGTTTCGCGCACGAGGGCGTGACCTACTTTCTGCCCGGCAGCGACGGCGAGGTGCGGGAGCGCGCCTACTGGGACGACACCTACATCTACCAGAACATCGTCAAGGGCCTGCAGGCCGCGCGGCGGCAGTACGGGGCGACGCTGGACGGCATCGGCATCGACACGTGGGGCGCGGACGGGCACCTGGTGACGGCCGACGGCGACGTGCTGGGCAAGGTCCACTGCTACCGCGACCACCGCCTCGACACCATGTGCGACGAGGTTAAGGCTCGTATCGACGCCGAGAAGGTCTACGCGATCACGGGCAACCACTTCCAGCCGTTCAACCAGTCCAACCAGCTGCTGTGGGTCGCGACGCGCCACCCCGAGCTGCTGAAGCTCGCCAAGGTCTACCTGCCGATTCCCGCGCTTTTCTACTACTACCTCGGCGGCTGCACGGCGGTCGACTCCACCTTCGCCAGCGTGACGCAGATGATGGACGCGAAGAAGGGCAAGTGGAGCAAGGAGATGCTCAAGGCGCTGGGCATCAACAAGAAGATCATGCCCGAGATCGTCAAGCCCGGCACCAAGATCGGCAAGCTCCAGCCCAAGCTGGCCGCCGCGTGTGGCCTGAACGAGGTGGACCTGATCGCGGTCGGCTCGCACGACACCGCCAGCGCGTTCGCGGCGGCGCCGGTGAAGAACACGAAGAAGGCGCTGATCATCAGCTCCGGCACGTGGTCCCTGGTGGGCAAGCTGATCAAGAAGCCGATCACCACGCCCGAGGCGATGGCGCTGGGGCTGAGCAACGAAGGCGGCATCGGCAACACGCGCTTCCTGCGCAACTGCATGGGCACGTGGCTGCTGCAGGAGCTGCTGCGCGTGTGGGAGATCGCCGACGGCAAGCGCATGGAGTGGAACGAGGTGGTCCGGCTCGCCTCGGCGGCGCCGGCGTTCACGGCTTTCATCGACCCCGACGACAAGCGCTTCTACAACCCGCCGAACATGGAGAACGCGATCCGCGGCTTCATCGCCGAGACCGGGCAGCAGGCGCCGGCGGACCGCGGCGCGATCCTGCGCTGCGTGTACGAGAGCCTCGCGCTCAAGTACCGCCACGTCAACGAGACGATCAACCGCGTGACGGGCACCGAGACCGAAGCCGTGCACATCGTGGGCGGCGGCAGCAACAACCCGCTGCTCAACCAGTTCACGGCGGACTCGGTCGGCGTGCCGGTGCTGGCGGGCCCGAGCGAGGCGACGGCGGTCGGCAACCTGATGGTTCAGGCGGTCGGCGCGGGCATACTCGCGGACCTCAAGGACGCCATGCCGCTCATCAAGTCGGCCTTCCCGATCACGACCTTCAAGCCGCAGAACACGGCGGCGTGGGACGTCGCGTACGCGCGCTTCGCCAAGCTGCTGAAGTAGCGGGGAGAGAAAAGGCTGTAGGCTATAGGCTGTAGGCTGTTAGAATCGGAGAGAAGAAGACCACAGCCTAGCAGCCCTCGGCTGGCATCTCAAGCGGGGGTGCGGATGAGCGACTCGGCAGACACGCAACTGGTTCCCGTTGAGCAGGTGGCGATGTTGTCCAGCGTCTTGCGGAGCGACCGTGCCGTGCAGGTCAACGTCGCGATCATGCGCGCCTTCGTGGGCCTGCGCCGGATGCTGGGCGCCAACGAGGCCCTGTCCCGCAAGCTGGGCGAACTGGAGCGGCGTCTCGAAGGCCACGATCAGGCCATCCGATCCCTCTTTGACGCGATCCGCCAACTCATGGTGCCGCCCGCCAAGCCGCACAAGCAGATCGGCTTTCATGTCAAAGAAGCGCGCGTGCCCTACGGAGTGAAGAGGATGCGACCGTGACGACACCACTCCGCTTTTGCCAGGAAGCGGTTGGCTATTTCGGTGGCTGGCCAAAATGGCTAAATGACGTGGGGACATGAAACCGGAATGGCGATGCTGTTCGACGAAGGTTCGACAAAAGAACGTTGATTGACGGCTATGAGCGGTCGGCGATGAGAACGTGTATGATATCTGGGTCAGCCGTAAGGGCGCGAGTATGAAGCGGAACGAGTTCAACTGTCAGCAGTGCGGACACTGCTGCATCAACGTGAGCGGCGCGTTCTCGACCTGTGCGACGGCGGCGGACATCCAACGCTGGGGAGCGGCGGGGCGGGATGGTGCTTCCCGCAGTTGACCTTACGGGGACGAGGGCGTCCCCGCTCCCAAACGACGGTAAAACCCGCGTGCGCGACAGGCGTCGGCCGGATAAGCGAAGATCTCGTGCGCACTTGGGGCGCATGGCTGTTCTGTTGGCGGGTACTCTCCCACGCGTAATCGTAAGCTTAATCTTCCCGCTCTGTAGGGGTCATTTCTCCGCCTTCTGGCTCAGGTGGAGGAAGCTCCCTTTCTTGTTGCTCACGATCACGTCCGGCGTTCCGTCGCCGTTCAGGTCGGCGGCGGCCACCTGAGTCCCCACGCCTGAGTTGTCGTCGATCAGGTGCGGGATGAAGCGGGGCGCCTGCCCCGGCTTGCGTTGCAGCTCGAACCAGTACACCACGGCCGGGGCGTCCGGCTCGGAATCGCCCGTGGGGCCGTGCGCCCAGAACCGCTTGCCGGTCAGGAGGTCCGACAGGCCGTCGCCGTTCATGTCCGCCAGCGCGAAGGCGTGCAACTGGCTGACCCGCAAGTCGCTGCTGGTCATGTCCGGCTTGGCCGGCAGGATGACGTGCTGCTGCCAGGCGATCTCGCCGGCGGGCCCTTTCGTCTGCTGGTACCAGACCAGACCGTACAGGTGACAGTGCCAGGCGGTGATGACGTCCTTCAAACCGTCGCCGTCCACGTCGTAGGCGAGTATCTGGGCTGCGGCTTCCGCGAACTTGAAGGGGTGTAGCGTCCAGGTCTGGCCCTCGGCTGCGCTGGCCGGCTGCTCCCACCAGCCGTTGCCCTCCAGGAGGTCGACGCGGCCGTCGCCGTTGATATCGCCGAAGCCGATCCCGTGGGTGTACTTCTGATAGCCGCCCTTGGGCGTGACCGCGTGAAACTGCCAGACCGCATCCGGCTTGGCCGGGTCGTAGGTGGCGTAGCCCAGCCGGCCGTCGGTGTTGAAGACCAGGTCAGGCCGGCCATCCAGATTCACGTCGCCCCACATCGGCGACTCGTTTTCGACGCAGCCGAAGGCCAGGTGCTGTTTCCAGGCCGCATCCTTGCCGGCGGGGTTCTCGTACCAGTAGCCCTCTTTGCCCGGCCACGGGGCGTAGAAGATGTCGGTCCAGCCGTCGGCGTTGAAATCGCCGGTGTAGGTCAGGAAGTTGTCCGAGTAGCCTTTCGGATCGAAGCTCTTGGGCGGACGGACTTCGTGCTTTTTCTGGAAGTCGGGCCCCTCGTACCAGAACGGGCCCGCGACGACGTCCGGCTTGCCGTCGCGATTGAAGTCGGCGGAGTACGCGCCTTCGGCGTAGAAGCGGTCTTCGAGTTGGATCTTCTTGAAGGCGGCCTGCGGGCCGTCGGCCCGGCAGCACGCGCAAGCCAAGGCAAGAGATAGGACTGCGGGAAGCCGCGAACGGTTCGTCATGGGAGTTCCTCCTGAGGCGTGGGCGTAGGGTAACGATGGCACAGGCCGACTAAGCCCCTTCTTGCGCCTGTTTCTGCAGGCGCTTGAGCTGGCCCGACACGGACAGCTTCTGCATCGGGCTCATCTTGTCTACGAGCAGGACGCCGTCGAGGTGGTCGGTCTCGTGCTGGATGGCCCGCGAGAGCAGGCCGCGCGCGGTGACCGTCTGGCGTGTGCCGCTGAGATCCAGAAAGGTGACCGTCACCTGGTTTGCCCGCGTGATGGGCGCGCTGATCTCGGGGAAGCTGAGGCAGCCCTCTTCGTTGCGCTGCTTGCCCTCGCTGGCGAGGATCTCCGGGTTGATGAGTACCAGCGGCATGGGGATGGCCGCGTTGGCCACGCGGCAGTCTTCCTTCTCGGCGTCGCGCGGGACATCGATGACGCAAATGCGCTCGGTCCGGCCGATCTGCTCCGCCGCCAGGCCTACCCCCTTCGAGGCGTACATGCTCTCCAGCATGTCTTGGACGAGCAGGCGAATCGCGTCGGAGACCGCCGCGACAGGCGTCGCCTTCTGGCGTAGAACCTCATAGCCGAATGTGACAACCGGATGAATCACGCAAACCTCCCTGATGTGGGACATAAGATAGAGAAGTCAGGCGCGCCTTGACAATGCCAAAATTCGGGATTGGCTTTCTCGGAGACATTAACTATTCTCTCATAAACCCTATGACGATTCGAACCCTGCTCGAACGTGCCGTCGCTAAACGGCCCAGCCGCGTGGCCCTGCGCTACCGCCGCCACGGCGTGTGGCTCAGCCGGACCTACGCGGAGCTGTCGGACGGCGTGCGCCAGATGGCCGAGGCGTTCGGGCGGCTCGGACTGAAGCCGGGCGAGGAGCGGGTCGCGCTGATCCTCGAGAACGGCCCCGAATGGCTCGAGGCCTATCTTGCGCTGACGGGCGCGGGCGTGCAGGTGGTGCCGCTCGACCCGAAGCTGCGCGCGGAAGAGGTCGCCTATGTGCTCGGCAACTCCGGAGCCGTGCTGGTGCTCACAGACGCGCTGCATCACGGGCTTCTCGAAGCCGTACTGCCGGGCCTGCCTGCCGCGCGGGCGGTGGTGACGGTCGACGCCGCCGCGGAGCCGCTGCCGCCGCTTGCGGGACGTGTCTGCCGAGGCTACGAGGCGCTTCGGGCCGAAGTCGCCGCCGGGCCATTCTCGTGGTACGACGCGCACCGCGCAGCGCCGCAGGACGTTGCCTCCGTCATCTACACATCCGGAACCACGGGCAGGCCCAAAGGCGCGATGCTCACCCACAACAACTTCTGCAGCGACGTCGCGGGCGCGCTGGACGCCATCGGCGCAGGCGAAGTGACTTCGGCGGACGATTTTCTGGTGGTGTTGCCGCTGTTCCACTCCTTCTCGTTCACAGCGAATCTCGTGCTGCCGCTTTACTGCGGCTGCGGCATGTTTTTTGTGGAAAGTCTGCGGACGGTGGGCGATGATCTGAAGGCGCTGCGCCCGACGGTGCTGATGGCCGTGCCGCTGCTGGCCGAGAAGCTCCTGTGCAAGATCGACGACAGGCTGAGGGGCAGCCGCCTCGCCCGGCTCCTGCTCAGGGCGGGGTTGGGGCGGCTGGTCGGCCGGCGCGTGCGCAAGAGCTTGGGCGGCCGGCTGCGCTTCCTGGTCGTCGGCGGGGCGCCCTGCCCCGTCCACGTGCTGAAGGGGTTCAGCCGGCTGAACGTCACGATCATCGAAGGCTACGGGCTGACCGAGTGTTCGCCGGTGGTGTCGATCAACAGCCTGCGCGCGCCGCGCGTCGGCACGATCGGCAAGAAGATCTCGAACATTGAAATCCGCATCGCGGAAGCCGACGCGCAGGGCGTCGGGGAGCTGCAGGTGCGCGGCCCGGTCGTAATGAAGGGCTACCTCCAGAACTTCGAGGCCACGCGCGAGGCGTTCGACGGCGAGTGGCTGCGCACGGGCGACTTGGCGTCAGTCGACGCCGGCGGCTTTATCACCATCCGCGGCCGAAAGAAGGCGCTGATCGTCAACCGCGAGGGCAAGAATATCTATCCCGAGGAGGTCGAGAACGTGATCGCGTGCGACCCGCTGGTCGCCGACGTCGTGGTGGTCGGCTACACCATCGGCGGCGTGCCCGGCGAGCGCGTCGGCGCGATCATCGCGCCCTGCCTCGACGCGCTTCGGCTGGCGAACGGCGGCGAGGAGCCGGCGTGGGGGGAGGTGGAGCATCGGATCCGCGACGCGGCGCACAGGCAGTGCGAGCGTCTGGCGGAGTACAAACACCCGCGCAAGATCGTCGTCCAGCGCGAGCCGCTCGAGCGCACCTCAATCCAGAAGGTGCGGCGCTGCGCGTACCAAGGCAAGCTCGACGAATAGGGCGGCGAGAGACGCGCCCGGAGCGTGCCACCCGTTCCGCATCCGGCGCCGGCCCGGCGCGAGGCTCGTCCGCAGGGGGTGGCGCGGGCTCTCCGAGCACGCCCTCGCGCGTGTGCGGCAAGACGCGCCCGGAGGTCGCGTGCCACCCGCTCCGCATCCGGCGCCGGCCCGGCGCGAGGCTCGTCCGCAGGGGGTGGCGCGGGCTCTCCGAGCACGCCCTCGCGCGTGTGCGGCAAGACGCGCCCGGAGGTCGCGTGCCACCCGCTCCGCATCCGGCGCCGGCCCGGCGCGAGGCTCGTCTGCAGGGGGGTGGCGCGGGCTCTCCGAGCACGCCCTCGCATCCGTGCGGCCCGGCGCGAGGCTGCTCAGCGCACGGATAGCGCCCGCGCCCGCACGATGCCGCCGCAGACGAACCAGATGACCGTTGTGACGGACATGGCTAGCTTCATCGTCGGCTTGTCGATGCAGTCGTAGAAGTAGAGGACGGGCGCGAGCAGAACGCCCGCCAGCGCCACGTAAGAGAGCACGAAACAGAGTCGTCGGATCATGGCGTCTCTCCACATGAGCATTGAGCGTTGAACGTTGAACGTTGAGCGTTCTTCCCTTGTTGCCACCGGCTCATGACCACATATACCGCCGAGGCGATGAACCAGCCGGGCAGGCCCACGAAGAAGATCGGGATGCCCGCGTACTTCACCAGCAGCAGGCAGGCGGCCAGCGTTCCGAACCACGACCACGCGGCCGCCGCATTCCACGTGAGTCCCGTCTCGGCGGCGAGCATGGAGCGCAGGCCGAGGCGCGGCAACACCCAAAAATCCATAAAGAGCACGGCGCCCATGGGCATCAGCAGCAGGCCGTAAAGCGCCACGAAGTCGAGCAGCCGCATCGTGACCGCCGGGAACATGCCCGCCGCAGCCGCCAGCATGCCGGTGACGAAGGTGACCTTCACGCGTGAAGCCTGGGGCATCACGGCTTGGAACGCGAGCCCCGCGCGGTAGATGGTCGGGTTCGCGGTTGTCCAGCCCGCGACCACCACGCAGAGCAGGCCGGCCAGCCCGCAGGCGGTCGCGGCCATAGGCCCAGGCAGCGGGGTCACGTTGGTCTTGTCGAGGTGGATCTGCAGGGCGTACAGCACCGCCGCGCAGATCCACGCCATGAAGTGGCCGAGGTACATGCCCGCCGCGGCCGCCACCGAATACCACGACTTGCGGGCGAAGCGCAGCAGGCTCAGGTCGGACATGCCCACGTGCACCGCCATGTTGCAAAACCAGGCGAAGAAGACCACGTGCCAGAAGGTGAACTTGAGCTGCCCCGGCAGCGGTTCGCCGCCGGTCCAGATCACGCCGCTGAAGAGGTGCCACATGTCCGTGCCGGTCTTGAAGGGCAGGCCGGTCGCGCTCAGGAACTCCTTGAGGCCCACGATGCCGAAGCCGAGGAAGACGAAGACCATCCACGGCGCGGCGAGGTCGGCCACCCACGCCACGAAGCGGTAGCCTCTGGCCGCGACCGCCGCTATGATGAAGCCCACGGCGAGCACGGCCGCGCACCAGCCCAGGCTGTTCGGCAGCGCGTCGCTCAGCGCCGGCATCGGGAACTTCAGCAGCACGCCGACGGCCGTGGCTGAGATCGTGATCATCGCGCCCGCGAGGAAGCAGAACATCAGGCCGTTGGCGAGGTTGTAGAGCGTGACCAGCCGCCGGCCGCAAATGCGCTCCAGATGGTAGTAGAGGGTCAGCCGCGCGCGCACGGCGATGGGCGCGGTCATCAGCATCCAGCTTGCCACCGCCAGCACGTTGCCGACCAGCAGCCCCAGGATCAGGTCAAAGGCGCTGACGCCCGCCGCCACGAAGAGCGGCCCGATCATCAGCTCCGTGCCCGCGATGTTCTCGCCCGCGTAGACGCCCAGGAAGTTGCGGAACCCCAGCAGCGCCGACTTCGCGACCGGCTCGCGCTCGAACTCCGCCGATGCTACCGTGTCTTCCGTCTCCCCACCGTTCGTTGTCCTCTCGCTCATGAACTCAGTATAACAAGACGCGCATGAGGCGGAAATCGGAAACTGACGCGAGAGCTCGCCACTTATCATGACGCGTGTACGTTCAATGTGGAACGCGGGGTGTCTGACAGGATTGACAGGATTATCAGGATAGGGGAAACTCATGTTCATTAAGAAACAGTGAGGGCCGCCAAATGAGCATGCAAGCGCTGATCGATAAATTGAAAAAAAGCGCGTGCACGGCCGCGTTCACGGGGGCGGGCGTGTCGACGCTGTGCGGCATTCCCGACTTCCGGGGGCCGCAGGGGCTGTACAAGCAGCCGGACGCGGAGCGCATCTTCGACATCGAGTGGTTCCGGCGCGACCCGTCGATCTACTACACAGGCTGCCGGGAGCTGATTTACGGGCTCAAGAATTACAAGCCGGGGCCGGTGCACCACGCGATAGCGAGGCTGGAACGGGCGGGGGTTGTCGCCGGGGTCATCACGCAGAACATCGATATGCTGCACCAAAAGGCGGGCTCGCAGACCGTCTACGAGGTGCACGGCTCGCCGCTGCTGCATAGCTGCCCCTGCGGGCGCGTGAAGACCTTCGACGAGATCTGCGCCCTGCTCGAACGAATGCCCGTGCCGCGCTGCGAAGCGTGCGGCGAGGCGTACAAGCCGGACATCACCTTCTTTGGAGAGATGCTGCCTGAGCAGGCGTTCGAGAAGTCGGTCGCGCTGGCTCGGCAGGCCGACCTGATGCTGGTGCTGGGCTCGTCGCTGACGGTGCAGCCTGCGGCCTCGATTCCTCCGCTGACCGTACGCGCGGGCGGCGAGTTGGTGATCGTGAACGCACAGCCGACGCCGCTGGACGGTTCCGCATCGTTACTTTATACTGACCTCGCTGCTTTCGCCGAGGCCGTGCTTGCCGTATGGAAGTGAGGCGAAAGCCGTTAGATAAGGCAGGGTATCCGATGACACAAAGTCTGCTGGGGGTGGTTGTCCTCTTGAGCGCGTCTGTCGCCGCGGCGGGCGGGGCTGCTGCAGGGACGGGGTGGGAGCGGGACTTCGCAGAGCCGCCGCTCGCGCTGAAGAGCCAGCCGCTCTGGCACCTGAACGGGACGCTGACGACCGAGGGGATCGAGTCTCAGCTGCTGGACTCGCGCGACAAGAGCGGGTTCGCGGGCGTGGCGGTTCTGCCGGTCAAGGAAACCGCACCCGAGTATCTGTCAGAGGCGTACTTCGCCCGCTACGGCGACATCCTTGAGACGAGCAAGCGCCTGGGCCTGAAGGTCATCTTCTACGACGATATCGGCTATCCGAGCGGGACTGCGGGAGGCCTGATGGGCAAGCGTTTTCCCGATGAGACGATCTGCCGTCTGGACAATGCCGAAACGAACGTGACCGGCCCGACCCTCTTGCAGCAGGCGCTGCCCGCAGGCGTGTTCATGGGCGCGGTCGCCATGAACGGGCAAAGCGGCGAACGCCGCGACATCAGCGCCTCGGCCAGCGGCGGACGCATCGCGTGGAACGTGCCCGCCGGACAGTGGGCGCTGATGCTCTTCACCTGCGTCCGTACGGGTCGGTTCGTCGACTATCTCTGCCCCGAGTCGGTCGACAAGTTCTTTTCGCTGACCTACGAGGAATACTACAAGCGCTTTGCGTCGCACTTCGGATCCACCGTCGGCATGACCTTCTTCGACGACGTGGGCGTCCGCAGCGCCGAGCGCCGCACGTGGACGCCTGCGTTCAACGAGAAATTCGCGAAGAAATACGGGGCCAGTCCTGTTCCTCTCTATCCGGCCCTGTGGCATGACATCGGGCCTGACACCGAGGCCGCCCGCGTCGCGCTCTTCGGCTTTCGCGCCGAGCTGCTGGCCGAGGGGTATCCGCGCAAGGTGCACGAGTGGGCCGCCGCGCACGGGCTGAAGTCGTCGGGCCACGCCATGGGCCAGTACCATCCGCAGCCCGCGTTTCTGGGTGGCGACCACATCGCCTTCTACCGGCACAGCGACATCCCGATGATCGATTCGATCCACTACTACGGCCACGGACGCCCGGGCTTCAAGCTGACCAGCTCCGCGGCTAGCAGCTATGACCGCCCGCTCACGGCCGTCGAGATCTACGGCAATTACAAGACGTTCGATAAGGCCATGCTATATCGCTCGGGCATGGAGCTGTTCGCACGCGGGGCCAATTTATTTCTGCCGCACGGCATGTGGTACGACCCGCAGAAGGTGCGCATCAAGCCGCTCATTTCCCATTTCGACCCGCAGATCGGCCCGGAACTCGCGCGCTACAACGACTGGGTCGGCCGCACCTGCCTGCTGCTGCAAGGGGGACGCCACGTCGCCGACATTGGCGTGCTCTATCCCGTCGCCGCGCTGCAGGCCCACGCCCGGCTGGACGCGGTGGTCGACCAGCCCAAGGTGCCCGGGAATGTGCACCCCGGCCTGTGCGTGCCGCCGCTGACCGACCTGAACGAACTCAGCGACTGCCTGACGGGCGAGCTCCGCCGCGACTTCACCTTCCTGCATCCCGAGATCCTGACTGGCCGCTGCTCGATCGACGGGGCGGTGATGCGTCTCAACAACGCGACCAACCGCGAGGCGTACCGGGTGCTGATTCTGCCCTCCGCGCGGGTGCTGCACGCCGATAACGCCCGGAAGCTACTGAGTTTCGCCGAGGCGGGCGGCAAGGTCATCGTGACGGGCCAGGTTCCGGCCAAGGCCGCCGAGCTGGGCCGCGACGCGGAGGTCGTTGCCGCGCTGCGCGCCCTGTTCGGGGGCGACTCCAGCCGCGTGGCCCAAGCGAAGCCGTACTTCAAATTCACGCACGCCTCGGGTGGCGCGGCCTACTTCGTTGCGCCGGCCAGCGGGGCCTGCCTAGGGGCGGCGCTCGACGACGCCCTGCCGGTTCCGGATGTCCGCTTCGCGCTGAAAGGGCCGGCGGTCGGCTCGGCCGCGCCCGCTCAGTCGGCGCCGGGAAACACGGTCGGGGGTTCGGCGGCCCAGGGCATGCTCTCCTACCTGCACAAGGTCAAAGACGGCCGAGACATCTTCTACGTGGCCAACTCAGCCGACGAGCGCGTCGACACGGTCGTGACGCTGCGCGGCACGCACGCGCTGCGGAGCTGGGATCCGCTCGACGGCAGCATCGCTGATGCGGAGGCAAGCGAGTGTGTTGAAGGCGGCGTTCCGTGCACGCGCGTCCGCCTGCGCTTGGATCCTGTCCGCGCAGTCTTTTTCGTCGGAAGCACGGTTCACGACTGAGCACGCCCACACGGTGGCGTGCCTCGTATGTGGTCTATCCGGAAGCGTGGTGCTCTCTATGGGACGGTGGAGGAAGAAAATGTATGTGAGGTTTCTGTTTTGGGGATTGCTTGTTGTAGCGGTTGCCGCACGGGCAGCCGGAGGAGCGTCGGCTCAGTCCGCGGAGAAGAGGCTGCCGATCGACGGGCAGGTGTTTCAGGTCGATGGGAACGCTGCATTCTTGATCATGCCCAAGGAGCCCGCACCAGGCGTTCCGACGCCTTGGGTCTGGTACGCTCCGACGCTGCCTAGATTGCCCGGCCCTGAGGAGCGGTGGATGTTCGAGAAGTTCCTGGCGGCTGGCATGGCCGTGGCCGGCGTGGACGTGGGAGAGTCGTACGGTAGCCCCAAGGGACGCGCCGGCTTCACGGCCCTCTACCAGGAGCTGACCGGCAAGCGCGGGCTGGCGAAGAAGGCCTGTCTGCTGGCGCGAAGCCGCGGCGGCCTGATGCTCTACAACTGGGCGTGCGAGAACACGGGCTCCGTCGCCTGCGTCGCGGGCATTTACCCGGTGTGCAATCTGCGGAGCTACCCTGGCCTCGCGAAGGCGTGTGGCGCGTACGGCCTGACCGAGGCGGAGCTGCAGGCTCAGCTCGCGCAGCACAACCCGATCGAGCGGCTCGCCCCATTGGCCCAAGCGGGCGTGCCGATCTTCCACATTCACGGCGATTCGGACACGCTCGTGCCGCTCAAGGATAACTCCGAGAAGGTGGCCACGTGTTACCGCGAACTGGGCGGTGCCATGCAACTAGTCGTGCCGCCGGGGCAGGGACACAACATGTGGCAGGGTTTCTTTCAATGTAAGGAATTAGTGGATTTCGTGATCGCCAACAAGCAGGGGGCGAGAACGGTCACGGACAGCATCATGCAGGCCGTTTACGACGAGGTCAAGACGCCGTTCAAGTACGGGATCGTGGTTCGGCCTGAACCGGGAAAGAAGGCCGATTGTCCGGGAGTATTCCGGCACAACGACGCATGGTACATGACCTACATTGTGTTCGACGGCGCGGGGTATGAGACCGCGCTCGCGGAGAGCGCAGACCTGGTGACGTGGAAGCCGCTCGGCAAGATTCTGTCGTTTCGC
The DNA here is from genome assembly GCA_964386865.1 of uncultured Lentisphaeraceae bacterium. Taxonomy (GTDB): domain Bacteria; phylum Verrucomicrobiota; class Kiritimatiellia; order RFP12; family UBA1067; genus CAYLUN01. Next base: position 3,863 of record CAYLUN010000032.1, on the reverse strand, counting down.
CAAGGCACGTGGGACGCCCAGCAGGCGGGAGGCTACGTTGCCTTGCAGGACTACGCGTGGGGCGGGACAGCCCAGCTCCAGCCCTACGACGGCAAGTACTGGCTCTCGTACCTGGGCGGCGCGCTGAAGGGCTACGAGACAGACCCGCTGGCCATCGGTATCGCTTGGACGACCGACCCGGACAAGCCCGTCGCCTGGACGCGGCTCGATCAGCCAGTGCTTACGCGCGACCAGCCGGACTGCCGCGACTTCGAAAAGCTGACGCAGTACAAGAGCAACATTATCTGGGACAAGGAAGAGCGGCTCGGCTACCCCTTCGTCATGTACTACAACGGCAAGAAGGTCTCGGGGTACGAGCGCATCGGCATGGCCGTGTCGAAGGACATGAAGACGTGGCTGCGCTACGGGCGGGAGCCCGTCGTCGACAACGGCAAAGGCATCTCGGGCGACCCGCAGATCGTGAAGATCGGAGACGTGTGGGTGATGTTCTACTTCGGCGCGTTCTGGAAGCCCGGAGCCTTCGACACCTTCGCCTGTTCCTACGACCTGTCCCATTGGACAAAGTGGTCGGGGCCGCACCTCGTCGAGCCGTCCGAACCGTGGGACAAGCAGTACGCGCACAAGCCGTGGATGATCAAGCACAACGGAGTCGTCTACCATTTTTATTGCGCCACCGGCGACCAGGGCCGCGTGATCGCTCTGGCGACATCTAGGGATATGAGGAAATGAAGTGGTGCTACAAGGGGCTCGGCAGCATCCTGTGCGACCCGGCGGGCCCGGGCTTTAAGCGCATCCTCATCAGGCCGCAAACCGTAGCGAAGCTGGACGGAGCCTCCGCCTCGTACGAGTCGCCGTATGGCCGCATCGCCAGCGCGTGGAAATGCGAGGGGGGCAGGATCGCGCTGAACGTCACGATTCCGCCGAATGCGACGGCCACGGTCTACGTTCCCGCGAAAAACGCGGCAGGTGTCACGGAAGGCGGCATGCCGGCGCCGCGGGCGCCGGGCGTGGCCTTTCTGCGCGCGGAGGGCGGCGCGGCGGTCTACGCCGTGGGCTCGGGCGCGTATCAGTTCAAGTCCGACGAGTAATTCGCGGAGAGTACCTAAGCCATCATTTGACGGGCTGCTGAAGATGCAATACTCCGTGGGCATCTGACCGGACACTACCGCTTCGCCAGCTTGCGTAGTATGTGTGCGAAGGGCCTGCGGAGTTGGAGTGAAACACGCTGCGGTTGACCACGCTTCCGCCGCGTGCTAAATTACCTGTGAAAGTCACGGTTGTCGCGTGGCAGTACGGATGCGGGATCGAACCGCGTTTGCGGGCCGCAACGCCGGTGGAGCACACGTTCGCGATCATCAAAGGCTGGCAAAGAGAGAGCACACCATGCAACGAGTCGCGTTCAAAATGAAGCTGAAACCGGGCTTCGAGGCCGAGTACAAGCGTCGGCACAACGAGATCTGGCCCGAACTGTCGCGCAAGCTGACCGAGGCTGGCGTCTCTGACTACTCGATCTTTCTCGATCCAGAGACCCTGATCCTCTTCGCCGTGCAGAAGTTGGCGGACGGCAACACGGCGCACCTGCTGCCGCAAGACCCCGTGGTCCGCAAATGGTGGGACTACATGGCCGACCTCATGGACACCAATCCCGACCATTCGCCTGTGTGCGTGCCGCTGCCTGAAGTGTTCCACTCGGAGTAGCAGCATGAGTACGGTCACTTTCAATCGTTCGTTTCAGGACACCTTGATCGGCGAGGTAGACGCGTTGGCGCGGCGCGAGTCGCGGTCGCGCTCAGACCTTCTGCGCGAAGCTGCCCGACTCTACATCCAGCGTCAGAAGCGGTGGGAGTCTCTGTTTGCGCTTGGCGGCGTTTTGGCGTAAAAGGGGTATCCGGTTGACAGATCATTAGCGTCCATAATACAGTGTTCAAGACAACAGAAAACGATGCTGTCTGTGACGGGAGTATTGAACGATAAGGCACACGGTTATGACCTATGTAGAACGAATCAATGCGGAGTTGGTCATACCCAAGAAGTTTGACTTCGAGGCGATCGATCTTTTCGCTGGTTGCGGCGGGTTATCTTTGGGTTTTGAGGCTTGCGGAATCCGGACGGCCGGATATGAAATGGAGCCGGATTACGTCGCCACCTATCGTGCCAATCTTGCGGGGGACTGCCAGTGTGTAAAGCTCGACGTCAAACAAGAGTATCCGAATGTTTCCGTCGTGATCGGTGGGCCGCCTTGTCAGCCCTTTAGTGTCGGTGGCAAACAGCTCGGGCTGATGGACTCGCGAGACGGTTTCCCCGTTTTCGTGGATGCCGTCGAGAAGACGAACCCGGATATTTGGGTATTCGAGAACGTCCGTGGACTTCTCTATCGAAACAAGCCCTATTTTGACGAGGTGGTCACGCGGCTGAAGAGCATGAACTACATTGTCGAGTATCGGCTCTTCAACGTCGTCGATTTTGGGATACCGCAGAATCGCGAGCGGCTCATTGTGGTCGGACATCGTGGCACGTTTTACTTTCCCGGTGAGGCGAATCATCGGGTCACGGCAGGCGAGGCTTTGGAGGAGCTTGCCTTTTCAGTTCCTGACGGTGCGAAGTTCCTGACGACGAGCATGGACCGCTATGTCGCGAACTACGAGAAGGCCTCTAAGTGCGTCACGCCTCGCGATCTTCATTTGGATCGCCCGGCGCGAACGCTCACCTGCCGCAATCTGGCAGGCGCGACAGGAGATATGCAGCGAATACGCCTGTCAGACGGGCGGCGTCGCCGCATTTCCATTCGGGAGGCGGCGCGGTTACAGAGTTTTCCGGACGGGTTCAAGTTTCAGGGGACGGAAACCAGCCAATACTATCAGGTCGGGAATGCGGTGCCCCCGCTCTTCGCCAAGCAGATTGCAGAATCGGTCAAATCTTACTTAAAGTCAAAACCTCGCTACAGCAGTTCGGAGATTGTCTATCGTAACTTGCCCGAGCAAGCCGAGTTGTTCGTCATGGAACCGCAAGAGGAGAACAAAATAGTGCCTGATTATATTCCTAGCAGCGACAAAGCCAAGGCCATTAAGACAGTCGTGAACGAGGCTCTCTGCATCCTCAACAGTCTCGGCATTCCCTTTGAGGGGCTTTCTGAGAGACGGTTAGAGAAAATGGGAATGGCCTTTCTAGCTGTCGCTGACGTTAGACGTAGTAGCCAGTGGAAAGAGGCCAAACAAAGTGGCAATAAGTGGGCACCTCAAACTAGGCAGATCATCGAGTACATCAACAAGAACTTCAGTGAGTCGATATCGAGTGGATCATACGACGATATTCGGCGCAAGGATCTCAAGTTATTGACGGTTGCAGGAATCGTCGAACGGAGTGCGAATAATCCCGGTGCGGCGACGAACAATCCGACGCGAGGGTATGCGCTCAATCCGCAATTTGCATGTGTGGTTCGCGAATTCGGCACCGAAGGATGGGATGATCAGGTCGATGAGTTACTTGCCGAAACGGGAACATTACGTGATCGACTCTCCGGACAGAGGAGCATAGAAACTATCTCAGTAAAGATTCCCGGTGGTAAGAAACTGACATTCACCCCCGGCAATCATAATGAACTTCAAAAAGCGGTCATCGAGGATTTCTTGCCACGTTTCGGGTTTGGGGCCGAAGTTTTATATGTTGGCGATACTGCCGACAAATTTCTTCTTTGCGAAAAGGCCAAGCTCGGGCGGCTATCATTCTTCGAGCTTACGCATGACGAACTTCCCGATGTTGTGGCTTATAGCAACGAGAAGAACTGGCTCTTCTTGATCGAGGCCGTACACAGCTCTGGGCCAATAAGTCCAGTGCGGTTGGAAGAGTTAAAACGTCTAACAAAA
>CAYLUN010000031.1:0-55182 GCA_964386865.1 uncultured Lentisphaeraceae bacterium | reverse complement strand
CGCGCACACGCTGCCAGCAACTGACGTTCGACGGCTGCACGTTCACCGTCAACGAACCTTCCAATCTGGAAAACCCATCCTATCCCCGATCACTCCAGATCGGCGTCAACGATCAGCAGATCGAGGGCGGTACGGATACGATTGCCAGCGGCAACAAGACCGACCCGAGCCTGACCGTGCCGATGGGCGATTCGGCTCTCGGCGCGTTGGGCAATTGGCTGGGCGGTCTGATCAAGGGCGGCACGCCTGCGGCCAAACCGTCCACGGCGACCCCAGACGCTGCGGGAGCGAGTGGGGCGGCATGTTCAGACGGTTCATGTGGCGTACCATAGGTGTGATACTGACCTGAGCGGTGCGATTGCGGACGGTGGGCTTGTGCCTTGCCGTCCGTTTTGCTTTGGGAATTTGTCCGCATCTTATGCAAGCGGGCTCGGTGTTACGTTAGACCCTAACCCTAAACGCCGAGCGGCACGATCGCGCGTTTAACCGCATCCATAAGGGAGTCGCGTCCCGGTTGGCTATAGCGGCCGTGCATTCCCTGCGGCGCGTGACCCGTGATCGCGTCGGTCACGTGCGGCGGAACTCCCGCTTCGTCCATCATCGAGATAAACGTCGCCCGCAGACTGTGAAACGACGCCTTTCCGAACTGGTTTGCGCGTACATCCGCCCGCTCAAACGTCAAACGCAACGATTTTGAAAGCGATGCGTCTGCCAGCCTTGGAAATAGGCGACCGCCTTCACCTGCCGCCTTGGTCAGGCACCGCACGATGGCATCCGCCTCCGGTTGAAGCGGGATCAACAGCGGCTTGATCTTGCGGTCAGAGGTCTTCTCAGGTACAACGCGCAGAAAAGCCCCGTCAACGTTGCTGGCCGACAGTGTCGCGCAATCCCGTAGCCGCAGCCCCGTGTGGTACGCCACCGTTATCAGGTTCGCCACGTCAGGCAACGCGTCATATCCGCCCTTCTCAAACCATCCACCCGGATGCCGCACCCGCAGTTTACCGACGCGTGCCGTAGCGACCAGAGCCCTGACTTCTCCGAGCGTCAGCCGCCGGTAACGGCTTTTCGACTTGTTCGGCGCGTCAGCCGTCACGTCCGTCCAAGCGTCACCCAGTTTCAAATCGCGCCAGACGCGCCGGAACAGGGCCACGTCGCGCCCGCTGACAACCGTTGCCTTCATGCGCTCCGACGCGTAGCGTTGAACCTGCTCGGAAGTCATCGCAGCCGGCGACGATACGCCGTGACCGGCAGCCCACGCGGTCAAAACGGAAAATTGGCACGCGTACTTTTTAAGCGTTGCGCGGTTGGTTGTCAGCCCGGCAGCGGACTCCTTCCATGCCTGGAACATTCCACCCCACTCGACGGCCCCGGCGGTTTTCGCTTCACGCTTTTCGGTCAACCGTTTTTCGGCGGCGCGTCCCTGCGCAACGACTGCCAAAAGATATTTGTCTTCATCGTCACGCAGCGCCTGAACCGGAGCTGCGCCGACCGCCAAGCGTTGCGCCGTATCGGCATCTTTCGTGTGCAGCGCAGTCCACAACTGCCGCCCGTCAATCCGTTTCACCAGATACCACCAGCCTTTTTTCTGTTGCAGTGATCCACCAGAAAGTTGCATGATGACCTCCGTTTCCCGATTTCGTTCTAACACGTTCTAACAAAATGCCCAATTTTGTTAGAATGCGAGCACACTGTTCATGTCGGCGGTGATTTTACAGCAAACAGACAATTTTAGTCAAACACCCGTGTTTTATTGGTGTTTGTTGAAAGTTTTAGTATTCGAAAATGGTGGGCCCAGCAGGGCTCGAACCTGCGACCAAAGGATTATGAGTCCTCCGCTCTGACCGACTGAGCTATGGGCCCATTAAATGCCGTAAAACTATAGCATGGTGAAGGGGGCGGTTCAACGACAAAGGTGCCCATGACGCGCGAGATGAAATTTACGATTCACGAGAAAGACGCGGGGCGTGTGCTGTCGGAGTTTCTGGCCGCCCGGTTCACGTACCACTCCGTGGCAGAGTGGTGCGGCCTCGCTTCAGAGGGGCGGGTGCGCGTGAACGGCCGAGCGTGCGACGCGGAGGTGGCGCTCCGGACGGGCGACGTGTTGTCGTACGACGCGAGCGGCATTCAGGAGCCGCCAGTGGACGAGCGCGTGGACGTCATACTCGACGACCCGTTGCTTCTGGTCGTAAGCAAGTCCGGCAATTTGCCATGTCATCCGGGCGGACGGTACTTCAATCACACGCTGTGGGCGTTGGCGAAGTCGCGCTTCGGCGTGAAGGAGCCGGTGCTGGTAAACCGCATCGACCGCGAGACGTCTGGGCTGGTGATCATCGGGAAGACGCCTGAGGCGGCGCACAACCTGTGGACGCAGTTTGCGGCGCATCGCGTGGAGAAGGGGTATACCGTAGTTGTGGAAGGCGCTTTTCCTGATCGCGTCGAGGCGTCCGGCTGGCTGGTGCAAGACCGGGAGTCGGTCATCCGCAAGAAGCGCCGGTTCTTGGCTGAAGCGCCAAGGGGTGTGGCACCCGAACCACGCGCGGAGTGGGCAGAGACCGTGCTCGTGCGCGAGTCCGCGTGCGGGGCGTGCAGTGTCGTGCGCGCCCTGCCAAAAACCGGTCGGCTGCACCAGATCAGGGCCACGTTGCTGGCGCTCGGTTTTCCAGTGGTTGGCGACAAGCTGTATGGCGTTGACGAGACGCTATTTCTGCGCTTTTGCGGGGATGCGCTCTCTCAGGCCGACCTTCAACTGCTGCGCGTGCGCCGCCAGGCCCTACATGCGGATTACTTGATGTTTAGACATCCTAAGTATGGCGCGCGCACGGAGCTGTGTGCTCCGCTTCCGGCAGATATGGAAAGCCTTCTGAGGGGTTTGAAGCAGGAGGCGTGACGGTTCAGATGACTCGAGGCTCGAGTCTATACACTTTTGATACACTATCTAGTCTATTGACATACTAGTCTAAAGATGGTATTGTGTGCTCCGTTTCAGGGCCAAAAGGTCTGCGCACGCGGCTCGGTCAGGCACGCGAAACCGACCCGAACAAGGAGACACCATGCATCTAGCCAAACTCTCTTCGATAGTAACGGCAGTCGCATTCGCTGCGCCGGCGCTGCTGGGCGGCACGCCATCGATTCTGAATGCGTCGTACGATCCAACGCGTGAGTTCTACCGCGACTACAACGCTCTCTTTGCCGCCCACTACGCGAGCGGCCACAGCGGACAGCGGGTGGTCATCAAGCAATCGCACGGCGGGTCGGGCAAACAGGCCCGCGCCGTTATTGACGGGCTGGAAGCCGACGTCCTGACCTTGGCCCTCGCGTATGACATCGATGAGGTCGCGGCCAAGTCCGGGCTCCTGCCAGCCGACTGGCGCACGCGGCTTCCGCACAACAGCGCGCCGTACACATCCACAATCGTTTTCCTCGTGCGGAAAGGCAATCCGAAGCGGATCACGACGTGGGACGACCTGCTCAAACCGGGCGTGGAGGTAATCACACCCAACCCCAAGACCTCCGGCGGCGCCCGCTGGAACCACCTCGCCGCGTGGGCACACGTGATCGACCGCGAACTGGGCGGCGACCTCTCCGCGCTGACCAAGCCCGAAGCTGCGAGTCAGGTGGCGGCGGCCCAAGCGAAAGCCAAGAATTTCCTGGCGGCGCTCTACAAGAACGTGCCCGTTCTAGACTCCGGCGCGCGCGGCGCGACCACGACGTTCGCCCAGCGCGGCATCGGCGACGTCCTGCTCACGTGGGAGAACGAGGCCTATCTCGCGCTCGACAAGCTCGGCAAAGGCTCGTTCGACATCGTCGTGCCTCCGACAAGCATTCTCGCCGAGCCGGCCGTGGCGGTGGTGGACAACGTGGCCGCCCGCCACGGCACCCGCGAGATCGCCGAAGCCTACCTGAGGCACCTGTACTCGGCAGACGGACAACGCCTGGCCGCGAAGCACTACTACAGGCCCCGCACGCCGGAGAGCGCGGATCCCACCGACATCGCCCGCTTTTCATCGGTCAAGCTGCTCACCGTCGACGCGGTCTTCGGCGGTTGGCAGCGCGCGCAGCGCGAGCATTTCGCCGACGGCGGCGTGTTCGACCAAATCTATCTGCCTGGCACCAAGTGAGGCGAGGCGATAACGCCGCCACAGCGCGAACGGAGGCCTGAAACTGAACTTCAAAGAAAAAAGCGTTTTGCCGGGCTTCGGCCCGTCGCTCGGATTCACCCTGTTCTACCTGTCTCTGATCGTGCTGGTGCCGCTCAGCGCCCTCGTGATACGCAGCGCCGATCACGGCTGGGCTGGCTTTATCGACACGATCCGCCAGCCGCGCGTGCTGGCTTCGTTCAAAGTCACCTTCCTGACGGCCTTTCTGGCGGCGCTCGTGAACGTGGTGCTGGGCGTGACGGTGGCCTGGTTCCTCGTGCGCGGCCGCTTTCCGCTCAAGCGGCTGGTGGACGCGCTGGTCGACCTGCCGTTCGCAATGCCGACGGCCGTGAGCGGAATAGCGCTCACCGCGCTCTTCGCGCCGCAGGCCACACTAGGGTCTGCGCTGGGCAAGCTCGGCATCAAGGTCGCCTTCACGGCAACGGGCATCACGCTGGCGATGATCTTCATCGGTCTCCCGTTTGTGATCCGCAGCGTGCAGCCTGCCCTGGCGGATCTGAACCGCGAGCTGGAGGAGGCTTCAACCAGCCTCGGGGCGACACGGCTGCAGACGATGGGGCGCGTGGTGCTGCCGCTGCTGGCGCCTTCGATTCTGAGCGGCTTCACGCTGGCCTTTTCGAGGGCGCTGGGCGAATACGGCTCGGTGGTCTTTATCGCGGGCAACATGCCGATGAAGACGGAGATCGCCTCGCTGCTCATCATCACCAAGCTGGAGCAGTTCGACTACGCCGGCGCGACCGCAATCGCCGTAACGCTGCTGTCGCTGTCGCTCGCGTGCATTCTCCTGATCAACGTGCTTCAGTCCCGCGTCGCACGCGTTTTTGGCAGCTGAGGGAACGACCGTGAAGAATACTCGCTCACCACACGAACTCGGAACCGCAGGAAACGCCGCGCTGACCGCGGCGGCCCTGCTGATCATCGGCACCCTCATCGTGCTCCCGCTCCTGGTCGTTCTGAAAGAGGCCTTTGCCGGTGGCGTCAGACTCTGGCTGGAGAGCGTCAGCGAGCCCGATGCACGCGCGTCGATCGCGCTGACGCTGGGCGTTACGGCGCTGGTCGTGCCGCTCAACACGGCCTTCGGCCTCGCCGCGGCGTGGGCGCTGGCCAAGTTCCGCTTCAAAGGCCGCAGCCTGCTGCTCTCTCTGGTGGACCTGCCCTTCGCGGTCTCGCCGGTGATCGCGGGCTTGATCTTCATCCTGGTGTTCGGGCGGCACGGCTGGCTGGGCGAGTGGCTCACCGCTCACGGCGTCAAAGTCGTCTTCGGCGCGACCGGCATCCTGCTGGCCACGCTGTTCGTCACCTTCCCCTTCGTGGCCCGCGAGCTGATCCCCCTCATGACGGAACAAGGCTCCGAAGAGGAGCAGGCGGCGTTGAGCCTCGGCGCGACCGGCTGGCAGACGTTCCTAAAGGTGACCCTGCCAAACATCAAGTGGGGCCTGCTTTACGGCATCATCCTCTGCAACGCGAGAGCCATGGGCGAGTTCGGAGCAGTCTCCGTGGTCTCGGGGCACATCCGGGGAGAGACCAACACGCTGCCGCTTCACGTCGAGGTTCTCTACAACGAGTACAGCTTCACCGCCTCTTTCGCCTGCGCCTCGTTGCTCGCGGGGCTGGCGGTGGTGACGCTGGTGCTGAAAACAATCGTGGAGTTGAAGGGCGCGCGCGACGCCGCCTAGCGGGAGGACAGCCATGAGCATATCGATACGGAATATCAGCAAGACGTTCGGGGCCTTTCGGGCCCTGAGCGAGGTAAACCTCGAGGTGCCATCGGGCGGCCTGACCGCGCTGCTGGGACCGTCGGGATCCGGCAAGACCACGCTGCTACGCATCGTTGCGGGGCTGGAAAGCGCCGACGAGGGCACGGGCGGTCAGATCCTGTTTGACGGGCTGCCGGTGACGGACAATCCGGTCAACCGCCGCCAGGTGGGGTTCGTTTTCCAGCACTATGCGCTGTTTCGGCACATGACGGTGTTCGACAACGTCGCGTTCGGCCTGCGCGTCAAACCGCGCGGCCAGCGTCCTTCGCAGGCTGAGATCAAAGATCGGGTGCATGAGCTGCTCAGGCTCGTGCAGCTCGAGCAGCTCGCGCCGCGCTTCCCGTCGCAGCTCTCGGGCGGGCAGCGGCAGCGCGTCGCGCTGGCCCGCGCGCTCGCGATCCAGCCGAAGGTCCTCCTGCTCGACGAGCCGTTCGGGGCGCTGGACGCGCAGGTTCGAGCCGAGCTGCGGCGCTGGCTGCGGCACCTGCACGACACGATCCACGTGACCAGTATTTTCGTGACGCACGATCAGGAGGAGGCGCTGGAGGTGGCGGATCACATCGTGGTGATGAACAAGGGCCGCGTCGAACAGGTGGGGCAGCCGAACGAGGTTTTCCAGAACCCGGCCACGGAGTTTGTGATGAAGTTCCTCGGAGACGTGAACGTGTTCCACGGGCGGCTGCACAACGAGGCGCCCGTCTTCACGGACGCGCAAACGGGCGAGGGATCCGTGCGGCTTTTGGTGAGGCCGCACGACTTGGCCGTGCAGATTCTGCCCGGCTCCGGCATCAGCCTGCCGGCGCAAGTGTATCGCGTGCTGACGGCTGGCCCGCTCGTCAAGATCGAGCTGCTGAACGGACAGAACAACGTGGTGCAGGTGCATGTGCCCCATGAGACCTACCGCGCCACGCCCGTGACGGCCGGGCAGAACGTGTACCTGGTTCCTAAAGAGTCGCGCCTGTACGGCGCGGCGGCCGATGCGGCGGACTATGTGATTTAGGGCAGGCTGTTAGGCTGTAGGCCGCTAGTCGGTTAGACTGTTACGAGAAGCGAAGAAGAGGTGATGGAATGACGACGGTAGAGCAATTGCAAAAAGAGCTTGAGGGCCGGGACGCCGAAAGCGTGATCCGGCTGGCGTGGGAGACGTTCGGAGAGGGGCTGGTATTTGCGACGTCGCTAGCCGCCGAAGATCAAGTGATCACGGAGATCATTGCCCGCAACCGCTGGCCGATTCCGCTGGTCACGCTCGATACGGGGCGCCTGTTCCCCGAGACGTATGCGCTGCTCGCCGAAACGGAGAAGCGGTATGGCGTGAGAATCCGGGTCTTTTTTCCCGACCGCCCGTCCGTGGAGGCGATGGTAGCTGAAAAAGGAGTCAACCTGTTCTACGACAGCGTGGAAAACCGCAGGCTCTGCTGCCGCGTGCGCAAGCTAGAGCCGCTCAAGCGGGCCCTGGCCGCGCATCGCGCGTGGCTGTGCGGCCTGCGGCGGGAGCAGTCCGTGACGCGCGCAGCGCTCCGTGTGGTGGAGGAGGATCTGGCGAACGGGCTGGTGAAAGTGAGCCCGCTCGCAGACTGGACTGAGCAGCAGGTGTGGGGCTATGTCGCCGCGCGGCAGGTGCCCTACAGCCCCTTGCACGACCAGGGGTTTCCCAGCATCGGCTGCGCGTGCTGCACGCGGGCTGTGAAGCGAACCGAAGACGTTCGGTCTGGGCGCTGGTGGTGGGAGGAGGCCGCGCACAGGGAGTGCGGGTTGCACGGGAGGAGTTAGGAGTTAGGCGTCGGTTCGCACGCGGGTCGGAAGTCGCGCGTCGCGGGTCGGCTCAGCAGCACGAGGAGACAGGACACGATGACAACACTTTCGCAGCTCAAACAACTCGAAGCCGAGAGCATCCACATCATACGGGACGCTGTCAGCCAGGCCCAGCATCCGGTGATGCTCTACTCGATCGGCAAGGATTCGTCGGTGCTGGTGCGCTTGGCGCAGAAGGCCTTCTACCCGGGCCGCCTGCCGTTCAGCCTGCTGCACATCGACTCCACCTGGAAGTTCCGCGAAATGATCGCGTTCCGCGACCGCTTCTGCGCCGAGCAGGGCCTCGAGCTGATCGTCCACTCGAACGAGCAAGGTCGGGCCGACGGCGTGAACCCCTTTGACTACGGCAGTAGGAAGTACACGGACATCATGAAGACGCAGGCGCTGCTGCAAGCCCTCAAGGCCGGCAAGTATGACCTGGCCTTTGGCGGCGCGCGGCGCGACGAGGAGAAGTCGCGCGCGAAAGAGCGCGTCTTCTCGTTCCGCGACAAGCATCAGCAGTGGGATCCGAAGAACCAGCGGCCTGAGCTGTGGAACATCTACAACGCCCGGGTCAACCCCGGAGAGAGCGTGCGCGTCTTTCCGCTTTCCAACTGGACGGAAACCGACATCTGGCAATACATCCGCGTTGAGCGCATACCGATCGTGCCGCTCTACTACGCCGCGCTCAGGCCGGTGGTCGAGCGCGATGGGCAGTGGATCATGGTGGACGACGACAGGATGCGCCTGGCCCCAGGCGAGCGCCCGCAGGAGCGCTGGGTGCGCTTTCGCACGCTCGGCTGTTATCCGCTCACGGGCGCCGTTGAGTCCCGCGCGGCGACAGTCGAGGACATCGTAGCCGAAACGCTGCAGGTGCGCGTCAGCGAGCGCTCGACGCGCGTGATCGACCACGATGGAGACTCGTCCATGGAGCAGAAGAAGAGGGAAGGGTACTTCTAGACGGAGTTCGGACATCATCAGGCGCAAGCGGCTGTGACAGGAAAGGCGAGGCGAGCATGAGCGATATAGGCACCTTCTTAAACGAGCATGAGAACAAGAACCTGCTGCGGTTCATCACCTGCGGCTCTGTGGACGACGGCAAGTCGACGCTGATCGGCCGCCTGCTGTATGACAGCAAGCTGATCTACGAAGACCAGCTCAGCTCGCTGCAAGACGCGAGCGACAAGAACGGCACGACCGGCGCGGGCGAGATCGACTACGCGCTGCTGCTGGACGGGCTCAAGGCGGAGCGCGAGCAGGGCATCACCATCGACGTCGCGTACCGCTACTTCTCGACGCCGCAGCGCAAGTTCATCATCGCGGACACGCCGGGACACGAGCAGTACACGCGCAACATGGCGACGGGCGCGTCGACGGCCAACCTTGCGATCATTCTCATCGACGCGCGGTACGGCGTGGTGACGCAGACCCGGCGGCACGCGTTCATCGCGTCGCTGCTGGGCATCAAGCACCTGCTGGTCGCCGTCAACAAGATGGACATCGGCGGCTACTGCGAGGAGACCTTCCTAACGATCCGCCAGGCGTTCAGTGACTTCGCGCTGAAGCTCGAGATACCGGACATCCGGTATGTCCCGGTTTCCGCGCTGAAGGGAACCAACGTCACGGCGCGCACGCCGGAGCTGACGCCTTGGTACGCGGGGCCGTCCCTGCTGGAGATTCTCGAAACGGTCGACGTGTCGCAAGACGTTAACACGCGCGACCTCCGCTTCCCTGTCCAGGTCGTAATCCGGCCGCACCTCAACTTCCGCGGGTTCGCGGGAACGGTCGTTTCCGGCGCCGTCAAGCCTGGCGAGAAGGTGCGCGTGCTGCCCTCCAACAAGACGTCGCGCGTGAAGCGAATTGTGACCGCAGACGGCGACCTGCCCGGAGCCTTCGCGCCGCAGGCTGTGACGCTGGAGCTGGAGGACGAGGTGGACGTGAGCAGCGGCGACATGATCGCGCACGACAACAACCTGCCGCAGGTGAAAGACCGGTTCGAGGCGGTTGTGATCTGGATGAGCGAGGTGCCGCTGAAGGCGGGCTCGCACTACCTGGCGCGCCACGCCGGACGCTTCGTGAAGGCCCGCATCGAGACGCTCCTCTACGCGATCGACGTGAACACGATGGAGCAGGCGGCCGTTTCCGAGCTGCCTCTCAACGGCATCGGGCGCGTCGTAGTCGAGACCACGCTCCCGCTGTATGTCGACACCTACACGGCGAACCACGCGACGGGGAGCCTGGTCTTCGTAGACCCGATCAGCAACGTGACGGCGGGCGCGGCGATGGTGACAGACAGCGTGTTCGTGGACGCGGGGACGCCGCGCGCGGTGAGCGATCCTGAAACCCTGTTGCGCGGCCATGTGGAGAGGCGCGAGTTCCACTGGGAAACCGGGCTGGTGACGGCCCGCGACCGGCTGGTTCGCAGCCGGCACATCGGCAAGACCGTGATCGTGACGGGCGCGTCTGCGCAGGCGGTGCAGGCGTTCGGCAAGGAGCTGGAGCTGCGGTTGTTCAGGCTGAACCTGAACTCGTACTACTTGGGCTATTCCAGCCTGTCGCGCGGACTGGCGTCGGATGTCACCGACAACCGCTCGGAGCATGACGCGCAGATCCAGCGGCTGGGGGAGCTGGCCCGCATCCTGACTGACGCGGGGCTGATCTTCATTACTGCGCTGCCCTCTGCGGACGGGTACACGGTTGAGCGGCTCAAGCTCTTGAACCAGCCGAACGAGCTGTTGGTGGTGGCCCTGGTCGAAGCGGGCGAGCCGGCGCGGGCCGCGTCGATCACCTTGGTTGAGGGCGCTCCCGTCGAGGAGAAGGTGGACGCTGTGCTGGGCCTGTTGGCGGACAGCCGCGTGATTCCGGACTACTGCATTTGATAAGCGGCTGCGGTCGAGCGCGGGGGTGAGATGATGGACGAGTATGAGGGGCTGAAGCAGGCCTTCGACGGGTATCTGGCAGGACGCGTGACGGCGGAGGGCCTCAAGACTGTCGCGGCGCCGTACGGCATCTATCAGCAGCGCAACGGGCGCTTCATGATCCGGGTTCGCGTCAACGGCGGCCAGATCGACTGCGCCAGCTTGATGGGGTTTGCCGATATTCTGGCTGAGGTGGGCGGGACGCTGCACCTGACGTCGCGGCAGGACATCCAGCTGCATGAGGTGCCGGCGGGGCGCGTGCTGGACGCGGTTGCGGCAAGCGACGGCCTGGGCTGGCCTTTCAAAGGCGGAGGGGGCAACACCTACCGCAACACGGTGGTGGGGGCTGACAGCGGGCTCTCGCCGGAGGGGGCGTTCGACGTGTATCCGTACGCGGGCGCGCTCGACCGGGCGATGCGCGGGTGCGAGAAGGCGTACGCGCTGCCGCGCAAGTTCAAGGTGGGCCTTTTCGCCTGCGAGCGCGACCTGCTGAAGGCGGCCATCCACGACCTCGGCTTCGTGGCGCAGGTGCGCGGCGGGCGGCGGGGCTTCCGCGTGTACGCGGGCGGCGGGCTGGGCCGCGAGAGCGCGGTCGGTGTGTGCCTCGTGGCGTTTTTGCCTGCCGAGCGCCTGGTGCAGGCGGCGTTCGCGCTGGTGGCGCTCTTTCATGACCACGGGGACCGCGAGAACAGGCATCAGGCGCGGCTGCGCTTCCTGCTTAAACGTCTGGGGCCGGAGTCCTTCATGCGGTTGTTCTGGGAATACTACGTCACCACGGAAGCGCCGAAGGTGATCGCGGACGTCCCGGCTGTCAGCTCCGGACTGAAGGCGGACGGCAAGGGGCTGCCGTCCCTGCCGGTGCTGCTCGCGAGTGGTTCGGCGGTTGCCGAACGAGACGCATACGAGCATTGGGTGTCACTGGCCGTCTCGCCGACGCGGTTCGGCGACGGCTTGCAGTCGGTTCGGCTCTTCGTGCCGTACGGCGACCTGACGGCGTGCCAGCTCCGCGGGCTCGCGCGGCTTGCGGCAGACGCGGGTTCGCCGTCTGTGAGGCTGCTGCCGTCGCAGGACGTGCTCATTCCGCTTGTGCGCGAGGAGCAGCTGCCGGGGGTGTACGGGCGCCTGCGCGGCGAGCTGTCGGACGTCGACCTGACGTTCCGTTCGTACAAGGGGCACATCATGACCTGCGTGGGCGCGGCGGTGTGCAAGATCGGGCTGGTGGACGCGCGGAGCGTGGCTGACCGCTTGGCCGAGGCGCTGGACCGGTATCTGCCCGCCGCGACGCAGGAGCGGCAGGCGCTGCAGCGTCTGGTCGCGGATGAGGTTCGTATCTCCGGCTGCCCCAACGCCTGCTCGGGACATCCGGCGGCTCGGCTTGGGATCGGCTGCGTCAACCAGAAGGTGGACGGACAGATCGTTCCGCACGCTCGCATCTTCAGTGGCGCGGGGGTCGAGGGCGGCGTGCCGCGCTTGTCAGAGGACGAGACCGGGGCGCTCTACGACGTCGGCGCGCTGGTGCAGGCCGCCGTCCTGCGGCTGGCCGAGCTGGCCGGTGCGGGCGGGCTCGCCCGCAGGATCGAGCACTAGCCCACGCGGCCAGCGGCTGTAATCCGCCGTCCGGTTTTTTCGCGGGCCGATTGAACTGGAACGGCAAGGTCATGCTGTGCTATATTTTATACCCATTTTGTGCATGATTGGGCGGAACATCTCCGCCGGTGAAGGCAAGGCTGATTCATGAATCTGATAAAAACGCTTTTTGGGACAAAAAACGACCGTGATTTGAAGAAGCTCCACCCGCTGGTGGATCGGATCAACGAGTTGGAAAAGGGGTGTCAGTCGCTCTCGGACGAGCAATTGAAGGCCAAGACGCAAGAGTTCAAGTCGCGCGTGGCTTCGGGGGAGAGTCTGGACGCCATCCTCTGCGAGGCCTTCGCCGTGGTCAAGAACGCCTGTCGGCGCCTGTGCGGAACGTCGCGCGAGGTGTGCGGGCACGAGCTGACCTGGGACATGGTGCCTTTCGACGTGCAGCTGATCGGCGGCATCTCCCTGCATCAGGGCAAGATCGCGGAGATGCAGACCGGTGAGGGCAAGACGCTTGTGGCGACGCTGCCGCTCTACCTGAATGCGCTCTCCGGAAAGAACGTGCGCCTGGTGACCGTGAACGACTACCTTGCGCGGCGCGACGCGCAGTGGATGGGCCACGTCTACGAGTACCTTGGGCTCACGGTGGGCTGCATTCAGAACCACATGGGCCCGGCGGAGCGCCGCGCCCAGTACGCGTGCGACATCACCTACGGCACCAACAGCGAGTTCGGCTTTGACTACCTGCGCGACAACGGCATGGCGGTTGAGCCGGCGCAAGTGGTGCAGAGCGGGCACGCCTACGCCATCATCGACGAGGTGGACAGCATCTTGGTTGATGAGGCGCGCACGCCGCTGATTATCTCCGGCCCGGCGGCGCACTCGTCGACCGCCCAGTACGTGGAGCTGAAGCCCCGCGTGGAGCGGCTCGTGCGCGAGCAGAGCGAGATCTGCAACCGCCTGATCGCCGAGATCAAGGCGGCGCTCGAGGGCAGCGACGAAGAGACCGCGATGCACAAGCTGTACCAAGTGTACCACGGCATGCCGAAGCACACGCAGTTCCTGCATTTGATCGAAGAGCCGTCCGTGCGCAAGCTGCACGAGCAGGTCGAGAACATGATGCTGACCGAGATGCGCAAGGAGTTCGCCCGCGATCTGCGCGAGTCGCTCTTGTTCACCATCGATGAGCGCACGCGCGAGGTGTCCCTAACGGACAAGGGCAGCGAGAAGCTTTCGCCGTCCGACCCCGAGATGTTCGTCATGCCGGATCTGGTGACCGCGATGTCGGCGCTGGACGGCGACGCGTCGCTGACGGCCGAGGAGCGGGCCAAGCGGAAGCAACAGATCCAGGCCGACTTCATGGTGCGCAGCGAGCGCGTGCACAACGTGGACCAGCTGCTGCGCGCCTACTGCCTGTACTCGAAGGACGTGGACTACGTGGTGCAGGAGAACCACGTGTACATCGTCGATGAGTTCACGGGGCGCGTGCTGCCGGGCCGTCGCTGGAGCGACGGTCTGCACCAGGCGGTGGAGGCCAAGGAGGGCGTGGAGATCGAGCGCGAGACGCAGACGCTCGCCACGATCACGATCCAGAACTACTTCCGGTTGTACAAGAAGCTCGCGGGCATGACCGGCACGGCCGAAACCGAGGCGTCCGAGTTCCACGACATCTACAAGCTCGACGTGATGGTGATCCCGACCAACCGGCCGGTGCGGCGCGTCGACGGCAACGATCAGATCTACAAGTCGCAGCGCGAGAAGTACAAGGCGATCATCGAGGAGGTGCTCAAGCGCCACACCAACGGGCAGCCCGTGCTGCTGGGCACGGTGACGGTCGAGACCTCGGAGGTGCTCAGCCGCATGCTGCGCATGGCGAAGATCCCGCACAACGTGCTGAACGCGAAGAACCACGCACGCGAGGCGGAGATCGTGTCGCTGGCCGGCCAGCCGGGCGCGGTGACGATCGCGACGAACATGGCGGGGCGCGGCACGGACATCAAGCTCGGGGCGGGCGTGGTGTGGGTGCCGGAATCGACGATCAAGTCGCAGGTCAAGCTGGAAGACAAGTATGACAACGGGCCAAAGGCGCTGCGCGAGCTGCTCGCCGAGAAGCCGTGCGGGCTGCACGTGATCGGCTCCGAGCGCCACGAGTCGCGCCGCATCGACCGGCAGCTGCGCGGCCGCTGCGCGCGCCAGGGCGACCCCGGCTCGTCGCAGTTCTACATCTCGCTCGAGGACAGCCTGATGCGGCTGTTTGGCTCAGATCGGATTTCGGGGATCATGACGCGCCTCGGCATGCAGGAGGGCGAGGCGCTGGAGCACAAGTGGCTCAACCGCTCGGTCGAGACGGCGCAGCGCCGCGTGGAGCAGCAGAACTTCGCGATCCGTAAGCGCACGCTCGAGTACGACGACGTGATGAACAAGCAGCGCTCGGTGGTGTACGATCTGCGCGGCGAGGTGCTGATGTCGCAGAGCGCCCACGAGCGCATCCTGGACGTGTTCAACGACCTCATCCTGACCCAGAGCGAGAAGTACCTGGCCTCCGCGAAGGACGCCGAGCCGCAGGAGCTGGTGGACTGGGCGAGCGACACGTTCCCCGTGGCCGTGCGGCCCGAGGAGGTCGTGCCCTTCAAAGGCGCGCCCGACAAGGCCGCCGAGCTTATCTACGGGCGCGTGGCCGAAGCCTACGAGCTGAAGTGCTCGCTGGAGGATCAGCAGGTGCTTCCGTTCATGGAGCGCTCGGTTTTCCTGAACTGCATCGACCAGCAGTGGCAGGATTACCTGCGGGCCATGGACGAGCTGCGGCACGGCGTGAACCTGCGCGCCTACGGCCAGCGCGACCCGCTGGTGGAGTACAAGCGCGAGGCCTTCTCCATGTTTGAGGAGCTGATGACGCACATCAAGACCGAAGTGGCGACTTCGGTCTTCCGCGCGACCACGTCGTTGCAGAACCTGCAGCGCATGATGGCGTCGTCGGCCGGGCCCCATGTGCAGACGGTTCACGCGGACATCAACATGCTGGCGGGCGGCGTTCAAACCGTGAGCACCGAGGCCCCGCAGGCGCCGTCGCGCCGCGAGCTGTCGGACGATGTTCCGCAGTCCGCCGTTGCGAATTTCGACGCGATCATGCAGGCGATGGAGAAAGCGGAGCGCGCGCCGGCGGCGCGGCCGATGGCCACGAGCAAAGACCTGCGCGAGGTTGGCCGCAACGATCCCTGCCCGTGCGGAAGCGGCAAGAAATACAAGAAGTGCTGCGGTCAGGGCCTGTGAGGCGGGGCGGTCGCCGAGCGGGCTGCGCGGTTCACAACGCATGACGCGCGAGCGTCGGGAGGCGGATGTATGGAAGGTCTCTTTGCGCTGCTCGGCATTGCCGCGCTGCTCGCGTATGTGGTCTTGCCAATCTGTACGTTTGTCGTCGTGCGGCGGCTGAGGGATCGCGTCGGGTCGCTCGAAGAGGCTGTCCGCGAGTCGCTGCGGAAGTCGGCCGCTCGGGAGGCGCAGAAGCCGGCCGCTGCGCCAGAGCCGGCTGCGTCGCGCGCGCCCGCACTGCCTGTGGCGTCGCCGCGCGCGCCCGCACTGCCTGTCGCGGCGCCGCGCGCGCCTGTTCTGCCGTTGGCCGCGCCACCCGTTGCGCCGCCCAGGGTTCCTGACGTTCAGCCGCTGCCTGCGGCGGCGCCTGCGCCCGCCGCCCAGCCGAAGCCGGATGCGGACGCGGCCGGGGTGCGGCTGCTGCGCCGGATGTGGAGCTGGATCGTCGTGGGCGAGGAGTTCCGCCGGCCCGGCCTGTCGGCCGAGTTTGCGATCGCGACGACGTGGCTGGTGCGTGTGGGCGTGCTGAGCGGGGTCATCGCGGTGGGGTTCGGGCTCCAGCTTTCGATCGCGCGCGGGCTGCTGGGTCCGGCCGGACGCGTGTCGCTGGCGCTCGTGTGCGGGGCGGCGTTCGTCGTGCTGGGGCTGCGCTGCCTGTGCAGGCGCTACCAGATGCTGGGGCAGGGGTTTGTCGGCGGCGGACTCGCGATGTTCTACTTCGCCTTCTTTGCGGCGTCCATGCTGTTTCACCTGATGCCGGTCACGTGGTCGTTCGCGTGCATGGCCGCGGTGACCGCCTCGGCGGTGGTGCTGGCGGTTCGCCTGGAGGCGCTGTCGATCGCGGTGTTCGGCGCGCTGGGCGGCTATGCGACGCCGCTGATGCTGCAGACGCCGCACCCGGATTTGCCGCTGTTCTATGCGTATCTCACGCTGCTCGCGCTGGGCATGGCCGGGGTTGCCGTACGGCGCCAGTGGCCGATCTTGACGTGGCTCAGCCTGGTATTCAACAGCGTTCTGTTTCTCGGCGCAGCAGGCGACCGGTGCGGGTGGCGTGCGGGAGGCGGAACGGCCTGTGAGATCGCCTGTCTCTGCGCGTTTTTCGCGATCTACTCGACGGCGCTCTTCATCTATTCGGTGCGGTGCCGGATCACGGCGACGCCGGTGGAGATCGCCGCGCTCTTCGTGAACGCGGCAGTAACGCTGGGCGGGGGCGCCTTGCTCATCGGCTACGGCCCGGTTCAGCGGCTGTATTTGGCGGTGTTTGTGCTTGGGCTGGCCGCCTTCTACGTGGCGCACATCTGGCTCTTTCTGCTGCGGGGCCGCTTCGACCGCGTCTTGATCTCGGGCTTCATCGCGCTGGCCGTGATTTTCCTCGGGCTTGCGCTTCCTCTGCTGTTCACGGGCCACGTGCTGTCCGCCATGTTCGCGCTGCAGGCGGTCGCGCTGCTCGGGCTCGCGCGGAGGCTCGAGAGCCGGATGCTGCTGTTCGGCGCGCTCGGCTGCTATGCGGTCGTGCTCGTGCGTCTGTCGGCGGGGCTGCTCGACCGATCGCTGTTCGTGCTGCCGGAGTCCGGCTCTTACCTGCTCGGGCTAAAGGACCGCGCCGTGGAGTTTGCCGTGCCGATCGCCGCGCTGTTCGCGGGCTGGAGGCTGTTCGGCGCGTCGCCGGCGGCCGCGCGGAAGGGGGTCGGCGACGCGTCCATGCGCGGCGAGGGCGCGTTCGGCAGCGCGCTCGTGTTTTTCGCGGCGGTCTTTTACGCCGGGCTGGTCTTCTACGTCACGCGCGAGGTAGTTGCGGTGTCGTCGGTGTATGCGCCGTCGGCGAGGTGGGCCGCGGTGACGGTGGCCTGGGCGCTGTTCGCGTATCACCTGCTGGCGGCGCGGCCCCGCCTGTCGGAGCGCGTGTTCGGAAGGCTGGCGGCGGCGGCGGCGGCTCTCGTGGTGGCGCAGTGGCTGATCTGGGGCTGGCTGGGCGCGTCGTGGCCGGAGCTGGACACGCTGAGCCACGCGGCGGCGTTCACCGCGTCGACGGCGCTGCCGCGCCTGCTCGCGACGGCGGCCTGTCTGGCTGTCCTGCTGGGGGTGCGGCGGTCGCTCGGCGCGGGGGCCTCTGGCGCGGACGGGCTCCGCCGGGTTTTGCTGCGGTCTGCGCTGATCGCCGGCTTCCTGTATCTCACGTTTGAGGCCGCCACCTGCTGCACGGCTTATGTGCCGGGGTTCCGCGGCTGGTCGGTGAGCGTGGTCTGGGCCTGCTACGGGCTGAGCCTGCTGGTCGGCGGGCTGAGGTTTGCGAGGCGCGGTCTGCGCTTGGCGGGGCTGGCGCTCTTTTCGGTGACGGTGGCCAAGGTGTTTCTGGCGGACCTGGCTGGATCGGACGTGCTTTACCGGCTGATCGCATTCGGCGTGCTGGGCGGGGTGCTGCTGCTGGCAGCGTACGCGTACCTGCGCAATCAGGATGTGTTCAAGGGGGCCGCCGGGGGCGGCCGGGAGGGCGTATGACCCGAGAGGCTTGGCGGTGGATAGGCGCCATCTGGCTAGCGGTGTGCGGCGGCGCTTGGGCGGGGAGCGAGTCCGCGCGCTTCCGGTACACGCTTCCGCTGCGGCTGCCGGACTCTGCGCAGGAAGAGCTGGCGGAGCTGTTGCTGACGCCGCAGGTGTATGCGGCGACGCGGACGGATCTGGCCGACATACGGATCGTAGGGGCCGAGCGTGGCGAGGCCGTCCCGTGCCTGGTGGAGTGCGTCACACAGGAGCGCCAGGAGCGCGTGCGGCAGGCCGTCGGGTTGCGGCTGGTCAAGGCCGAGGAGCTGGACGGGCGTCGGCTGCGCGTGACGCTGGAGCGCGAGGCTGATGCGGCGGCGCGGGAGGCGGCGCCGCTGTGCGGCGTGGCGATCCGGTCGCCGCTGAAAGATTACGTTCGGCAGGTTGCGGTGGAGGTTTCCGACGACGGCGCGACGTGGGCGGCAGCCGTGGAGGCCGCGCAGATTGTCGACCTGTCGAGCCATGCGGACTTTCACCAGAGCGAGATCGGCCTGCCGGCGTTTAAGGGGCGGCACCTGCGGCTGACGGTCGACAAGATGGACGACATGCGGGTCGGCGCGGAGTCGGCCGTCACAACGGTGTCCGACGCAGGGGGGGTGGCGCGGAGCATCGAGCGGAGGCTTGTCGAGGCGATGAGGCCGTTCCGAATCGACGGGGTGGACGGGTGGGCGGAGCAGGCGCGGTGGGTGCGCGACGCGCGGCCGCTGTCCGCGCGCGAGGTGCGCGTGGTGGCCGACATCCCGCGCGAGCTGAAGGCCCGCTACCCGGACGCGCGGCTGATCTGTTTTGCTGCGGGTCGCATGCCCTTGGAGCGCGTTGTCCTGCGGTCGCCCGCGAGCATCCTGCGGCAGGCCTACGTGCTGCTGGAGCAGTCGGATGCGCCGGCGCGGATGGGCCTGTCCGAGTGGCGGCAGACGGCGGCGGGGACGGTGTCGCGCATCGTTTTCAGGGATTTCAAGCAGGAGCGGCTGGAGGTCACGTTTCCGGAGTCGCGCGCCGCGTGCTACTGCCTCGTCCTGGCAGATCGGGGCGGTGCCGCCGCCCTCGAGGTCGCGGGCGGCGCGGGGTCTGACTACCGGGTGGTTTTTCCGTACGGGGCAGGCGAGTCGCGCACGCTGCTGGCGGGCGATCCGGCGGCTGAAGGGTGCGGGTATCAGCCGGAGGAGATCCGCGTGCTGCTGCGAAAAGGCTACCGGACGGTTCGGGCGCAGGCGCTGGGCGGCTGGCGGGAGAACCCCGTGTGGCGCGGCTCCAGGGGCCGCTCATGGCTTTCCGACAGGCCCTGGTTCCTGCCGGCGGCGGTCACGCTGGCGATCGTGGCGCTCGGCGTGGCGGTTATGGCGGCCTTCATGCGGCTGCCGGCGCCAGAGGAGTGAGACAACAGCCTTGACACGCCCCGGCGGACCGTTGACAATAGAGTGGATTTCGACCTTACAGGAGAGTTTTCGTTATGCGCACAATTGGCGTAATTCCCTCGCGCTGGGGGTCGACGCGTTTCCCGGGCAAGAGCCTTCACCCGATCTGCGGCAAGCCGCTGGTTCAGTGGGTTGTGGAGGCTGCCCAGCGCGCTCGGCTGCTGGACGAGGTGATCGTGGCGACGGACGACCGGCGGATCGCGGACGCCGTGAGCGGTTTTGCGCGGGTGGCGATGACTCGCCCTGACCATCCGTCCGGGACGGATCGGGTGGCCGAGGCGGCTCAGGCTGGGGACGGGGATATCGTGATCAACATCCAGGGCGACGAGCCGCTGATTGACCCGGCGCTGATCGACGCGCTGGCCGCTCGCATGCGGGACGACCCGGGCTGGGCGATGGCGACGGCGGCCTGCCCGATACGGTCGATGCGCGACCTCGAGGCCCGCACGGTGGTGAAGGTTGTGCTGGCCCGCGACGGCGGGGCGCTGTATTTCTCGCGCCTGCCGATTCCGTGCCGCCGCGACGGCGATCCGGATTTGGCCGCTGGGCTGTACCTGCGGCACCTCGGCATCTACGCCTACCGGGGGTCGTTCCTGAAGCGGCTGGTGGGCGAGCCGCCGTGCGCGCTGGAGAAGACGGAGAGCTTGGAGCAGCTGCGGGCGCTGTATTTGGGCGGGCGGATCGCGGTGATCCAGACCGAGGAGCTGGGCGTGGGCGTGGACACGCCTGAAGACGTCCCGGCCGTCGAGGCTATTTTGGCGAAGCGAGGCGAGCGTCCGGAGAGCCGGAGCTAGCCTCGGAAAGATGGAACGTGGGAGAACGGCAGTCATGGTTAAGGTGAAACAGGTCAAGGTCGGTCGGGTGGTGTTCGGCGGCAAGCGTCTGGCGTTCATCGCGGGGCCCTGCGTGATCGAGTCCGTCGAGGGCACGATGGATCTGGCGGCGCGGCTCGTGCGGCTGGCGGACGAGCTGGACGTGCCGCTGGTTTTCAAGGCGTCTTTCGACAAGGCCAACCGCACGTCGGTTGACTCGTACCGAGGGCCGGGGCTGACCGAAGGGTTGGCGATCCTGCGGGAGGTCAGAGACCGCTTCGGCGTGCCGGTGCTGACGGACATCCACGAGCCGGGGCAGGCTGCGGTCGTGGCGGAGTCGGTGGACATCCTGCAAATCCCGGCGTTCCTGTGCCGCCAGACCGACCTGCTCGTGGCGGCGGCTGAGACCGGCAAAGTGATCAACGTCAAGAAGGGCCAGTTCCTCGCGCCTGAGGACATGGCCCACGTGATCGGCAAGATTGAGTGCGCTGGCAATACGCAGATCATTCTCACCGAGCGCGGAGCGAGTTTCGGGTATCACAACCTCGTGGCTGACATGCGCAGCCTGCTGATCATGCGCGAGTTCGGCTACCCGGTGGTTTTCGATGCGACGCACAGCGTGCAGCGGCCGGGCGGCGCGGGCAAGATGAGCGGCGGCGACGGGCGCTGGGCGCCGGCGCTGGCGCGAGCGGCCGTGGCGACGGGCGTGGACGGCGTGTTCATGGAGACGCATGTGAACCCGTCTGAAGCGCTGTCGGACAAGGCGAACGCAATCGCGTTCAGAGACCTGAAGAAGGTGTGGCAAACGCTGGGGGCGATCCATGGCCTGGTACCTTGAACACAGAGGGGTGCGCCTGGCGTGCGCGGCGGCGCTCGCGGCGTGGCTCGGGCTCCGCGAGGCGCGGGCCGACGCCGAGGCTGACCGGTGGTTCGCGCGGCACCCGGAGCAGCTTTGGCAGCCGCTGGCGCAGAAGTTTGGCGAGGCCAAGGCGGGGATGAAGACGCCTGTGGAGAACCTGACGTTGCCACTGGACTACCACGCGAACGGGCGCGTCCGGGCGGTTCTGCGGGCGGCCAAGTCGCAGATGCTGGGCGAGGGGCTGATCATCGCGCAAGAGGTGACCGTTGACATGATGAACGAGGAAGGCAAGCCGGACGGGCGCCTGACCGCCGAGGGCTGCCTGTTCGACCGCAACGCGAAGCACGGCTACTGCGAGGGACTGGTCACCGTCGTAAAGGGCACGGACCGTATAAAAGGGCGTGATATGTACTTTTCAATTGAGAACCAGTTTATTAAAATCTTGTCCGAATGCGAGATTCGTACGAGTCGCATTCCGCTGAAGGTGGGGAGGCTTTCGTGAAGGTGATGGCGAAAATCAGTTGGCTGACGGCGCTGCTGGCCGTCGGAGGTGCGTTGGCCGAGGAGGCTCAGAAGGCCGCCGCGGAGCCCGCGGCGGATTCGAAAGACCGTGTGGCCGCCAAAGAAGGCGCGCCTGCGAAGGTGCCCGCGGCGGGGGAGGAGCCCAAGAAAGCGGGAACGGCTGGGTCAAAGAAGGCGGCGGCGCCAGGCCGCGAGTCAGTGATCACCGCCTCCAAGATCGAGTTCGACAACAAAGAGGGCGTGATCCTCTTCGACGAGAACGTGCTCGTGGACGACGAGCAGTTCCTGATGCGCGCGGATCGTCTGCTGGTTTTTATGGAGGGCACGAACGACGTGCAGCAGCTCATGGCCGTCGGGCACGTGAACATCACGAACGAGAACCGGGCAGCCAGTTGCGAGAAGGCCGTGTATACCAAGAAAGACGGGCAGATCGTGATGACCGGCAACGCGCGGCTGATCCAGAAGGGCAGCGACACGGGCGAGGTGACGGGGGACCGGATCGTGATCTGGATAGACGACCAGAGAATGGAGGTCTATCCGGGCCGCGTGGTGCTGCCGCCGGGCACGCTCAACAAGGGCGACCACAAACTGTTTCCGTAGGAACGAGGGTGCGACTCTAAGTATGGACGAGGCAGAACAAGTGACAGCGCCGGTGCCCGACATTCAGGCCATTGATTTGGTCAAGCAGTACGGGCAGAGGACGGTTGTGAACGGCATCTCGCTGCACGCGCGGTGCGGCGAGATCGTGGGGCTGCTGGGCCCGAACGGGGCAGGCAAGACCACGACGTTCTACATGGTGGTGGGGCTGGTGAGGCCGAATTCGGGGACGATCGCCTTTCGGGGCGAGCCCATCACGCGCATGCCTGTTTACCGGCGTGCGCGGCTCGGTCTGGGCTATCTGGCGCAGGAGGCTTCCATCTTCCGCAAGCTGACGGTAGAGGAGAACGTTCTGGCGATTCTGGAGACCCTTCCGCTGACGAAGGCGGAGCGGCGAGAGCGCGCCGAGGAACTGCTGGCGAGCCTGAGCCTGACGAAAGTCGCCCGGCAGTGCGCCTACACGCTGAGCGGCGGCGAGCGGCGGAAGCTCGAAATCGCGCGGGCGCTGGTGCGCAAGCCGGCGATCTTGATGCTGGACGAGCCCTTTAGCGGCGTGGATCCTCTGGCGGTGCACGACATACAGGAGATCGTGCGCGGGCTGAGAGACAGAGGGCTAGGCATCATCGTGACGGATCACAACGTGCGCGAGACGCTGTCCATCGTCGACCGGGCGTACCTGGTTTACGACGGGCAGATCCTGTGCGAAGGGTCGAGCGAGTTTCTGGTGCAGGACGAGACCGCGCGGAGGCTCTACCTCGGCGCGAATTTCAGGATGTGACGGGTTTTCGGGGCTGAAACACAAACCGCCTGCCCATCGGCAGGCACAGGAAGAAAGGATGACGCCATGTCGATCGAAATTACTATTCGTCATTTGGACACGGATGAGAGCTTGAAGGCGTATGCGGAGCTGCGCGCGGAGAAGCTGATAGAGGAGTTTCCGAAAGTCGAGAGCGTGCACGTGATCATCGACGTGCAGCGCCACCTCTACGAGGCGGAGTTCGTCGTGCAGCAGAAGGGGCTCACGGCGGTTGGCGCAAAGGAGCACGCGTCGAACGCGCGCGCGGTGATCGACACCGCCGCCGCGCGCGCGGAGAAGCAGCTGCGAAAGACGCTCAGCAAGCGCGTGACGGCGCACATCCGCAAGACGAAGCGCACCGATGGCTGAGAGCAAACAGAGTCAGTCTCTCCAGTCTCCCGTGACGGTTGGCCAGTTTCTTAAGGCCGGCCGCGACCGGCTGGGGCTGGAGATCGCCAGCGGGCAGGCGGGCTTGGATCGGGTGATCCTCGAGCCGGTGGTTCACCGGCCGGGGCTTGCCCTTTCCGGCTTCTACGAGCACTTCGCCTGGAAGCGCATTCAGGTCGTCGGCATGGCCGAGTACGCCTATCTGTCCTCGCTGCCTGAGGCGCTGCGGGCGCAGCGCATCGAGGAGCTGTTTGCGATGAAGATTCCCTGCATGGTGTTCACGCGAGGCAAGCGCGTGTTCCCGGAGGTGCTGAAGGAGTCCGAGCGCGACGGCGTGGCGGTGTTGCGCACGGGGATGGTGACCCGGCACTTCATCCATGCGGCAACGTTTGTGCTCGAGGACTTGCATGCGCCCCGCTGCAAGGTGCACGGCACCATGCTCGAGGTCGCGGGCGTCGGCGTGTTCATCGAGGGGGCTGCGGGGCTTGGCAAGAGCGAGACCGCGCTCGGGCTGATCAAGCGCGGCCACGCGCTGGTGGCAGACGACCTGACGCAGCTGCGGCGCGACAGCAACGGCAAGCTGCTGGGATCCGCGCTGCCCGTGACGCAGTACCACATGGAGATCCGCGGGATCGGCATCATTTACGTGCCCGCGATTTTCGGCGCGGCGTCCGTGCGCGGCGAGAAGCAGGTGGATCTGGTCGTGACGCTGAAGCGGCAGGGGGAGGCCGACGCCGAGCTTGACCGCACGGGGGCTGAAGAGCTGCGGCGGGAGTTTCTCGGCGTGCAGGTGCCCCAGTTGGTGATACCCGTCGCGCCTGGGCGCGACCTCGTGAATCTTGTTGAGACGGCGGCGCAGGAGCACAAGCTGCGCCTCTCGGGTTTCGTGGCCGTCGATGCGCTCGACGCGCGCATCAGGCGACATCATGCCGGAGGAGGAGAGTAGACCGTGGGACACAACACACACAAAGAGACGCGAGAGTTCGTACTCTTAAACAAGTACGGCATGCATGTCCGTCCGGCCGGGCTGTTCGCCAAAGTCGCTTCGCGCTTCAACGCCGATGTCGACGTGGAGAAGGACGGCTGCGTCGTGTCCGGCAAGAGCATTATGGCGCTGATGACGCTGGAGGCGATCTGCGGCTCGATCTTGCGCGTGACCGCCTGCGGCCCACAGGGGCGCGAAGCCCTCGATGAGCTGGAAGCCCTCGTGGCTCGCAAGTTTGACATTCCCGATGAGCAGTAGCTCCGACATACAGCCGGTTGAATCGCCATGTGGCATGCGCATGCTGAGCGGGCTGGCCGCGTCGCGTGGGTTTGTCTCAGGGCCTGTTTTCCTGTTCCGCACGTCCGGCAGCGAGCAGGTTCCGGAGTATACGGTTGAGCCGGACGATGTGGCGGGCGAGGTCTCACGCCTCGCGGACGCGTTCGCGCTCACGCGGACGCAGATTCATTCGCTCACGTCCGAGCTGAGCAAGCGCATCAGCGGGAACGAGGCGACCATCTTCGAAGGGCACCTGATGATTTTGGACGACCCTTCGTTTCTGAGCCAGTGCAAGGAGAAGGTCGCTAAGACGCGGTGCAACGCCGAAGGCGCAGTGAACGCGGTCTCCGACAAGTACAGCTCGATTTTCGCCGCCATGGACGACGCCTACCTCAAGGAGCGGGCCAAGGACGTGGGCGACATCGCCAAGCGCATCATCCGAAACCTGCTGGGCGGAGCCGACACGCACTCCTTGCGCGTGGATCAGCCCTGCATCGTGGTGGCGGACGAGCTGACTCCGTCCGAGACGATCTCCATGCCCAAGCACCTGATCCTCGGCTTTGCGACGGATCGCGGCAGCACCACCTCTCACGCGTCGGTTCTGGCGCGTGCGCTCGGCATTCCGTGCGTGGTCGGCTTGGGGTCGCTCTCGGAGACCGTCAGGACCGGCGACGTGCTGCTGCTCGATGGCTCGCGCGGAAAGGTGATCGTGAACCCGGGCCGCGAGGAGAGGCTCGCCTTCGACAAGATGGTGGCCCGGTCCAAGTCGCTGGAGGAGTCGCTGGAGCGGTGCAAGACCGAGCCGTGCGCGACCAGCGACGGGCGTGCGGTTCCGCTGCTTGCAAATGTCGATCACAGCACGCCGATGACCGAGCTCTACGCGGTGGGCGCGGATGGCGTCGGGCTCTACCGCTCCGAGTACCTCTGGCTGTCGCTCGACCGCGAACCGACCGAGGAGGAGCAGGCCCACGTCTATACGGCCGCGGCGCGCGCGACGCCTTCGATGCGCCCCGTCACGATCCGCGTGTTCGACCTGGGCGGCGACAAGATGACGACGGAAGGCGCTTCGCACAAAGAGGCCAATCCGTTCCTCGGCAACCGCTCCATTCGCTTCCTCTTGCGCAACCCGGACATTTTTCGCCGTCAACTGCGCGCGATCTTGCGGGCGAGCGCGCACGGGAGCGTCAGGCTGATGTACCCGATGGTTTCGGCGGTCGAGGAGCTGCGCGCGGCCACGTTGGAGCTGCGCGCCTGCATGGAGCAGCTGAGGGCGAAGGGCGTCCCGTTCGACGAGGCGATCAAGTGCGGCGTCATGATTGAAGTGCCCGCCGCCGCTCTGATCGCAGACGCGCTGGCCAAGGAGTCCGACTTCCTCTCCATTGGCACAAACGACCTCATCCAATACACGCTAGCGGTAGACCGCATCAACGAAACCGTGGCGAGCCTCTATCAGCCGACGCATCCGGGCGTCCTGCAGCTCATCGCGATGACGATCGAGGCCGGGCGAGAGAACGGCATTTCGGTGTCGGTCTGCGGCGAGATGGCCGCCGACCCTGTGCTGGCCGTTCTGATGCTCGGCATGGGCGTGGATGAGTTCAGCATGTCGCCGAACCTGATTCCTTTGGTCAAGCGCGTGGTCAGCCAAGTTTCGATCGGCGAGGCGCAGGCTTTGGCCGCGGCAGTCCGCAAAATGACGGCGGTGCCTGCGGACAAGGTATATGCCTGCTGCCGCAATCAGGTTATGAAGCTGGCGCCTGACCTTCTGTACCTGTAGCTGTAGCCGCTCTGGCGTTCCGCTAGCGAACCATCAGCACGCTGTCGATGCCGCGCAGGACGTTGATCACGCCCGCTCCGCTCGCACTGAAATGCGCGTCGTCGATGTGCTGCGCGCCGCTGCCCGTTGCGCCCCACGTTCCCTTGCTGGCGAGCTTGCCGCCAAGGAACAGCCGCTCGACAGCCTCAGCTCCGGCGTCAATGCGCACCGTCGCGCCGTTGGCGATGCTGAGCGTGGCGGCATCGCTGATGGCATTCGTGCCGCGGAGCCTGAGCGAGCCCGCCTGCACCACGACCAGCCGGCTGCAGCCGAGCGAGGCGCCGGCATAAAGGTCGAGCGCGCCGCCGCTGACCGTGGTTTGTCCCGCGTATGTGCTATTTGTGCCCGACAGGATCAGCGTGGAGGAGCCGGCCTTTTGGAGGCCCAGCTGATCGTTCAGCGCCCCGTCGTAGTAGGTCGCGATGCTTCCGGAGACGGTGAGCGTGGCGGGCGCGGCGCTGGTGACGACGCGCGTGCCAGCGGTCGCGATGCCGCGCTTGAGCTGGCTGACGGTTTGACTGTTGCCGTTGAGGTCAAACGTGCCGTTGGGCGAATACGAGGTTCCGATGGAGAGGATCGTGGCGGCGGGGAGCGTGTTCGGCGCATCGGACCGAACCGTCAGGCCGGCGACTTCGAGCGTGCCGAAGGTGTGGCCGGCCGAGCCGAAGACAAGCACGCCCGCTCCGTTGGCATAGACCTTGCCGCTGCTGCCCACGTTGACTGGGCCGCCGAGCGCCAGAACGGAGAGCGCGTCGGGCGAGAAGTAGACGCCTGTGCTGCCGGTGACGCCGCCGGAAAGGGTGAGCTGGCTGCCTGCTAGTACGCGGATACTCGAAGCCGCCGCCTGAGTGATGCGCCCGCTCCAGACGTTGGTTCCGCCGATGGAGCGCAAGCAGCCGGTCGCGTCGTCGCCGCTGAGCGTGAGGGGCTCGGGCACGGAGATGCCGCCGCCGATTTCGAGCCAGCCGCC
The DNA here is from genome assembly GCA_964386865.1 of uncultured Lentisphaeraceae bacterium. Taxonomy (GTDB): domain Bacteria; phylum Verrucomicrobiota; class Kiritimatiellia; order RFP12; family UBA1067; genus CAYLUN01. Next base: position 27,696 of record CAYLUN010000031.1, on the reverse strand, counting down.
GAGGGCAACGGAGGCGCTTCCGTTGGTGCTGCCGAGGCCGCCGGCGTGGGTGACGCGCAGCACGCCGCCGGAGGCCACCGAGGTGGCGCCGTCGTAGGTGTTGCTGCCCGCTAGAACAAGGGCTCCGTCGCCCGTCTTAGCGATACCGAAGGCCGAAGCGCCATCCGAAACGGGGCCCGTGACAAGCACGGTGGTCACGGCAGCACCGGCGTTGGTGACGCACCAGGTCTGGTTGGTGGAGAGGGCGACGCGCGCCGCCAGCGTATAGGTGCGCGAGGTCTCGGACGGGACGAGCGCCAGCAGGCCGCCGCTGCCGAGCGTGAGGGCCGCGCCGCCGTCGGCCAGGGTGAAGTCCGCATCGCGGTTCAGCAGGAGGCCGAGGAACGTCACGTTGGTGTTGATTGTCGCCAGCGTGCCGCCCACGCCGAACGCGAGCGCCGCCGTGCCGTCGAAGGCCGGCGACCAGTCGGTGTCCCAGTTGTTCGGATTGTCGACGCGCGTGTCGGCGCCGCCGCCGTCCCAGACGGTGCCGGGCGGCGTGTAGGGCACGCTGATGACACCGGTTCCGTTGATATCGAAATACGTGTTGTCCTTGTAGTCCGCAGAGCTAGCCGTGGAGCCCCAGGTGCCCTGCGCCCTGCGTACGCCCCCCAAGTAGAGCGCGCCAACCGACTCCGTGCCGGAATCGACCCTGATTTTGCCCGGCGTGGAAATGCTGAGGCTGGCGCCGTCCTGTATCGCATTCGCGTTGCGCAGCCGGAGCAGGCCGCCCGTGATCCGCACCGACGGACTGCTGCCGAGCGAGGTGGTCGCCTGCACGTCGAGCGTTCCGCCGCTGACCGCGGTCGCGCCGCTGTAGGTGTTGTTGGTGCCCGAAAGGGTCAACGTGGAGCTGTTGGTCTTGGTGAGGCTCACCAGGCCGGCCAGCTGGCCGTCGTAGGCGGTTGCCGTGGTGCCGTTGACGGTGAGCGTGGCGGGCGTGGCGCTGGTGACGACGCGCGTGCCGGCGGTCGCGATGCCGCGCTTGAGCTGGCTGACGGTCTGGCTGTTGCCGTTGAGGTCAAACGTGCCGTTGGGCGAAAACGTGGTTCCGATGGAGAGGATCGTGGCGGCGGGAAGCGTGTTCGGCGCATCGGCCCGAACCGTAAGGCCGGCGACTTCGAGCGTGCCGAAGGTGTGGCCGGCTCCGCTGATGGCCGCGACGCCCGCGCCATTTGCCACAATCCTTCGGGCGCCGCCGATGGCGACGCCGCCCGCGACTTCAACCTCGCCGCCTGCGTCGGGCGCGAGGATGAGGTCGTAGGAGCCCGTGATCCCGCCGGCGAGGGTGAGCCGGCTTCCGGAATGTGCGCGGACGCGGGAGGAGGCCGTTTGGGTGACCCTGCCGCCCCAGACGTTGGTACCGTCGGTCGAGCGCAGGTTTCCCGCGCCGCTCGTGCCGTCGGCTGCGAGCGTGAGTGGCTCGGGGACAGAGACGCTGCCGCCGATCTCAAGCCAGGCGCCGAGGGCGACCGTCGTGAGCCCGTTGGTGCTGCCGAGCCCGCCGGCATGGGTGACGCGAAGGGCGCCGCCCGTAGCCACCGCGGTCGCGCCGTCATAGGTGTTGCTGCCCGCGAGCGTGAGTATGCCGTTGCCCGATTTGGTGATGCCAAAAGCGGAGGCGCCGTCCGACACGGGGCCGGAGACGGTCAGCGCGGTGACGCCCGCGCCGTTGTTGGTGACGCCCCAGCGCTGGTCGGCAGCAAGGGTGACGCTGGCGGCGAGGGAGTAGGTTCGGGGCGTCGCAGACGGGGACATGGCGCGCAGTCCGCCCGCGCCGAGCGCGAGCGCGCCGCCGCCGTTTTCGAGCGAGAAGTCCGCGTCGCGGTGGATGCTCAGGCCGTGCATGGCCGCGTTGGTGTTGACCGTGGCGGACAACCCTCCGCTACCGAAGTTGAAGTAGGTGGCGCCGTCGAAAATCGGAGTGCGGTCGGTGTCCCAGTTCGCGGGCGTGCTGAGCAGCGTGTCCGCGCCGCCGCCGTCCCACAGCGTGCCGACGGCGTGCAAGGCGTCGGGCGTCACGACCGTCGCCGTGGCCCAGGAGGAGGTGCCGCTCGCGCTGAAAGAGCGCAGCCGGTAATCGTAGGCGGCGCTGGGCGCGGCCGTCAGGTCCAGGTAGCTCACGGTATTGCTGGGGAGCGTCTGCAGGAGCGCGAAGACGCCGTTCGTCAGGCGCCGCTCAAGCTCGAAGCCCGTCTCGCTGTTGGCGCAGTCGCTCCAGCGCACTGTGACGTACCAGCCGAACTCCACCGCCGCGGTCAGGTAAGTCGGCCGGACGGGCGCTGGCGAGGGAGATCTGAGCTCGAGCGCCGGGGCCGGGCAGGTCGGGTGCTCGCGCGACGCCCAGTGGGCGATGGCCCCGGCGGTGAGTTGGGCCAGGCCGAGCGTGACTTGGCCGTTGGCGCCGCGAGCGGCGGCCAGGCCGGCCGCGGGGAGGTCAAAGGAGATCACCTGGCCGGCGGCGGGCACCGCGTAGAGGTTGGTGTAGCCGAAGTACGTGGTCGCGCCCGTGAAGCCCACGCCGACGAGGTCGTTCTGCGGGGCGTTGTTCCACGTGATCGCGCCCTCGCTCCAGCCGTCAGAGCTGTCGGCGAGCGCAAAGAGGTAGTGGTTGAAGAACCCGGCCTCGTCGAAGCGCTCCTCGCCGAGAAAGGCGAGCTGGAGCCGTGCCCGCGCGAAACTGCGCCCGCTGAGGTCGAAGCGCAGGACCGTCTTCGCGGCATTGGTGAGAACATCCCAGGTGTCGGGATCGTAGCCCGCCACGGTCAGGTTGGTCGCGCCGCCCAGAGGCGTGGCGGGAAGATCGAGGCGGATTGCCGCGTCGGCGCCGCTCGCGCCGTCGGTGGTCACCCATTCGACGAGATCTTCGGGGGGCGTCGTGACGGTGACGGTGTCCGAGTATGCGCTCGTGCCCGTCGCGTTGTAGGCCGTGAGGCGGTAGGCGTAGCCGTTGTCCAGCGTGACGGTGGCGTCCGCCCACGCCTGGGTGGTGCCGGATGCGGCGGCCACGTCGACGATCTGCGTGAAGGAGCCCGCCTCGCCCATCCGCTCGACGCGGTAGCCGGCCGCGTTTGCGACGGTGCACCACGTGAGGACGACGCGTGTGGGCGCGGTCGCGACCGCCACCAGCCCGGTTGGCGCGGACGGGGCCGGCATGTCGCTCAGGGCGACATCGTGCGCCAAGGCGAGATGGAAGTTGCCGAGCGAGGTGACGGACCAGTCCGAGGAGCAGTGGAAGACACCCCAGGCGGCGGTGGACGGCACCGAGGGCAGAAGAACCGAGCCGAGCAGGAGCCAGGAGCTGCCGTCCTCGGAGGTCTCGGCGGAGAAAACGCTGCCGACGCGGGTGAGCCTGAGCCAGCGGGCCACGACCAGCGCGTTGGCCGCGGCCGGAAGCGACGCCGCCTCATCGCCGGCGGTGCCGCGCCAGAGGAGCTTGGTGCCGTAGCCCGCGCTGGAGCTCGCGACGACGGCGGCCATCGCGGCGTTGCTCGTGGTGGTGGCCCTCACCATCAGGGCGTAGCGTGCGCTGGCGTCGCTGGGCAGGCCGGCCGGGACGTAGGCGGTCAGGGTGACGTCGCCCGCGCGGTTCTGGTAAACGAACTGACCGGACTCGCTGGTGGACAGCGCGTCGAGCCCGCCGCCGCCGAGCGTCGTGGAGCAGAGCGCATTGGAGACGGAAACGGCGGCCGAACTGTCGGTGAGCGCGCCGACAACGGCCTGGCTCCACGGCGCGTCCAGCGTGGCCGTCGGGTCTTCAACGAGCACGGCCGCGAAGGTGTTGAGCGTGAGATCGGCGCCGCCGGTTGGCGTGCTCAGAGTTACGGTGAACTGCCGCGCGGCCTGCGGAGTGCCCGCATTGATGATCGGCACGGTGATGGTCTTCGCGGCCGTGTCGCCGTCGGCCCAGGACAGAACCCCGTTGGTCGCCGCGTAGTGCGTGCCGGCCCAGGCGGAGGTATCGGCCGTGGCGAAGTTCACGCTGACCGCGCCCGTTGCGCCGCCGATGCGGCTGACGGAGAGCGCCGCCGAGCCGGCGGCTTTGCTGACTTTGAGGCGCGTGACCGGCAAGTCGATGAAGCCGGCAGAGGCGTCGAACGAGACGACGCCCGACGGCAACGAGTCGCCGGCTGCACCCGTGGCGAGCACGCGGTAGTAGTAGACGTTGCCGTTCGTGAAGACGCCCTGATCGACGAAGTTGGTCGCGTTGGCGGCGACGGAGCCGATCGAAACGAAGCCGCCGCCGGCATTGGTCTTGCGCTCGATGCGGAAGCCGCTCTCGTTGCCGGCCGTGTCGACCCAGGCGAGCGAGGCGTTCGTCGAGGCGAGCGGCGTGACGGCGAGGCTGCCGGGGCTGCCCGGAGCGGCGCTCGCGCTTGCGCTCGCGGTGAGGGTGACCGGCGTGCCGACGCTGAGGTTGTCGAAAGAGCCGCCGGGCACGGCTTCGCGCTTGAGCGTGCGGACGCAGTAGCTGTAGCTCAGGCCCGCCGTTACGCTGGCGTCGGCGTAGGCGGTTCCGGCCAGCGGCGCGGCGGTCAGCCGCGCGTAGGGGCCGGTGGCTGTGCTCGCGCGGTAGACGTGGTAGCCCAACAGGTTCGTCTCGGCGGAGGCCGTCCAGGCGAGCGCGACGAGGTTGTTGGAGGAGACGGCGGTTACGTTGCGCGGCGGCTCGACCGGGTAGAGGCGCAGCGCCGGGTCGCCCATCAGCGCGGTGTGCGTGCGTGCGTCGTTGTTGGGCGCATAGCTGCCGCCGCCGGAAAGGCTGCCATTTTGCGAAGCCCTCATGCCGTAGCCGGCTGTCTCGCCCATGCCCAGGTGGTGCATAAAGCGGTTTGGCCTGCCGCCCCAGAAGCAGGTGAGGCCCAGCGAATCGCCAGTGGCGTTGCCTGCCAGCGGCGCGCGCAAGAGGCTGTCGCCGGAGTCCCAGTCGCCGAAGTAGCTGCCGAACAGGCTGGTAAAGAGCGCGCGGCTTGGCTTGAGGCCGAAGTCGGCCGTGTTGCCCACAGAGGCCGCGCTCTCGTAGGTGCCGCCGCCGTTGCCGTAAGCGATGAGGTAGGTTTTGCCGCCCGCGTAGGAGGCCGAGAACCACTGGCCGGCTGGGGCTTCGTCGACGAGCGAGCCCGCGCCCGTAAAGGCCCACGACCATCCGGCGATGGCGAAGCTCTCGCCGCTGATGTGGCCGAACCCGTCGCGAATCAGGCTCTGGCGCGGGATCGAGGCGTAGGCGCCCTGCCGCATGCGGAAGTCATGCGCCTTGCGCAGGTAGCGCCGCAGGAGCGCGGCCTCGGAGACGGACGCGCAGGGCGCGCGCGTCATGCCGTGCAGGTCGAGGCGGCCGACCATGAGCTCCACAAGGTTCGGAAAATAGCTCTGGTCGAACTTGCCGTCGCCCGGCACATTGTCGTTTTGCGAGCGCGTGGCGGCCGAGTTGTTCACGCTCGCGTCCGTCCACGTGCCATTGACCTCCCCGTAGTAGCCGTCGGCAGGCCAGGCGCCGAGGTGGTCGGGCACATGCAGGTCGGGGGCCATGTCGCCCGAATAGGGGACCGGGACGTGCCCGAGCAGGTAGACCATTTTGACGTTCGCGGGGTCGGCGACGTAGGCGGCGACGATCTGCGCCTTGACGGCGGCCGCGGTGTTCGTGCGGACTGCCGTGAGCGTCTGCACGACCCACCCCTCGCCGGCGAGGTCGGCCTGCAGCTGCGCGATTTCCGGCGCGAGGGGCGCGACCAGCGTGTCGTCGATCACCAGCAAGAGCGTGCCGCGGCTGTCCGTCATTGGGACGTTGACGCCTGCGCTGAGGTAGCCCATCGCCGTGTCCGGGTAGATACCGCTGTACGTCCGCTCCATCCAGTATTCGTACTCGACGCCGACAGCGGCGGTGCCGTCGGCGTAGCTGGTGGTGTTGGTGGCGAGGTCGGCCTGCTTGACCCAGGCGGCTTCACCCTTGAGCCGGCGATGGATCTTCTGCGCGGCGATGTTGCCGGGCCGACGGATTGTCCAGTTGACGGTAATGCACGGCGCGTTGGTGGAGACGGCCGCGGACAGATCGACGGCGAAGTCACGCGGAGTTTGCGCGTTTGAGCTGCACAGGCCCAAGGCGCCCAGCAACACAAGACACCGTCTAGCGCTACGGAGAGAGCGGAATGCGTTGTTCATAACTGACTCGGCTGCACGAGCGTTCAACACGGAAAGCGACTGCGGTTCTGGGAGGTCAAGCGCCATGCCGCAGGCACCCCATTTATGGCTATCGGTAGTATGCTACAAGATGGCTTGCGGAGTCAATCATGCGTGCGGCACGAAAATGTAACAGCCGTGGTCGGCTCCATGATAGCGCGCCCATCGGAGGTGACGGTTGAAGCCTTGTTCTGGCGTCAATTCACGGCTGCCAGGGCGGGACGTCGGGCAGCGCGGCGTTGAACGCCTCGGCCAGGGCGCCCGCGTACTCGCCCGCGAAGGTGCCGCTGAGGAACCGGCCGTATCCCTCCTCGCAGAAGCGCTGCCACGAGCGCTCCTCCTCGCCGGGAACGATGGGGTAAAAAAGCGCGCCGACGCGCTGGGCGGCGGCGTGGTCGCCCGCCGCGTCGCCGATCATCAGCACGCGGTCAGACGCGTACTTGCCCGCCGTGGCGAGGCGCAGGTGCTCGCTTTTGGCGCCCAGCTCCTGCCCGGCGATCAGGTCGACCAGATGGCGGAGGCCGTGGTGATCCCACTCCTTGATCAAGGCCTGCTCCGGGGTTTGCGACACCACAATGGCGTCGCTGGACGTGCGGATGAGGTCGAGCGCCCGCCTCGCCCAGAGGAAAGGCGGCACCGGGCGCATGCGCGCATCGATGTCGGCGTTGATGGCCAGGCTCCAGTCTAGCAGCCGGCGGAGCTCGGGGTCGCCCGTGCGCTCGGCCTCAGCCTTGAGCGACGGGTTGCCGAGCGGAAGCCCAGCGTGTATGTAGGCGCGCAGCGCGTCAAGCTTCGGCAGCGGCACGCCTCGCTCCCGCAGGCCGGGGTATGCGTGAAGGAGCTCGAAGGAGCGAAGCAGCGCCGGGAAGCGGTTGCTGCCGCGCGTCTTGGAGTACATGTTCACGAACTCGGTGCAGGCGCGGAACTCGTCCGCACAAGCCTCAAGCCCCCAGAACCGGATGATCAGAGGGTGAAAGTGCTCGCGCTGCTTGACGCTCATCGTGTCGAACACGCAGCCGTCGGAGTCGATGCCGACGAACGAGTCGTGGCGCCGGGGCAGGCGCGTGAGGTCGGCGAGGGTGTAGAGGGTCGTTGTCATGACATCAGGCCGCGATCTTACCGACCGCAATGAGCGTGAAGACCATGGTGAAGATAGCCGTCGTCTCAATAATGCCAAGCGCGGCGAGGTAGTTGGTGAGGCCCTGCCCGGTCTCGGCCTGGGCGTCGCAAGCCGCGGCGCCGGCGCGGCCCTGATAGTACGCCGAGAGCCCGATCGCGAGCCCGGCGAAAATGCCGAGCACGAGCAGGGGGAAGCCGACCTGGGCTTTGCCGAACATCGTGAACATCAGAATCATGCCGTACAGGGTCTGCGTGATGGGCGCGCCGACGAAGGAGAGCAGAAGGAAGGGCGCGGGCTTGTTCTGCGCGTAGCACTTCTTCCACGCGCCGACGGCGGCGGCGCCCGCTACGCCGGTTCCCAATGCCGACCCGGCCGCGCTGAGGCCGAGGCAGGCTACAGCACCGGCAACCCCCATGGCCTGTTGAACTGAGGACACTGCTTCTGGATTCATTTTCGTTCTCCGTTTGTTGTGAAGGGTTAAGAGACAGGAAGCTCGAAGCCGGCCTACGCGGTGTCGGCGCTGCGCGTGAAAGGCTTGAAGGCGAAGCCAGACCAGGAGACGCCCTTGTGGTTCGAAAACTCGAGCGTGTTCAGCCGCACCGCGTGCACCAGCACGCTGAGGCCCGCCATCGCGAAGTTCAGGGCGTGGCCGAGCAGCAGGATCGCAACCAGGCAGGGTATCTTGACCACCAGGGGCAAGCTGAGGCCCAGCGCCATCTCGTTGAAGTTCTCGGCCACTTTCACGCCGGCTAAGCCGACCGCGAACAGGCGCACGTACGAGATGATGTCGCCGAGGCAGCTGATGATGTTGAGCGGCAGCATGCCCAAGTCCGCGCCGCTGGTCTTCAGCTCATCCTTGCGCAGCATGAAAAGCGCGATGAGCGCGACCGACACGCCGAACACGACCTTCATCGGCCCCGGCAGCGTTAGCACGCCGACCACGTTGCCGGCGAGGAAGTACATGAACCAGATCACGCCGACCCAGCCGAGCTGCGCGATGAACTTGCGGTCCGGGAACAGCTCGACCGCATTCCAGATGCGGGCGATGCTCAGGTGCGCCACGCCGAGGGTGAAGCAGATCAGCATCATGTTGCCGTCGCCCTTGCCGCCCGGCTGGCTGAGCCAGCGGCTGACCGCGTTGTCGAGGGCCGCGGGGTGGAAGCCGAACCAGGTGTTCGACAGCCCGCCCCAGACGACGGTGGCGACGGAGAACACCGTGAGCAGAATGAACGGCGAGAGGGGTATCCGGGACGTCCGCCACTTCGCCCTCGCGCGCCACGTCAGCAGCAGAATCAGCAGCCCGTAGCCGCCGTCGCCCACGAGCATCGCGAAAAAGATGCCAAAGAAGCAGAAGAACGGCAGGCTGACGTCAGCCTCGTGGTAAGCGGGGGAGATGCCGAGGGCGCGGAAGAGCGCCAGCATGGGCATCAGAGGCCGCGGCGGCCGCAGCAGCGTAGGAACCTGCTCGCCAGGCTCGGGGTCGCGCGCCAGCAGCCCCCACGCCTGCTCGTTGGCGGTCTCGCGCAGAAGCCTCTCTTGGTCGGCCGGAACCCAGCCGGTGATCCAAACGACCGCGCCGTGCGCCTGCATGGCGTCGGCCGCGACCGCAAAGGCGCACAGGTCGGCCAGCCGCCGCGCTTCGCGGCCGACGGCGGCCGAGTCGGCGGCGGCGTGCTTCAGGGTGTCCGCGATCTTGATCGCGCGGTCCAGCGCCTGCTCGCGGCGCTGGCGCAGGACGTCGACCGAGGCCTCGGGAAGGTCGAGAACCTCGCAGGGCTCGGCCAGGCGGCCGTGGCCGATCAGGACGCCGTAGAGGTGCTTCTCGTCGGTGGCAAGCGCCTCAATCAGCGCGCCCTCCGGCGCGTGCGGCGGCAGGTGGGCGGGCGCGCGGAACAGCGTGATCTCAACGCCTCGCGTGGCGAGGGCGGCTAGCTGGCCGATGTCGAAGGCGCCGAACGGCGCGTAGCGCTCGATCTCTCGGTTCAGGCGGGCGGTCTCGTTCACCAAATCCTGCCGGACATCGGCCAGGTGGAGGATCGCCGCGACCTGTTGAGCGGCATCGCCGGCAACCGACGGCACCTTCTGCGTCAGCAGGCTGGCGACGTGCTGGACGTGTCCGGGCGCCTTGTGGGGAGCCGCGAGCGCCGGCAGCACCGGCTTGTCGGCGCTCGCGGCGGCCAAGACTTGCTGGGCTCGCTGCACGCCGGCCAGCCGCTCCTGCGCGTCGCGGAAGCGCGCCGAGTCGCTCGCCTCGACGTTGAGGTGGACCAGGCCCGTTTCGCGCAGGAAGCCGAGCGCCGCTTCGCGCGCCTCGCAGACGCAGAGCAGGGTGACATGTCGCATCGGGACAATCATGCCGCGTCCTCCTCGCCGGCCAGCCGGCTCCGACCCTTCGCGATCTTGCCGCGCGTGACCGAGGCCGTGAGCGCGTCGCCGATCGAGATCTTGATGACGCGGATATGCTCCCTGCACTCGGGGATCTTCACCTTCTCAAAGAGGTTGACGCGCTGCGAGGTCGTATTCAGCTCGACGGTTACCAGCTCGCGCTGCCGGTCGAGCACGGCCCGCTCGGCCTTGAGCGCCAGCACGCGCGCCAGGATCAGGGCGGCGTCGTCCAGCCACGCGGGCGTGTCGAACAGGTCGAGCGGCGCGACGGCCACGTCGAGCCGCTTGAACACGGGGATTGTCACGCCTGCGATGTTGCTGGAGTCGGTGACCACCCGCTCGGGCGTCACCAGGCGCTCGAGTTCGGCAGACGGCTCGGCGAACAGGGCGACCCAGCTCTCGAGCGCCGCGCGCTCGGACGCTTCGCGGGACGCGACCTCCTCGATGCGCGCGGCGATGGCGGCGATCTCAGCCTGAAGCTGCTGCTTCTTGAGCTGCAGCATCGGCAGAAAACGCTGAAAGCGCTTGAGCGCGTCGCCCTGCGCCTTCAGCTCCGTTTTCGTGAGTTTGATTCTCATTTAGTGGGCCAGAACTTGGAAATCAGCTTCGAGGGAATGCCGGTCTCCTCGGGCGTGAAGCAGTCGGACAGGATCTGCCAGCCAAGGTCGAGCGCCTTTTCGAGCGGGATGTTGACCGAGAGATCCATCATCTCATGCTCAAAGCGCCCGCCGTATTTCAGCAGCTTGCTGTCCCACTCGCTCATGCGAAACCCCATGGACTGCTTCTCTTGCGTCTCTTTGTAGGAGGCGTAGAGCTTGATCATGCCGTCCATGATTGTGCGGTGGTCGTCGCGGGTATTCTTGTTGACCAGCTGCTTCAGGCGGCTCAGCGAGCCGAAGGGCTCGATGCGGCCATTGCGCAGGTAGAACTGCCCCTCCGTGATGTAGCCCGTATTGTCGGGCACGGGGTGGGTCACGTCGTCGCCCGGCATCGTGGTCACCGCGAGAATGGTGATCGAGCCCGCGCCCTCGAAGTCGACGGCCTTCTCGTAGCGCGCGGCGAGCTGCGAGTAGAGGTCGCCCGGATAGCCGCGGTTGGAGGGGATCTGCTCCATCGTGATGGCGACCTCCTTCATGGCGTCGGCGAAGCTGGTCATGTCGGTGAGCAGGACCAGAACCTTCTTGCCCTGGAGCGCAAACTGCTCGGCTGTCGCGAGCGCGATGTCCGGCACGAGCATGCACTCCACGATGGGGTCAGAGGCGGTGTGGACGAACATGACCGTGCGCGAGAGCGCGCCGCTCTCGTCGAGCGTGTCGCGGAAGAAGAGGTAGTCGTCGTACTTGAGCCCCATGCCGCCGAGGACGATAATGTCGACCTCGGCCTGCAGTGCGATGCGGGCGAGCAGGGGGTTGTACGGCTCCCCGGCGCGGGCGAAAACCGGGAGCTTCTGAGACTCGACCAGGGAGTTGAAGACATCGATCATCGGAATGTTGGTGCGGACCATGTTGCGGGGTATGATGCGCTTGGCCGGGTTCACCGAAGGCGTGCCGATGTCGATCAGATTGTCGGTGAGCGCCGGCCCCTTGTCGCGCGGCACGGCGCTGCCTGTGAAGGCGCGTCCGAGGAGCGCGTCCGAGAAGGGGACGCGCATCGGGTGTCCGAGGAAGCGTACCCTGGCGTCGGTGGCAATGCCGCGCGCGCCGGCGAAGACCTGCAGCGTCACGGCGTCGCGGTCGAGCTTGATGACCTGGGCCAGCGAGGTGCCGGAGCGAGAGGAGACCTCGGCCAGCTCGCGGTACTTGACCCCGTCTGCGCGCAGCGTGACGACGCTGCCCGCGAGGTTGTCGATGGTGTGGTAAACCTTATGCATGGGCGCAGGCCTCCTCTGTCATCTCCGCGATTGCGTCTCGCCGCGCGGCGTACTCGGGCGAGTCGGACGGCGTCTGGTTCCAGTCGATGAACGCCTGCGTCACCCCCTGGAAGAATTTGCGAGACGCGGCTTTGTCGGTAAAGCTGTAGTCGGCGAGCATGGCCTGCTCGACCACGCCGAACATCTCGCGCTGACGGTCGGCGGGCGTGGCCGCGTCCACGTCGTTGAAGGCGTTCTGCTGCAAGTAGACCGCGTCGAGGAGCTCGCCCTTCAGGTAGGACAGGAAGTCGTGAATGCTCGTGCCCTCCTCGCCGACGACCTTCATCATCTGCGCCACGTCGCTGCCGGCGCGCAGGATCTTGCGCAACCGCTCGACGCGCTCCTTCTCGATGACGCTCGCATATTTGCTCCAGCTCTCGAGCGGGTCGATCGCGGGGAAGCGCCGCGCGTCGGAGCGGGCGCGGGAGAGGCCGTGGAACGCGCCGACGACCTTGAGCGTGGCCTGCGTCACCGGCTCATCGAAGTTGCCGCCCGCGGGCGAAACGGTGCCGCCGATGGTCACCGAGCCGAGCGAGCCGTCCTTGAGCCGCACGAGGCCCGCGCGCTCATAAAAGTTGGCGATGAGCGACTCCAGGTAGGCGGGGAACGCTTCTTCGCCGGGGATTTCCTCCAGCCGGCCCGAGAGCTCGCGCAGCGCCTGCGCCCAGCGCGAGGTGGAGTCGGCCAGCAGGAGCACGTTGAGGCCCATCTGGCGGTAGTAGCTGGCGAGCGTCACCGCCGTGTAGACCGAGGCCTCGCGCGCGGCCACGGGCATCGACGACGTGTTGCAGATGATGACCGTCCGGTCCATCAGCGTCTTGCCGGTGCGAGGGTCCTCAAGCTCGGGAAATTCGCGCAGCGTCTCCACCACCTCGCCGGCGCGCTCGCCGCAGGCGGCGAGCACCACGATGTCCACATCGGCGTAGCGGGACGTGATCTGCTGGAGCACGGTTTTGCCCGCTCCGAAAGGCCCGGGGATGCAGTAGGTTCCGCCGAGGGCGACGGGAAAGAAAGTGTCCACGGACCGAATGCGCGTGGTCATGGTGCCCGCCGGCTTGAGCCGCTCGGCAAAGCAGGTGATGGGCAGCTTGACAGGCCAGCGCTGCAGCATCGCCACGCTGTGGTCGCGGCCGTCCGCGTCGGTCAGCACGGCCACCTCCTGCTCGACCGTGTAGTCGCCGGCCGGGGCGACGCGCGAGACGGTGTACACGCCGCGGAACGAAAAAGGCACCATGATGCGGTGCTTGAAGATGCCCTCAGGCACGGTGCCGATCGATTCTCCTGCCGTCAGCCGGTCGCCGGGCTTGGCGGCCGGCGTGAACGCCCACCGCGTGTGACGGTCAAGCGCGTTGAGGTAGGTGCCTCGCTGGAGGAAGAAGCCGCACTGCTCGGCGAGCTGGGGCAGGGGGTTTTGGAGGCCGTCGTAGATCTGCCGGAGCAACCCTGGGCCGAGCTCGGCAGCCAGCAGGTTGCCCGTGAAGTCGACCGCGTCGCCGATCTGCAGGTCGCGCGTGTCTTCGAAGACCTGCATGTCGGCCACGCGGCCGCGGATGCGGACGATCTCGCTCATGAGCCGCTGCGGGCCAGCCGGCTGCTCAATGCAGGCGTAGCCCACCTCGTTTTGGGCGACCGCGCCCTCGAACGCGACCGAGATCATGTTGCCGTTGACGGCGACAATTTTACCTGTTGTAGACATAAAGCGGTTTCCTGCAGGGTGAGTGACTATTCGCCCGCACCTCCGACCGTGATCGGGATGGCGGTGAGCGTGTCGAAGACCTTGTGGCCGCGGTTCGCGCGGCGCGCGGACCAGCGCGCGAGGATGGCGAGCTTGACCGCGTAGGCGAGGGCGACCTTGACGCTGAGCGGGTCGGGGCCCTGCAGCTCCTCGGCGGCGGTCCACCGCGCCTGGTCGAGAGCCTTCTCCTTCTTGAGCGGGTCGCCCTCTTGGAAGGCGTCTTCGACCAGGCTCTCGATCTGGGTGTCGCAGCCGTCCGTGGGGCGCAGCCAGCGGGTGGCGTCCAAGCCGGCTGCGCGAGCGCGCTCGCGCGCCACGGCGTTGCGCAAGATCGCCTCCTTGTCGCGCCACGCGGCGGCGAACGGGTGGCTGGAGGGCGCGCCGTGAAACAGCGCGTCTGCGGCCTCGGCGTCGGCCTCCCCGAGCTGCGCGCGGCAGGCCTCCAAGAACGCGGCGGCGGACAGGGACGGCGTGGCGTCGAAGGTCAGTGTCGGCAGGCTGGCGAGTAAGTAGTAGAGGCTCATGCGAGGCTCGGACGGCTGGCGGCTCAGGTCGGCTTCATCAGGGCGGCGAGACGGGGACGGAGCTGGCGGGCAAGAGCCTCGGACACGGCGGCGCCGGTGAAGGCGTGCTCGATGCGACCGTGCGCAAGACGGACGCGGAACCCTGCGCCGGTCGCGTCGTCGGTGACGACCGTGACGCCGTCCACAGCCTCGGCGGCGAGCTTGGCGCGCAGAGAGTCGGCCAGTTTCGAGGCTGCGACGACCTCGACCGCGCCGCTGCCGGAGAGGTAGGCGCGGACGGCTTCGGCCGCAAGGCTAGCGGCGAGGTCCGCTTCGCCCAGGGCGGCGTTGATGTCCTTCAGCAACAGGTTGGTCAGGAGCGCCGTGACGGACTTCTCAACGACTAGAACCGTGTCGCGGGCGGACTGGCGGATAGTCTCTTCGGCGCGGCTCTCAAACGCCTCGGCCTCCTGCCGCGCGCAGGCGATGATGCGGGCCGCCTCGCTCTTGGCGTCAGCGAGCAGGGCGCCGGACTGCGCGCTGGCCTTCTCCAAGATCTTGTCCGCCTCGGACTTGGCCTTGTCCACGCCGTCGCGCTGGATCTTGTCCAGCAGGTGTTGCAGGTCTTGTGTCATACGTCATCCAAGTCTCGCTTGAAATAGACGTTAAAATACCGAATCCGCGACCGTTCGGTCAAGCTGCAGTCGCTCCCGATCAAAGAAAGACGCGCGCAAGCGGGGCGCGTTGGGTGCAGGGCGCGAGCGTCTGCGCAGGCGGGGGTGACTCGCGCGGCTGCCGCCCGGCCGGTAAGCCGTGACTTTACCGCGTGACTTTACTGTTTCGAAGGGAGGCTGTTTGCACTATACTAAGAATGAACTTGAGGCAAAGTGGGCGAGAGCGAGGAGCGTGAGATGGACGAGCGGTCAGCTGTGGCAAGTCAGGAGGTTCGCGGCGACGACGAAACGTTGTCGCGGACAGAACTGCAGATCGAGCACGAGAAGCTGAAGCTGGAGCGCGAGCGGATCTTGCTGGAGCGCGAGCGACTGGAGGCGGTTCGAGATCGGGCCTTGGCCGAGTCTGGGCTGCGGGTCGGACAAGACGGCAAGCCGTCGGTCACGCTGTCAACCTTGACGCTCGTTTCGATCATCTGCATGCTGGTGGGGGGCATTCTAGGCGCTTTTTCCTCGTCTGCTCAGCGCGATCGTCGCAGCGCCGCCCGCCTGCAAGAGGTCATGGAGACGCTGGCGGCGGCGTCGCCCGAGGGGCTGGCCACAAACGGGCTGTCGGCGGCGGGTGGCGAGAAGATGCCCTCCTGGCTCAAGACCATGAAGCCGAAGGGCGAGCACGCCGGCATCTCGCTGGTGGTGATCCAGTAGCGCCTGGAAACGAGGAGAGGCGGTCAATCGCTCAACGAGGGGGTCTTCGGCTGTCAGGCCGGTAGTCGCGATGGAGGGACATGTCTTTTTTCAAGGCATATGACATGCGGGGGGAGTTCGGCAAGGCGTTCGATCTCGACACCGTGTTCAGGATCGGCCGGTGGCTGCCGACCGTTCTGGGCGCGCGCCGCGTGCTCGTGGGGCGCGACGCTCGGCTTTCCTCCGACGCGATCCGCGAGGCGCTTTGCCGTGGGCTCGTGGCTGCGGGCTGCGAGGTCGACGACATGGGCTTGGCGACCACCCCGATGGTCTACTTTTTCACGGCGCGGGGCGGCTACGACGCGTCGGTGCAGATCACGGCGTCGCACAACCCGCCCGGGCACAACGGCATGAAGGTGTCGCGGGCGGGCGCCGTGCCGGTGGGCTATGCCACGGGGCTTGCCGAACTGGAAGCGCGCGTGCGCTCCGGGGAGCTGCCGCGCGAGGCGGAGCAGCCGGGCCGCGTTCGGAGCGTGGACTGCCGCGAGGCGTTTGTGGAGTGGCTGCGCCGATACCGCGGCGATCTGTCGGGGCTGCGCCTGGCCGTCGACTGCTCGGACGGCGTGGGTGGGCTCGTGGCGCGCGACGTACTGGGCGACGCGTTCCTCTACCTCAACGAAGCACCCGACGGGCGCTTCCCGCACCACGCGCCCAACCCGCTGGACATCGAGAACTGCGCCCAGCTGGCGGCCGCGGTCCGGGCGGGCGGGCTGGACGCGGGCGTGATTTTCGACGGCGACGCCGACCGGGTGATGTTCGTGGATGAGACCGGCGCGTTCATACAGCCGGACTATCTGATTCCTGTGATCGCGCATGCCTTTTTGGCCCGCGAGCCGGGCGCGACGGTGATCCACGATATCCGCACGTCGCGCGGGGTCATCGAGGCCCTGCAGGCGGACGGCGCGCGGACGGTGATGGGCAAGGTCGGGCACGCCTTCGCCAAGGTGGCCCTGCGCGAGACCGGCGCGGTCTGCGGCGGGGAGCTGGCGGGGCACTACTATTTTCGCGACTTCTGCTGCTGCGATTCCGGCGAGCTGGCCGCGCTGCTGGTTCTGAACGCGCTGGCCGACGCGAAGCGGCGGGGCGTGAGCTTCAGCGGGCTGATCGCGCCGATCCGCCGTTACGCCAACTCGGGCGAGATGAATTTTCAGATCGAGGACAAGGACGGGGCGATCGCGGCGGCGCTGCTCGCGCTGAAGGCGTTCGGCGAGCCGCTGGCGTCGTACTCGTTCGACGGCGTGCGGATCGAGTACGCCGACTGGTGGCTGAACATCCGGAAGTCGAACACGGAGCCGTACCTGCGGCTGATCGTCGAGGCGCGCGACGCGTCGCAGTTGGCGGCGCGAACGGCGCTGCTGCGCGGCGCGCTCGCTCCTTTCGTGGCGGCCGGGCAGGAGCATGGGGAGCTGGGGCGCTGAGATGCTGGAAGTCGAGCATATTTCGTTTGCCTACGGCGCGCGCAGGGCGCTGGATGACGTCACGTTCGATGTGGCGCCGGGCGAGATCGTGGCTGTGACCGGGCCGAACGGCGCGGGGAAGACGACGCTGCTCAGGATTCTGGCGACGCTGCTGATGCAGGATGCGGGCACGGTCCGCCTCGACGGAACCGATCCGCTGGTGCGCCCGATCCGTTACCGCCGAGGCATCGGCTATCTGTCCGAGCACTGCCCGCTCTACAGCGAGATGACGGTGGAGGGGTACCTGACCTACCGCGTGTGCCTGAAGGGCGAGCGCAGCTTGCGCGTCCGCCGCCGCGTGAGCGAGACGCTGGAGGCGTGCGGTCTCGGGGAGGAGCGCAGGACGCGGGTGCGCCTGCTGTCGCACGGCTTCCGGAAGCGACTGGGGCTGGCCGATGCGCTGGTGATGCACCCGAAGGCGCTGCTGCTGGACGACCCGCTCGCGGGCCTGGACGTGCCGCACCGCAGGAAGATCGCCGCGGTGCTGACGGCGGCGTCGGCGCGCGCGGCAGTCGTGTTGGCCGGCCATGAGATTCACGAGATGCTGGAGTGGGCCACGCGGTTCATCGTGCTGAACCGCGGCCGCGTGTGTGCGACGTACCGCGTGAGCGAGCATGGCCGGGCTGAGCTGGCCCGCCTCTTGGAGCGGCAGATCAGCGCCTCCGGCGCGGGCGGGGAGGAGCCGCTATGACCGCCATACAAGTGACGTGGCTGCGCGAGGTGCGGTCGTTCCGGGGCGCCTTCTCGTGCTGTGTGCCGGTGGCGGCCTTTCTGGCTGTCTGCGGCTGGACTTTCGTGATGCTGCTGAGGCGGCATGAGGGGAGCGTGCTGCAGGTGCAGAGCATCTGGGGCGTCTCCGTGGCGCCCTGGCTGCCGATCCTAAGCGCGGTGCTGACGATGCGGCTCTTCGCCGAGGAGCGCTCGACCGGCATGATCGACCTGCTGATGGCGTCCCCGATCCGGGAGCGTGACTTGGTGATTGGCAAGTACCTGTCGGCCATGACCGTCATGGCGCTCGCGCTCGCGCTGTCGCTGGTGCCGCCGGCCGTCGTGCTGCCCGCGTTGTCCGAGCCGGTGCAGGGAACCGTGCGGGCGCCGGGATTTGCCGCGACGTTCCTGATTCTCATCTTGCAGGCGTCGACCTGGTGCGCGGCGGGCACGATGGTCTCGGTGTTCTTCCGGAACCAGGCGGCGGCGGCGGTGAGCTCGCTCGTCCTGTGCAGCGGGCTGCCGGTCGCGGTCTATGCGGTGATCCTGGCCTGGATCCCTTCCGTGCGGCTGGAGGTGGCGTGGATGCCGCTGCTGATGCACGTGTACGACTTTTCGACGGGGCTGTTTTCGACGGGGGTTCTGGCGTTGTATGTGACGCTGACCGTCTTCTTCCTTTTTGGCTGCTCGAAGCTGCTCGCCTGCCTGCGGTTCAGGGGGTGAGCGCGCGTCATATGGGGTGTCTCAGGTGAAAGGCGAAAAAGACAGAGGGGCTGCGGGTCGGCCTGCGGCCAGCAGGCGGACGCTGCTGGCGACGTCGGTTCTGTCCGTGCTATTGGGCGCGGTGCTGACCTGTCTGGCGGTTGCGCTGGCGTATCGCCTGGACTTGTCCTGGGAAGTCTCCGTCGGAACAGTCAAGCTGGTCTCCGAGCGCACGCGCGACGTGCTGGCGGACACGCAGGGCTCGATCAAAGTCGCGTGCTTTATGGACAGGCGCCACACGATGTTCCGCCCCGTGTCGCGCCTGCTGAGGGGCATCCGGCAGGCGTCCAGGAGCGTGGCTGGCGCGGAGATCGTGATCGAGTACGTTGACCCGCGCTGGGACCTGACCCGCGCCGCGCAGCTGGCCGCGTGGGGCGTGCCGGAGAACGCGCTCCTGTTCGAGCGGCAGCGGCGCCGGATAGTGGTGACGCTCGACGACATGCTGACCCGGCAGACGCAGCGGCACCTTCAGGAGGGCCCGTCGGGGCGCGGCGGAGAGGGCGGGCTGGGCGTGTTCCGCGGCGAGATGGCGTGCGCCTCGGCGATTTCACGCCTCTCGCTGCCGTACGAGCGCTCGGTCGTATACTGGCTGCAGGGCCACGGCGAGGTGCGGGCGGACGACTACGACGAGCTGCGGGGCTTCTCGGACATCGCGCGGGCGATGAAGCGGGACGGCTATGACATCAAGGCGCTCGCGCTGCCGGGGATGAGCCAGATTCCGGCCGACTGCCACGTCCTCGTGATGGCGGGTGCCAACCGGTCGCTCGCGCAGGACGAGCAGAGGCTGATCGAGGCTTTTCTGCAGCGCGGCGGGCGCCTCCTCTATCTCGTCGCCCCGGGCGCGGCGACCGGCTTGGAGCCGCTGCTCGAGAAGTGGGGGATTCGCTTGACGCCCTTCATCGCCGCAAGCCCGAAGACGCTTTCCGGGCTGGACGTGGTGGCGACCGCCTTCGCCGACCATGTGATCACGAGGAATCTCAGCAACGCGTCGGTCGTGTTTGGCCACGCGGTCTGCCTTTCCGTTGCTGACGAAACGGCAAAGGAGGGGGGGGCCGACCGGCCGAAAGTCACGCTCGTGGTCAGCACGGACAGCGATGGCTGGGGCGAGTCGCACCCCGATGTGTTCCCCCGGCATTTCGACGCGCAGAGCGAGCTGCGCGGCCCCGTTTCCATGGTGGCGGTCTCGGAGCGGGGCGGCTCGGTCTCCAAGGACGTCGCCTACAGGCCGACCCGCGTGTGCGTGTTCGGCGAAACGGACTTTGTGATGAATGGCGCGCTGTCGACGCGGGCGAACGCCAACCGCGACCTTTTCTTAAACGCCGTGTCTTGGCTGGCTGGCATCGACACGGGAACGGCGACGTCGCTGGGCGGCGACGCGACGCTGGTGACCGGGTTCTCGCGGCGCGAGTGGATGGTGTTCATGGGCTGGTCGGCGGTGGCCTTGCCCGCCGTGTTCCTGCTGGTGTTTCTGGTTCTTTCGCTGCGCGTGCGGCGCTGACGCAAAAGGTGGTATGGGTAATCGACGGGTCATTCTTTTTCTGCTGGCGGGCATCTGCGTGTGCGCGCTGCTCCTGTGGGCGGCGCAGCGGCGCGCGCGCTTCTTCCCGTCCGAGAGCAAGGTTCGGGCCACGCTGCTCACGCATCCGCTGGACTCGCTTGAGAGCGTGGTGGTGGAGCGCGGCGACGTCCGCGTCGAGCTGCGGCGTCGCGCGGGCCGCTGGGACATGCACGCGCCTTTCCCTTCGCGGGCCGACCAAGGCGCGGTGGCCCGCCTGATCGACACGTTCGAGAACGCGCGGGTGTCGGACGCGATCAGCTCGCAGGAGCTGCGCCGGCGCGAGCTGTCGCTCAAGGAGCTCGGCCTCTCGTCCGCGCTGGCGTCGGTGGTGTTCTGCGGCCCTCAGTGGCAGACGGTGGTGCGGGTGGGCTCGCCGACGCCGCTGGGGCAGGAGGTGTACGTGCGCGTCGACGACCTCGACCAGGTCCTCGTGGCTTCTGCCGACCTGGGCGCGGTGCTGCCGCGAAGCGCAGACGACTTGCGTTCGCGCAAGCTGGTGCACGGCGACCGCGCGTCGGTGCGGACGCTGGAGCTTCGGTCGCCGGGGCGTCCGTTTATCAAGCTGTCGAAGGAGACGGGGACCTGGCGCCTGGTGCAGCCCGCTGCGGCGCCCGCTTCGGACGCGCGCGTCGAAGCGGTGCTGGACGCCTTGCTCGGCGCCCGCGTGGCGCGCTTCGTGTGGCCCACGGCGGCCACGGCGATGAGCGTGTCGGACGCCGACTCGGCACTGAAGTCCAGAATGGAGCTCTACGGGCTGGGCTCCGATGCCGCGCTGCAGGTCAGTCTGCAGGAGGGCGGCTCGTCGGTGTCGGCGCGCCTGCTGTTCGGCCGACCGCTCGATGATTCGGACGCGCTCCGCTACGCCCTGCTTCAGGGCGGGGACACGGTCGTAGCGGTCTCGAACGACGTCGTGAATGCGCTCAGCCTGAAGCCGTCTGACCTTCGCGACACGCGGCTCTTTTTCGACAGGCCGGACAGCGTTCGCCGGCTGGAGGTGCGCTTCGGCGACGTCCTGTTCGCGCTCGCCCAGACGAATGACGTGTGGCGGCTTCAGGCGCCGGTCGAGGATCGGGCGGATCAGCGTGCGGTGCGCGAGACGGTTGAGCGGCTGCTGCGCGTGAACGCCGACTCCGTGACGGAGGACGCTCAAGAGACTCAGCGCCTTTCGGCGGAAACCGCGCCGCCCATCAGCTACGTGGAGCTGGTCGCCGAGCAGTCGGCGTACCGCTTCACCATCGCGCCTGACGACGTGGAGGGGACGAGCTACCGCGTCACGTTCACGAACACGCCGGCGGTGTTCCACGTGGCGAGCAGCAACGTCCCGCCCGCGCTGGTGAGCCTGATCGGCCTGCTGGGGCTGCACGACAAGGCCGTGCTCGAGCTGAGCGCGGACAGCGTGCGGCGGATCACGGTGAAGAGGCAGGGGGGCGGCGCCGGGGAGACGGTGCGGCGCGACGCGGGCAGCCTGGTGTGGCGCCTCGGCGAGGGCATGACGGGCCACGTGGCCTCCGAGCGGCTCGGCGCCTGGCTCGCGTGCGCAACGGCTCTCAAAGCGGACCGGATCGAGAAGCTGGGCGTGGCGCTCGACGACCTCGACGCCTACGGGCTCCGGTCGGCCTGGCTCGAGGTCAGCCTCGACGTGGACGCAACGGACGCGCTGCGGAAGACCCTGCTGGTCGGCAAGGAGGCGGGCTTCGGCAAGCGCTACGCCATGCTCCGCGGGTTGGACGTGGTGTTCGTTCTGGACGCGGAAAGCCTCCGCGTGCTGTCGTCGCGGCTCGTGGACGCGCTGTGAAGTCAGGGCGCGGCGGGGGCCGCGGACAAGGCCCCGCCGAGGGCGTCCCGAAGGTCGGCTGAGGGCCGGGCCGGGCGCAGCGTGCGGAGGTCGACCAGCGCGTGCACGGTGTGCCCCTCGGCCAGCAGCCGCCCCTCTCGCCGCACCTCGCAGCGGATGGTCAGGCGCGCCCCCCTGAAGCCCTCGCACCACGCGGTGATCTCCAGCAGGTCGTCATAGGTGGCCGGCGCGAGGTAGCTCACGTGCGCCTCCGAGACGGGCAGCCCGAAGCCGCTCGCTTCAAGGGCCCGGTAGGTGTAGCCGCACGCCCGCAGCAGCTCGTTGCGCGCGCGCTCAAAGTAGGCCAGATAGTTGGCATAGTACACGACGTGCATTTGGTCGGTGTCGGCGTAAGGCACTCGGTAACTGATCGTGACGCGGCGCAGCTCGGGCATAGTCGGCTCCTTGGCTCGGTATGGGGATTCAGTTTAAGGCCCGCCCGCCGGCTTGACAAGCGCATGTTTATCTCAACATGGAGTTGACTTCCGGGCGCGCGTGACGCATTCTTTACTCCTCCTTTTTGTGTAGGAGGCTTCTCTCATGTATGGACTCGGTTTTCTCGCGGTCGGTTTGCCTGTGGCGTCTTTGCTCGGCGGCTTCATGGCGTCGAACATGATGGGCAAGGGAATCGTGTTGGTGCAGGTCGCCAGCTCGATCGTGGCGGCGGCCATCATCATCGGCAAGAACCAGGAGCTGAACAGCATCATCCGCAACAGCCGCCGGTTTCTGCGCGAGTTTCTGGCCGGCCGCGATGTGCTGGACTACTACCTGCTCCGCAAGAAGGGCTCGCTCACGTCCTTGGAGCTGATCTACGATCGCACCTGCGAGCGCATGGTCAAGCTGCTCGACCCGGACGTGCGGCGCTCGGTGATCGGCAAGCTGAGCGGCGCGGATAACGCCGCGCTGTCGCCGCGAGAGATCGAGCTCGTCCGCAGCACGTGCGAGCACACGGTGCAGGAGGAGGGCATCCGCGTGGAGCACGGCATGGGGCTGCTCGCGACGATCGTGACGGCCTCTCCCATGCTGGGCCTGCTGGGCACGGTTTGGGGCGTGCTGGACGCGTTCGCTGACATGGGGACGAAGGGGACGGTGCTGCTCTCCGTGATCGCTCCCGCCATCTCCTCGGCGCTGGTCACAACGGTCGTGGGGCTTCTGGTGGCGATCCCGTGCGCGATCTTCTACAACAACCTCGCGATCAAGGTGCGCCAGCTCGCTACGGACATGGACGGCTTCGCGGACGAGCTGCTGGGCCGCATCGCCTGCGAGTTTCAGGGGAGGGATGACTAATGGCGCTGCGCCGGCTGGGTCGCAAGAAGCCGTCCACGGTGATCAACAACATCGATATGACGTCGCTGATCGACCTGACGTTCCTTCTGCTGATCACCTTCATCATCACCATGCCCGCGCTGGAGCAAGGCATTTCGATCCGGCTGCCGCAGGGCAAGACCGACGAGCTGCCGACCAAGAAGACCAACGTGGTCACGCTGGACGCGGAGAGCAAGGTGTACCTCAACAACCGGGCGATCACGCTCGAGGATCTCGAGCGCACCTTGGGCAACCTGGCGGCCGACGACCCGGAGACCGCCGTGCTGGTGCGCGGCGACGAGCGGATCGAGTACGGCAAAGTGATTGACGTTATGAAGATCCTCTACAAAGTCAAAATCACGCGGATGGCGCTGGTGACGCTGTCCGACTAGGGGCGTAGGAGCTGCGGGAGCCTGATGTGAAGACGGGGCCGGTCAACACCTATTCGATGAAGTGGTCGTGCGCGCTGCACGGCGTGTTGCTGCTTGCCGCCGTGCTCGTGCCGCTGCTGCCCGCCTTTCGGCCTCAGGAGCTGGCTATCCCCGTCGATTTCACGGTGGTTTTGGAGGAGAACCTGGTTCCGCCCAACGTGCCGCCGGAGCAGCCTCCGGACAAGCAGGAAATGCCCGCGCCGGTGCCGGAGCCGGAACCGGACGCGCCGCCCCCCGTGCCGCTTCCCGACCCGCCCCCGGACGCCATTGTGGTCGAGCAGAAAAAGCCCGAGCCCGTGAAAAAGAAGCCGGAGCCGGTGAAGCCCAAGGAGCCCGACAAGAAGCCGGACAAGCCGGCCCCGAAGAAGCCGTTTGTGAAGGGCACGCGCATCGAAGCCCCCGTGCCCGTCCGAGCGCCCCAGCCGAAGGGGGACTTCACCAAGCTCAAGCCGGCGACCACCAAGCCGCTGACGGACGCGGCGCTGTCGCGTGACAAGATCCGCGAGATGCTGGATAAGGGCGCGAAGCCGGGGCTGCGCAACAGCATCCCCGAGGACGAAATGTCGCGGTGCGCGTCGCTGGTGAAGCGGGCGATGTACGAGGCGTGGGAGCAGCCCGGCGTGGGCGACGCAGGGCCCAAGCCCGCCCTGCTGGAGATCCGGCTGGACATGTCAGGCCGCGTGGTTTCGTACCGGATCAGGCAGTCTTCCGGAAGCGCCTTCTTCGACCAGACGGTGCTGAAGGCCGCGGCAAACGCGATGCCGATCCGCGGCCTCTCGGTGGCGTTCCTCAAGCAGTACGACGTGCTGACGGTCGAGTTCAAAGTCGAGTGACGCGCGCACGAAAAAGGCGGCACCCGCGAAGGGTGCCGCCACGTCGTCGTGTGATCTGCGACGTCCGGTCTGCCGACCTACCAGCGCTCGCCGCCGCCGCCGCCGCCGCGGCGCTCACGGAAGCCGCCGCCGCCACCACCACCGCCGCCGCCGCGGGGGCCGCGGTCGTCGCGGGGTTTCGGCTGGGACTCGTTCACGCGCAGCTTGCGGCCATCGCTGTCATAGCCGTTCAGCGCGTTGACCGCCTGCTGGGCCTGGCTCCGGTCCGGCATGTCGACGAAGCCGAAACCTTTCGACTGCCCGGTCTCGCGGTCGATGACGACACGGGCGGAGGCAACCTCACCATACGCCGCGAACAAGCCTCTCAAGTCGTCATCTGTGGTCGAATACGGAAGGTTGCCAACATAGATATCCATGTCTGCATTCCTCGTGTGTTCACTGTCATAGCCATGTCGTTGCTGTATCCGGCAGCGCGGCCCTCCATGGCACAAGAACGCACCGCAGGCAGTACACATGCCCAAACGCGCCACCGGCTTTTTCGTTCACCGGCAAAGACAATGACGCGCCCCGTATGATCAAAAACCAAAAATAGCGTCACAATAGTAAGCGATTCCCACATTATTGCGCAAGCGCAAAGTGAGCGGGGTGCGATTGCAAACTATTGCAATCGCACAGAATTCAGAAGCCAGAAGCCAGAATTCAGGAGTTGGATGCCAACGAGTTATGTCCGATTCGCGCGAGATTCTTCCTGTCTCCTCTTTGGGAGACACCTTTTTGGGCGGCGCTTTCGTATGTAAGTCGTTGCGAAGCAATTCTGAATTCTGACTCCTGAATTCTGACTTCTGGGTGCGATGCAACGAAGTAAAATCGCACCCAAGTGAGCGGGTCGCGATTCAGTTTAGCGCCTGAAGGCTGGACGTCATGCGGCTCGCCTTGCTATGCTGATGCCAAGCGTGGAGGCCGTTCATGAAACGATGGATGCTGGGGGTGCTTCTGGCTGCGGCTTGCTGCAGCGGCGAGAACGAGTGGCAGGCGCGGCCGCAGACCAACGCGCTGATGATGCGCCACTACTGGCTGCAGCAAGTGGCCGAGGCGACCGACCGGGCCGACGCCGCGCGCGCGGCGCTGGCCACGAAAGAGCAGGCGGAGGCCTATCAGCGGCGGATCAGGGAGCGGTTCGTCGGCGCGCTGGGCGGCTTTCCCGCCCGCACGCCGCTCAACGCCCGAACCGTGGGCGTGATCGCACGCGACGGCTACCGCGTCGAGAAGGTGCTCTTTGAGAGCCAGCCGAATCACCATGTGACGGCGCTGCTCTACCTGCCTGGCAACGGCGACGCACAGGCGCCCGGCGTGCTCGTGCCGTGCGGCCACAGCGCGGGCGGCAAAGACTGCGACGCCTACCAATGGGTTTGCGCAAACCTGGCCCGCAACGGCATGGCCGCCCTGCTCTACGACCCGCTCGACCAGGGCGAGCGCGCGCAGCTGCTTGACGCGGCTGGCAAACCGCGCGTGAGCGGCACGGCCGCGCACTCGCGGCTCGGCGTGGGCAGCATCCTGCTCGGACGCAGCACGGCGACCTTCCGCATCTGGGACGGAATGCGGGCGCTGGACTATCTGGCGAGCCGCCCGGAGGTCGACCCCGGCCGGCTCGGCTGCACCGGCAACTCGGGCGGCGGCACGCTCACAAGCTACCTGATGGCGCTCGACCCGCGCATCCGGGCGGCCGCGCCGAGCTGCTACATCACGGATTTGCGGCACGTGGCTGAGAAGATCGGCCCCCAAGACGCGGAGCAGAACATCTTCGGGCAGCTCGCCTTCGGGATGGACCACGCGGAGTACGTGGCGCTGCGCGCGCCGAACCCGACGCTGGTCTGCAGCGCGACCAAGGATTTCTTTGACATCGATGGGGCGCGCGCGTCCGTCGGGAAGGCGCGGCACGTGTACGAGCTGTTCGGGGCGGGCGACCGTCTTGCGCAGTGCGTGGCGGACGAGAAGCACGGGTTCACAGCCCCCCTGCGGGCGGGGGCCGTGGGCTGGATGAAGCGCTGGCTGCTCGACAGCGCGGACGTGCTGCCCGAGCGTCCCGACGAGCCTCTCATCCGGGGCGCTGAAGCGTGGTGTACGCCGGGCGGCCAGGTCATGCTGCTGCCGGGCGAGCGCAGCGCGCACGACATCAACCGCATGCGCAATGCGGAGCTGGCGAGGGCGCGTGCGGCGCTGTGGCAAGACCCGGCTGCAGCGCTCGAACAGGTGCGGCAGGTGACGGGCATCCGGCGGCTGAGCGAGCTGCCGCCGGGTGTGACGGATCAGGAGGAGGCGTACCGCAGTTTAAAGAGCCTGGGCAAGCATCCGGTCACCTTCTGCCTGCGCCCCGAGCCCGGGATCGAACTGGCGGCGCTGCTCTACGGTTCGGAGGTTCCGCTCGCGACGACGGTGACGCTTCTGGTGTGCGGGGCCGGCGCGTGGGCGGCCGACGCGGAGGAGATCGCCGCGTGCGTCAAACGCGGCGAGACCGTGGTCGTGGCGGAGCTGCGGGGTCTGGGGCTGACGCAGGGCGGGGTGATCGGCGACCGCGACGACAAGCTCGGACTCGAGTGGAAGGACGCCTTTGCGGCCTATCTGCTCGGAACCTCTTACCTGGCCAAGCGGGCCGAGGACGTGCTCCAGTGGGGGCGCTTCGCGCGGGGCCTGCCGCGCGAGGAGGTGAAGGTCAAAGTCCGGCTGGCTGCGACCGGCGTGGCCGTGCCAGCGGCGCTGCACGCGGCGGCGCTGGAGCCGGGGCTGTTCGAGCACGTCACCCTGATCGGCGGCCTCGCGTCGTGGAGCGAGCTGCTGGAGCACCCGCTGGCGACCAACCAGCTCATCAACGCCGTCCACGGCGCGCTGCGGGTCTACGACCTGCCCGAACTCGTCAAATCGCTGCCCGCGTGCGACGCCTCGCAGCCGCTGCCGCTGGAGTAGCGCGCGCGGTAGATGACCGACGACCGACGGGGGACAGGAGTGGCTCCGCTCCCGGGGCGGGCTAGACGTCGATCTTGATGATCTTGCGGATGAAGAACCAGCCGACGGTGATGAGCGTGATGGTGATGGCGACCGCGATCATGCCGTTGACGGACTTGAAGAACGGGATCATCAGGCCGGGCTTAATCATCGTCATGGCGGTGCCGAGGATCACGGGCATCATCGCCACAATGATGCCCTGCAGCTTGCCTTGGGCGGTCAGCGTCTGGACGCGGCGCTCGATGCGCATGCGCTCGCGGATGGTGAGGCTGATCTTGTCGAATATCTCGGTGAGGTTGCCGCCGGTGCGGCGCGCGATATCGATGGCCGTGACGACGAGCGTGAGGTCGTCGCTGCCGACGCGCTTGTCGAGGCTCTGGAGGGAGTCGTAGAAGTTCATGCCCACGCGCATCTGCTGGAGCAGGACGCCGAACTCCTGCGCGATGGGCTTTTCGCCGTTCTGCACGACCGTCTCGAAGGCCTGGTTGATGCTGAAGCCGGCGCGCAGGGCGTTGCTCATGCTGC